>CAJXXR010000016.1 GCA_913063375.1 uncultured Flavobacteriales bacterium | reverse complement strand
ATAAAAGGGTTTGAATCAAACTCCCGTTTCATTTTGTACAATTGGTGACTTACACTTTGATTGTATTGCTGGTCTCCCACGCGCAATACATAACCTCCGATTAAAGATTCATCAACTTGTTCAACAAGTTCAACTTCTCCTCCGAAAGCTTCTTTTACACGTGCATTTAATTCTGCGCGTGCATTATCACTTAAAGGTTGCGCCGACTTAACAAAGGCTGTAACAATATCTTTTTCGATTTTGTACAAGTCCATAAATTTAGCACAAACAGCACCTAAAATATTTTCTCTACCATTTTTGTTCAGGATAGTGATGAATGACATAGTCATATCGTTCACATTTCCTTCAAAAAGTGCAGTGAAGATAGCAAATTTCTTGTCAGCCTTTACAAGAGGGCTTTTCAATAATAATTGCAAATCTCTGTTTTCTTGAAGCGCAGAAGCAATCATTTCCATGTCTGCCTTTACTTCTTCAAGTTTTCCCAATTCAATAGCTAAACCAAGAAGGGATTTTGCATATCGTATAGCAACTCTAAAATCCTGCATAAAGCTAGATTATTAGTTTAAATTGATTTCTTGCATAAGCTCAGAAACATGTGCTTCTTGCTTTTTTTCGTCTTGCAATTCTCTTCTCAAGATAGTCTCTGCGATATCCAATGAAAGTTTTGCAATCGTATTTTTCATCTCTGTCAATGCAGCTTGCTTTTCCAGCTCAACTGCTTGGCGAGCATTTTCAACAATCTTATCAGCTTCTTTCTGTGCAATAGCACTTGCTTCAGCAACGATAGCATCTTTCATTGAACGAGCATCTTTCAACATATTGTCTCTTTCTGCTCTTGCTTCTGCCAATACTCTTTCGTTATCCGCAGCGATATTTGCAATATCTTCACGCGCTTTTTCAGCAGAGGCTAATGCTTCACGAATTGAATCTTCTCTTGATTCAATTGCTCCCATAACTGGTTTCCAAGCATATTTTTTCAACAAAAACATTAGGATAAGGAAACATAACGTTGTCCAAAATATCAATCCAATACTAGGTTCTAACATCTCTTTATATTTTTACTTTTTGTTTAAAAGAGCCTGTTGTCGCTAAGCAAACCTTAGGTCGACAACAGGCTTTCTCTTTCTTTTTGGAAGTTGATCCGGGATTATAGTCCCATCAAACCAACAACTACACCAAATAAAGCTACACCCTCAATAAGGGCAGCAGCAATAATCATTGCAGTTTGAATCTTGTTAGCAGCTTCTGGCTGACGAGCCATAGCGTCCATAGCAGACCCACCAATTTTACCAATACCGATTCCGGCTCCGATTACAGCTAGTCCAGCTCCGATTGCAGCGAATGTTCCAGTCATGATGATTGAGATTTATAGTTAAACAAAAATTAATTCTAAACTTAGTGATGATCTGCTACGGCCGAACCGATAAATAATGCAGATAACATCGTAAATACAAATGCCTGTAAAAAGGCTACCAATAGTTCCAGTACGGACATAAATAGAACGAAAGGAACTACAACTGGTGCTACTAGATATGTTTGAAATACAAAGAACAGAGACACCAAACTCAAAATAATAATGTGTCCTGCAGTGATATTCGCAAACAAACGAATCATCAAGGCAAATGGCTTTGTGAACATACCCAATACTTCAACAGGAACCATAATAAGCAACATTACTTTAGGTACTCCTGGCATATTGAAGATGTGACCCCAGTACGCTTTATTTCCGTTGATAGTTGTAATAATAAAGGTAATCATTGCCAAAACAATAGTTACAGCAATATTTCCAGTAAGGTTTGCGCTGAATGGGAAAAATGGAATTAACCCTATCATGTTACTTATCCAGATAAAGAAGAATACAGACAGAAGGTATGGCATGAATTTGCTTACTTTCTTCTCTTCAATATTTGGTTTTGCTATTTCGTCTCTAACGAATAAGATCAATGGCTCAACGAAAGACTGTAGTCCACTTGGCACAGGTCCGTTTTTCTTGTATTTCTTTGCTGAAGGAATAAAAATCAACAATAGGAATACACAAGACATCAATAATGTGAAAACATTCTTAGTAATAGAAAAGTCCCAAGGATGCGCTCCGCTTAATTCAACAATATGCAAATGCCCATTTTCATTCGGTTTCAGGGCAAATTCATAATCACCTTTCTTTACAGTAGAATGTCCATGATGAAAAGCACTTGACATAAATACATCAAGACTTCCGTCCGTGAATAAAATTACTGGTAATGGAATAGATACAGACTCGTCTCCTTCTCCCCACAAGTGAAATTCATGCGCATCACTAATGTGATGTAAAATAGTTGAAACTATATCAAGTTCCTTCTCCTCCGACGAACCATTGTCCGAGGCACTTGCGTTAGCCGTAAGGCTAAACATCATCAAAAACAGAACTAAAGTTCTATAAAACGTCTTCATCAATAGATAGATTTTGTAATTCTTCTCTCCTGAAAATTCTGTGCAAAACTAGTCAATATTTTTTAAATGTAAATACTTTTTCACAAGGTATTTATTTTGGTTGTATTGAACTGGAAAGTAAAAAAGTCAATCAACACATAAGATTACTAACATAAATTCATCGCCGAAATCAACAAAAACAGGCATACAACTGTAAATAAGAGCATTATAAACACACCTCTCTAGTTGAGTAAATCATGCTGTTTTAAAAAAATCAATTATTGAGAGGGATCATATCTAAATGGGATTTCAAATGGTAACAACTTACAATTCCATTTGCTTAAATTTCAACAAAAAAAAACTATATCTTTATCGCAATTTTCATAGAATATAATCGTTTATTACCCTAACACTTACGTAGAAAGGGAAACATAAAATCAAATCACCTCAAGCCGTACAATATAACCTCTCTTACCTTATCTCTCATGCTTTGTTCTCATTTTCGTTTCATACTCTTTGCTATTTTCCATCTTCTTAGCCTGTCTGTCTTTGGACAAAACCTTGTACTAAATGAATGCATGTCTAGTAATGAATCCACAATTGCAGATAAAGATGGAGAGTTTAACGACTGGATAGAAGTATATAACTCTGGATCATCAAGCATTAATCTAAAAAATTATTCCCTTTCTGATAAGCAATCTAACCTAACAAAATGGAGTTTCCCTGAAACCTACTTGGCTCCTTATGAATATTTGGTTGTTTTCGCATCAAATAAAAACATCAATAATCCAGACGAACTTCATACAAATTTCAAAATCTCACAAGAGGGTGAACCAATTTATTTGACAAATCCATCAGGACAAGTTATTTCTGAATTTAGTCCTCTACATATCTCAACCGACTATTCCGTCGGAAGAATGCAGGATGGGACAAATCGGATTGCCTCCTTTCACCTACCTAGTCCAGGACAAAATAATCAATCAGGAAGTGGTGTTTTCTACTCTCACGCCCCTGGTTTCTATAAGGATGACATCATGCTTAGCATAGCTTCTCTAAATTCTAGTCAATTAGTTCGCTATACATTAAATGGTGATTCTCCAAGCTTGGAAAGCCCATTATACAGCTCCCCACTTACGCTAAACGACCAATATGACGAAACAGCAGGGATTGGCTTTATTCCTACAACTCCATTCACCGGAAATAGTCACCTTGCAGCCTACAAATGGAAAGAACCAGAATACCTTAATAAAAGTCACCTCATTCGATTCGGCATTTTTGAAAATGACTCCTTAATTAGCCCTATCTATACGAATGACTATTTTGTGGGATCTAACTATACGCATTCTTTCCCCATTCTTTCCCTGGCAATAGATAGTCAGAGTCTCTTTAATTACGACACGGGCATCTATATTCCAGGCTACCGCTTTGAGGAGGAAGGATTCAACTGGATAGCCATGGGGAATTACCACAATAGAGGGGCCGATTGGGAAAAAGAGATTCATGTTTCTTATTATGACAATGAACAATCTAAATTTTCAACCGATGCCGGAATGCGCATGCGTGGTTTTGGAAGCGCAGCTTATCCCCAAAAATCTTTTGTCATTTACTTTCGTCCTGAATATGGATCAAAGAAAGTAGACTTCCCGATTTTCGAACAATCTGAAAACACTGAATATAAACGATTAATTTTTCGAAATTCTGGCCAAGACTTTTTACACACCCATTTTCAAGATGCCCTTTTACAATCCATTTTGGAACCATTCAATTTAGACCTTCAAAGAAACCAACCATCAATTGTATATATTAATGGTGAGTATTGGGGAATCCACAACATAAGAGAAAAATATGATAAGTTCCATTTCAAATATAACTATGATGTAGCGGAGGAGGACATAAACATTTTGGGTTTCTGTGGTCAAATTGAAGAAGGAAATAATGACGATTATAACGATCTTTTACATTTCGTTGAGAGCAATGACCTATCAACCGATTTTAATTATGATCATGTCGCGGAAAAAATGGACATTGGAAATCATATCGACTTTCAAATTGCAGAGATTTTTTATGCTAACTTCGACTGGCCATGCAACAACTACAAAGTATGGAAATCTAACCAGTTAGGTTCTAAGTGGCGATTTTTGATTTATGACCTAGACTTGTCTTTTGGCTATCAAGATTACGCTACATTTGATTTCTTATCAATAGATCATGCAACGAGTGAAGAAAATGATTGGCCACATTGTGAATGTAGTAATATTCTTTTCAGAAACTTACTAAAAAATGAAACCTATAAGGAGCGATTTATTGAAAGGTTTACCTTCCATCTAAACAATACATTTCTTACTAAAAATGTAATTGAAAAAATAGAATCATTTCAGGATCTTTATACACCTGAAATGGAAAACCAAATCAAGAGATGGCATTACCCTTCTAGTTTATCATTTTGGAACGAAAGAATTGGTGTTCTTAAAGAATTTGCTTTAAAAAGACCTTGTCATATAAAAAGTGAAATAATGAATTATTTCCAATTGAATTCACTTGACTTTGACTGCTCAGACACTCTCCAGGATAACAACAATCACCTGACCGTGGCGCCAAACCCTACTGATGGGAACTTCCATTTTGACAATAAAACAGTGGAGACAATAAAAGGGAGGTATCAAATTATCACTCCGTTTGGACAATTGGTATATAGTAGTGGGAACATAGAAATAAATGCCCTCCAAAGGACCTATATTGATTTATCAAATTTACAAATCACTAACGGAGCTTACTTTCTGAGGTTTGAGAATGATAATTTTACGGAGATAACAACATTAATTTTCACCAATTAAAGAAAAGGTGAAGTTATAATTTTTTTATTTTCTCAATGAGATTAGTAGATGAGAATCCATCCAGAAATGGAATGGTTAACACTTCACCACCATTCTGGGTCACAGTATCATATCCGACAATTTCTTTTACTTCATAATCGCCACCTTTCACTAGAATGTTTGGCACTACACTGGAGATCAATCTTGCAGGAGTATCTTCCTCGAATATAACGACAGCGTCTACAAAATATAAAGAGGCTATTAATTCTGCTCTGCTTAGCTGATCGTTTATCGGGCGTTCCTCGCCCTTTAATCGCTTAACAGAATTATCAGAATTCAAGCCCAATATCAACTTATTTCCTAACCCTTTTGCCTTTGAAAGATAATCCAAGTGACCTCGATGAATCAAATCGAAACAACCGTTGGTAAAAACGATTTTCTGACCATTCGCCTTCCAATCATCAACTTGGCTCACTAAAGCATCAAGCTGAAATATTTTCTCCTGAATCGATACCATTTTTATTAAGTACTGGAATTAAAATAAATGAAGCGATCCCTAAAGTTAAGATCATTATAGCTTGCGAAGTCCACACCATCCAACCGAATGATATACCATAGACCTCTAATACACCGTAAAGAACAAGTATTTTCGCAACCCCAAGAGGATAAGCGCCTAACCCACCGTTGGTGAAAACCATGCTAATTCCTCCCACAACAAAGGCTGTAATGATTCCCTGAAAGCTAAGTCCCGTAGTTTCTGGGAAGCATAAAGTAGCTACCCAAAACATACCATAATACATAACCCAAATGAAAAAGGTATGGAATATGAATTTCCATTTATCCTTCATTAATAGAATGGATTTAACACCTTCAAAAATCCCAACGACGAAAGTTCTTATTTTCGAAGCAATAACATTTGTTGAATTCTTAAGGAATAACCAACCTAAAACAATGACAACTATCCCGGCTATACCCCATACAATGAATTTCCATGGATTCATATTACTGATATCCTCAGCATATAAACCATAAAGGCTATCAAACTGGATCCAAACCACTACAATAATAAAGCTAATTAATACAAGGAAATCAGCAATTCGCTCTGCTACAATTGTCCCAAAACCTTTATCAAAAGGAACATCATTGGTTTTCAGCAATACCATTGCACGAGAAACTTCACCCATTCTTGGGATCAGCATATTCATAAGGTAACCCACCATCACAGCAAAAAACCTATTATAAAAAGGTGTTTTATATCCGAATGGGTCTAAAGTAAATGACCACCTTATTGCTCTTGAAACATGGCTAAGTATTCCCAAAATTACTGATAAGGTAATCCACCAATAATTTGCATCCATGAAAGCTATTTTGATTTCTTCAAACTCCGACGTCTCAAGCTTGTGAAATTGGACCCAAATTAAAACTACCCCAATAATAATAGGGACTCCTATTTTTAGAAATTTTATTAATGCGTCCTTCAAATCACCTATTTTAAATTTTGTTTAAGATAGCTATTTACAGCCTATTTGTGGTCTCATCTGGAAAAATTAAAGAGGGCTTAAATTGTTTAGCCTCTTCAAAATCCATTTGAGCATACGCTATAATTATTAGGATATCATCCTTTTCAACCAATCTAGCTGCAGGACCATTTAAACAAATGATTCCTGACTTTCTTTCCCCTGTTATTGCATAGGTTTCTAATCGCTGCCCATTGTTCACGTTCACAATTTGCACCTTTTCACCTTCAATAATATTTGAAGCATCCATCAAATCTTCATCGATAGTAACACTTCCAATATAATTCAAATCAGCTTGGGTTACTTTAACCCTATGAATTTTTGATTTTACAACAGTAACTTGCATGTCAACTAGCTTAATTAAGCTTTTATTATTTGGTTATCAATCAATCTCACCTCACCAACAAATACAGCAATACAGCAGACCATTTCAAAAGCATCCCTCCAAGAAGAACATGGTTCTAGTGTCTGAGCATCTGAAACGCAAAAGTACTCCAATTTCGCTAATGGCTCACTATCGAATTGATCTTCTATCCATTTTTGCACTTCCTCAATAGATTTAGTAAGCCTCAATTCATCTACTTTGAAAAGACATTTACTAAGTAATTTTGATATTCTACGACCTTCATCAGAAAGACGTTCATTTCTAGAGCTCATTGCTAGCCCATCCTTTTCTCTGATTATTTCGCACGACACTATGGTAGTTGGAATTCCTTCTGATCTAACCATATGTCTAATAATGGCCAATTGCTGAAAATCCTTTTGACCAAAAAAGGCTGCATCAGGAGCTACCATTTGCAAGAATTTTCGAACTACTGTGATTACGCCATCAAAATGCCCTTGACGACTTTCTGCCTCCATGACACTTGTAAGCAATCCATAATCATAGGTCCTTGTATCCTTTGTTCCTTCCGGATAAATATGCTCTACCTTAGGCAAGAAAACAACGTCACAGTCGACAGATTTCAATAAATCACAATCAGCTTCAACATGCCTAGGATATTTTTCAAGGTCTGAAGAATCATTAAATTGAGTTGGATTTACAAAAATACTTACAACAGCTATATCGCAACTAGACTTTGCTTTGCCCACTAGGGATAAATGCCCATTGTGCAAGGCACCCATAGTAGGGACGAATCCAATTCGCTTCCCTTCCTTCCTCTGCGCCAACAGATAGTCTCTTAATCCCTTAGGTTCTGAAAAAATTACCATTCGAAAAACTCCTAATTATCTCTAAATTCAATCGGTAAAGCTAATAATAAACTTTAAATATCCATTAATTTTTAATACTTTTGCACTTTATATAGTTTGTAAATAGAATCGTATGTCGAAGAAGAAAATACTCTATGTCTCTCAAGAGATATCTCCCTATCTATCATCTAACATTCTTTCCGATACCGCAAGACACCTTCCACAGGCCATAAATGAGTCTGGAAATGAGGTACGTCTATTTATGCCTAGGTTTGGGGCTGTCAATGAAAGAAGAAACCAACTTCATGAGGTAATTCGCCTTTCGGGGATGAATCTTATTGTTAATGACATAGATCAACTTTTGATCATAAAGGTTGCTTCTGTACCGCAAGCTAAAATGCAGGTATATTTTATCGACAACGAGGAATACTTTAAAAGAAAGTTTAGCACTGTTGATGCAGATGGGAAACCTTATTCTGACAATGACGAAAGAATGCTTTTCTTTTGTAGAGGAGTATTGGAGACGGTCAAAAAATTAGGTTGGTCTCCTGACGTAATTCACTGTCATGGTTGGATGGCTTCTATGCTTCCACTATACCTTAAAGAAAATTTTAAGGACGACCCAATTTTCAAAGGCGCCAAAGTAGTTTACTCTATGTATGACAATGCATTTGAAGGTGAGTTGGATGCGAACTTTGCAAACAAATTGAAATTTGATGGTTTTTCGGATGAACTAACTAGCACAGTTACTTCTCCTTCACATACCAACTTAGCAAAACTAGCGTTGAAGTATACAGATGCGCTTATTAATAATGGTGAAAATATAGATCCTGAAGTACTTAAATGTGCTGAAGATTTAGGTATTCCTGTTTACGATGCAGTCGAAAAAGAGGATTACAAAGAAAAATACAATGAAATTTATGAAAACCTACTCGTTGAGCAAACAGTATAGTTTTAAGATAATTTCACAATAAAAACAGGTAAATTTTATGGGTTCCAAGTATCTTTGGGAAAATAAAATTTACCTGTTTTCGTTTAATAAAACAAAAATGATGATAAAGACTTCAAGAATATTAGGTCTGTTGATGGGCTTCAGCCTTCTAATTGCCTGTGATAAAGAGGAAAATAACCTAGGAGATGGATTAATCGGTGATTCTGAACTAAACCATTTCACCTCTGACTCTACAGCAATTACAACCAGCTATAGGCTTATTGATTCAGTAAAGACTTTGGACCCAAATTTCCCTATCATTGGAGCTTCCAATGATGCGTATTTTGGAAAAAGCCAAGCTTCTTTTTTCACTGAGTTAAATTTATCACAAAATGATCTTGATTTTGGAGCAAATGCAAGTCTTGATTCTATTGTTTTAAACATTAAGTATGTCAACTTCTATGGAGACACAAGCTTAAATCAACACTTTTTGGTTTATCAGCTAAGTGAAAATGTTGATACAGCGAAAAAATATTCTAACCAAAGCTACCAAACTGGTGCAATCATCGGAGATATCAATTTCTATCCACAAATAAGATCTGTTAAGACTGTTGATGGGGAGGAAGAAGTAACTTTCTTAAGTCAGTCTTTAAAGTTAGACGATAGCTTTGGAAATAACATTCTGAGCAAGTCTGGTGAGGATGAACTTAAAAACAATGATAATTTTGTTGACTTTTTCAATGGCTTGTTAATTGAGCCTCAAAATGAATTCGATTTAGATGAAGGAACATTTGTAACACTGAATTACGAAGCTTCAAATATTCAATTATTCTATACAAATGATTCAGGTAGTGATAGCCTCGATTTTATTTTCAACACCAACACGACTAGCTTAAGTCATTTTGAACATGATTTAACTGGATCAAATGCCCTTACTAGTCTTGAAGCGGATTCAAACACAAACGAACTATATATCCAATCATTAGCTGGGATGGACGTTGAGTTCAAATTCCCTGAAATATTGGAATCAGATAGCATCTATGTCAATAAAGCTGTCTTAATAATGCCTAGGAATGTAGATACTGTTTTGAACTTCCAAACTTACCCAAATTTAAGGCTAGAGCATTATAATATTGAAGACGACGAATACGATGCTATCATTGATGAAAATACCTATAAAGGGGATTTCCACCCTGAGAACAACCAATATGAATTTGTAATTACAAGATATATTCAGGAACTTATCAGTGGAAAAACAGATAAATCACTCTATTTGAGATCTCAATCTAATTTTTCTGGAACAAAGACTATACTTAATGGGGTAAATCATCCTGATAATAAAATCAAATTACATTTAACGTATTCTAAAGAAAAGAACTAATAAAGATGTGTGGAATTGTTGGATACATGGGCAAGAGGGAAGTTTTTCCCATTTTAGTCAAAGGTCTGAAGAGGCTAGAGTATAGAGGATATGATAGCGCTGGTGTGGCTATGATCGACCAATCGATGAACTTACAAATCTTTAAAAAGAAGGGTAAGGTTGTTGAAATGGAAGCTACCGCTGGAAACTATGACCCTAATTCATTTTTAGGAATAGGACATACTAGATGGGCGACCCATGGAGAACCAAATGATGTCAATTCTCATCCTCACAAATCAAATAGCGGGAATCTTGCTATTATTCACAATGGTATAATTGAGAACTACGGAACAATAAAAGCAGCACTTTCATCAAAAGGTTTCACATTCCAAAGTGATACTGATACAGAAGTTCTGATTAACCTAATAGAAGATGTTAAGAACAATACCGAAGTCTCTTTATTCGATGCAGTTAGAATCAGTTTAAACCAGGTGGTAGGAGCTTATGCAATCTGTGTTATAGATAAAAATGATCCAGACACCATTGTAGTTGCCAAAAAAGGAAGCCCTTTAGTTATTGGTGTAGGAGAGGATGAATATTTCATCGCTTCAGATGCTAGTCCATTTATTGAATATACTAAAAGAGCACTTTATCTTGAAGATGAAGAAGTAGCCCTTCTACAGCGCGGAGAGAATGTTGTCCTAAAAAATATCAAGAATGAAATAATCCGTCCATATATTCAAGAGCTGGCTTTAAGTTTGGAGGCTATTGAAAAAGGAGGCTATGATTATTTCATGCTTAAAGAAATTCATGAGCAACCTAAATCTATTCAAGATACATTAAGAGGTAGATTACTTGCAAATGAAGGAACCATCCAACTTGGAGGCTTTGTAGAGTATGAGCAAACATTTCTGAATGCTAAGCGAATTATCATCGTTGCATGTGGAACTTCTTGGCATGCCGGACTTGTTGCTGAGTACCTTTTTGAGGACTTAGCAAGAATCCCAGTTGAAGTAGAATACGCATCAGAATTCCGATACAGAAACCCGGTCATTAATGAAGGGGATATTGTAATTGCAATTTCTCAATCTGGAGAAACTGCAGACACCTTATCTGCTATTAAATTGGCTAAATCTAAAGGTGCTACTATTTTCGGCGTGTGTAATGTCGTTGGTTCATCTATTGCTCGTTTCGCTGATGCAGGAGCCTATACGCATGCAGGACCAGAGATTGGTGTTGCCTCTACAAAAGCATTTACTGCACAGGTTGCTATTCTATCTTTAATTGCACTTTCTTTAGGAAAGAAAAAAGGAACCATCAACCAAGCAGAGTTCCATCAACTTATAACCGAACTAGATGCTATCCCTTCGAAAATTGAGCAAGCCTTAAATTGTAATGATAAAATCATTGCCATTTCTGAAATGTATAAAGACGCTACAAACTGCCTTTACCTTGGTAGAGGGTATAGTTATCCTGTAGCGCTAGAAGGAGCCTTAAAGCTAAAGGAGATATCTTATATTCATGCTGAAGGGTACCCAGCGGCAGAGATGAAGCATGGGCCAATTGCTTTGATTGATGAGAATATGCCAATCGTAATTGTTGCCACTTTAAATGGGCACCATGAAAAGGTAGTAAGTAATATTCAAGAAGTAAAAGCAAGAAAAGGACAAATCATTGCAATCATAAATGAAGGTGATGAGGAAATCAAGCAGATTGCGGACCACTATATTGAAGTACCGCAAGTAGACGAAAGATTTAGCCCATTGATTACTACTATTCCATTACAGCTACTATCCTACCATATAGCCCTTCTAAGAGGGTGTAATGTGGATCAGCCAAGAAACCTTGCAAAGTCAGTTACTGTAGAGTAATACCCCTTGCATTAGCATATAAAAAAGGCCTGAAGATTATCTTCAGGCCTTTTTTTGTGCTCAATTGAACAAAAAAAAAGAGCTGCACAAAATGCAGCTCTTTTTTTTGATTATATCGAAGGTATTACTTCATGATTGTAATACGCTCTGTGTACCAAGTGCTGTTGATAAACAATCTCAGAACATAAATTCCATTCGGTAATTCATCTAAATGAATAGTCTCATTCAATTGAATTTGTGACTCATCCTTCGAGAATACAACTGCTCCAAGCGGGTTGATAAGCTCCATCTTAAAGTTATCGGTTTCCAAATCTGACTGGATCACTATTGAACCTTGATTAGGGTTAGGATAGATTGCAAGATCAAATAAATTCTCTTCCAAAGTTAGAGGATCACAATTTCCAAGCTCCAATACATAGGTATTGATACTTGTACCATCCTGAGCTGTTACTACTACTAATATATCTCCAGGAATAGAAGATGGATTAATAACTTCATAACTAGCTGTTGTATCAGCAAGGGTCACAACTACTGATGGTAAATTTGGATTACCATCTCCCAAACATATCAAGTAATTTAAGTTTCCTTGATTAAAGCCTGGAGTCATAGAGCCGACCGTACCAGCAACTAGATTAATACTTGACAAGTGTGCATTGTTATTTGGTAGCTCTTCAGTCCATTCAATAATGTATGTCTGTATGATAACTCCATTCTCAGCTGTAACTACCACTTCTGATATACCAGGGATCTGAGCTGCATCATTCACTATATAACTTGCTAATGGATCTTCCAATGTAGCTGATACTACAGGTACCGGAGTTCCGTAAGGTAATTCCATGGTATAATAGAATGTACTTGTACTAAATCCAGCTAGTGGCGCACCATTCACATCAATTCCAGTTAAGTTAGCATTGATATTCAACAACAGATTGAAAGTAATCGTATACGTCATTGTAGTAATACCATCCTCAGCGGTAACAACAACAGTTGCAACACCAGGAATTGCACCTACTTGAGTTACAACTACACTAGTCGCATTAGGATCTAATTCTGTTGCGGTAACAATTGGCAGAGGTGCTGCAAATGAGTTAGCAGTATAGTTCAATGTTGAAGGCGTAAATCCAGTTACAGTAACCCCATCAATTGATAAGTTCGCAAGGAATGCATTTGTTGATGGTGGCAATTCAGTAATATTAACGGTATAAGTCTGTGTAGAACCATCCTGCGCTGTTACAACAAGCGTTGCCGCACCTGGAAGAGATCCAGCTTGCGTTACTACAACACTAGCAGTTGGATCAGCTACTGTACCATCTATAACTGGTATAGCGCCACCAAAAGGAACAGTGATACTATACAGCGTTAAGTTTGAAGAAAAACCAGTTAAGTTGATACCATCTACAGTAATCATACTAAGATCGTTATCTGAACTTGGCAGCGCCTCTTCAAATATCACCATATATGTAGTAGAGAATAAAGTATCTTCTGCAACTACAGTTACAAATGTAGTATCCGGTAAAGGCAATACGGCTTCGTCATACATAACGGTATCAACAATAGGTGCATTTACAACCCCAAACACAGAAGGAATTGAAGTAGCTCCAAAAGGTAGTGTAACCGTATAAGACAATGTTGTTGAACTAAATCCTGTTACTGACGTTCCGCCAACTTCAAGATCTAACAAACTAGCATCCGTGTAAGGTATGTGCTCTATTACTTCCCAGTTATCAAATCCAAAACCTTCAACACCATTAGCATTTCCGGAATCAAACTTAAATCTGAACTTTACATCAGACTCCCCTAAGAAAGTAGTTAGTAAGTGTACATTTTGAGTCCATACAGCAGTATTAGAGAAACTTTGCATATTCGCCCAGTTCGCTCCACCGTCAGTACTTACTTGTAACTGAACAGAAGCTGTTCCTCCGTCGAAAATAAAATCATATAATACTTCTGGAGGGAAACTATAAGCCGAGAAATCATAACATGGTGACTCCACATAAGAGACCTCATTTGGTGTTATTGTAGAAGACAATCCAGTTGCCCAAACACTTCCTGAAGCTCCAGCTGACAAAATAGGTGTAGTTGGTACACCCCATTCCCAAGAAGAACCTCCTGGAACATTAAAGTCATTTGACCAAAGTCCGTTATTCACATCAAAATTCGAAGTATCTGAAGTTAACGTTGGTGCATTCACAACATCAAAAGAAGCGGTATTATCATCCATAAATTCATCAGCAGCAAATACTACAGATACATCAACAGTATATAAACCTGAAGTACTCAAATCATATTCGTCAGTTGTAAATGTGATACTTGAATCAGGAGCAAGCCCGTTAGGGAAGTCTGATAATGTTACAAATCCATTGCCATTGAAGTTTATTTGCAATTCAGCATCTGCAGAATCCAAATCTAAAATACCATTATTGACTATTGTTATTTCAAAAGTTTCGTTAGTATCTAGTCCACAATTACTATATGGACCACCAATGTCTGTAATACTTAGGTTATAATCTGCACATCCTTCTAAGAAGAAAAATTCAGAAGTTTCAACTGTGGGAATCCAAGGAGGAGGTCCAACTCCGTCATCTGGAGAAAGTCCATCATTATCTGCTAAAGTTATTCCACCGCAAGCAGTAAGATTGTAAGTACCACCTTCCCATCCATCAGCCCATTGATCGATGGCTTGGAATTCATACGTAGCTCCCGCAAAAAGACATACAGCATATTCTACAGTAGAAAAATTAGCCACTGTATTTGCTATTAATTCATACGCCTCATCTCCAGTAATACTATCCAAAATAAGGACTTGTGTTTCTGTTGCTCCAGAGCCAAAGTTTATTTCTAAATTCAACCAGGTGTCTCCACTATTTGTGACTTCACTATGAAGTATATCGTCACCGTTATCACTATCTCCAACCAAATTGGTTCTTACCCAAAAATTAGAATCAACAGCAGCTAAGAAATCAAATGTTCCTGGTAAAGTATATACTCCTGTTTCTCCACCTAATAAGGTGTCTGTAAAGTCTCCTGCAGGTATCCAGTTAGTCAGATCCCAACTATATTCAATAGGAATACTTGTCTGCATAGACCCTCCAGTATTCGCAACTTCAATTACTATTTCACTATTGGCAGTTAAGCCACAGTCTTCATCCAAAGGACTAAGCACTTCACTCACTGCAACATTATTTTCAAATAAAGTTACAATAGTTAAAGGACCAGCCCAAGTTGCACCAGTACAAGATGATTTAATATAAACATCATAAATCTCATTCTGGATTAAGTTATCAAAAGAATAACTAGTACTCATTGATGTATCGGTAGGAATACCAGTTGGCGTATTTCCAGGGATATTAACTATTTCCAAATACCACAATGTATCCTGAGATACAGGAAACCATGAAATTGTCGCTTCATTAGCCAATAAAGTATCAGCATTCAATCCGACAGGCTCGCCACATTCTGGAGCATCTTCCCAACTTACATCATCAATCCTAAATCCATTGGATACACCACCATCAGACTCTGTATAGAACGTGATATATTCACCAACTCCTACATAATCTGCAAACGGTACTGTATACTCTTGATAAGTAGATCCAACAGAAATTGTCATTCGCTCTTCAAAGGTTGAAGGATCTAATGGGTCTGTTGTTGTCCCTACTTTAAAGGTTGTGTTTGCGTTGTAATTTCGTGCATAAAACTTAAGCCATTTTGTCCCACTAGCAATATTATCTAACGCAGGTGTTGAAGCCATCGCGACTCCACCAGCAGGTGCAAAGTTCTGTCCATATATATCTAAATGTCTAGCTCCATTATTATTTGGCCAAGTACTAGACACTGAAAACATCATATCATTTGATTCAAAGGGTATCCAACAAATAGGAAAGTCATTAATTGGACTTAAGATTTCAAACCCTTCTGTGATAGTATCCGTTGCGACACAATGCGTACCGATAGTTGATCCAAATGTCCATTCACTAAAATCAGTTGGAGAACATACTGTACGAATATAAATTTCATAAAATGTTCCTGGATTCAATCCTTCAATACTGCTATCTGTCAATGAAACCGTATCTGTCACTATTTCTAAGAAGGACTCATTATTAGTAACATTAACCACTGAAACTTCAAATAAAGTATCTCCTGAATTAGCAGGATTTATATCCAATTCAAATGATGTAGTATCTACATTTGAAAAGGAAAAGTCATCTGGAGGAAAACAAGTTGGTATTTCTTGCCATTTAACCAGATCCAAATTAACAGTCGAATTTGTATTTGGTGCAACCATACGGATGGCGATATAATCCTCGGTTCCAACATAATTCGAAAAGTCTATAAAGAATTCTTGATAAACTCCAGTTAAAGTAACCGCCTCGAATGAAGAAAAAGTATTGATGTCCGTTGGGTCTGACAATGTTCCAATGTCTAATCCCGCATTATTAAAAGCCCTAGCATAGAATCTTAACCAATTTGTCCCTCCATTAATATTTGACAACTCTGGAGACACTAGCGTGAGCTTCACGGCTGTATCCACCAAATTATTATTGGTCATTCTAAAACTCTTATTTCCTGTAAATTGACTCCCGTTTATAACGAAAGCGTCTCCATTTCCCGGATCAATATTTGACCAGCACATTGGCACCTCGGCAGCATCCGTAGTCTCAAAGCCTTCAATAAATTCTGTTAAACTAGCACATTCTGTTGTAAAGGTTACTGGTCCTATCCAATCTGAGTTGGTTGGGGAACAGTTTGCCATCATATATAAAGAATAAACAGAACCAGGAGTAAGTCCCGTTAGGTTGAAATTGTTTATCCCTGAATTAACACTTCCAGTAGCAATTCCAGAAGGGTTTAGATTAGCTGGGACAATTTCATAATCATAGGTAGTAACACCTGATCCAAAAATATCAAAATCAACATCGGCAGTTGTTTCTCCTACATTAGAAACAGCCATATTATATGGGAAGTTACATGCAGGCATTAGTTCAACACCAATAGAATCTATCCAAGTATCTCCTGAACTGTATCCCTCTGACCCAAATGCAAATCTAAATGATATATCGTTATTATTGTATGCGTTTGATAATGGTACATATTCAGATTTATAGGATCCAGGAAAAGTATTCCCTGCACCATCATTAGACGCTAAATCCTCACCTGTTCTCTCCCATAATAAATTCCAAGTTCCTCCACCATTGAATGAACCATATAAGGCTAGTGAATCATTATCTGGAGCTTCTATAAAGTTATGAGACCATTCGAAGTAAACTCTTGATGGTCCAACATTGGTAATTAATGGAGAAGTAAGCGTGGCATTACCTCCATTCCCATCAGGGCTTGCAAAAACGTCATCGTTATTTACATCAACCGAAATATTTATTCCATTGATAACAGTCGTCCAACAATTTAATGGACTAAGGTCAAAAGTCTCACCAAAAGGCATTGAAAATGGTGCACAGTAGGTAAATATCCCCAACTCTTCCGTCCATTCCGAAAAACCATCTGACCCTTGACAATTTGCACGTACATAAATGTAGTACTCATTATCTGGCAACAAATTTATAATAGAATAATCCGGTGTAGTAAAGGCAAAATAATCTGCGACACCGTCTTGAGTATCACCTGCTGTAATGTCAACAACTTCAATTTCCCAGTTTGACTCTCCATCTAGAGGAGTCCACGAAATTGAAGCAGTTGTAGATGATAAATTAGTTAACATCAAATCTCCCGGTATAATACACAAATCATCTGTTGTAACGAATAAGGTATCTGACCAAGCACTTTCCCCATCAATTACTCCACAATCTGCCTGAACAATAACTTGGTAATCATTTCCAGGAAGTAAATTGGTGAAATTGAATGTACTATCTATCTCCCCGGTACTTGTTGGTGTAAAAGTTAGCGTATCACCGATCGTAGTATTTACGATTTCTAGGTTCCACAGTGTTTCATCACCACCAGCGGACCACTCTATAGTAAAGTCCGTTGTATCCATATCGGTAACTACAATATCACCTACTGGGAAGCAGGAAGGATCTGTAGAAAAAAGAGTAGGTCCTACCCATATACTGTTTTCAGGAGTATTTCCAAATCCACAAAAAGCACGAACCCATACTTCGTACTCATGATCTGCTATAAGACCAGAGATTAAAGGAGTATTGGACAATTCAATGGAGGTTGGTGTACCAGTGGCACTTTCTCCAAGCGTTAAATCCACTATTTCAATGTCCCAACTTCCTTCAGAACCATTAATAACCCATTGAAGGTTTGCTGTCACATCAGTAACAGAAAGGACCTCAAGAGAGTCAGGTTCTGGACATTGGGCAAATAAGCTAGTAGATGCTGCAGTTAGCAGAAAAAAGAATGATGTTAAAATCGAAAGACGCTTAAGCATGGTGTTTTTCAGTTTAAAAATAATAAGAAAGTAAAAGTAGAGATTTTTTTTTATTCTGCGTAACATTTATTCATGAAGATTTCCCCTTTAGTTCCCTAATTTATAGGCTTTAACACATTTAACCATCTTAGATTATTTTCTAACAGGCCTAAATTCAAGCCATTTCATACGATTTTAAACTATTCATAGAGGTTTAATTCCATCATTTCCAAGGAATAAATTTCAATTGTCCGCTCCATTTTCATCCCCAAAAATGAGGATATAACTGCATTTATTTCACCTTTTGGGATTGTATGAGGTAAGAATAAAATATTGTTTTCACCATTCATCCAAATTATTACGCTTTTTGTTATATAATTCCCGCAATAAATTTAATTTTATCTCATGGCTAAACGCACCCTTACAATTGAGGCTGAGTACGATTATGACTTTCATCTTTTTGCTATTTGCGGAAGGATAAACCACTATAAATTATGCTATTTCATCAACAAGAAGCTACAATCTAGCCTTGGAAGAAGTAAAGTGGATATCCTAGTAAAAAAAGAAAAAGAAGCGGGAGAAATCGCCTTTCCATTGTATTCTTTTGACGACAAGCCGAATGATTCTGTTTGGTTATTACATGCAAACAAGCATGAAACTGATGTAGAAGAAGATAGTCAAGAATTAGAAGGGAGCTTATTTGTTGGGCTAAAAAACACAAGAAGGCAAAAGTATACTTTGATTGAAGAGCACAACAAGGTTGATTACTTTCTCCAGGTCCACCACCCTCTCAGTGATACGGAGAAAAAGGAAATTATTCAAAACATTAAACTTATCAAACACGTATTGGCCATTTACGAGTTGGATATTTCGACTATAAAGTCCAAAGAAAATCTCTTGATACATTAAACATGAAGAAAACTAAAATAATAGCGACACTAGGACCTGCCTCTTCTGATAAAAAGAAGATCAAAGAGATGATTTTGGCTGGGTTAAACGTTGCAAGGATCAACTTCTCTCATAGCTCTCATAAAGATGCTAGAGAAATGATCAAAACTGTGGCAGAGTTAAACGAAGAACTGAATACCAATGTTGCAATCCTAGGCGATTTACAGGGACCAAAAATAAGATTAGGCTTGGTTGAAGAGGGCCTAGTAATTAATGATGGTGAAGAATTCATCCTAACAAACAAGGAGAAAGTTGGTGATAAAGATTCTGTCTATATCACTTATCAAGATTTCCCAAAAGACGTTAGAAAGGGAGATAGGATTCTGATAGACGATGGGAAAGTTTTACTTAAAGTCACTGCTACAAATAGGCTAGACGAAGTAAAAACCAAAGTTATTCATGGTGGTCCAATTAAATCAAAAAAAGGGGTCAATCTTCCCAATACAAAGATTTCGATTCCAAGTTTGACACGTAAGGATCTAAAAGATTTAATTTTTGCCCTTAAGGAGAATATTGAATGGATTGGATTATCCTTTGTTAGAAGTGCAGACGACGTCCGTTCCCTACAAAGTATTATCAGAAGTAGAAATTCTAGTGCTAGAGTTGTAGCGAAAATTGAAAAGCCTGAAGCTATTGAAGAATTGGATGAAATCATCCAAATTTCCGGTGCTGTAATGGTTGCCAGAGGGGATCTGGGTGTTGAAGTACCTATGGAGCAACTTCCTGGTCTTCAAAAGAAAATCGTACGTAGATGTAGAAGAAATTCTACACCTGTTATCATAGCTACCCAAATGATGGAAAGCATGATAGAGAGTATGACACCTACCAGAGCAGAAATTACAGATGTTGCCAATTCTGTATATGATGGTGCAGATGCAGTCATGTTATCCGGAGAAACATCAGTGGGTAAATTTCCTGTCGCTGTAATAAAAGCGATGTGCAGTATTATAGCAGAAGTTGAGAGCTCTGAGGAATTAATAAAACCCGAGAACCCTCCAGTAAAGGTAAATGAAAGGTATATTTCTAACTCCATCTGTTACCACGCCTGTAAGCTAACAGATCAAGTTGGGGCAAAAGCAATCATTTCGATGACCCATTCTGGATTCAACGCATTTAAAATTGCAAGTCATAGACCGGATGCTCAAATCTGTGTCTTTACCAGCAATCGAAAAATTCTAAATACATTGAGCTTACTTTGGGGAACCAATGGGTATTTTTACGATAACGCTATTGGTACAGATGAAACGATTAATGAAGTCCACGACATGCTTAAAGAAGAAGGCGTATTAAATAATGGTGATTACGTAGTAAACGTTGCTAGTATGCCGATCCTAGAACAAGGAATGACGAATATGATTAAACTAAGTGTGATTTCATAAACCAAGACGCATGAAAACTAAAGAATTAAATATTCCATTATTAAAAACCATTTGCGAAAAACCAGGAGCTTCTGGTTTTGAAAAGCAAATTAGAGATTTTATCCTTGGAGAAATTAAGCCATATGCTGACACCTTAGAGGTCGATAATATGGGGAATGTCATTGCTGTTAAAAAAGGGTCCGGCGCTAAGAAAATAATGGCTGCGGCTCATATGGATGAAATCGGGTTTATTGTCACACACATTGACGATAATGGGTTTCTTAGATTTCATACCTTAGGTGGATTCGATCCAAAAACCTTGACTGCGCAGCGCGTTATTATTCATGGGAAGAAGGATCTTATTGGCGTAATGGGATCAAAGCCTATTCACATTATGTCGCCGGAGGAGAGAACTAAATCTCCAAAGACCACAGACTACTTCATTGACCTTGGAATGTCCAAAAAGGAAGTAGAAAAATGGATCGAAATAGGGAACCCAATTACTAGAGAGCGTGCCCTAATAGAGATGGGAGATTGCATAAATAGTAAATCCCTAGATAATAGAATTTCTGTATTCGTTCTTCTTGAAGCTTTCAAACGCTTGGAGAATCCTGCCCATGATTTCTACGCTGTATTTACAGTCCAAGAGGAGATTGGTATAAGGGGAGCCCAAGTTTCTGCCATTGCTATTCAGCCAGACTTTGGAATTGCCATTGACACTACTATTGCCTTTGATGTTCCTGGAGCGGCAGCTCATGAGAAGGTAACCTCTCTTGGGGAAGGTGTAGCCGTTAAGATAATGGATTCGGCAACCGTTTGCGACTATAGAATGGTTGCATTTATGAAGGCTACCGCGACCAAGCATAAAATAAAATTCCAACCAGAAATCCTAACAGCTGGCGGGACAGACACAGCAGCAATCCAACGTTTCACAGCCGGTGGATCAATTGCAGGTGCCCTTTCAATTCCAACGAGACATATACACCAAGTAATTGAGATGGTACATAAAGACGATGTTGCACTAGCCATTGATCTTCTTGTACACCTTGTAGAAGATATGAACAATTATAATTGGGAGCACTAGCTCCCAATTTCCTAACACCTCATTCATGTCCAATAAGATCGTTTTTTCTCACGCTAACGGATTTCCATCTTCCTGCTATGATTTTTTCTTTCAGCAGTTCGTGGATTATGAAATTGACAGCATTCCATTTTCCGGGAAGAATCTAGCGAATATATCTATCGGATGGACTGAACTTCGAGATGAACTAATTTCATTCATTGAAAATAAATACCAAGAACCTGTCATTGGTTTAGGTCATTCCATGGGGGCTGTATTCATGCTATTAGCTGCCGAGAAAAAACCTGAATTATTTAAGAAAATTATATTGATGGACCCTCCAATCATGGGGCATGGATTGAGACTTTCTATTCAACAAAAACAAAAGGAAGGCTCAGTTCATGACGTATTATCTGTAGCACAAAAGGCTAAAATCCGGAAAGACATCTTTCCTTCAATGGAACTTGTTGAACGAGTTTTGAGAGGGAAAAGCCTCTTTCAACAATTTCATCCAATATGCTTTCAAGATTACCTAAAGGGCGCCTTCACCATACTCCCAAATGGAAAGGTCGCATTAAGCTTTCCGAAAGAACTAGAGTATACCATTTTTTGCACCATCCCTTCTTTTGAAAAACCCATTTCCATTTCCGTTCCTGTACAGTATATTTTTGCCAATAGTGGTGAAATATTCGATAGCCGATTAGACGGTATTTCGGAATTAGAAGCCTTGATTCCATCCGCAACATTTACCCCTTTTGAAGGCGGTCATCTATTCCCTTTTGAAAAGCCCAAAGAGGTAGCAGATTTAGTCATCACGCTAATTAAAGACGAATATTAATCAGCCATTTTTCTTTAATCACCTGCTTTCCATTTTTTTCAATGGCCGCCATCAAGATATAACTTCCCACTGCTAGGCCTTCACCAGTCCATTGTAAATTACCCTTCCCTAGTGCGAATTTATTCCTAGCTAAAACCGCTATAAGGATACCATCTATGGTATAAACTTCAATAGATAGTTTTTCTTCAGGACTAATGAGGTTGAAAGAAATTATTATTTCATAGAATTTCAAATTCGGAGCAAGGATATCTGAAGAAATAGATAGCCGAGCTCCATTATTAGAAATCTCATGATAACTGTTGACAGATCCTGGACTAGCATAATCCGAATTTTCTGAGGCTGATCCCCACGTTGATTCAAGACAAGGATTGGCATTGAAATCTATCCGCTCCAAGGAAACTCCTTTCGTACTTAGCAGGTGTCCAGCGTGCCAATCGTCTTCATAGCAAAAGGTATCTAAGGCTATGTGATTACGTCTAAAAAGTCCACCTTGACCTCCTGAAATAGGTAAGCTAGGAAAGGATTTCAAACCGATGATTTTAACCCTTTCACCACAATTGTATTGATCCCGAAGACCATTTACTGATGTAGTCACAACCAAGAAATCATCTGGATACCATATTTCATGATTTCCTGTAATATTGTAATAACTCCAGGTATGGTCGGCTTCATTTTTTTGCCCTAAAAGCAAATCATAACAATCTATAGGATACATTCCTTCATGAACAAACTCAATAAATTTCTCTTTCCCATCTAAAGGATTAAATAAGATTTCAGAGACTTTTACTTCATCAGCTTTCGGCATCTCGGGAAGACTAAAATTCACTAGGACTCCCCCTTCTTGTTCATTCAAGCAATTATTGGACAAGAAAGTAATTCCCAATTGATACCCTGTTCTTAAAGACAGTGGCATATCTGTTCTTAACAAAATACTACGTTCAGAAACCCGTTCTACCTCATTCACTCTATACTCACCATTTAGCACAAAACTTTTGGGGTCTTCCCAATTTGGATCCTCCATTACAAATAGTGAGGTAAGTACAATTTCCTGCACTCCATTCACCTCCAAATAGTATTCATTTTGTAGATCAATCATAGAATCCAAGGCGACATTCATCCTGCCTGGAGATCCTCCCTGTAAGCTTCTTGAAGAAGCCCATCCTTCCTCCGACAAACAATATAATTCTTGATCAATCATTTCAAGTGACCAACCTCCATTTTGTTTAGCTTTAATATGCCAGGACTTATCATATTTCACCCCATGAACAAATACATTTTCAGCCGTCTTGAGTGAGAGGAAACTACTTGTATTACTCATTGATGGGAAATATCCCAAAGCTATGTATTGATCAACACCTAATAGCATAACCTCTTCCGCCATACTTCCAACAACGAGATACGATTTTGGTAAAATAGAGTCGATACCAAACACCGTAGTCTTCCCATCTATTGATAATTGAACGCCCTCCAAACTCAATGGGTAATCTTTAGTATTGTACAATTCTATATATTCAAATTCAGGCAGGTATACGGACGGTTCAGGATCAAACATTATCTCTGTTATCAAAAGGTCACTCGGGTATATCTTTTGCCATCTTATTGAAAAATTGGTGTCCGCTAAGCTGTTTCCTGAAAGATCTTGTAAAGGCCCTATTTTAATGCTTGATTCCTGATTCCAATCCAACTGGTTTATTTCACAAACAACACTTGAATCCAGGACATTATATATAAGAGATTTCACATTCCCTGCAGGCTCCATCTGAAACATTTCACTAACTATAAATTGAGTATCCAATGGCTCATTAAAATTCAAAAGCACCTGAAATGAATCCAACCTCCGAAAATCTATAACCTCCGGAGCCTCTATATCTAAAAATGGACTCCCTTCAATTTGAATATTATCTATATAGAACTTCGTACTCCTGGTGCTTGTATAATGACAATCGAATCCAAAATAATTTGTCGACAACATGCCTACTTCAATCCCTTGACCAATGGTCTCCATTTGCCCCCCGTTTAAAGCAATATCAACCTTCCATAAACCTCCAGAATTTCTGGTAACTTTAACCTGGACATCATTTTCAGAATTATTTAATAGTCCATCAGAACTATCGAACATTAATTCGTTAGAACCATTTACCCTTTTGAATAACCCTATTCTATCTTGACTATCTCCAACTCTAAGAAAAACGGCATCTGAAGTTTCAAAATCAACGCCCTCTACCTGTAGGTATACTTCTAAATAATTCTGAGAAGATGGGTTAAAGTCAAGCTTTATATTGAATTCAAAAATTGCATTACTAATTGCTTGATTTACGGTATAAATACGAGATAATCCACTAGGAGGATCTGCAAATAATTGCAGTGTAAAATCATTGTTCACTTTAAAGTCCATTGTATCCCCAGACCAAACAGGATTATTTGAATAATCCCCATCTTGGAAATCATCAAAAACTTGAGCATTCAGAATTCCAACCATTAGAAACACCAGCAGCCTACTATATTTTATTAGCATCTTAATATATATTACATTAAATATCTCATTAGCTGTTTTAAGTTACAAAAAAACAGCCCAAAAACTACATGAATGGAAGCTCTATAGGCTAGGTTTTTATTCATGAAAATGTTTTTAGTTTTAACCGATCGGCCATTATATCCCTAGAAACAAAACAAGTATTGGTTCTAATAATTTATTCCACTTCAAATGATGATATACTATAAAACAAAGCAGCCTCTGAATACAAATTCAAAGGCTGCTTTTCAATTATGAAATTTTTATAACGAGGCTAGAACCTACGCTACCAAAACTATGTTTATTTTAAAACGATAATTAGATCACTCGTATTTACCATTACTCCAGACTTTAATTGCACCTTATCAATAACGCCCTCAAAATGTGACATAACGGTTGTTTCCATTTTCATTGCCTCAATGACAAACAAGGGATCATTCTTTTTTATTTTTTGCCCCTTTTTAACAAAGACGTTTGAAAGTAACCCCTGTAATGGTGCACCTATTTCCTTCTCGTTATCTGTTTCTGCCTTTACATTCTCTACTTTAAAAATTTTGATAGATTCATCCTTAACAATCACATTCCTCAATTGTCCATTTACCTTAAATAAGACTCCAACATTCCCCTCACTATCTGCCTCTGCTACAGAGACTAATGAGATCAAAACATTCTTACCTTTATCTAGCTCCACCATGATCTCCTCGCCTACCTCCATACCATAGAAAAAATTCTTGGTTGGGATATTCATCACGCTGCCATACTTCATGTGTTTGTTATGAGCTTCTGTAAATACCTTAGGGTACAATTTATAGGAAAGGAAATCTGTTATTTCTAACGCTCTACCCATTCCCGTAGAAAAAGTGCGCTTAAATACCTCGAATTCACTTTCAAAATCTATTGGTTCCAAATGAGCATTTGGCCTATTTGTATAGGGTGTTTCTTGTTTTAATATAATCTTCTGCAATTCCTCAGGGAATCCACCCACCGGTTGTCCCAAATCACCTTTAAAGAAGCCTATCACAGATTGAGGAAAGGACATCGTGTCTCCTTTATCTAGTACATCTTGAGTCGTGTAATTGTTACTAATAAGATATTGTGCCATATCTCCTACTACTTTAGAACTAGGCGTTACTTTCACAATATCTCCAAAAAGGTTGTTTACTTCTCCATACATCTTAGTGACTTCAGGGAATTTGTCTTCTAAACCTAAAGCTATGGCTTGACCCTTTAAATTTGAATACTGTCCACCAGGTATTTCATGCTTGTAAACTTCTCCCGTCCCTGCTTTTAATCCAGATTCAAAAGGATAATAATAGTTTCTTACTAACTCCCAATAATCTGAATATTCCGCAAGCTTTTCTGTGTTAAAATCATTTTCACGCTCGTGGAAACGAAATATTTCTAATATAGAGTTGAAATTTGGTTGAGAGGTAAGGCCAGACAAGCCTCCTAATGCTACATCTATTACATCGACACCAGCTTCTGCTGCCTTTAAATACATAGCTGCTTGTACAGAAGACGTATCGTGTGTATGTAGGTGAATGGGTATATTAATTTCCGATTTTAATGCAGAAATTAATTCAAATGCAGCATTTGGTTTTAATAAACCAGCCATATCTTTTACCCCCAATATATGTGCGCCAGCATTTTCAATGTCTTTTGCTAACTGTATATAATAATTTAAATCGTATTTTGATTTATTAGGATTCAGTATATCGCCTGTATAACATATAGAACCTTCGGCTAGCCCATTTGTCTTAGTCCTAACATGTTCTATACATGGCGCAATAGACTTCATCCAGTTTAAAGAATCGAACACTCTAAAAACATCTACGCCGTTTTCCCATGATTGCTCAACAAATTTTTCGATTAAATTGTCAGGGTATGCTGTATATCCAACGCCATTAGATCCTCTTATTAGCATCTGTAATAACACATTCGGCATGGCTTTTCGTAATATTCTCAATCGTTCCCAAGGGTTCTCTTGCAAAAAACGTAAACACACATCAAATGTAGCTCCTCCCCAGACTTCCATGCTAAAGATCTCCGGATGGTTTTTTGCAAAACCTTCCGCTACTTGTTCCATATCTAAAGTACGCATTCGAGTTGCCAATAAACTTTGATGTGCATCCCGCATTGTGGTATCTGTGAAATGAATTTTCTTTTCATTTTTCAACCATTGCGAAAACTTTTCTGGTCCAAGCTCAGTTAACAAATCTTTAGTCCCTTTTGGGTAGGTAGATGATTTATCAAAACTTGGCACCTTAGGTTTTAAGAATGTCTTATTATCAATTTTGTTCTTGATATCGGGATTACCATTAACAATAGTTTCTGCTAAAATTTCAACTAACTTACTTGTTCTATTTCTAGATTCAGTAAACTTAAATAGTGAAGGCTCATTCTTAACAAAGTTAACTGTAACATTCCCAGCCCTAAAGGTTGGATGTTTTAAAATATTATCTAAAAAGTTTATATTGGTTTTAACGCCTCTAATTCGAAATTCAAGTAAAGCTCTCTGCATCTTTCTACAAGCGCCATCTAATGTTCTACTATTGGCAGATACTTTAACCAGCATCGAATCGAAAAAAGGAGACACATTTACACCTTGATATAAACTACCGGCATCCAAACGTATCCCAAATCCTGAAGCACTTCTAAAGGTTGATATAGTCCCATAATCTGGCTTAAAATCATTGGAAGGATCCTCCGTGGTAATACGACATTGTAATGCATACCCCGTGACCTTTATTGCTTCTTGATTTTTAATTTTTATTTGCTGATCGGAAAGTTTATAGCCTCCAGCAATAAATAATTGAGCCTTAACTAAATCTATATTTGTCACAATTTCAGTGACAGTGTGTTCTACTTGTATTCTGGGATTAACTTCAATAAAGTAAATACTCCCATCTTCATCTAATAAGAATTCTACAGTCCCAATATTATTATAATCTACTGCCTTACAGATCTTAAGAGCGTATTCATAAAGACTATCTTTTGTTTCTTGATCTAAACCATAAGAAGGTGCAAACTCAATAACCTTTTGATAACGCCTCTGTACCGAACAATCACGTTCAAATAAATGAACCGTATTACCGAAATTATCAGCGACAATCTGAATTTCAATATGCTTCGGATTTTCAACGTACTTTTCTAAAAAAACGGTGTCATCTCCAAAGGCATTCAGCGACTCTCGTTTTGCCTCAGCAAATGCACTTTCTAATTCTTCTTTTAGTCGTATCACGCGCATTCCTCGTCCACCACCACCTGACGCAGCCTTTAGCATGACTGGATATCCAATCTTCTCAGCCTCTGACAGCGCTATATCAATCGTTACAAGGTCTTCAGTATTGCTTTTTATTATGGGAATATTATTATTAACAGCAACCTGCTTTGCCATGATTTTATCCCCTAATGCATTTAAAACTTCTACTTTAGGTCCGATAAATATGATACCATTTTCCTCACATTTTTGAGCAAACATTGCATTTTCCGACAAGAATCCATAGCCTGGATGTATCGCATCAACATTATTTTGCTTTGCAACCCTTATTATCTCATCAATATCCAGATAAGGCTTTAAAGGCTCATTGTCTTTACCTATTTGGTAGGACTCATCAGATTTATAACGATGTAATGAATAACGATCTTCAAAGGTGTAGATACCAACTGTTTTAATACCTATCTCAACACAAGCTCTGAATATTCGGATGGCTATTTCACCGCGATTAGCAACTAATACTTTTTTAATTTTCATTTTGGAAATGGGGTCTTACTGGTTTAGGTTTGTCGAAATAAAATTAAAATATTTATTTGAATTATTTATTAAATGAATTCCATTTTAAACCCTTTTTCCGTTTAATTTTAAACATTCCTTTTCATTGCATGTCATATCCAATATTTCACCAATAAATGTTTCTTCTTAGATAAGGATACCTTGTTATAATTGTCAAAACTGGTTTAGCGTTATAGGCCTCTCTATGTACCAGAGACTCTATCAACCTTAACTAAAACATCATTTTTCAGTACCCCATCAGAACTATAGAAGATTAGCTGGCCAGAATCATTCCCCCTTTTGAATAATCCACATTGTGGAAATCAATAAAAACTGAAGCATAATGAATTCCAATCTCTAGTAACCCGAGAAGCCTAATATATTTTATTTGCATCTTAATTTATAGTACATTTATTATCTCATTAGCTGTTTTAAGGCACAAAATAAACAGCCAAAGAGTCACATGAATAGCAATTCCGTAAGCTAGATTTCTATTCATAGAAAAAATTAAGCTTTAACCAATCGACCTATATGTTTCTAGAAAGAAAACAAGACAGAGATCTCAAAAAAGGATGGATTGAAGTAATCTCGGGTTCGATGTTTTCAGGTAAAACTGAAGAATTAATACGAAGGCTGAAAAGGGCACAGATTGCAAAACAGAACGTGCAGATATTTAAACCATCTGTAGATGACCGGTATGCAAAAGAGAATATTGTGTCACATGATAAAAATGAAATAACCTCTAACGCCGTTTCACATTCCTCTCAAATACTGCTACAAGCAAATCAAGTAGACGTATTGGGTATTGATGAAGCCCAATTCTTCGATGAGGGCTTAGTTGAGGTTTGTAGTCAATTAGCAAATGCTGGAACGAGAGTAATCTTGGCAGGTTTGGATATGGACTTCAAGGGTAAGCCATTCGGCCCGATCCCTCAACTTATGGCTTGTGCTGAATTTGTCACTAAGGTGCATGCAATCTGTATGGATTGTGGCGAAATTGCTCATTATTCAAAGCGAATAAACCCTATTCAAGATAGAATTCTTTTAGGAGAACAAGATAATTACCGACCTTTATGCCGAAGGTGTTATAATACTCAAAGATAATCCATGCTATTCTACCCCAAAGATATTGCCTCCATTTGCAAGGCTGAGTGGATACAAAAGGTAAACGCTGACTTGTATATTAAGGATGTCCTGATAGACAGCAGGACCTTCCCTATTGATGCCAATAATCAAATTTTTTTCGCAATTAAAGGAGATCACCTGGACGGCCATCAGTATATCCAAGAGATATACAATAAAGGGGTGCGATCATTTGTCATTGAGAATCCAAACATAAAACTTCCAAAAGAGGCGAATGTATACCTCGTAAAGAATGCACTAACAGCCTTTCAGGACCTCTGCTTTGCACATAGAGAACAATTCGACTTTCCGGTTATTGGGATAACGGGTAGTAATGGTAAAACCATTATCAAGGAATGGCTTTTTTCACTCCTACAAGATCAATATGATCTTGTAAAGAGCCCTAAAAGTTTCAATTCTAAAATTGGCGTGCCGCTCTCTATCAAACAATTTCAGAAAGAGCATAATTTAGGGCTGATAGAAGTCGGAATATCCCAACCTGGTGACATGAATTTACATCAAAGAATAGTTCATCCAGATATCGGGATTTTTTGTCACTTTGGTGAAGCTCATCAAAAAAACTTCAGCAGTCCTAACGAGAAAATTTATGAGAAGCTGAAACTGTTTAAGGCTTGTGAAAAAATTATCTATTGCGAAGATGAACCTTTAGTCAATGATGCTATCAAGAAATTGTATCCAGAGGTCCAAAAATATACATGGTCTACCAAAAATACTGAAGCAAGTCTCTTTGTAGAGAATATCGAATTAGGTCACCCATATACTAAAATCCAATTCATATATAAAAAGGAGCAATATCAAATAATGCTCCCATTTACTGATAAGGCGTCCATTGAAAATGCCATTTATTGCTTCTGCCTAATCTGTTCTCAGGATTTAATCAGCGATAAGCTGATCAAGAATTTTGAATCGCTTTCCACCATTGATATGCGACTTCAACTTCACGCTGGAATCAATCAATGCCAATTGATAAACGATAGCTACACGAATGATGCTACTGCATTAAACGCAGCACTCAACTACCTCAACCAATTTAAAAGTGCGAAATCCGTAATATTATCGGATTTCCAAGAAATTGCAGATCAGGAAGAGGATTTTTACAGAGCGATTGCTCAACAGATAAAGTCCTTGGATCTTAAACATTTTATTGGCATTGGAAAAAAGCTTGAAAAATACCAATCTTACTTCCCGATGGAGAGTATATTTTATGCTTCCAGCCATGATTTTTTATCCCAGTTCAATTTCAACCAATTGAGCCGTGAGACAATTCTTATAAAGGGTTCTCGGAAATTCAAACTAGAAGAAATCAATAGTAGGTTAAAAGAGAAGATCCATTTAACAAGACTAGAGATTAACTTGAATTCTCTTCGGGAGAATTTAAACTTCTATCGGTCTACACTGCCAAAGGACATCAAGATAATGGCCATGGTTAAAGCATTTTCCTACGGTGCTGGAGCAATTGAAATCGCACAGGAATTAGCATATAATAGGGTCGATTATTTGGCCGTAGCCTATTTATCTGAAGGTGTTCAATTGAGAGATTCAGGAATCCAATTGCCCATACTTGTCCTCAACAGTAGAGTGGAACAAATAGATCAAATGTTGCGTTATAGCCTTGAGCCTGAAATATATTCAATGGAGCTTCTTAAGGCTTGGGAGCGTGCACTAAACGATACACATATCACAAATAAATACCCTGTCCACATAAAGCTAGACACGGGAATGAAAAGACTTGGGTTCGACCTCAACGAGGTGGATCAGCTTGGAAGAATACTTAGCGGCTCAAAGAAATTGAAGGTGGCCAGTGTCCTCTCGCATCTGGCAAGTAGTGATAATTTAGAGGATACTGCATTCAACCTTGAACAGATTCATAATTTCAAACGCGCATGCCTGAATCTGGGAAAAAGGATCGGAAAAGGGTTTATCAGGCATATTTTAAATAGTGCAGGAACACTCAACTACCCAGAAGGCTATGCAGATATGGTTCGACTTGGAATAGGTCTTTACGGCATAGAGAATAGTCCTAAGAGCAAAGGTAAATTAAGAGCAGTATCAAAACTTATCAGCCATATAAGTCAGATCCGTACAGTCCAAGAGGGTGAAAGCGTTGGATACAACAGAGCCCATATTGCAGATTCTCCAATGAAAATTGCAATCATTCCGATTGGATATGCAGACGGATTGATGCGCTGCCTCAGTGATGGCAAGGGACAAGTTCTAATTCAAGGAAAAGCATGTGCTATAGTTGGCTCCATTTGCATGGACATGACCATGGTAGATGTATCCGGATTTGAAGTTTCCGTAAATGATGAGGTTATAATTTTTGGTCCTGAATGGCCAATAGAACAGTTGGCAAAAGCGGCTCAAACCATTCCATACGAAATCTTAACAGGGATATCAGAACGCGTTCCTAGAATCTATATCAAAGAATGAAAAATCCCCTCACAGCAAAGACTGAGAGGGGAACCCCATATTGTTATTCTAGTTTTGGATTATAGTCCAATTGACCATCCTGTAGTCCAATTAGCGGACTCTTGAACAGCGCCTTTATAATCAGTAGCATCAAACCAATTGTCCAATGATGATACATCAAATCCACCAACAACTGTTCCTACACCGTTTGTTAAACTTACTGAAGAAGTTTCATTTGTAGTATCCGATTCGAAGTCAGAACAATCTTGGAAGTTAGTAGTATTTCCAAATACTACAGAGTGCTTAACAAATAACTCTCCGGCGACCATATTAGCTGTAGTTACCTCTTCTGATACTCTCACTCCGGTCTTAGGGAAGCCTGTTACAATTGCATTGTAAATTTCACCCTTAGTACCTTCTCTAAGCCGCATGCCTGTATTGTCTTCATCTTCTGCATCATCTGCGCCTATCAATGTAATATTTGACAGAACTGGATTGGAATAAGGAGCTGCTTCATTGTTGTCTCCATTGTTATCTGCTTCAATTCCTCTGTCACCTTTATCATCTGCTTGTATTGCCAACCAGTATTGTCCTTTTCCAGACCATCCATAGGTCCAGTCAAAAGAATCATCTTTTGAACCATAGGAGATTAGGTGTTTTGCGTTAACGGTTCCCCCAAAGAATTCAAACCCATCATCATTGCCCATGTACGCTTCTACATGGTCTACAATTGTACCTGATCCAACTCCATTGAAAGAGAATCCATTATGCTCCTTAGTATCACTGATAGCGTTACCGGTATATTCAACTCTCAAATATCTTAGGATTCCAGAGTCATCATTAGCAATGGTTCCTCCATAAAGAGCATCTCCTACTTCCGAAGTAGCTTCTAAACCTTTATTGATAGGTGATTTACCACAGATAATAATACCTCCCCAATCTCCTCTTGAAGGAGCGTCTTCACCTGAAGTAAAAACGATTGGCTGAGATACTGTTCCATCTGCCATCAACTTCCCTCCTCTTTCAATTAATAAATAAGCAACTGAAGCTTCTGCTGGATTTGATTTAATTACGGTACCTGGATCAATCGTTAATACAGCACCGGATTTCACATGTACGCCTCCTGTCAAGAAATAAGTTGTATCATTACTCAATAAACGATTGTTTGTGATTTCTCCAGAAATTATTGCCTCTGATGAAAGTCCTGGTGTAGTCTCCTTTTTGTCATCTTCACAGGATACAGCTACAAAACCTGCTATTAGACCTAGGGTTATAAACCTAACTGGTTGAAAATTTAACGTTTTCATTTTGAATTTATTTGTGTTCATTTTTAGTTCTTTTTTACACTACAAAGAAATGCATCAAGTGTTAAGTGATCGTGTGATCTATGTTACAGAATCCCTAAGTTTTTGTTAGCTTCATGTTAAATAATAGACTCCTCTTTACATTTCCTTAAACCCAAAAAAGCCGCTACTATTTGTAACGGCCTTTTGTAATAAAAAAAATGATTTTATCTATTTAGAATTTCTTAGAAAGTCCTACTCCAAGTGAGACTCCTCTTTGATACTCATTTATCAAAAGGTCCCCATTGTACTCCTCTCTATATGGATCGCTAGCTGTATTATCTGCCGAAGATACTTCCTGAATAATTCTAGTATATGGGTTCAAGATATTGTTCAAGGAGAAGTCTAAACTCCAATCCTTCGCCAATTTATTCTTAATTACTAGGTTCAAATTTGATAATCCAAGTTCAAATTGGTCTCCTGCATTTTCAGTTCCTGCAGCATATAGCTTTTCGCTTACATAATTGTATACCAAGGTGAAGTTGGTAGATCCGCTTGTTCTTTTCCAATTATAGGAAATATCGAAATTCACAACCAACGGTGAAGCGCCCTGTAGGGCTCGTTCTTGGTTTGTATTAAGATTGGTATTGTCCTCTCCCATATTGATTTGAGAATATAGAAAGGAAACATTTGTTCCCATAGAGAACTTCTTATACACCTTAAAACTAACTTCTGCTTCCAACCCAGCAATATAAGCCTCCTTGGTATTGTCATAGGTATAGGTCGTTCCCCCTCTCAATACTTTCTCAATAGGGTTTTCAAGGTACTTAGCAAATGTTGTAAATGCAATTAACCCACCTTTCTCTGGGAAAATTTCATACTTAAGATCCACATTATAATTTGATCCAGCAATCAAATCTGGATTTCCAATAAACTCTTGACCACCAAAGAATTCTTTAAATAAGAATGGAGCAACTTCCTTAAACTTTGGACGAGTGATTGTTTTACTAACAGCAAATCTCAAATTACTTTTCTCGCTCATTGCATATCGAACATTTAAAGCTGGAAGTACATTCATATCATTCTGCTCAGCAACTCTAAATTCGCTGGACGATAAATCTTGTAATTTTTTATACCTCACCTCTTGGATTCCTTGCTCTGCTCTAACGCCGATACTTAATTTAAGTATTTCAGGGATAAGGTCGTGTTCGAAATTAGCATAACCAGCGACTTGAATTGCATCTACTTCATAAGCCGAAGAGGGGTTTGGAAGTGCTTTCAGTGTGAAACCTCCATCCGCCAATTCCACATCTGAATAATAAACATCAGGATTATCCACATCCAAACCAGAATAGGCAGTTGAAATGCTATTTGCATTATCAAAAAGGTAATTCACTTGCCAAGAATCAAATTTTCTGAATTTTGATCTCGTATCAAATCCAGCAGACACTTTGGTTCTTACCTTTCCGTTCGCCCTATTATCAATATCATAGTCAAATTTCACCCTTCCCGATACCTCATGATCTGTCATTTCAGACCAAAATCTATTATTATCGCCATCATTAAGGTTGTAGATAGAGAACCCATCTTCCTTTTCTGAATAAAGCAGACTTTTTCTATCCGGCATCTGGCTCATAGCTAAGCTATAAGAAACACCTGATGTCAATCTCATTCTATCATTAATAGTAACATCTGCTAATAACTGATTTACCCACACATTGTTCTGTGTATAGCTTGCTCTTACAGAAAGAATATTTCTATCCAAAGCATCTGTATTCACTCCATAATACTCCTCATAGCTGTCGTTAGTGTCGTTGATGAAAAGTGTGTTGAATCTAATCTTATATTTATCAGCAACACCAGTGTACAAATTCAAAAGCCCTGTGAAATTCGTTGAGAAATTAAATTTATCATATTCATAATTTAGTCGAGTACTTCCTTGAGTTCTATAGTTCCGAATAGTTCCATCATTGAAACTACTGTTGTTTTTATAACTCAAACTAGTAAGGTAACCGAATTCTCTACCATTTTCCATTTTAAAAAAGTCTCCACCCATTATGGAGAAGCTTACATTTGGCATGGCAGTATAAATATTCGGAGAAAGCCCTGTGGAAAACGGATTAGAGCTTCCATTTCTTGCCGTACTATATTTGAAATCATTTTTTATCGCATCAGATAACGAACGACTTCCATCGTTAATTCCAAAATAAGAAAGAGAACCTCCATCGGACCTTTTGAAATTTTTAAATATCGTTTGCGAATTTACACTTGTGGAAAATGAAACTTCCCAAAATTTCTTTTCAGGATAGTCCTTTGTCTTAATATCTACCGTTGCTCCAGCAAAATCTCCATAATATTGTGGAGAAAACACCTTCGCTATAGAAAGTTGTTTTACAACCTTAGCAGGGAAGATATCCAATGGAATCATTTTCAAATCTGGATCTGGAGAAGGTATTGGCAATCCATTTAATAGGGCATTGTTATAACGGTCCCCCATTCCACGTACAAATATTTGTTTCGTCGAGCCGGACTTAGAGATTCCTACAACCTTAGTTACTCCATCGGCAACATTTGAAACGCCCTTTTTAGAAAGCTCTTTTGCTCCAATACTTTGAATTACTGCTACAGATTTCTTTTGAGCTAACAATAAGGTAGACTCAGATTCAGAATCTACCTTAGCGCTAAGTACAACATCGGCAAGAATTTCAGCACTTTCTTCCAGCGCTGCATTAATCTCGGTTTCAACTTCGGTTTCAACAACTATATTTTCCAGGCTCACCGTTTTATAGCCAATAAAACTAACCTTAATAGTATACACTCCTTCGTCGACTTTTAATATGAAGTTACCATCTATATCGGTTGTTCCACCAATTGCAGTTCCTTCAACTATCACATTGGCAAATGGAATCCCTTCATTCCGATTGTTTGCGTCCGTAATTCTTCCTTTTACAATCCCTTCGGCCATAACTACTGTATAGCATACTATCATTAGTATTGTAAAAAAACTTTTTAACCTGTGCATCGTTTTTAATTTATGATTCCGTTTTGTAAATTATCACTAGATTTATCATTCAGAATGAACTCTGATTTGATTTCAGTGCAAAGTTACGTTCACAAAAGGCGGTCAATTGTTAACTGGATGTTATATTACATTCCGCAATGTTAAGGTTGGGTTAATTGGATACTATTGTGTGTAAATTCCACTTAACTTAGCGGAAAAGCTATATAAAAATGGACCCAAAAGATTACAAAATACTATTAGTTGATGACGAGCCAGACATCCTTGAATTCATAGGATACAACCTTAGAAAAGAAGGGTTTAAGGTAGTTACTTGCAGCAACGGAAAAGATGCTCTTTCCTTTATCGATAAGGAAAAACCACATCTTATTTTGTTAGATGTTATGATGCCTGGAATGGACGGCGTTGAGGTATGTGAACAGATCAGAGCTAAAGAAGACATGGACAATGTTCTAATAGCCTTTTTGACAGCTCGGGGTGAAGACTATTCACAAATTGCTGGATTTGATGCCGGCGCTGATGACTATATTACAAAGCCTATTAAACCGAAATTACTAGTCTCAAGAATAAAAGCCCTTTTAAGAAGGAAAAACGAAAATGGTTCCGCTAAAAAGGACAATGTTGTAAAGGCAGGTAACATAGCGATCGACAGAGAGCAATACCTAGTTTATAAGGATGACAAGCAGATTGAATTACCAAGAAAGGAATTTGAGCTCTTACTACTAATGGCATCAAAGCCAGGTAAAGTATTCAATAGAGAAGAGATTTTTTCTAATATCTGGGGTAACGATGTTGTAGTTGGAGGAAGAACAATTGATGTTCATATTCGAAAACTTAGAGAAAAGATTGGTGAAGGCTATATCAAAACCATTAAAGGTGTTGGTTATAAATTTGATTTAAAATGAAATTTTCGAGTGTAAATGAATTGGGGTTTATCATTTCCTTAGTACTGGGAATTCTCTCCTTTATATCATTACAGGTACTAGAAAAACTAACGGGAATATCTATTCACCTCTGGGCAACAATTGCCTTCTCTTTCGTCATATCTATTGGCCAGTATATCTTATATTTTTACATCACTAATAATTTTATCAAGAAAAGAATTCGATTAATCTATAAGAATATCTATCGTACTCAAAAGGAGGTTATCAATAGGGAAACGAATATTTCTGCAGTAGAGGGACAAGTAGAAGCCTGGGCAAAGGATACAAAAAGTGAATTAGAAGATCTGAGAGAAAGAGAATCTTTTAGAAGAGAATTTATTGGGAATGTTTCCCATGAACTAAAAACGCCAATTTTCAACATTCAAGGATATCTTCTAACCTTGCTAGATGGCGCATTGTATGATAGCAATATCAATGAAAAGTATCTTCAAAGGGCCAATAAGAGTGTCGAAAGAATGATTCATATTGTTCAAGATCTTGAACAAATCACTAAGCTTGAAGCTAAAGCTATACAAGTGGACCTTCAAAAAACGGACCTTGTCCCTATTGTGAGGGAAGTATTGGAGCTTCTTGAGCTAAAGGCAAAGAAGAAGAATATTACTCTTTCTTTTAAAAAGGAACCAATCTATCCGATTTACGTAGAATGTGACACAGAAAAAATCAAGCAGGTTTTGGTAAACCTTTTTGTCAACGCAATAAAGTATGGTGTTGATGGAGGATTTGTCAAAATTGCCTTTGAGGATATGGACAATCGAGTTTTGATAGAAGTTAAGGATAATGGCGTGGGTATAGCAGAAGAACACCTCCCAAGATTATTTGAACGTTTCTATAGAGTTTCTAAATCAAGGTCTAGAGATGACGGGGGAACTGGATTAGGCCTGTCAATTGTCAAGCATTTAATCGAGGCTCACGGAGGCTTAATTAACGTTCAAAGCACACCTGAAGTTGGTTCTACTTTTACATTTTCATTAAAAAGGGCTAAATAGAATTCCTTCCAAATAGCCCTTTTAAATTATTCTGTTTTCTCTATTGAACTCCAACCTTGAGCGGTCAATGGAAGCATGTCTCCAGAAGAACTGACTAAATTAGCGCCATCCTCCTTTGCGGTCATATGCCCTATTACGGTCATGTTTGGATTCCCTTTTATCTTATCGAAATCTTCCATAGAAATGGTAAAGAGTAATTCGTAATCTTCCCCTCCATTTAAAGCACAGGTACTTGGATGCATACTGAATTCTTCAGCTGTATTTACAACCTGTGGGTCTATTGGAAGTTTATTTTCATAGATTCTGCAACCTAAACTTGAATCTTCACATAAATGAAGTACTTCTGAAGACAAACCATCAGAAATATCTATCATAGCACTCGGTTTTAGATCCATCTTTTTCAACAGCTCTACTATATCTTTTCTAGCTTCCGGCTTCAACTGTCTTTCCAACATATATGAATGTCTCTCTTCCAGTTCAGGTTGCATATTAGGGTTCACTTCAAATACAGCCTTTTCCCTCTGTAGCAACTGAAGTCCGATATATGCAGCACCTAGATCTCCAGAAACAACTATTAAGTCTTTCTCTTTTGCCATATGTCTATAACAAACATCCTCAGCTTTCGCTTGCCCTATAACAGACACACTTATTACAAGCCCTGCATTTGAGCTAGTGGTATCTCCACCAACTAGATCTACTCCGTAAGTATCACAAGCAAGGTAAATTCCTTTATATAACTCTTCTATAGCTTCAACAGTAAACCTATTAGATAACGCAAGAGATACAGTTATTTGAGATGGAATTGCATTCATGGCACATATATCCGATAGATTTACCGCCACAGCCTTATACCCAAGATGTTTTAATGGAGCATACGCCAAGTCAAAATGCACCCCTTCTACCAACATGTCCGTAGAAATCAAAGTCTGCTCTTGGGTGTTCTCTATAACCGCAGCATCATCACCAACCGCCATTACGGTTGTTGCATTTACTTTCTTATTAGCATTCGTTAGATGTTTAATCAAACCGAATTCCCCTAAATCTGTAATTGGGGTTTTACTTTGTTCTTTATTCTCAAACATAGTGTCTTCTATCTTTTTGCTAGTGCAAAATTAACCCTTTTTCGAATTCCTAAATATTTTTTACGATTTAGTTTGCAAAACAGTACTTATTTCAAAAACAACGACCACTCAGTAGCAAATGAATTGCACAGGAGGTAATTATTAGATATTTTTGCATTACAAATATTACCACTATGGAAAAAATAGGACTATTTTTTGGATCCGATACCGGAAATACTGAAGAAGTTGCTACTAAGATACAAGAAAAGCTAGGTGAGGACGTTGTTGAAGTATTCGACATGTATGAAGCTAAGCCAGAAGACTTTGCTAAATTTGATAAGATTATCCTTGGCCTTTCAACTTGGCATGATGGACAACTTCAAAGTGATTGGGACAACTTTTTCGAAGACTTTAAGAAAATTGACTTATCTGGAAAATCAGTTGCTTTATACGGTTTAGGAGATCAATATGTTTATGCTGATTATTTCGTTGATGGTATTGGAATCATTGGGGAAATTGCTATTGAAAACGGAGCTAAAATAGTTGGTAAATGGTCAACTGAAGGTTACGAGCACACGCATTCTAAAGGTGAAATTGAGGAAGGTGTATTTATTGGACTTGCCTTGGATGAGGACAATCAATTTGACCAATCAGAAGAAAGAATTGAAGGCTGGATTACACAGCTTAAAGCAGAGTTCCCTTTGGAAGCTTAAGCTAAACTACTAGTATAAAAAAAAGCTCGTTTGATATTCAAACGAGCTTTTTTTATGTTATTTAAACTTGATTACATTGCTGCATCAAAGTTCTCAGCTACTTTTTCCCAGTTTACTAGGTTCCAGAATGCAGAGATATAGTCTGGTCTTCTATTTTGGAATTTCAAGTAATAAGCGTGTTCCCAAACATCAAGCCCCATAATTGGAGTTCCTGAACAACCTAATCCCATAAGTGGACTATCTTGGTTTGCAGTAGAACATACTTTTAAGCTACCACCTTCAACACATAGCCAAGCCCATCCAGAACCAAATCTAGTTGCCGCTGCATTGTTGAATTCAGTTTGCATGTTTTCAAATGATCCGAAAGCAGCATCAATAGCAGCTGCCAACTTCCCTGATGGTTTTCCGCCACCGTTTGGAGACAGTACTTCCCAGAAAAGACAATGGTTGAAGTAACCTCCACCATTATTTCGCAATGCGCCACTCAAGCTTTCTCCTTCAGCAAGAATATCTGTAATAGACTTTCCAGCTAAGTTAGATCCTTCTAGTGCAGCATTCAATTTAGCAGTATATCCTGCATGGTGCTTGCTGTGGTGAATCTCCATTGTCATAGCGTCAAAATGTGGCTCTAATGCATCATATGCATAAGGCAATTTTGGTAGTTCAAAAGCCATAATATTATTTTTTAGGTATTAATAATTTCCGATTTCTATCGCAAAGGTAACAATCTACTTTTTTGCGAACATGAAGATAATTTAAATATTCCTTATTTCACAATAGAGATTCTCTATAAGGTAGGAACAAACACCTTTAAAAAGTAGTTCAAAAATTAAGCAAAAAGAATGACAGGGATAGATATTAAAAACAAACCAAGTACTAAGCAAGTGTAGATCGCCATTAAACTAATCAATTTAAAGATTGTTTTAGACCTGCTCTGTGTATAAAAATTGCGCATTCCTTTATAAAGGTAGATTAGAAATACTACCAAAACTATCCAGATCATTTCTAAGGAGATAAAAATTTCGGGTATCAAACTCAGAATCATCAATAGAAAAAAAGTTGTTTGACTATGAAATACAAAGATCAGATGCTCCATATACCTTTTCTTTTGCCTGATATAAAAAAGATACATAAATAGTGTAAATACGGGCATCAACAACATTAGAAATAGAGGAATCTTACTTACAAATAATTCCAACAACGTTTTAGGATACTTGAACAAGTTTAAAATTTTCCAGCTCTTTTTATAATGCCAAACATTCCATTTGGAATTATCTAAACCAAGATCAAGTAAGGCACTGTCAACATTGGTTTGTTTAATAGAATCCTGATAATCGCAATACAAAAATGTGCGTTCGATAAATCCAGCATTCTGCACCTTGAATTGAAAAGAAGAATCCCTTTCTAGTGCCCATTTTGTACTATCTGCTACTTGTAAAAACGACTTTTCGTTTAATTTACTATAATCCATTGGTTTGTCTTCAATGGAAATGGAATGCTCATTAAAAGAGCTTAAGCTACTATTGATGGAATTAAAAAGGAAAAACAGCAAGGAAATACTGAAATACAACTTAAATGGATTGATATAGCGTTGTCTTTGTCCCTCAAGAAAATGAGTAGAAACCTTCCCTGGTTGGCTAAGTAAACCCCAAATGGTTCTATGCAATTTGGAATCGTAGGAAAAGAAAAAAGACATCCCCTCTTTAATCAAAAAGGCAAGATTGAGTTGATGAGTATCATTTTTTTGCCCACAATTTGGACAATAATTAGTTGATTGATCAAATTCCTCTTGACAATCTAGACACTTGGTTCCTCGCTTTATTCCCATGGCTGTAAGTTCAATGGATATCTATACTAGAATCGAACAACCTACAATATCTTAAAAATTAGTGACTAATACTTAAACTATATCCTTTAAAGTAATATGCCTACCCGTTAACCTTATTTCAGCCGCAAACTCCATGATACTCTTATCACGAAATTTTCCCATTATCTCCTCTTTAAATGGAGCAACCGTAAAATGCACGGGACAGGGATTTGCGGGGTCACATTTTGACAAGCCCAAAAAACAACCTTGGAATTTATCAATGCCATCCATGAGATTAATAATATCCAAAACATTTCTACTTTGGTCTTGCTCATTCAAATAGAAGCCACCTTTAGGCCCTTTTGTAGATGAGATTAATTTCGCCTTCGTCAATTGTTGCATCAGCTTAGCAAGAAAAGGAAAGGGCACTTCCAATACTTCTGAAACTTCTTTCACTCCAATCTTCTTCTCTTCCGATGCGTTCAATGCAATATATAACACAGAGCGGATAGCGTATTTACAACCTGTTGACAGCATAATTTATTCTTCTTTTATCTCTCCAAAGTTAATTAAATATTGATGAGGATTAAATATTTTATTAATCTTTTCCATAATAAAAGACCTTTTTATCTTTTTTTAACTAATTTTGCATTAACAAAAGTAATTAACCATGAGAAAAAGCATCTTCACACTAATCCTATCAACCACTCTTTTATTAATGAGTTGTGGTGGTGATCAAGCCCCAAAGAAAACCATAAAAGCGACTGGCCCTGCTAAGACAGAAGTCAAAAAAGAAGCTTCAAACCCAATGGATGACAAAGGAATTGGTCCAGTAAAATCTGTTGAATTAGCCGCTGAAATCGATCAGACAATGGTAGCTGAAGGGAAAAAATTGTTCAAGGGAAAATGTTCTGCTTGTCACAAAGTATCCAAAAGATTCATTGGCCCAGCTATGAAAGGAGTTCTAAAAAGAAGAAGTCCAGAATGGACCATGAACATGATCCTTAACCCAGATGAAATGGTTAAGAAAAACCCGATAGCTAAACAATTATTAATGGAATATAGTGCTCCAATGGCTAACCAAAGTTTAACAGAAAAAGAAGCCAGAAATATTCTGGAATTTTTCCGAACACTAAATTAACCTACTATGAAATCACTATTTAAAATGATGACCGGTTTATTTGCTATATCGGTTATGTTATTGAGTTGTAGCGACAGCGCGCCAAAAGAAAATAGCGCTGCCAGTATCGCGAAACCAAAAACAGAAAAAACTGGTAACAATAAAGGTCAAGCGTTTGTAAAAGACGATGTCTCAAAGCAAACAATATTGCAAGTTGCAATGGGTTCACCTGATCACAAAACACTTGTTGCAGCAGTTCAAGCAGCAGAATTAGAAAATGTTTTGGTTAATGCAGGACCACTTACAGTATTTGCACCTACAGATGCGGCATTCAACCTTTTGCCAGCGGGAACTGTAGAGCATCTTATTAAACCAGAGAACAAAAAAGCTTTATCCAATATCATTAAGTACCACGCGACTCCGGGAAACTATAAAAAAGACTTCCTAAAGCGTTTTAAAAAGCTTGGTCAAGCCAATAACCAATATGTAGATATAAAGGTTAAAGACGGTGAAGTTTACGTTGGTGGAGCAAAAATTATTGCAAGTGTACCTTGTGGTAACGGTATAGTACATGTAGTAGATAAAGTAATCTTACCTCCTACTAAGGAGTAATTTTTCAAATTCTAGAAAAATGAAAAAACTAATCAAATCAATACTTGCACTTTCTATTGCGTCAGCAACAGTTGTAAGTTGTAGCCAAGGAAATAGTCAAGAGACTACTTCAAACTCAGGGGCACTAGAATCGGATGCAGCCTCTAGTGTATATGTTAAGCCGGGTGAATACGATGAATTTTACGCATTGGTTTCTGGTGGGTTTAGTGGACAAATGTCAGTGTATGGGCTCCCCTCTGGTAGACTATTTAAAGTAATTCCTGTATTCTCTTTAGATGCGGAAAAAGGGTACGGTTTCAATGAAGAAACCAAACCAATGTTGAATACCTCTTTTGGACACATCCCTTGGGATGATTCACACCATCCAGAATTGTCACAAACGAATGGTGAAACTGATGGACGATTTGTTTTTATCAATGGTAACAATACACCTCGTATTGCCAAAATTGATCTAAGTACATTTGAAACAACTGAAATCATTGAGATTCCAAATAGTGGAGGGAATCACAGTTCGCCTTTTACAACTGAAAATACAGAATATGTTGTAGCAGGAACTAGATTTGCTGTTCCTTACCCACAGAGAGATATGCCAATTAAGGAATATAAAGGTAACTTCAAGGGGATGCTTTCATACATCAGTGTAGACAAAGAATCTGGACTAATGGACCTTTCTTTCCAAATATTAATGCCTGGTTTCAATTATGACCTAGCGCATTCTGGAAAAGGGAAATCTCATGGATGGACATTCTTTACTACTTATAATACGGAAGAGAGTGGAACACTGATGGAAGTTGGTGCATCTCAAAATGATAAAGACTTTATCGCAGCAGTTAACTGGAAAAAAGCGGAAGAATATATCAAACAAGGTAAATTCAAAGAGGTTCCAGTTAATTATGCACATAATAGATACGATGAACATACCCACATGGCTACATCTGTCATGAAGAAGACTGTTCGTGTTCTAGATCCAGCGGATTGCCCTGGATTAGTTTATTTCCTTCCTACCCCAAAATCTCCCCACGGAGTAGATGTAGATCCATCTGGTGAGTACATTGTTGGGAATGGTAAATTATCTGCCAACCTTACTGTACACTCTTTCACTAAAGTGATGAAGGCTATCGAAAACGAAAGCTTTGCTGGTGATGCGTACGGTATTCCTATCTTAAAAATGGATGAGATTATTGCTGGTATTGTTGAACAACCAGGATTAGGACCACTTCATACTGAATTTGATGGAAGAGGTAATGCTTACACTTCGTTCTTTATTACTTCTGAAGTAGTAAAATGGAAATTGGGAACTTGGGAAGTAGTGGATAGACAACCTACTTACTACTCTATCGGTCACTTGATGATTCCTGGTGGAGATTCTAAGAATCCAAACGGAAAATACCTAGTTGCACTGAACAAAATCACCAAAGATAGATACCTACCTACTGGACCTGAGGTAACACAATCAGCACAGTTGTTTGATATTAGTGGAGAGAAAATGAAATTATTGCTTGATTTCCCTACTATTGGTGAACCGCATTATGCACAGGGTATTGAAGCTTCTAAGATTATTCCTAAGTCACGTAAGATTTATGAATTAGAAGAAAACAAACATCCTTATGGTGTCCAAAACGAATCTGAAACGAAGGTAGTAAGAGATGGTAATGATGTTCATGTTTATATGACAATGATTAGAAGTCACTTTGCTCCGGATAATATTGAAGGAATCAAAGTTGGCGATAATGTATATTGGCATGTTACCAACCTTGAACAGGATTATGATGTACCGCACGGATTCTCAGTAATGGGTGCTCGTAACTCAGAAATACTTGTAATGCCAGGTCAAACTGAGACACTTTTATGGAAACCACAGTTTGAAGGAGTTATTCCATTCTACTGTACAGATTTCTGTTCAGCATTACACCAAGAGATGCAAGGATACATCCGCGTATCTCCTAAAAATTCAAATACACCACTTACTTGGTCTCTAGGAGAAGATGACGAGGAAGAACTATAACAATGCTATGATTAGATGATATTCATCTATCAATAATATAGGGGGCTTCTCCTTTTGTCCCCTATATTTTAAAACCTCTAAAGAACCAACAGTTATGAAATCACTACACAAAATATTAATGATTTTAGGTTCTGCCCTGCTTCTCAGTTTATTCGTATTCCCATTGTGGAATATTACCCTAGAAGCACCGCAATATCCAACTCCATTAGGTATGGACATCTGGATAACAAAACTAACTGGAACAAATAAGGGCGATATTCAAAATATCAATCTTATGAATCATTATGTTGGGATGAAAGAGATCACAACAGAAATGAAAGAATTCGAAATCTTCCCTATTGTAATTGCAGGAATGTCAATTTTAGGAATCCTTATAGGATTCAGTGGTAAGAAAAACCTATTCCTTGGATGGTTTATACTCATCCTAATTTTAGGTATTGCAGGCATGTATGATTTCTATCTATGGGAATATGACTATGGCCATAATTTAAACCCCAAAGCAGCCATTAAAATCCCAGGTCAAGCCTATCAACCACCACTTATTGGAAGTAAAAAAATCCTTAATTTCAATGCCATTTCCCTACCTGCTACTGGAGCATATTTCATGCTTACTGGTTTGGCATTAACCCTGACGGCCTATGTGGTCGCTCTAAAAAAGGAAAGGTCATGAAAAAACTAAGCGCTATATTGTTAGTGAGCTTTTTAATAAGCTTAGTAGTAAGTTGTAGTATAGAGCCTTCGAAAATGGCTTATGGATCTGACGCCTGTCATTTCTGTAAAATGACCATAGTAGATCAGCAACATGCCGCCCAAATAGTAACCAAAAAGGGAAAATCCTATAAGTATGATGCCATTGAATGTATGGCAAATCATCTCAAGGATTTTGACACACAAAAGGTCTCCCTTTTTTTGGTAAATGACTTTGATAACCCAGGAGTTTTGATTCCTGCTTCAGAGGCGAGTTATCTAATCAGCCCACAAATTAAAAGTCCAATGGGCGCAAATCTTACAGCCTTTAAATCGCTCCAAAAAGCCAATACATTGGTTAAGTCTGAAAAAGATGAACTTCTTGATTGGAGCGAATTATTGAGTAGTTATAAGGTACACTAAATATTTCTTTCTTAAATTACCAATATGTACAGACTCATTCTTTACATAATAGGCTTTCTATGCCCTATACTCTCCTGTTTTGGACAACTAACAGTATGCCCTGAATGCCCAATAAACACTGTGCAAAGTGCAGTAGAAAAGGCAGAAGACGGAACACATATACTGATAAAAAAGGGCGTCTATCTAGTCAATGATTTAGTGATCGATAAAAAGATTCAGATCGAAGGTGAACCTGGTGCTATAATAGATGGCAATGAAGCTGGAGGTATAATAATCATTACATCCGACAGTGTACACATAAGAGGCTTACGAATCCAGAATGTCGGTAAAAGCTATATAAAAGATTGGGCCGCTATTAAACTCCATAAGACAAAAGGCTTTATAATTGAAAATAATCATTTCGAAAATGTATTTTTTGGGATTGTTGTAGAAAAATCCAAAAGAGGCATCATACGAAACAATACCATACATTCTGTATCTGAAAGTGAGCACAACTCTGGAAACGGGATTCATTTATGGCATAGTAAAATGATTGAAATAGTAGGAAATAACGTTTCTGGTCAGCGAGATGGTATATACCTTGAATTTGTAGATAAAAGTAGAATAGAAAATAATATATGCTCAGATAATTTACGCTACGGTCTACATTTTATGTTCTCCCATGAAGATGAGTACATCAACAATACCTTTATGGATAATGGAGCGGGAGTTGCAGTAATGTTCTCAAAAAAGATCAAAATGATCCGCAACACCTTTATTAAAAATTGGGGTTCTTCTTCTTATGGACTACTGCTCAAAGAAATAAATGATGCAGAAATAAAAGAGAACTTATTCGAAGAAAATACAATAGGTATTCACGCTGAAGGCACAAACAGAATAAACTATTTCAATAACAATTTTGTAAGAAATGGTTGGGCTGTAAAAGTAAGGGGAGCCTGTTTTAAGAATATTTTTAAACAAAATAATTTTCTCTTCAATACCTTTGATATCTCCTATCAAGGAAATTTAAATGAGAACCAATTTGATCAAAATTATTGGAGTTCCTATACAGGATATGACCTAGACAAAAATGGGGTTGGAGACATCCCTTACCGACCAGTAAAACTATTTTCATATATCGTAAACAGAACTCCTGAAACTATAATTCTCCTAAGGAGCTTATTTGTCGATATGATCAATTTTTCTGAGAAAGTATCGCCAATATTTACCCCGGACAATCTGCTAGACAATAACCCTATGATGAGAGAAGTAAGATGATTCAAATCAAAGACCTACATAAAACATTTGGTAAGGTTCCTGTCTTGAAAGAACTAAACCTTACGATTAAAGACAGTGGTATTTTTGCGATTCTTGGTCCAAATGGTTCTGGTAAAACTACTTTAATAAAAAGCATCCTAGGAATGGTGGTTCCTGATAAGGGAGAAATTTTAATCGATGGAAAGTCCACAAAAGGACAATGGGAACATCGACAAAAGATAAATTACCTTCCGCAGATTGCCAATTTCCCCAGTAACCTATCGGTAATTGAGGTAATTGAAATGATCAAGAATATTAGGAATAGTAAGACCAGGGATGGGGACTTAGTTGAGCTATTTAAGCTACAACCCTTTCTGAATAAGAAGTTGGCCAACCTTTCTGGAGGTACCCGTCAAAAAGTCAATATTATTCTAACCTTTATGTTTGACGATCCTATTTTGATTCTGGATGAACCCACAACGGGATTAGACCCTTTATCTCTAATCCATTTGAAATCCTTAATTAAGGAGGCCAAAGAAAAAGGGAAAACCATACTCATTACTTCCCATATCATGCAATTCGTGGAAGAAATTTCAGACGAAATTGTATTTCTACTGGATGGAAAAATCTACTTCAAGGGAAGTGTAAAATTATTAAAAGAGACCTACAACGAACAGGACTTGGAACATGCTATTGCAGCTCTTTTAAACGTACAATATGATTAAGATACTAAAATATAGTTTTTACGACTTGATGCGAAGCAGATGGAGCTACGCCTATTTTGTATTCTATCTCCTATTAGGCTTTGTATTGCTTTTCCTGAACAACAATTTGGATAAGGCCATTATTACTCTTATGAATATAATAGTCATTTTAACGCCTCTAATAGGAACTGTATTTGGAGTGATGTACTATTATAATTCCAAAGAATTTACAGAATTACTCTTGGCTCAACCCGTCAAAAGAAGCACTATATTTTTAGGACAATTCATTGGACTCTCCGTTTCCTTGAGTCTTAGTTTGGTCCTAGGGTTAGGAATTCCGTTTCTTTTTTATGGGATTATGAACTCAGCGATTATACTCAATTTTATTACGCTCATATTTGTTGGCGCTTTTCTAACATTCATTTTTGTTGCTCTGGCATATAATATTGCTCTTAGCAATGAAAATAAAATTAAGGGCTTTGGGTACGCTATCTTAATGTGGCTATTTATGGCTGTAATTTACGATGGGCTCTTTTTGATTTCACTCCTTGTCTTTGACGATTACCCACTAGATCAATTTTCTCTTTTTGCAACGGTATTCAATCCTGTTGATCTTTCTAGAATACTAATTCTATTGAAATTGGATATTTCTGCATTAATGGGATATACTGGTGCCGTATTTAAAGATTTTTTCGGAACCATCTTTGGACTTATTGCATCTTTCTCAATGTTGATGCTATGGATAATATTTCCATTGCTTAGAATTGTTCGTAAAGCCTCAAGGAAAGATTTTTAACAAAATGTTGAAATTTTCAACTCCAAAGGACAAGCATTTTAAAAAATAAAAAAAGCCTGAAAGAATTTCGCTCTTTCAGGCTTTTTAATGCTTTTGTCTTTTACTTCTGATACATATCTATGACTTCTTCGAGATATGTCAGGAAATCAACCCTATGATGGCCATTTTTTTCACCATACTTATGTCCTAAGCGAACAAATACAATATCCATGTCTGGAATCACACAAACATATTGACCAAATATTCCACGCATATAATATGCGTCATGTCCATTGTGATTTACAAGCCACCAACCGTATCCATACCAACTTGCAGTTGGACTTGCTTCGATAGATATATCAACATAAGGTTCCGGTATCACTTGTTTACCATTCCACTTTCCTTTATTCAAATAAAGCTGACCAAATCTTGCAAAGTCTCTTGCGTTAGAATTGAAACAACAAAAAGCAATTTCATCTCCGCCTTCTTTATCCAAATGCCATTCGGCATCAAATTTTGCACCAAGCGGTTTCCACAATTTCTCAGAAGCATACTCACTCAATGATTTTCCAGTTGCTTTTTCAATTACCATTGCTAATAATTGGGTAGCACAACTTTGATAGTTATGCTCTGTTCCAGGCTCAACTGCTAAATCCAATCCCATGATTAAATCTTGAAGTTGATCACCATAATAGGCCTCAGTGGTAATAGAGAATGGGCTACTATATCTTTCATCCCATTCCAAACCTGCAGACATTGTAAGAAGATGTCTTATCTGTAAACTTGAACTATTAAGGTTCCCATTGGTAGGGTTAGCGCCATTCCATTCTGGTAAAAAGTCGGTTACAGGTTGAAATACGTTGTCAATTTTATTGTCAACCATGGCTGCTCCAGCCAACATACCAACAATGGTTTTTGCCATTGAAAATGAATTGGTACGGGAATCTTCAGATCCAATTCCCCAATACTCTTCATAATCAACTTTTCCACTTTGAAGAACCAAGAAAGCAATACTTTCTTGCTTTTCAAGCATACTTCGTAATTCTGGACTTAACGTTTTCTCTTTATATGCATCTGTAATATCCCATGGGATATATTCACCGGCCTCAACAGTTCGAGTGTTGAAATATTTTTTATCGGTAATAGTTGCTGAATTCTCCCCAATCAGATAGGTTGAACATATTCCTCTAAGAAGATAAGAATTGCCTGTAGCATATAGACCGACAATAGACAGAAAGATAATAGAGAGAAAAGTAAAGAAAATCTTCTTAACAATTTTCATAGTGCTTGTTATGAGTTAAAAATACAAAAATATAAAAGTAAGTAATTCCAAGAAAAGTTCAGGACATATGACTTATAAAATCACAGTTTGTGTGATTTAAAACATATCCTCTTCGAATTCATCATCATTTAAACTTTCAAAGAAAGAATCCCAATCCTTCCCTTTCTTAAATTCAGATATATCACGGCCTTCTTTTTTAGTTGGTCTCCCAAGCCCTTTATCTCTGATTTCATTGCGATAGGCTCGCAAGAATTTTGCATTGAATTTATTCTTTTCTTCTTCAGGCGTTACATCTTGGTAACATTCTCTAGCGATTGGTGCTCCTACCCTTTTACTGATCAAAGCATCCACCATTATTTGTAGACGTATCCCATTTTTGAGTACCTCCAATTTATCATTTACGGCTACCAAAGTAGATGGTTTTGCATTTTTACCATTCACTTTTATCTTTCCTGCTTTACACAATTTGGTAGCAATACTTCGAGATTTAAATATACGAACAGACCACAACCATTTATCTAATCTAACCTTTTCCATTGTCCTTATTATAATAATCAAATACTAGAGCTGCTTTTGCCAGTCCTACTACCTGTTCCAATTTTTCCCTTGTTGTTTCCTTGATAATTTTCACTGACCTAAATTCCGACAATAATTTTTGAATACTCCCGGGTCCAATTCCTTCTATATTTTCTAATTCCGATGTGATCCCAGCATTAATTCTTTTCTTTCGATGGTGCGTAATTCCAAATCTGTGGGCCTCGTTTCGAAGTTGCTGAATTAACTTCAAGCTTTCTGATCGTTTGTCGATATATAACGGTAATGGATCTCCTGGGAAATAAATTTCCTCCAACCTTTTAGCTATTCCTATTATTGAGATCGTTCCCCTAAGGTCTAGCTTCTCTAGCGCCTTTAATGCGGATGACAACTGTCCCTTTCCCCCATCAATTACAATCAACTGAGGCAATGATTCGTTTTCTTCTTTTAAACGCTTATAACGCCGATAAACCACCTCTTCCATACTGGCATAATCATCAGGGCCTTCAACCGTTTTGATATTAAAGTGACGGTAATCCTTTTTTGAAGGTTTAGCTTTCTTGAAGACCACACATGCAGCAACGGGATTTGTACCTTGTATATTGGAATTATCAAAACATTCTATATGTTCTGGTAGTACATCCATTCTCAAATCGTGCTTCACCTGCTCCATGATACGATTACCATGTCTTTCTGGATCCACCATGGACATTTGTTTCAAACGCTCCAGTCTTTGATAGCGTGCATTCTTTTCAGAAAGTTCAATTAGTTTTTTTCGATCCCCTCTTTGTGGAACTGAAAAATGCCAATTTCGACCTTCAATGTCAACAGGGATATTGGTAATTATTTCCGTAGATTCTGAATGGAATCGTTCTTTCAATTCGATGATTGCACGTTTCAATAATTCCTCATCAGGTTCATCCATTTGCTTTTTTATTTCAGAAGTATAGGATTGAACTATGGCCCCACTCATGATCTTAAAAAAGTTTACATAAGCATATTTTACATCTGATATAATGGAAAAGACATCCACTCTATTTACAATGGCACTAACTACGGAAGATCTTACTTGATAATTTTTGAGTAGGTCCCATTTTTCCTTTAATATTTGAGCTTTCTCAAATTCCAAATTGGTGGCTAAGCCTTTCATTTTATCTTCCAATAAAACAAGTACCTCTTTAGTATTCCCTTTCAGTATTTGACGGATTGCTTGAATATCCTCATCATATCCCTCTTGGGATTGATGTGCTTCGCAAGGGCCCAAACATTTTTTAATATGGTATTCAAGGCAAACTTTATGCTTCCCTTGCTCAATAGAACTTTCCGATAAATTCAAATTGCAAGTCCTAAGGGGATAGATTTGACGAATAAGTTCCAACATGGTTTTCATCATTTTCCCTGATGCATAAGGCCCAAAGTACTCTGATCCATCCTTCACCAATCTACGGGTAGTAAACACTCTTGGAAAACGTTCGCGCTTAATGCAAATCCATGGGTATGATTTATCATCTTTCAATAAAACATTGTAACGGGGGCGATACTTTTTAATAAGGGAACTTTCCAATAAGAGCGCATCCGCTTCTGTCTCTACAACTATAAAATCAAATGAAACAACTCTAGAAACTAATCGCTTTGTTTTGGTTCTATCATGTGTTTTTTGGAAATAGGAAGAAACTCTTTTCCGTAAACTTTTGGACATTCCCACGTAGATTACCTCATCCATTTTATCCTTGAATAAATAGACTCCTGGTTTAAGTGGTAATGCCTTTACAGCACGCAATAAATCTTCTGAAAAATCTGCCATTATTAAATACCCATTTGGACAAATATACAGCATCTAACTGTAAATTTTACATTTATAATTGTGCCATTCATCTAATTAAAGTAATCAATAAATACCCTTTCAAAAGGATTATGTATTTTTGCAGGATAAATCACATTCATGGAAGAGATTATTTATCATTACGAAACAGAATTCGACCTAAAAGACCCTACTGCCATTAGTCAATGGTTGAACGATTCTATTGAGGAGGAAGACAAAGAATTGGGAGGACTCAATTTTATTTTTTGCGATGATGAATATTTATTGAAGGTAAATATCGAACATCTGAACCATGATTACTATACCGATATTATCACCTTCGACTATTGTGAAAATGACCTTATCATTTCCGATCTTTTCATTAGTATTGACAGAGTGAAAGACAACGCCAATACTTTTGAAGTTAGTTTTGAAGAAGAGCTTCATAGGGTAATGGTTCATGGTGTAATGCACCTTTGTGGTTATAAAGATAAGTCGGAAGTAGAAGCAGAAAAGATGAGAGAACGTGAAAATCACTATCTGCAGAAACTAACGTTATCAACTAAAAAATAATTGTTCCACGTGGAACTAGCCAGATAATTATGTTTGAAACAACGTATGATGTTATTGTAGTAGGTGGAGGCCATGCAGGTTGTGAAGCTGCACATGCAGCAGCCAAATTGGGTGCCAAAACATTACTTATCACCATGAATATGCAGACCATCGCTCAGATGTCCTGTAACCCAGCAATGGGAGGCGTAGCAAAAGGTCAAATAGTACGAGAGATAGATGCCCTAGGAGGATTGTCTGGGATCATCACGGATGAGACCATGATCCAATTCAAATTACTAAACAGATCTAAGGGACCTGCTATGTGGAGTCCAAGAGCTCAAAGTGACCGTATGCGTTTTGCCGAAGCATGGAAACTTGCTTTGGAACGTACAGAAAATCTGGATTTCTGGCAGGACATGGTGAATGATCTGATTATTGAAGACGGAAAAATTATTGGCGTAAAGACACAAATGGGCATTGAAATAAAGGCTAAATCTGTCATCTTAACCAATGGAACATTCCTGAATGGGACTATTCATATTGGGGACAAACAATTTGGAGGAGGTCGCTCAGGAGAACGAAATGCAACTGGATTGACAGAAGCATTATTGGCACTTGGATTTGAAAGCGGGCGAATGAAAACCGGTACGCCACCAAGAGTAGATGGGAGAAGTCTTGACTACTCCAAAATGGAGGAACAACCTGGTGATGAAAACCCTTTAAAATTTTCCTATACCAACACCGAAAACTTACAAAAACAAAGAAGCTGCTATATCACATATACCAATCCTGAGGTACACGAAAAGCTAGAACAAGGCTTTGAAAAATCACCAATGTTCGCAGGACGAATTAAAGGATTGGGACCAAGGTATTGCCCTTCAATTGAAGATAAAATTACCCGATTTAAGGAAAGAACACGCCACCAATTATTCATTGAGCCTGAAGGTTGGGATACTTGTGAGATCTATGTAAATGGGTTCTCTACTTCCTTACCAGAAAACGTACAATACCAAGCATTGAAATTGGTTCCTGGATTTGAAAATGTGAAAATATTCAAACCTGGTTATGCTATAGAATATGACTTCTTCCCTCCCACTCAACTACGTTTGAGTTTAGAGACTAAGCAGATTGAAAATTTATATTTCGCAGGACAAATCAACGGGACCACCGGATATGAAGAAGCGGCTTGTCAAGGATTGATGGCTGGTATAAACGCCAAAAGAAAACTCGATGGGGTTGACCCATTCATCTTAAAACGTAACGAAGCTTACATTGGAGTATTAATTGACGACCTCGTAACTAAAGGTACAAACGAGCCGTATAGAATGTTCACTTCAAGAGCGGAATATCGGCTGCTTTTACGTCAAGATAATGCTGACATACGCCTTACAAAGCTTGGCTACGAATTGGGACTAGCCAATGAAGATAGACTAGTAAGGTTGGAAGAAAAGTTGAACTATATCGAAAAGTTCAAGAAATATCTTGCCGATAAATCTGCACTACCGGAATTGGTAAATCCACTTTTAGCATCGGTTGGTTCCAAAGAATTGAAACAAAAAAATAAGCTGAAAGCAATTATCAGCAGACCTCATATTACGATTCTAGCTCTAGATCACTTGCCAATTCTACAAGAATTTTATGAGGCAAATGGAAAGGATTTGGAGTCCATAGAACAGGTAGAAATAGACATCAAATACAGTGGTTACATTGAGCGGGAAAAGGAGAATGCAAAAAAATTGCAAAAACTAGAAAACATCAGAATACCCACTCAGTTCGACTACGCTACAATTGCTTCCTTATCCAATGAAGCTAAGAGTAAGCTTGGCGAATCCAGACCTGAGACCATTGCTCAAGCAAGTAGAATAAGCGGAGTATCTCCTGCTGACATAAGTGTTTTACTTGTATATATGGGAAGATAGTTCCACGTGGAACAAATAAAAAAAGGGACTACTTAGCAGTAGTCCCTTTTTTTATATAAGATGTTTGGTGCAATTACATGCAACGAGCAATTTTATTCACTCTATTTTCATGTCTTCCTCCTTCAAATTCTGTATTCAAAAATATATTTACAATGCGTAAAGCCTTTTCTAGAGTAACATATCTAGCAGGCAAAGTACAAATATTAGCATTGTTATGTAACCTTGCCATTTCCGCTATCTCCTCTTCCCAGCAAATTGCAGAACGAACACCTTGATATTTATTGGCTGTCATGTTTATTCCATTTCCGCTACCGCACAAAAGGATTCCCAATTTGAAAGTACCATTGTCAATTGAGGAAGCAACAGGATGAGCGAAGTCAGGATAATCAACACTATCTCCGTTTTCTGGACCAAAGTCTTCAACTTCAATTCCCTTCTCTTTAAGAAAATTAATAATCTCCGATTTATACTCTACACCCGCGTGATCTGAACCAATAGCAATCTTCATTTTTCTTATTTTTTTACAAAAGTAAAGAATATACCTACATAAATATCAAATTTAGATCAATTTTATTGCAAATTAGGTATAATTTTTGTATCTAATTAACTTAAAATCAACACAATGAAAGACGTAATAACCGCTTGTATTCTTAAAGCTAAGAAAAAAGGCAAATTAGACCGTTTAGAGTTGATTAAAAGGTATTTACGTATAAAATATAACATTACCTTGAGTAATAAGTCCCTCGTGAATAGAATATACTTTTTAGAATTACAAAAGCCATATTTTTCCTACTAATCAATTATCTACTGTTAATCACTCTTCGTATAGTTTGATTTCATAAATTTGCAGCATATAAATACGAAACTATGTATCCTGAAGAATTAGTAAAACCGATGCGCCAAGATCTAGTAACTGCTGGATTTAGCGAATTGAAAACGACTGAAGACGTTGATCAATTACTTTCTCAAAAAACAGGGACTACCCTTGTTGTTGTGAACTCTGTATGCGGATGTGCCGCAGCAAATTGTAGACCAGCAGTGAAAATTGCTGTTCAAAACGGGAAAAAGCCTGACAACTTAACAACAGTTTTTGCCGGTCAAGATGCTGACGCAACAAAGCAAGCAAGAAATTATATGCTTCCTTATCCTCCGTCATCTCCATCAATCGCTCTTTTTAAAGACGGACAACTAGTTCACTTATTAGAAAGACACCATATTGAGGGAAGAGACGCTCAAACTATCGCAGATAACTTGGTTGATGCATTCAACGAAGTATGCTAAATAAAAAAGGCCTGATAGTTATATCAGGCCTTTTTTATTATTATTTACACTACAAGAATATCAGCATCAACACAAAAATTGCTGGAACCGTGGCATTTTTACCTACACTTCCCACACGCTGAGCAAATGTTCTTCCATTTACTTCATATACATAATCCTCCATCGACCTTGGTGGCTTTTCTGAGACATTGGCCAAGGCATAATTTCGCATTAAGGGATCATCGCCCAGAACAAACCGAAAGCCAAACAACATGTCCTGCTCCATTAGCTCCATAAAATCTCTATCCTTATTCAATACCTCTGCCCTCAATTGCTGAGCAACTCTAAAATTACGAGGCTCAATCATCACATAAGAAACGTCATCAGCAAAGAAATACTGCTCCTCTCCTTTCACATCCATATGCAATACAAAATCGCTTATATAAGTAATCTTTCCGAACACCTTAGTGCTGTCATTCAATAGAACCGCATCAAACTTCTTTCCGTAGCTTAGGACGCTTAAAAAACACATTAGAAATAAAAACAAAAACCGTAACCTCATGACAAACATCTTTAAATCAAAGATAAAGAAAATATTGACTTAGGAATAAGCCATTATTTGAAACAAAAAAAGGCGACCCAACCGGATCGCCTTTTAAATTTACTGTATAAACTACAATGGTATATTACCATGTTTTTTCTTAGGAAGTGTTGCCACTTTGTTTTCTAACATCTTGTAAGCAACTATTAGCCTAGATCTTGTGTCTTCAGGCTTAATAACCTCATCAACATATCCTCTAGAAGCCGCGTTATAAGGATGTGCAAACATCTCGGCATATTCTTGCTCTTTTTCCAACCATTTATCTTGAGGGTTCTCAGCTCCTTTAATTTCGTTTCTGAAAATAATCTCTGCTGCTCCCTTGGCTCCCATTACAGCAATCTCTGCACTAGGCCAAGCATAATTCATATCTGCACCGATATGCTTTGAATTCATAACATCATAAGCTCCACCGTATGCTTTTCTTGTAATGACCGTGATTCTTGGAACGGTAGCTTCAGAAAATGCATATAACAATTTTGCTCCATGTGTAATGATTCCATTCCATTCCTGATCCGTACCCGGTAAAAAACCTGGCACATCTTCCAATACCAATAATGGAATATTGAAACAGTCACAAAAACGAACAAAACGAGCACCTTTTACAGAAGCATCTATATTCAATACACCTGCAAGGTAAGCAGGCTGATTGGCAACAATACCGACAGATTTACCACCTAAACGAGCAAAACCAACTACTATATTTTCTGCATAATCTTTGTGGACCTCGTAAAAGGACCCCTCATCAATAACACCATCAATCACCTCTTTAATATCATAAGGCATATTGGCATTTGCAGGAATAATATCATTCAATTTAACCCTTTTTTCATCACCACCTTCGTAGGATAAAGCGGCAGGGTCTTCTTCACAATTCTGAGGCATATAAGACAAAAGCTGCTTTAGCTTCTCAATAGCTTCAACTTCATTAGAAGCCGTTAAGTGCGCAACTCCAGATTTTGTAGAATGAGTAGAAGCTCCTCCTAATTCTTCTGAACTTACCTCCTCATGAGTAACCGTTTTTACAACATTCGGCCCCGTAACAAACATATATGAAGTGTCTTCCACCATCATAATAAAATCTGTTAGCGCTGGTGAGTATACTGCCCCACCTGCACATGGTCCCATAATAAGGGACAATTGAGGTATCACCCCAGAGGCTCTAGTATTCTTATAGAAGATATCTGCATAACCCCCAAGAGAAACTACCCCCTCCTGGATCCTTGCTCCACCTGAATCATTTAACCCTATTACTGGGGCTCCATTCTCCATGGCTAAATCCATTATTCTGCAGATCTTTTGAGCATGTGCCTCAGCCAATGAACCACCCATTACGGTGAAATCCTGAGCAAAAGCATAGGTCAAACGGCCTTGTACATAACCAAAACCGGTAATGACACCATCACCTAAAAATTTAGTTTTATCTAAACCAAAATTGGTTGAGTGGTGCGTTACCAACATTCCAACTTCTTGGAAAGTACCTTCGTCAAAAAGAAAATGAATTCGCTCACGGGCTGTTAACTTTCCCTTTTTATGCTGGCTTGCAATCCTTTTTTCACCACCACCTTTTAATGCTTCTCCTATCTTGGATTCAAGTACCTGAATTTTAGTCTTCATGTTTTTATCTTTAAGCAAATTCAATCAATAACTGGTTTTTATCTACCGTATTCCCGTTCTCTACAACCACCTTTTTAATGGTACCATCTGTAGGAGACTTTAAAACATTCTCCATCTTCATGGCTTCCAATACAATCAAGGCATCCCCTTTTTTGATCTCTTGACCTTCTACCACTTTTATTTCAAGAACAAGTCCTGGCATTGGCGCTTTTAGGCTATTCACCTTCTTAACACCCATGTTCTCCAGTCCCATTTCTTTTAAAAGAGCATCAAAAGGATCAGAAATTTTCACAGGATAAGAATTCCCATTAACCTTTAGGTTGACCAGTTTATCATCCCAATTAACATCAACGATGTCTACCCTATAGGATTTATTATTACGGATGATATGGAAACTTTGCTCCCCAACACTAATAGAATCAATTTCGAAATTTTGATTATTCAAAACACCAGAAATGGCATTTTTCCACTCAATTTCATATTGATGTTCACCTAACTTAGCTGTATACATTCGAAAACATTTGATTGATTCGCTAATTTTCTAAAAAAACAAAAATACGGTATTTTTTTCATCTTACCGCTTAAAATAAATGACCTTAGAATATGTCTTATTATTTGAAGAATTGCAATAATTAATTAGCTTTATATCACTTAAAACCGACCAAATAGAAGTTGTTGTAAGTCAATTAATTAAGATTATTATATCCAGAACTTATGTTAAAATCTCTCCTTAGTATACTCCTATTCTCAACGCTGCTATATTCTTGCAAAACAAAAAGCGTCCTATTGGATGAATGGGTTTTGGAAGATAATGCCTCCGGTGCAAATGACCATTACAAGGAGAGCAATACACTATACCACGATTTAAAACATACCGAATTACACTTAAGCTTTAACTGGCGTAAAAGTGAAGTAATAGGAAAGGCGACACTAACCTTAAGTCCATATTTTTACAGCTCAAATGAGCTGACTCTAGACGCGAAAAATATGCAAATTGAGAAGGTATACCTTGGGAAAGACAGCAAAAAAACCCTGAAATACAGCTACAACGACCGTCAATTAAAAATCAGCTTACCCAAATACTATAAGCGGACCGAAACCTTCAGCCTAACCATCGAATATTCCGCAATACCTGGCAATACAATAAAGGAAAAAGGAGCAGCCATTACAGATTCCAAAGGCTTATACTTTATCAATCCTACCAACGAACCAAATGGCTTCATGCCTCAAATATGGTCACAAGGTGAACCTGAATCCAATTCTTCTTGGTTCCCAACTATTGACAGTCCAAATCAAAAAATGACCCAAGACCTTTTCCTTACCGTTGATCCCAAATACACAACACTGTCAAATGGAGAACACATCAGTACAACTATAAACGAAAATGGCACGAAAACAGATCACTGGAAACAAACAAAGGAGGCAGCGCCCTACCTTACCATGATCACCATAGGAGAGTTTAGTAAAGTAAAAGATAGCTGGAGAGGTATAGATGTAGACTACTATCTAGAGAAAAAACACCTCAATAGAGCAGAAGAAATATTTGGGAACACTCCGGAGATGCTAGAATTTTTCTCCAATAAATTGGGTGTTGATTATCCCTGGGAGAAATATGCTCAAATTATAGTCAGAGAATATGTTTCAGGAGCCATGGAAAATACCTCTGCGGTAATATTTGGAGACTTCATGTATGCCAAGAATAATTCTTTGGGTGGAAAATTTAATGAAGATGTAGTATCCCATGAGTTATTCCATCATTGGTTTGGAGACCTTGTAACTTGTGAATCATGGGCAAACCTTCCATTAAATGAATCTTTTGCAACCTATGGAGAATATCTCTGGAAGGAACATAAATACGGGAGAATGGAGGCTGATTTTCACTTATCTCTTGATTTAAATAATTACTTAAGAGAATCGAAAGTAAAACAAGAGGACTTAATCAGATTCGACTACAACTCAATACTAGGGATGTTTGATAGCCATTCTTATGCCAAGGGAGGAAGAGTATTACATATGTTAAGAAATCACATAGGCGATAAGGCCTTTTTCCAAGGCCTGCAATCTTACCTTGAAGACAATGCTTTTCAAACAGTTGAGATACACGATTTAAGAATCGCAATGGAAAAAGTTTCAGGAAGAGATCTAAACTGGTTCTTTAACCAATGGTTCCTTTCCTCAGGACATCCAGAACTGGAGGTTGACTATAGCTACAATGGAAATATTTTAAAAGTAGAAATCAAGCAAAAACAAAATTTAAATAATACTCCCCTTTATCAATTACCGACTTCAGTTCAGATCTATACTGGTAATACTATAAGAAGAGAGTACATTACATTAAATGGTAAAACATCGGTATTCAAGTTCAATATGGATAAAAAACCAGACTTTGTAGATCTTGATCCTGACAGAATATTATTGGCCACTATTTCCGATAACAAAAACCAAGAGATGCTTTATCAGCAATTTGTACTGTCAAGTGGTTTTCAAGCCAAATACGACGCCTTTGACAAACTTACCAACACTTCTTATCCAAACATCGAAAAACTCATTGCTACAGCTTTAAACGATCCGTATTGGAGATTTAGAGCAAATGCTTTATTATACCTTAACAACAGGACTCAAAATGAAAAATCATCCTATAAACAGCATGTAGAAAGCCTGATTAAGGATGAAGAAAACGAAACGGTAAAACAACTTGCTAAAGCCTTTCTTCAAACTATTTAAACTAAAAAATCCCCAACAGTATGTTGGGGATTTTTTTGATTTTATTTAACCGTTTCCATGAAGATCTCTGCTAGTTTATCATCTACGTCTCCGTAGCTAACTTTATAATCTTCCATACTTCTTTTAATCACATCCAATGCTTCTGCTTTACCATAAGTATGGGTAATTTCAATCGTTGGCTTTTCAGTTGATTCTCCTGGAATCTCCTTATAAGTCTTGAAGTAGTGTCTTAAACGATCCAATACCTTTGCTGGCAATTCAGAAATATCTTTTAGATCACCATAGATGCTATCTCCTTTCAATACTGCGATGATTTTATCATCAGCTTCTCCCCCATCCAACATACGGAATCCTCCGATTGGAATACAAGGTACAATCACATTTCCATGATTGATGTTACGCTCCGTCAATACACAAATATCTACAGGATCATTGTCCCCATCAATATCCATATTTCCTGTACGCTCTCTACTCAATTCCGCAACCTTCTTATCACAGTAAGTCTTTGGTATAAAACCGTACAATGCTGGGAAATGATTTGAAAATTTTTGAGGTCTGTCAATCAACATATACCCCGTTTCTTTATCTATTTCGTACTTGATAGAATCTGAAGGTACCACCTCAATAAATGCATTCACTTCTTCTGGCGCATTAACACCTGGCTCAACCCCGTGCCAAGGGTGAGATTTATATCGCTGACTAAAAACTTTAAAAAGTTCTTTTAAATTTTCTTTATCCATCATCTCTGATTTATTTACTTTAAGTAGTAGTCTAATAAAACTCAATAGACTCTATATTAGTAGCTAATCACTATTCCCCAGGTTTGTGGGAAATTCCGCAAATATACTACTGTATTGCCTAAGCGCCAAACTTTAACGGACAGACCTCTATTAAATAAAAAAAACCTGTTAAATAATTAACAGGCTTTTTAAAATTTAAGAATGCATTCTTAACGCACAATCTTTGCTATATGGTCAGGTCCATCTGCTTCTACCTTTAGGAAATATGTTCCACTAGGATAGCTGCTCAAATTCAATATAAACCCATCTTCATTTTGAAGCGTTACATCTAAGATGATTACTCCACCACTGTTGATTAGTTGGTAATGTAAGTTTGCTTGAGCCTGTTCAAAGACAACTACATACTTGCTACCATTCTTTTCAGCAGCACCAGAATAATGATCTCCCTCTGCCTCAACTTCAGGGAAATTCTCCACTAAAGTAATCTGAGAACAATGGCTCGTATCTACACAGGCTCCTTTAGTAGTTTCTAAAGCATATAAACCTGTAGATAATACCTTCAGCATATTTCCAGTTTCTCCAGGAACTGCCGAGTAACTACTACACTCCAGCCAGCGATAAGTTGCTCCAGGGATTGTAACCCCTACCAAAGTATCCAGTTGTGGATAAATTGGTTGTCCTAGATCTTCTGTTACCACAATATGTGTAGTAACGATACTATCACAACCAACTGTAGTAGGAATGGTATCTATATATACGCCATTAGCTGCATACGAGGAAGTTCCTATGGAATAAGAACCTCCGAAACACAATGTTAAATATTGAACATCATATTTTGGCATTCTAACATAAACAGCACTAACAATTGTACTGTCACATGAATGACCTACTGTAGACAACGAACTAGTATACGTGAAAGAAGCTGGAATACTATCCATATATGTCCCATCAGGAAGTGTAAAGCTTCCATTATAACATACTGTATCAAATTGAGTTTGATTGTATACAGGGTATACATGAATGGTGTCTACAATTATGCTATCACATGAATAACCCACCGTAGATAAATTGCTCGTATGGATTATCTGACTTGTAATATTGCTAGCTACAAAGCCGTCAGGGAATATAAAAGTATCACCACTACAAACATCATATGCATTCCCTTGTAAATGGACAGTCTGTACATAGATACTATCAACAATTACACTATCACAACCTGTGTGAATTGTTGTTAGATTACTTGTATGAACAATGTCTGAGATAATCGTATTGATCGTTACGCCATCAGGGAAAGTATAGCTTCCATTGTAACACACATCATAGGTGTTGGATTGGTTGTAAACTGGATCTACTGAAATTGTACTTACAATAACACTATCACAACCAGTATGGATTGTAGTTAAATTACTGGTATAAACAGTATCTGCAATTATATTGTTAACCGTTACTCCATCAGGGAAGGTATAACTTGATCCATAACAAACATCAGCTGTTTGAGTCTGATTGTAGATTGGATCTACCGAAATCGTACTTACAATAACACTATCACAACCGAAAACTTTTGTAGTTAGATTACTCGTGTAAACTACCTGAGCAGTTATATTTGATTGTGAACTTCCATCAGGGAAGATATAACTGTCCCCATAACATACGTTGGCTGTTTGAACCTGATTATATACTGGTTGAACAAGGATTGTATCCGTTATAATACTATCGCAAGAAAACCCTACAGTCGTTAGGTTACTTACATGAATCAGCTGTTCAGTAATACTCGCAACCAAACCATCAGGGAAAGTAAATGTATCTCCGTAACAAACATTATAACTATTCGATTGTGCATAGACAGGACGCACTGTAATACTATCTACTATTATACTATCGCACCCCGTGTGAATGGTCGTCAAGTTACTTGTATGAACCATGTTTGCAATAATTTCACTGAATGTTACGCCATCAGGAAAGGTATAACTATCATTATAACATACATCGTACGTGTTGGATTGATTGTAAACTGGATCTACTGAAATTGTACTTACTATAACACTATCACATCCTGTATGAACCGTCGTTAAATTACTGGTATAAACAGTATCTGCAATGATATTATTGATCGTTATTCCATCAGGGAAGGTATAACCGGATCCGTAACATACATCTGCAGTTTGTGTTTGATTGTAAATTGGATCAACCGAAA
>CAJXXR010000015.1 GCA_913063375.1 uncultured Flavobacteriales bacterium | reverse complement strand
AACCAAGGACCACCTGATTATGAGTCAGGTGCTCTAACCAACTGAGCTATGGGCCCCAATTGGACTGCAATATTAGGGAATACTTTTATATCTTGCAAACCCTTAAATAGAAAAAGATGTCACAAAATATAGACTATATCATATTTGATTTGGGTGGAGTGATCTACGATGTTGATTATCACGCTACAATTCAGGAATTAACACAAATTGGAGGCAGGGATTTTGAAGAATTTTTTTCTCAAAAAAGTCAACAACCCTTAGTAGATAACTTTGAAGAAGGGAAAATTTCGGAGCAAGTATTTTTTGAAGGGCTCCAATCTTTGTGTTCAAATTCCTGTTCGGAAGAAGTATTAAAGCAGGCCTGGAATAAGATGTTATTGGGTTTTCGGCAGGAAAGTATAGATTTCTTAAAAGAGTTGAAGCAGCAAATGCCCATTTATTTATTCTCAAATAACAATGCGACGCATTATAATGCCATTCAAGAGGAAGTCGGATTAGATGATTTAAGGGCTTTCAATCAATTATTCGTTAATACATACTATTCGCATATATTTGGACACAGGAAACCGCATGTATTCGCCTTTAGGCAACTATTGGAACAGGAAGCTTTGACACCAAGCCGTGGTTTGTTTATAGATGACAGTACTCAACACTTAGTGGGTGCAGCAGAGGCTGGTTTGAAAGTCAGAAAACTGGAAGTAGGAAATAGAATTGAGCAACTGTTAGCCGGTTATTTGGGCTAACAGTCTAGTTAAATTATTGTCCGGAAAAAAAGTCCTTTAAGGCATGGATGGCGTTGTTCAATTCCTCTTCAAAAACCAATACTTTAATTTTATCACGAGACCCAGGAGAAACCCAACCAGCATTCAGGCTGTTTTGGAATTCATCTTCTAGAGAAGCCTGAAACCCTTGATCCAATAAATATTGATGTACCAAGGGTGCGGTAACGCCAGTGCCTATATAGGCAGTTACTAAATTTGCATGATGAATCATACGGTTCAATTTTTTTAAATCTTTTAATATTTGGGGGACTTATTGAATACTCAATAATTGAGACAAATATACATTAAATAAACGGAGGTTTACAATTTTTTGATTAGGGTGTCATAGCTTGGATTCGTTATGAATAAGGGGCTGTAGGCTATATTCATTGGCCTTGAAGAATGTTTGGTTAAAACAAAGATATAAATCAATGTTCAAAAATAAACAGATTAGTTGAGTCTTCTAGCTTTGTGGTCTTTTCCTGCTTGTTTTTACACACGGGATTCCTATATTTGTATTTCTAAACAAAATAGACATGGCTAGTACTTCAGATATAAAAAATGGTGTTTGTATTAAATACAACAACGACCTTTGGAAAATAGTTCAGTTTCAACACGTGAAACCAGGTAAGGGAGCAGCTTTTGTTCGTACCAAATTGAAAAATATTCAAACAGGTAAGAATTTAGAACATACTTTCCCTGCAGGAGCTAAAATTGAAATCATCCGTATTGAAACAAGAAAGTATCAATTCTTGTATTCTGAGGATACTGGTTGTCATTTCATGAATGTACAGGATTACGAACAAATTTTTGTGGAGAAACACATGATCAACGGTGGAGAGTTCATGAAAGAAGGGGAGAAGGTAGATATTGTATTCCACGTAGATGAAGAGATGCCATTATATGGTGAAGTTCCACAATATGTTACTTTGGAAGTGACCTATACGGAGCCAGGTGAAAAGGGAAATACAGCAACCAACTCTACAAAGCCTGCAACTTTGGAAACAAACGCAACCGTTCAAGTACCATTGTTCATCAATCAAGGTGACTTTGTAAAGATCGATACAGCCAATGCAGCTTACTCTGAGCGTGTAAAGAAATAATAAATAGCTAAACTATTTATACTAAAAAAGGGAATCCAAATGGATTCCCTTTTTTTATGCAAAAAAAAAACTACACTTTAGAAGTGTAGTTTTTGAAGATTTTTAGAATACTGCTGTAGAAGTACTTGTCTTACGGTGACTTTCTCTACAGTCGAAACAGTAGTAATAGTTCTCCGACCAAGTAGTCTCTTCTACTTTTCCACAGCTATCACAAGTTCTCAATGCCATTCTATTGTCATTTTCTCTACAGTTAGAGCAATAGAATTCAGAACCGTGCCAGTTAGTTAATTCTGCTTCATTACAAGCCATACATTCTCTGTAGTGGTCATTGCGTTCAAGCTTTAGGTATTCTAGATTTTCATCCAAGTATAACGTTGGGAAATCAAACATACCTATTTTACTTTGCAAGCGTGTATCCATTGAGTCTTTAAGACCTACCAATAGGATACGTTTTCCTAGCATACGTAATCTCTTGATTAATGGAATATAATCAGGATCACCAGCGATGAATGCAGCAACATCAAAAGTGTTTAGAGCGGCATTCCCCATAATAGAAGCAGCAAATGCAATATTTAGGGATTTATCTCTAGGTTTTAATTCATCATCATTTTGATAATCTATATCAAATACTTCAGCTTCGAAAAAACATTCTTCTCTTAAATACTTGTAAAATGCTTTTTGTCTACTTGGATTAAAATCTGGTTTGTTAATTGGCATTGAACCAAAGAAGTTGGTTCTGATAATGTCAATATCACTACCAGTTACTTTTTTAAGATGTTCTCTTATTAGTAATGGAATTTTTTTGTAATCAACGTCAAAATCCGGCGAGTCGAATGCTTCTAACAAATGTCTTTTGTTGTGAAACATCCAGCCACCATCAATGAATGTCATTGTTCTAATAGCCATAATTTGGGGATCGATTAAGCAACTTAATTATTAAAAATTTGGTCCAAAAAAAATTATAGAAAGCAAAAAGGGAATACTACTTGTTCAAGTATTAAAGCGTATTATAACATACTGCCTTGCTTCTTAAATTCTTCTATAATATATATTTGGGTCCAGCAAAGATACTATAAAAGTTATTATTAGCAATCTATTACAGTTTATAATTTGCTGTTTTCTGGCTAATTAGTGAAATTTTAATTATGCAATAAATACTATTTTTACATGTTATCGTAACGCTGGTCATAAGACACGAATATATTCAACCAGATAACACGGGATAGCCGAAAGTTAATAGGAGCTAGGATGACCAGTACTACTAAGAAGAACGAAATAAATTCCCAAATTTTCCAATCTAGGTTTAGCAGGTGAACTATACTAAATAATAGGATAAACTGTCCCGTAATAAGTGCATAACTTACATACATTGCCCCAAAATAAAAGCCTGGTTCAGGCATAAAATTTTCTTTGCAATGCGGGCACCTATCCTTCATTTTTCCCAAGGAACTTAATTGGTATATTTTAGATTCAAAAAGATCTTCCTTCAAACATTTTGGACATTTGAAACTTAAGATACTTTTAAGACGTGCTTTACCCTTGTCCATGATCACTTTTTAATAAGGTATTTTTTATAGGTGCCTTGAAAATTATTTTCGGATATATTTACTGATACAAGAAGCCCAATCATCGCTATCATTTAAACTCGGTACCAATTCCAAGCTTTCTCCTCCAAATGACTGAAAAAGCGTTTCGTATCCTTCTCCTATTTCTACCAAGGTTTCCAGACAGTCTGCTACAAAGGCAGGAGAGAAAACCAAAAGTTTCTTTTTTCCTTCCTTCGCCAATTCCTCAATTTTCTTATCGGCATAAGGAAGCAACCATTCTTTACCCAATCGTGATTGGTAACATAAACTATAATTGGATTCCGATAATCCTAAATTTTCAGCTATTCGAGCAGTAGTTTCTTTACAAGCCGTTTCATACGAATACGTATTCTTAGCGTTTAGGCTACCATTACGTTCTTCACTACTTGCAGGTCTTTCTTTAAAGACTTTATCTATATGTCTTATAGGAAGACCGTGAAAGCTAAATAGGATATGGTCGTAAGCTTCTAGATTGAAAGGCTGTGCACGTTTGCTAACTAAGTCAATATAATTTTGATCCGTATAAAATTGGCTGATGAATTCCATATTTGGAATAACCCACCATTTGCGTACTATACGCATCACCTCTTCTATAGCAGATCCATTTGTGGAAGATGCATATTGTGGGAATAGCGGTAAAACAATAATCTTATCATAGTGCAAAGCTTGCATTTTAGCAAGGGTATCTTCTATGGAAGGTTGTTTGTAACGCATGGCTAAATGAACGCCGTAATCGTCTCCTAGTATGTTCTGAACCTTGTCTGTGATAGATACACTGTGGTATAGTAGGGGAGACCCTTTTTTATTAAAAACCTTTTGGTATTCTGCAGCAGATGCACGCGCTCTCTTTGGAATGATAATTAGATTCACAAGTAGTTTCCTTGCCAACCAAGGTAAGTCAATTACCCTAGGATCATTCAAGAATTGCGTGAGGTAGGATCTTACATCCGAAACCTTAGGACTGTCTGGTGTGCCTAAATTAATAAGCAATACACCTGTTTTAGTGTGGTTATTCATAGGTCTATTTAGTCAAGTACATTTTTCAATGCGCTATCTAAGGAGGCAAATTTAAAAAGAAATCCCTTCTCAAGAAGGTTTTCTGGCTTGGAACATATACTATCCAAAAATAAATGAGATCGATCACCAAAGAGGACCTCAATTAATGTACTTGGAATAGCGGGTAAAAAGTAAGGTTTGTGGAGTATTTTACACAAACTATTATTGAATTCATCTTGCCGAACATTTTCCGGAGAGCAAGCATTCCAAACATCATTCGCCTCACTATTGACAAGAAGGAAGTGAAAGATTGCACATAAGTCATCTATATGGATCCAAGGGAAAAATTGTTTTCCAGAACCCAAAGGGTTTAAAACACCCATTTTGGCAATCGGTTGTATTATTTTTAAAAATCCACCTTGATCACTCAAAGTAGGGCTAATACGGACAATGTTGGTACGTATACCTAAAGCTCTTATGTTTTCTGCCTCTCGTTCCCAGTCTACACATAGCTTGGCTAAAAAATCGACACCTGGACTATCTTTTTCATTTATTATAAGGTCTCCTCGATCGCCATAAATACTAATGCCAGATGCATTTATGAAAGAACGCACGGTATGTTCGTTATGGGCTAAAAGAGAAAAGAGAAAAGAAGTACTATCTACTCTACTGGAATAAAGTCTTTTCTTAGTCTCTGCAGTCCAACGCTGATTGATGTTTTCACCACTTAAATTGATGATATGGTCAACTGTGTTAAGGTATTTTTTGGGAAATTGAGATTCGATGGGATTCCACTTGTCGTGAAATTCATTGCTTTTATTTCTGCTGAGAATAATAACTTTAAAGCCCTTATTACGTAAATAGGCTCTTAATGCTTGACCGATCATTCCGGTCCCTCCACAGATTAAAACAGTTTCCATAATTATTTAAAGCAAGGTATATAAGTTAAGAAAAATTCAACCGGCTTCCAATCGCCTGGTTTGTCAATCCACTTTTTACCTATAGGAATACTTAGTTGTCTATTTTCAGAGAATAAGGATATTTCCTGCAATGGAGATTGTTGACAATTTTGAATATCCTCTTCCAACATTCTATATTTGGCTTGAAACTGCTGGATGGTTTGGTCCTTATTACAGATAGCATTTCGCTCTACTCCTTCATAATACAAGTCAAAACTAGTACCATCCTCCAAAGTTATGCTTAGCATATCTTCTTTTGATAATCTCCAAAGAGCATGTTCTTCCTCAGAAATTTCTTTCCAATCAACTATTACAAAGAGTTTTCCTCGTTCTTTTAATAAGGCCAATTGACATTTAGCCTGTGGCATATCGGCTGATCGTAGGAAATTAGTTTCATTATCAAAGACCGTTTTTGTGGCCATTTGAATGGTCGTATCTTTATGAATAAGATCTATAAAAATATGATTGTCACAATCTGAAGGTACATCTGAATGCCAAGGGTAATTTGCTCTTCTTGGTGGTATAAGTGAAGGCTGTGCCTTTAGGGCTATTTCTTCCACCTCCTCCAGTTCTTTTTTATTGAAGATCAATTCTTCCTTTTTAGCATGAAGGGATTCTGTACTTTGTTTTATCTTTTCGATATAAGGAACATTGGAAGAATCTGATCCTCCCCCCATACGGACTTCTGTTTCTTCTAGACGTCTACGTTCATAGACCAATTTGTTATATTCTTTAAGCTCTGCCTTAATGTCCTTTTTTTGCTGTTTTAAATCTGTCCAAAATAATTTTTCCTTAGCCTTGTCCATTTCCAATTTCTTGGCATGTTTTTTTAAAGCCTTCTGATCGATGATTTTAACACCGATATCATTGAGTCTTACAAAATCCCTTAGGTTGACTTCCGATTGGGCAAATAGTGCCCCCATCCCAAATAAAAGGCAGGACATGAAGATCCGTGATTTGGATTTCAATAGACGGTTTGAATAGCAAACTATCAAGGTTAATATGGAAATTAACAGGGCTCGCACAATTAATTTGTTTTATCCTTTTTAATGGCTGTTACCATGGCTTCACGGTTGAGATACATCTCATTGAATAAATCATGAGCCTTTTCAATAAATTGACTAGAAAGGTGCTTTTTAACTGCCGCAGCAGATTCAAAAAGTTCCTTACTTAGCTTATACGATTGCTCCATGGGACCAGCCTCAAGCTTTAAAATGAAATCTTTTTCCGTAGCAAACAACGTTATATTAAAGGCTGAATGAGGTATTTGTTCAACTATACGCATAATTAGAATGAGGCTATCAGTTTTAAATTGATGATTCTTGCTGTTAGGAAATTGGGAACAGCGTATTGTACTTGCTGCGCATCGGTAATCCATAAAAAGGAAACTGTATTACTTATTCCAAATAGGTTCAGTACCTCAGCTCCCAGCCAAACAGATTTGAAATCCTTGAACAGCTTTGGGGCATTAACTTGTCCTTCTCTTTTTAAGCTTCTAGACAATCCGAAATCAACCCTTCTATAGGCAGGAATCAAACGTTGGGTTTGATCTTTTCTTTCTGATCTAGGTGGACCTACAGCCATACTACTTCCATACACTACTTTTAGGTGTACTTTGAAATTGGGATTGTTTTGAAAATAATCCTGGAAGAAAATATTGAAGTTTACCCTTCTATCTGTGGGCTTAGGAATATACCCATAATCATCTCCTTGAATATCCTCTTCAGATTTCATAAAGGCTATACTAACATATGATTCTAACCCTTCTACAAATTCCCCATTTAAACGCAATTCCAATCCCGTAGAAAAAGCTTTGGCATTGTTCTCTGCTAAGTATCTTATTTGCAAATTTTCTAGCTCATAAGGAATCACATCCCACAATTGTTTATGGTACACTTCAGCACTTAGCCTGAAAGGCCTATCCCATAAGTCTAGGGCATAGTCTACTCCGACTACATATTGAGCAGACTTTTGTGATTGGATATCTAGGTTTAATGCACCTGAGCGATCTCTCAACTCTCTGTAAAAAGGAGATTGATTGTACGAACCAGCAGAGGCTTTTAAAATTACATCTCTCTTCCAATTCGGTTTATAGGAAATCTGAGCTCTTGGACTAAAGAAAGTTTCTCCATTGACATCCCAATGATTCGCTCTCAATCCAACCTTATATTTAAGTGCTCTTTTTGTTTCAGGGTTATAATAACTATTTGAATACTGGGCAAAACCATGGAAACGGTTACTAGTAAAATCAGAATGACTCGATTTGATAAAATCAAAAAGCTCTAAATCATCATTTAAATAATTCGTTGAAAAACCAACAGAATCAATTAATTGCCACTCTCTAATATTGTCATCAATAATTTCGTGTTGAGCATCTAACCCCCAAGTAAATTCACCACTTTCGAGTTCCAAGTCTCCTCTATGATTGAAATTTGTCACCCTTGCATATAACTCGTTTCTCGCATGGTTAAGATATCCTCCAACACCACGCACTGCGACAACATCTCCAAAAGATTCAGATCCTAGACTATTATCTAGCTGGCCAAGGATGTATTGTCCTTCAATATCGTAGAACTCCTGTTCCAGTGTTCTAAAGTGTGATATTTGCCATTGAAGCTTAAGATCTTCGGTTGGATTAAAACTGTATTGTAAGGCTATATTTCCATTTTCATATTTATCAATCTCTTGCCCATCAAAGAATACCTTTAACTGTAAAGCTTCTTGTACGGTACCAAATTCACTTGTTCTAGTCTTTGGAATAAACTGATAGGTATTATTAGAATAATTTCCAATAAGGGAAAGGCTGGATCGTTTCCCTACAGGGTAGTACATATAGGTTTGAAGATCCGTAAATTCGGGTCTATAATCTCCTTCGGTATCTAGGGAATTCAATAAGAATGAATTCGATTTATACCGGAAACTACCAATAAACGATAGTGTTTTATCTTTTATCTTAAATGGGTTTTCAATTGTTACACCAGCTCCTACAAAACTCAGATAAGCCTTGGTTTTGAATTCAGTAGCTTTCTTATAAGTGATATCTAATACAGAAGAAAGTTTATCTCCATATTTTGCTTCAAAACCACCTGCCGAGAACTTAATTTCAGAAACCATATCAGGATTCAAAAAACTCAATCCCTCTTGTTGTCCTGAACGGATTAGAAAGGGGCGATAGATTTGTAAACCATTTACATAAACAAGGTTTTCGTCATAGTTACCACCTCTAACAGCATACTGGGAACTCAATTCACTATTGGAGGATACAGAAGCACTAATAGCAGTTACCAAAGCTTCTACACCTCCATTTGCCGTCCCTATATTGTCCAGGTCTTTGACATTTAATTTGATTTCATTATCAAATCTGTCAGTGGACTTTTCCTTTAGTTCAATATCTTCCATCAGTGTATTCTCCATTTCAAGAATTACATTGACGGTTTGGTTTTCTCCGTTCTTTAGTCTTACCTCCAGCGTAAGCGAATTTGAACTAACAGAAGAGTAGGTGATTTTTATTTTTTTACCCCATGGAAGCGCCAAATGATATTGACCGATGGAGTCAGTGGTTGTTTGTCCAAATTTTGATCGAACATTCACATTCGATAATTTCAACCCATTAAGGTCAGTAACCTCTCCATGGATGGATGCGCTTTGAGCAAATCCTACACTAAAAATTAAGGAGAAAAATAGGAATAACCTGGTTATATACATTGTTTGAGCTCTAGTCTTGTAGCCATAGTCTTATAATGGCAAATTGCTTTTGGAAATTCCAAAAGGGTTTAAACACCAAAAATAATAAACTAGCGTGTATAATCGATTTTTATCACACTTTTATTGTTCCTCTTGTCAGTAACGTGAAATTCGAAGAGATGTTTTGTTCCCTTCGCAACATTTTCAAAATTATAAATGAACAGGTCATTTTTGGCATCATAAGCCATTAAAACCCATTTTCCATCAATATATCCCCGATAGTTTTTGATCCCTGATAATTTGTCAATAGCCTTGACTCTTATGCTTATTCGCTCAGCCATATTTTTATCCTGTTCTATATTCACTAGGCTAATTTCTGGAGGAACAGTATCGAGAAAAGAGCTATAGATACCGAAACTCTTTATTTTGGCTTCAATGCTGAACCTGTTTACTGTACTATTTACCCCATGCCATTCTCCTTTTTTATTCAATTGTGCAAGGCATATTTTCTCCTTCAAATCTTTAGGAATATCCGCATGGATGGGAAGCGTTAATTTTGCCTTTTTATGAAGCGGCGTTTTTTCCGAATGAACCTGATAGCATCCGGAGCTTGCTCCCTGAACACTGTCCAATTGTTCAAAATCTAAATATTGGTCAACGTAGAGTGCTTGCTTAGGTAGGTTTAGTTGTGCGCCATGGAATGTGAACGTATTGATCTTATTTGAACTGGCTTTAAACTTACTAGGGTCGGGTAAACATTGCATTTTATCTACTCCCTTCATGGTGAAGTCCAGAAAGCTTTTGTTACCATGGTTGTCCATGACATCAAAATGCACTTTATAGAATCTCCCATCTTCCAGCATTAAAATACCATCCTTCTTTTTTATTGGATATAGGGATAATTTGTTCTGAGGTTCCACAAAACACTTAATAAACCGTCCTTTATCTGCTTTGTATAAGGCGTAATCAATAAATGAATTGATATACTTGGATTCGCTAAACGAAAATTGATCCATTTTAAAGGAAAAATAGGGGACACTATCTATGAACATTTTCATTTCATAGACACCGTTGAGGTTGCTCATCCCATCCGAACGGTCATAGCACTTGAGGCCAAAAGAGGTTATCAAGGGGGCTTCTACCGTATCATTCAAATGATAATGATTCCCTTTTTTTATTAGTTTATATGGATGAAAATTGAGAATACTAAAGTGATTATTGGGATGAAGACTATAGTTGACCAATCCATTTATATCTGGTGAAATGTGATCCTTTATGTCAAAAGGATAATACAAAGGATTGATGGGTTCTTGGTTGGAAGATTCCCTAATCTCATAATGAAGGTGCGGCGCATGGGACCCACCAGAATTCCCACTAAAGGCAATAAATTGACCTTTCGTTATTTTAAATTCCTCAGCTGTTGGATTTATATCCAGGGCATAACTTTCTTTTTGATACTGAAGGTGCTTGATGTGTTTAGCAATTTTAGTATTAAACTTGGAAAGGTGTGCATAAACGGTGGTCAGTCCAGTTTTAGGATGGTGAATATATAAAGCTTGCCCATAACCATAGGGAGAAACTTTTATTCTACTTATATAACCATCATCACTGGCATAGACCTTTAACCCAGATCTTCCTTGGGTTTTTATATCAATACCTCCATGAAAATGGTTGGGTCTTAATTCGCAAAAATTTCCGGCCAAAAAAAGAGGAATATCCAAGGGCATGTGTAAGGAGATGGACTGGATTTTTTCTTTCCAGGTTTGGCCATCTAACCCATTGTTTTGTGCGCTTTTTTGTGCCTGAAGGTCAAAGTTTGAACCAAACAGCACACTAAGAAGGAGGATAAAGGTGAAAAAAGAATGTTTTAAAGTCAATGCCGTCAATTTGTAGTTCTTATACTTACAAATATGATGATTTTTATTCATTTCAATAATATTTCAAGCTTGCATAAATGAAAAAAGCCAATGGATATCCATTGGCTTTTAAAGTATTCTATAAGGTAGGGCTTATCTATCGCTAGAGTTTTCCCATCTAGTTTTACTATATCCTCTTCCTTTTTTATTTCCTTTTCCTTTAAGTTGGACGTTCATCCCTAAAGCAAAATTCACCCCATGTGTTGTTCTAGGGCTTACCATAGACATTAGGTTATCTGTAATCAAGAACATATTGAATGCACCAATTTTAAAGTTAGTACCAATTCCTATATCCGCTTGGTTGTCCATATAGCTAACACCCATTCTAAGGTTTAAGAACTTTTTAACCTTTAAGTGGTAATTCACACCTAATCCTGCTGTATAATGATCTCCTCTAAGTTGTCCTGCGAAAGTAGCAGATACAAAATTAGATTTATTGATTCTATACGTACCATTGATATAGGTCTTCATAGCCATCATATTGGTATACTTTGTATTGGTCAATGAATCGGTCTTGAAGTTGTCTTCAGCCTCATCTGTCCAATCGTCTAAGTCATCCTCCAATTGATCTGGATCTCCCGAAGCATCAAATGCAAATCCTGTAAACTTAATTGTAGAGTCCATACGGATATCATACCCTTGTCCGTTGTCATCCCATTGGATAAATCCTAGGTCAACGATACTGGCTGATAAATACATGTTTTTGTTGAACATATAGTCAATACCAAGATCAATCCCCATACCTAGGTTGTTAAAGTTGATAGGGCTCATTTCTGGATCCTCAGCGTCATCACTGAAAGCATCTATTCCAGTCCAGAAAACCTGCGCAGTACCTGAAGCTTCAATTTCGTCAGGAATCAAATCATCTTTACGCGTAATAATCTTCATATCGTTATCTCTAACGGATACATTGAAAAGTCCGTTGTAGATTTTAAAACGACCACCTAGACGGATTCGTTTATTCAGATCTTTAGAATATCCAACGTGCCAAGTAGAGTAAGCAGAAGCTTCCACTCCAAGGTCAGCAAATTCAACCCATTTGTTAATGGTTCTATCGTGATTGTTACCGAAAAAGGCAAGGTCAATTAAGTCACTTGATAAATTAAGATGAACATCTACATCCGTATTAAAACCGAAAGACCAATAGCCTCCATTATACGCTGAGATCCCACCTTGAATAATATTCGTAGTGAATTGCGTATTAATGAACGTGTTTTCATCTGTTAGATCGGCAATGTTCTTAAAATCAATAACTGTTCTATCTCCTGATTCTCTTTTAAGAATATCTTCGAAAGAATAGCTATTGGCATGCATAGATAAATTGATGTTAGCTAAAACTGGAACACCAATTAGATAAGCATTCGGCATCGCAAAGGCAGGGTTCATTTCCATTGATCCTGGGATTTGCTCAAATCCATACATCAATAATGGTTGATGAGTCTGAGCAGTAAGCGCACCTGAAATGAGTAAGATTAAACTTGAAATTATCTTTTTCATAAAATCGTCTTTTCCAAAAGGATTTAAATTATTCGTCTTCACTATCAACTTCAATAATGGTATTCAATTCGATGCCTATTGATGTTTTCAAATAGTCATCTTCAAATACTTTAATGGATTCAGAATCGACATCATCTGCATTTGGCCTCAGATCGATTACTATAATAGAAACATTTGCAATTTCCATTGCAAGTCTTTCCGCTTCATCCAATTCGATAGTAGTGTTGAAGAAGTTTGGTTCATTCACTTTTCCATTTTCATCTACACCTGCAGCCCCTAGTAAGAATGGAAGAAGGATAGTGTCTAAAACATTTTCAGAGATACCGTCTAACGAGTCAATTAAGACTAAAGATACTCCTGCTTCAAATGGGAAGGCATTTTCCATTTCGAAATGCAGAAGAATACTGGTAATCATTGATTGTTCATTCAGGTCTAAAAAATCTTCATAACCATCACGATCAAACTTTTGTCTATCTTCAACATGAATGTATCCTCCAATCATTTCCATAGGAAGGACCATTTCTAGATGAACTTGAACACTACTTGTATCGTAGGTGAAGTTCAAGTCATTCATTCCTGATGGATTGATTTGAAGATTCCCGTATGTCTCAAATCTATTTGGAAGGATTGGAATAATTTCTTGTACGTTAGAATTACTATTGGTGTACGAGAAAGAATCTTTAATTTTTTGTCCGGCTTGCCCTATTGATGGTCCATTCGTAATTGCTACTTCTTGGAAATCCATTATAACAGAGTCGTTTGCAATATTTTTAGCAACTCCGTCAATATCTAATCCGAATTCAACACCGATAGAACTTTCCGTTATTATTGTGATTTCAGGATTAGCGATGTTTACTTCTCCAGACATGGTATTGAAAAGGTCAGATCCCCATTGGAACAAGGACTGGTCTAATACGATAGTCTTATCTTCGAAATAACCTTCCACGTATTCGAATTCAACACCAAAGAAATTTAAGGTGAATGTAAAGTCTTCCGTTAGATTGAAATATCTTAGGTGAGAAGTGTTAGGTGCTTCGAAGAAGCTACTGCTAAACTGAAACTGAATATTGTTGTAAGGTTCAGAATTGTCTAGTGTCAAATCAAACTCTGCACCTGTAAGGTCTATGGCTCCATTAGAAGGACTCCCTCCTGTAGGTGCTAGTACTTCCGTAAAGCTAAACTCACTTCCTGTACCATCGTCAGAATCTGGAACAGATACATCTAGTTTTGTAGAACCCGTTAATCCAGGTGTTACAGAATAGAATAAAGTACCTTGCTTAAATCGAATTTTAGTGATTTGCGAGGCCAGTTCCGTACTATCTTCACCTGTTAAATGATAGCTGAAGGTTCCAGTATAAAATGGTTGATCAAAATCGGCAACACCCTCAAGTACTGAAATATTGTTCGAGTTAAAAGTGAACTCTAATTCTTGACTCAAATCAACCAATCCAGCAGGTCCACCTGTAGATTCGAAATTGGTAATGTCAAAAGATAGGTTATTACTTATGATCTTATTTGAAAGGTCTAATGACTCTGTCTCAGATCCTCCAGCAGGAATTGAAGCATATGTTAATGTCCCAATTGGTAGCGGAGAGCCTTCAAGGCCTAAGATATCAACTTGTACATTTGTCAATGGAATGTTTGAAGTATTTACAACTTCAATTTCAACAGTACCACCAGCAACATGAATCCAGCTATAACTTTCTAAACTATCCACCTCATACAAACCACCAGAGCTAAATGTAAAGGCAGGCACCAAAGAAATTGTTCCATCCAATGCTAAAATAGCATCTGCTGCAGTTGTATTTACATTTGTAAACATTTCCGTGAAGGAAGCTGCACCTGTTGTAGTGAAATCTGGAATAGTTACATCTTCAAATGAAATTGTATGTTGAAAAGGCACTTGCTCTTCCAATTCTAATACTTTTTCTGCTTCAATAGTGAAGATTGAATCTTTGCTCATCACAAATTGGATGACACCATCAGGTCCAGTTTTTATATCGTCTACTTCTCCTATATCACTAATGGTAGCGGTAGAATGAATAAGAGGGAATGCCCAGGACTGTGTATGGTCGCTATTACTTAAATCATCCACATCATCCATTAAATCTGTCACGCATGATTGCAGGAAAAGAAAGCTGAAAAATAGACCAATACAGGAAATATTTCGAATCAATTTCATCATAAGGTTTTTAGAAATAGACATCAAAGATAATTTTTTAGAAATACGAAAAAAAAAAAGTCAGATAAATCTATTAAATTTGTTGAACTTAGTGCGCAATTAAATTAGTAAAAATATACGATGTTCGGAAAATCATTAAAGGTAAAAAACGAAGAGGCCAATCAATTTTTCTTGATTGCAGGACCTTGTGCTATTGAGGGTGAGTCAATGGCTTTTGAAATAGCTGAAGAGATTATCCGAATTACGGATAAATATAAGATTCCCTTTGTATTCAAAGGTTCCTACCGAAAAGCCAATAGGTCACGATTAGACTCTTTCACAGGAATTGGAGATGATAAGGCATTGGAAATATTAAAAAAGGTGGGTGACCATTTTGATATCCCAGTGCTTACAGATATCCATTCTGCAGAGGAAGCATCACATGCTGCAAAATATGTCGATATTTTACAAATTCCTGCATTTTTATGTAGACAGACAGATTTATTGGTGGCTGCTGCTAATACAGGTAAATGGGTAAATATCAAAAAAGGACAGTTCTTATCTGCTGATTCTATGCAGTTTGCACGTCAAAAAGTAATAGACTCAGGAAACGATAAGGTAATGCTTACAGATCGTGGTACCATGTTCGGTTATCAGGATATGGTGATAGACTACCGTGGTATTCCAACAATGCAAGCCATGGGATCTAAAGTAATATTGGATATTACACATTCCTTACAGCAACCAAACCAATCTTCAGGAGTTACTGGAGGGAAGCCAGCTTTGATAGAGTTGGTAGCAAAAGCTGGTATTGCAAGTGGGGTAGATGGGATATTCCTAGAAACACACCCAGACCCTGCTAATGCAAAGTCGGATGGCGCTAATATGTTACCACTAGATAAATTAGATGACTTATTGAGTAAGTTGTCCAAGATAAGAGCGGTAGTGAATCAATTTTAATTGAAATCTAATTTCAATCCATCATAAGCGAGGAATACATTATCAGGTAGTTCCTCGCTCACTTCTTCATGTAGGCCAAGCTGATGACTGATATGTGTCAGGTATGCTTTTTCTGGCTTTATTTCTTCAATCAATTCAAGTGCTTCAGCCAGCGTGAAATGGGAGATGTGTTTTTCCCTTCTAAGGGCGCTTAATATGAGTATTCTGCAGCCCTTAATTTTTTCTTTTTCTTCTTCCGAGATAAAATTCACATCTGTGATATAACATAAATCATGAATTCTAAATCCAAGTACAGGTAATGTATAGTGCATTACTTCAATTGGGGTAAAAGGAATTTCGGCAATTTCAAAAACGTGGTCCTTTTCAATATTTACAATATGCACTTTCGGTACACCGGGGTAATTTGATTCCCCGAAGGCATAATAAAATTCCCTTTTTAGGGCTATTTCTACAAGGCTATTTGCAAATAGAGGAATGTCTTTCTTAGAAAAATAGTTAAAGGCGCGGACATCATCCATTCCAGCAATATGATCTTTATGCTCGTGTGTATAGACGATTGCTTCAATATCTTGAACATTTTCACGTAACATCTGCTGTCTAAAATCAGGGCCAGTATCTATTACAATAGCCTTGTCGTTATGCTTTACCATTACAGAAGTTCGTAGTCTTTTGTCTTTTAGATTTTTAGAGATACAAACAGAGCAATTACAAGCAATAACTGGGACTCCTTGGGAGGTTCCTGTACCAAGAAAGGTAAGTTCCATGCGGATTATTTTAGACTAATAATAAATAAAAAAAATTACGATGTATTCTTTCGCACTAAAGTATAAAACTTATATTTTTGTTTTAAGTAAATGAGCACTTCTTTTTTACTTCAGTTGGAAAATAGTTAAGCAGTATCAAATACCTATTTAAATGAAGAGAGTTATACTTTCACCGAAGCAGAAGGCACTTGAGATAAACCTTGATCCCGAGATATATGGAACTTTTGCGGAAATTGGTGCAGGTCAGGAGGTCGTAAGGCATTTTTTTAGAGCAGGTGCTGCATCTGGAACAGTTGCAAAAGCAATGTCGGCCTATGATAAAGACTTTAGTGATGCCATTTATGGAAAAGAAGCCAGCGGAAGATATGTTTGTGAGCCTAGATTAAATAAAATGATCTCTCATGAGTATAATCTTATCATTGAAAGATTACATAGAGAAGAACATCCAAATATGCGTTTCTTCGCTTTTGCGAATAATGTAGCTACCATTAACTTTAGTAAAACTATTAAGGGCCATGGTTGGATGGGAATGAGATTTCAGTTGGATCCTAAATCGGAGCCAAATGATATTACCATTCACTTTAAATTGCATGAGACAGACACAAAACTCCAACAGGAAACGTCTGGTGTTTTGGGGGTGAATTTTATGCATGCTTGTATGTATCAGTATAAAAACCCAAAGGATTTAATTCAGGCATTATACGATAATTTACATAGAGATCAGGTTGAAATCGATACCATTAAGATGAATGGTCCTGATTTTGAAGAGGTTGATAATAGGCTGTTGAGTTTATACCTAGTTCGTAATGGTATGACTGATGCAGTAATCTTTGGACCTGATGGAGGTAACTTGCAACCTGCAGACGTACTGTACAAGAAAAATATCCTTACCATTCGTGGCTCATTTAGACCAGTTACGAAGGTAAATATTGACATGATCAAAAAAGGGTATAAATTATTTGTCAAAGACCCAAAAGTAGACAAGGACAAATTAGAAGTGCTTTTTGAGATTACTTTGAATAACCTGAAGGCTGAGGGGGATATTGATGAACAAGACTTCCTTGATAGAGCTGATATTCTTTGTTCTTTGGGGCAGACGGTAATGATATCCAATTATCAGAAGTACTATAAACTATTGGAATACTTCTCTACATTCACCAAAAAGAGAATGGGAATCATTATTGGGGTTCCTAATCTAATAGAGATTTTTGATGATAAGTATTACAGAAACCTTAGTGGTGGTATTTTGGAAGCTTTCGGGAAAATGTTCAACAGAGACCTGAAAGTATATGTATATCCATATAAAGATGCTGATGAAGGTAATTTGAAAACGACCGACAATATAACAATGCATCCAAGAATCCGTCCTTTATACGATTACTTCGTTTATAATAAACGAATTGTTGATATAGAGGATTATGATCCAGAAGTATTGAGAATATTCTCTAGAACAGTTCTTAGAATGATTCGAAAGAATGAAGCTGGATGGGAAGAAATGATTCCTGAATATGTCGATCATATTATTAAAGAGAAATGTTTATTTGGATTCAGATGTGACAATCCTTTAAGGGAGTTGCTGAGTGAAGAATCCAATAACAGTAAAGAATAATATTGCATAAAAAAAGCCTTCGTAAAGAAGGCTTTTTTTATTTTATAAGGGTTACTGTCCCTTCATGCTCGTATACTAAGTTTCTATTGGTTGTATAGACACATTGATAATAATATACTGCTTGATCTGCTTTTTCTTTATCTATGCGATCTCCATACCATCTATGTTCTGGTTTAGGGGCTTGCCCATTAAAGACTATTTCTCCCCATCTGTCAAATACTTTTAAGGTATAGTGTTTGACTTTGAAATTTTTAGGACTAAAATAATCATTCAAATTATCACCATTTGGTGAGAAAACATTTGGGAATTCTATCCAGAAGTGGTCTTCAATTTCAATAATTTCAGTTAATTCATCTGGGCAATTTCCTGGGTTGTTTACTGTTTGAACAATGGTATAGGTTCCTGCTTCTGATGGGATAAAACTGGTATTTGGACCAGTAAGAGCGTTGGTACTATTAATCAGGTAATCAATCTCAATTGCATTAGCTGATAAATCGATAATTTGAATGTTATCACCCACTTCAAAAATAGTATCTCCAAATTGGAAACCAGCTACGGGAGGTGCGATTATAGTTATAAAATCCTCATTATAGATAGAAGATTGACACCCGAACTGGGAAGTAGTCGTTAGTGTAACATCATAATTTCCTTCTTGAAGGATTACAATAGGATAATCTGTATCCCAAAAGGTATCTGTATCAATGATCCAATCATAGGTATAGCTCGTGTCATACGGACTGGGGAACAATTGAAGATCCAGTGAGTCACATCCATGGATAGGACCTAGGGGTAGGGCGTATATTAACGGCTCTGGTGTGAAATGAATGGTATCTGTATTGATACAAGAATCTAAAAATAAGGTTACAGTAACTATTTGTTCTGTATCAGATGAAAAGTGAATGCCTGTTGGACTTACAGAAGTATCAGATGCTGGATTCGCATTTGGTCCGAAATCCCATAAAAAGGAAGTACTTGGTGGATAATAACCACTGAATGTAAAGTCGTATGAATTATCTTCAAAACACTGAATTGGTATAGAATCAATAGCTGGATTTAATTCCGCATCCAAAATAAAGGAAATATGTGAAGTATCTGCACAAAGCAAACCTGGATTTGCGATCAGTGTTACTGAATATATTCCACTTTCTGGATAGGTATAAGATGGGAATTCCAATGAAGAAGTATCCGTCAGAACTGTTTGATCGCCAAAGTCCCATTGATAGTTCATAGCATTATCACTTTCATTACTAAAGTCCACCGTTAACCCATGACAAGTATGGTCTGCCATTGGAAAGGAAGAAACCGTTAACTGACAGTCTGCAATAAAAAATCTAAAATCTCGAATGGTTTCAGATAATAATACGCCATTTCTAAATTCCTTGACCATAATACCAACTACATAAGAGCCTTGTTGAGTGGGGGTACCGGTTAACTGTCCTGTGGATGAATTAATGCTTAAAGCAGGGCTTGCAACAAGCGGGAAGGATCCTGAATAACCCGCTTCCCAAGGTACAGGAGCGTAGGGGGGAGCCAATGGTGCTTCGTTATCTCCTTTTAAGGGAGTTGTCAGACTGTATTCTAAAACATCTCCATCAGGATCTGTAGCGGCCTGGGATACATCTATAGATTCCCCTTCACATATTACTAAAGGTGGATAGATACTTATTAGTGGATTAGAATTATTCCCAAAACTATTTCTTTCAGGAATAAATGCAGGAATGGTTATCCCTACGGATGTAGGGTTTACAATATTAACGGTATTAATATTCCTATACCGTCTTTGATAAGATAGATGATAACCTCCAGGTAAAGAAGGTAACGTTACTTGTACTTTGAACACCCCTAATTGGACACATAAATCTTCCATTACTTGAAGGCAAGGATTAGGATTATTTACGGGGATAGCGGTAATATCCAAAGAGGTGAAATATACCGTATCGGTTATACCTGCCGTCTTATGAATATAGAGTCTGGCATAGTCAAATGTTGTAGAAGGGGGTGGTGGTGGTAAAGGCGAATTTGGAGATATTAAATCAAAGTCTATGGGGTATTGAACTGTACCACTCGAATTTACAAAGGGAGCACAATCCTTATAAACATAAAGAGTTACTTCATAGACGTCATTTCCAAGGTATACATATTGTAGGTCTCCACCTACAATATGCGATCCTTTTATATTTGAGCTGAAAATGAAGAAAAAAAAGAAAAATAAGAAACGAATTTGCATCAGCAATTAAGTTTTAAAATAAGTTTACGGTACCCTTATAGCTTTCTCCAGTTCTAAGTTTAACAATATAGAAATAAGTACCTTTTTTACATCTTTTACCAGTTGATTGGTTGTCTCCATTCCAACAGAAGTCTCCATTATCAGCAGCACATAATTCGTACGAGTCACTAGTATATACATTGCTCCCCCATCTATCGAAAATGTTTACTTGAACATTTTCATTGTGGAATGTTTCCATGGTGAAGAAATCGTTGATTAAATCACCATTCGGAGAAAACACATTTGGAATCTCTGGCTCTCTTGGTGAAACGCTTACATTCACTGTGTGAGAATCGGTACATTGTCCGTTCAATACATTCTGAACAATGATATGCTCACCAGGCGTATTAAATACATACAATGGATCCAATTGGGTTGTAAAGAAACCATCTGTGACTATAGAATAAGTTACAGATGTAGCATCTATCGATTTATCCCACATTTGAAATTGCTCACCTATTGTAAAGGCTTGATCACTAATTTCAAAGTTTGCAAATGGAGTAGGGAATACTTGGATATAGTCATCTATTTCTTGAAGAGATTCACATCCATTACTAGGATCAAATACATATAATGCAACATCATAGTATCCTGACTCATCAAAGAAATAATCAACGCTTGCGCCGTAAAGTGTGTCTCCTGCAATATACCAGGTATATTCATAGTCAGGGTTGCTTGTAGCACCTTGAAAAGTTACTGTCTCTGGATCACAGGCATAGTTCGGCCCTTGGATTTCATCCAACAATCCATCAAATACATTTACGCTGGTCAGAACAGTAGTTATACAATCCTTATAATATACATTTAGGGTAACTAGATGATCTCCTGCTGTTGAAAATACTACATCGGTTGGGTTAAGTTCATTTGATGTAGAAGGCGTTGCTCCACCAGCAAATTCCCAAAGTACAGAATATTCTTCTGAACCGGTTATTGTTGATATGAAATCAAAAGAGTTTGAAGTCAAACATTGTGGTCCATTTGGTTCTATGGTTGCAGGTAATGCATCATAAAGCGTGAATGTTAAGCTTGCGGTATCAGCACAGGCTATATCATCCGTATAACTAATAAGTGTTACAGTATACTCTCCGAATTCTGAATAGGTATGCACAGGATCCTCCAAAATACTAGTATTGTTAGAGGTATCTACTACTGCTGTATCGCCAAATTCCCAGAAGAACTCATCAGAGTTTGTACTACTATTTATAAAATCGATGGTTAATTCACCACAAGATGGTGCTTCAGACATTTCAATGATAGAGGTAGTAATATTACAATTGACTACTATATACGTAAATGTTCTAGAGATCACACTTAATAGATTTCCATCACTATCATATTCTTTTACACGAACTCCCACATAAAAATGGGCCTCTTGACCGGGTGTTCCAAGAATATAACCTGTTGGTGAAACGATCATATTTGTCCCATTCGCAACTCCAAATGGATCCTGCGTTGAAAAACCGACATCCCAAGTAATCGTATCGAAATCATTGGTATCCTCATCCCAAAGTAATGGTAATGTAGGACTATCATCATAAGGGGCAAAGTATTCGTATTCCAAGGTGTTATTTGGATCAGATGCAGTAGCCGAAACATCTATTGATGAAGGTAGATTCAAACAAATAATTAATGGTGGAGCAGCATCAAATACAGGACTATCATGGCAAGTATTTGTTGTCAATGGAGGTATTAGCGCATTGACCGTAATACCGAAGCTACTCGCGTTTAAAACGTTGTTAATATACGTTGATGAAAGGGCGGTTGTTTGATAATATATTTCAACAAATCCAGTCGTGGATAATGGAATGTCAACATCTTCAAATATGTAAATACCCATCTCTACACAGTTTCCTGGAGGAACGGTAGCACATGGATCATCAAAATCATCAAAAATGAAAGCACTTGAGTTAAGAACTGTTGCCGCACCAGTAGCGGTGGTTCCGTTGTCATGTCTATAGATGTTTAAAGTAACATCTGTAGGTAAATCGATACCTTGACAGTCTCTATATAAAATCATGGTTACGTCATAACTACCTGTGGAGTTACAAACATAGGTCATTTCTCCTCCCGTAATGTGTGAGGCCTTTACGACTTCCAGACTAAAAATGGTGAAAAATGAAACGAGCAAAAGTGTAAAATATTTCTTCATAATGTACACAGAAAATTAAAATACTAAAATCAATGATAAACAAAGATAATAAAATAAATGAATAAACGATATATCCCGAGGCATATACCGTTTATTCATTTATCGATCTGGTAGTTAGCTTAATACCGGAATCTTCTAATTAAAATGTCATGTTGAAGTTTGGAATTCTTTTAGAAAAGATTGATAGTTCCTTTATAGCTTTCTCCAGTTGCTAGTTGTACAATATAGAAATAATGACCTTTTTTACATTTCTTGTTTTTAAAGGTATTATAGCCATTCCAGCAATATTCACCAGTATTCGGGTTACATTGTTCATAGTTGTCTGAACTGTAAACTTTTTGTCCCCATCTATCAAAGACTTCTACCTGTACATTCTCATTATTGTGGGTATTGATATAAAATACATCATTAATCCCGTCCTCATTAGGTGTGAATACATTTGGAATTATAGGCTTACGAGGAGAAACGTCTATGGTTACCTCATGAGTATCTATACATTCACCATTTTTAGCAGTTTGTACTATCTGATGTACACCTGGTGTATTGAATATATAGAATGGATTCTTCAATTCACTAAAAAACCCATCTGTTAGAATCGAATAAGAAACACTTTCTGTATTTTGAGATTTATCTGTTATTTGAAATTGTTCTCCAATTGTAAATGCCTGATCACTTATTTCAAAATTTGCCATTGGGGTAGGGAAAACTTCAATATAATCAGAAAGATCTTGTGTAGACTCACAACCATTACTTGGGTTGTATACATATAAGGAAATGTCATAAAAACCTGGTTCATCAAAGTAGTATTCTACACTTCCACCAGTAAGAGTCTCTCCGTTAATTGTCCAAGTATATTCATAATTTGGATTATTATCGCTTCCATGGAAAGTAACCGTTTCTGGATCACATGCGTGGTTGGGTCCTGCTATTTCATCTAATAAGCCATCGAATACTACAATGTTAGTAGAAAGTTGAACCTCACAATTTTCAGCACTAATATTGGCATAAATAGTATGTGTTCCTGCCGTGTTAAAGACTATACCTGTTGGGTTTGAACTAGATGAATTACCCTGATTAGCATTGGGCCCAAAATTCCAGTTAACTGTATATTGTGCATAGTTTATATCCAAACCAAAGTCAAATGAGTTAGCTGTTAAGCATTGCGCCTCGTTTGGAAGTATGCTACCTTCTATTGGTTCAATCAATTCAACTTCTATAACGGTAGTATCTGAACATGCTATGTCATCTGTATAACTAATCAACGAAACATTATACGTGCCAAATTCAGAATAAGTATGCAGAGGGAACTCTAGTGAACTCTCATTTTCAGTGGAAGATTCATCCCCAAAATTCCATACAAAAGTATTTGAATTTGTACTCGTGTTTTCAAAGTTTACGGTTAATTCACCACAATCTTGTTGACCTTGGTTTTGCCCAATTACATTTATTGCGGCTATATTAAGGTTACAGTCACTGAATATATAGGTATACATCCTATTAATTTCCGACACAAAATCACCATCTTCATCGTATTCTGTCACTTTTACCCCGTTGTAAAGAAACATCGAATTTGGTAGGTTCACGGTAATGATACCATCATCGGATAATACCGTGGTTAAAATTGGAGGAGTGCTTGACGGTACTCCAAAGCTGTATTCTGCATTGTACCCTGTTTCCCAAACAATAGTGTCAAAATCTCCGGTGGTATCATCCCAGGTATCTGGAGTTCCAGTACCTGACTGTCCATCGTACGGAGTGAAAAATTCATATACTAGTGTGTTTTCTGGAACAGATGGAGTACAAGATACATCTATTTCAAAAGGAATTCCAATACATACCACTGCTGGTGGATCTGCATTAAACATTGGACTAGACTGACAGGTGTTTGTTATTCCCATAGGTACTGTAGCCTTGTAGGTTATTCCAAAAGATTGTGGATCTAATACATTATTAATAAAAGCCACGTCAGATAAAGCATTACTCTGAGCGAAGAATGTTATTTCTCCATACGTTGAGAACCCAGGTTCTACATCTTCAAAAACATAGGTTCCTTTTTCCATACATATTCCTGAAGGATACGTTGCACATGGGTCATCAAATGTATCTGAAATAATTTCTAATTCTGGTTGAACCAAACTATGTGTTGTTTCAACACCTGTAAAATGGTTATATGATTTCAGGGTCATTCCACCTAAAGTGGCAGCACCATTACAATTTCTATACATGACTAAATATACCGTATAGTCATTAAAACCATTACAGACGTAGGTAAGTTCACCACCAGCAATGTGAGTTGCCTTTAAGGAAAGCGGTGCAATTAAAAATAGTAGGATCAGTGAAATGGATGAAATTACATTTTTCATAACGTAAGAAATTAGAAAGTAAACAAAAATAGAAAGCCTAAATATAGGGGTTTTATTTTGAATTAGTCAATATTGAAAGAAAATAATATTGAAATGTAGTAAGATAGGTCTTTGATATCAGAGTGTTGCCGCTTGGATTGCGGCTTCGAAGTCATTATACCCTTTGCTTTTTAGTACGGTTCCTTCTTGATATATTAAATAAGCTTTGATAGTTGGATGATTTGTTAAAAAGGCCACACCTTTCTCGAAGCCCAGACTTAAAATTGCAGTGGCATAGGCATCTGCAAAAATACAATCTTCATGAATAATGCTCACACTAATGAGCTTGCTCATAGTAGCCATACCCGTAATGGGATTTATGGTGTGAATATATTTTTCTCCCGTTTCTTTATTGATTTGAACTTTGCGGTAATTTCCTGAGGTTGCTATCGCTTCATCTTTTAATGCTATAAACGCTTGAAATTCTGTATTCCTGTTTTGTTCTGGTTTATCTATTGCAATCAACCAATTGGAGTTGTCGGATTTTATGCCCCTGCAATACAGTTCACCCCCAACTTCAACCATAAAGGAATGTACCCCTTGCTCAAGTAGAAAATCACGAATTAAGTCTACCGTATACCCTTGCGCAATAGCATTGAAGTTTAAGCTACTTCGAGCATCCTTTTTAGTAAGTTTTAATCCTTTTAATTGTAGGTCATTCAAGCCAATGAATTGTAAAACAGAATCTTTTTTTGCTGTGGTTATGCTAACTGTTTTATTTTTTCCAAAGCCATAGAGTTGTATCAGTGGCCCAACGGTCGGGTCGAAATATCCTTTACTTTCAGTATGTACCTGTTTGGAAACCTGCATCACATATTGAAATAGTGCATCAATTTGTGTTGTTTCATTCCTATTCCATTTTGAAATAAGAGATCCAGTACTATAGGTACTCATTGAATTATCCACAGCTTTGAAAATACTGTCTACTGCATGTTGAAAAGACCTATTTTCGTTGTCAAAATAACTGATGGAGTAGGTGGTTCCTTGTGCTTCACCGCTAAGATTGATTTTTTGAGCCTTTTGACAGGAAACCAAAAGTGAAATTGAAAATAGGGCTAGGGTTATAAAAGTATAGTTAGATGTTTTCATTCCATTTCTTTTGACTCCTCATAAAGGTCCCTTGACCTTGAGCAATTAGTTTGTTCTTTTCGTTTCTAATCTCGGCCTTTGCCTCATAATGGTTCTTACCCACCTGAATAATCTCTCCGGTAGCTGTTAGCTGTCCTCCAGAAACTGGTCTGTAAAAGTGAATATGAAAACCTGAAGTCAGTAAAAAGAACTCTTTTTCCACGGATGCAGCTGCAAAATAGGCTGCATCATCCAATAATTTGAAAATAAAGGCACCATGCAGTCCATTTCCAGCGTGAAAGTAATCTGAGCTAACGGGCCAACTGATACAAGCTTTTTTATGGCTCACCTGTAAGTTGGATCCCTTAAAGATACTATCATTGACCTTCGCTGTAGCGTAAAGATTTTCTAAAAATTGGAAATGTTCTTGCCAGTTCATGCTTTTGGTTTGATTCGGTACCCCAACGAAACTTGGTATACATCGTATTTAAAGCTATAAAATCCTTTTTTAAATGCTGCTTTATACAACCACTTATTGTTCAAATAGCTGATTTCAGTCTTGTAGATTAGGGGGTGGTCGCTTTTTGGGATGTCTCCATATATTTCAGGGTATTCCCCTTCACCTTGATAGCCTGAATAACCACTAAGACTATTATCCCAGCTCCAATTATTATGCCTGGTAACAAGAGAAAATCCGTACAATGGAGCATCATTTTGCCTGCTGTCATCTACGTAGGTCTGCCAGACATATAATCCCAACATTAGGTTCCATTCTATTTGCTGAATAAAATGATTCTTATTGTTGTGTGTATTCCCAACACTAAGGGCAAAGTTGTAGGCAGGTGAATCGGTGAATCTAGCATTCCTGAAATCTCCACCTGAAGCCGTTTTTAGTCCTGCATGAAAACTAAGATCTGGCTTTCCTTTTTGGTTTCTCAAGATTTGATATTTGAATTCAAAATTCACATCACCAGAAATACTTCCCTTTGGGTCAAAATCTCTAGCCCTTCTTTCGTCACGAATTTTCTCTGACATGTGATACCATTCTCTTAGAGCGGTGATCTTTATGGCCGCCTTTCCTTCGGCTATCGGAATATAAACAATAGCAGCAAGGTCCGATGTTTGATCCTCAGGATGACTGAATTGATCAAATCTCAACTCATACTGGATCATGGAGTCTAACCGGGCTTTATATACAGCAGGAACAGGTAGGGCATTGGGGCCCATATTCGCTGGATTTGTTCGTATATAATGTGACCAATGTGGGTCACCAAGTTCCCAGTCATGTTCTATATTCCACCAAGTATAATCTTGCCCCAAGATCTTCATTGGTACAAGCGTAAGTAGGCAAAACGTTAGTAAATATTTCAAACTATTCATAGTTAATTTATTGCACCAATAACGATCTCATGCATCAGCGAACGGTCCAAATACTTATTTGAAATAGCCAATATTTCCTCCGGTTGGATATTTCTGACTCTATCTGCTAATTGGTGAATATGATCCAAATCTAAATTGTGTGAGCGTAAATTTTTAAAGAGCTCAGCTTGGTTGAAAATACCATCTGCTGAATTCAATATATTCCCAAGCATATAGTTTTTAACCAAGTTCAATTCATCTGCATCTATTAGAACAGTTTTCATTAGATTCAATTCTTTGTAAATTTCATCTAAAGCGTTGTTTGTTACCTGGGAGCCAACTTCAGTACTAATTCCAAAATATCCTGTTCCTAATAATGAAACTTGGAAAGACCCAATACCATAGGTATAGCCCTTATCTTCTCGAATATTTTTCATAAGTCTAGATCCGAAATAACCACCTAGTATGGTGCTCACTATCTTCATATTTAGATAGTCAGGGTGCTTGGCGTCGAAATTCCCATAACCTAAACGGATGGAGCTCTGTAGGGCATTCGCTTTGTGTTGGTGGATGATCTTTGCTTTAGGATATAGGATTGTATTATTGAATTCTCCAAATTCAATATCCTTCTTTTCAGATCCAAAAAACTGTTCTACCAATTGAATTTCTTCATCACCGAATTTCCCAGCCATGAATAGTTCCATATTCGAGGCATGGTAATAGCTATTGTGGAATTGTTTGACTTCCTCTAAACTAACTTCCTCAAAGTGCTCTTCTTTTAAAAGAGCGCCATAGCAGTTTTCATCTCCAAATAGTGTGTTGAAAAATACAGCTCTTGATTTTTGATGTACCTTTTCATTATTGACAAGGAAGTTCTGCTTTTTCTTTTGTACCATTCGTTTAAATTCCGATTCAGGGAAAAGTGGCTCAAAGATTATTTCATAAAGGTAGGGGATCAGCTCTGCAAAGTATTTTCGCATGCAAAACAATTGAACCGTTGTGAAATCTTGATTATAATCAGAATTGATATAGGCTCCTAGGAAATCAATCTTTTCAGAAATTTCATCTGCCTTATGGTTTTTTGTACCACTCAGTAACAAATCATTGCAAAGTGCTGCAGTAAGGAATTTGTCCTGAAGTTTGCTTCCAGCATTCAATCTGATTGTAAGGCTTACCAATTCTTGACTTCCTCCCTCTTGGCAAAATAAATGGCTACCATTTTTAAAGGATACGGTAGATACAGGAATATAATTTGGGGCCTTTATGGCGTGTTTGTGCGGTGCTATCGTTCTTTCCATTAGTCTTGTTGCTTTGCGTGATAAAATAGGGTAGAACTATTTTCTTTGGTGAAAATAGTATTGGCCATTTGATGAACCTCTAAGGCTGTGATTTGTTGATATTTGGCTAGATCTTCATTTACCAAATTGGCATTTCCTAGTAATTCTGCATAGCATAACTCCATGGCTTTATCCAGTATACCTGCTTGTTGATATAGATGAGAGGCTTCAAATTTATTCTTTAATTTTTTAAGCTCTCTTTCTTGTACATGTTCTTTCTTTAGTTCGTCAAGAACCTCCCAGATTGCGGCATCTCCTTCCTCCATGGTTTTTCCATGAGATAATTTCCCGATGACATAGAATAAGCCTGGATCCAAATCACCACCTACATAGGCATCTATTTCTGTGAATATTTGTTTTTGACGCATCAATATTTCATGGAATCTTGAGGATCGTCCCCTAGATAATATGTCAGACAATATGTCGACGGTGAAAAAGGTCTCATCTCTACGATCACAGATATGGAAAACCTTATAAATCATATCTACTGGAACATCTCTTTCTACATGAAGACTTCTTTCTTCAGTCTGTGTAGGTTCTTGCGGAAGTGCTCTATTAGGTACACTCCTTTTAGGTATAGACCCAAACCATTTTTCTACCATGGCAAGGGTGTCTTCTATTTTAATATCACCAGAAACACAAAGAATTGCATTGTTTGGAGCGTAATGTCTAAAGAAAAAACTTTTAACCTCCTCCATGGTAGCTTTTTCGATATGTTCAATTTCCTTTCCAATGGTAGCCCACTTGTAAGGGTGTACTTTAAAGGCTAGATCCCTCAATAGTAAATAGGCATCTCCATAAGGTTGGTTAAGGTAGTTTTGCTTGAATTCTTCTATAACTACTTGACGCTGGACTTCAAGACTTTTTGGTGTAAATGCAAGGCTAAGCATTCTATCACTCTCTAGCCATAAAGCAGTCTCAAGGTTTTCTTTGGGAAGCGTGATATAGTAATTCGTAATATCATTCGAGGTAAAAGCATTGTTGGAGCCTCCTGCGGTCTCAACATGCGTGTCGAAATCAGGGATATTACTAGACCCGCCAAACATTAGATGTTCAAAGAGGTGTGCAAAACCTGTTCTTTCCTCATTTTCATCTCGAGCACCTACATCATACAGTACGTTTACTGCAGCTATTGGGCTAGTGCTATCTTGGTGAATAAGGACCTTAAGTCCATTTTCTAGCGTTGTTTTATGGTACGTAATCATGGTGTATGTTTTAGCTTTCAATCCTATTAGTACTACTAAGAATAGTTTTTAATTGTACCCTATGAGTAGTTGAAAGATTGGCTTGCTTTTTTGTCTTTTTTGAAAGGGACAAGTTAATAAGAATAGTTCAATTTTCAGGTCACAAAAAAACCGGCTTTATGCCGGCTCTTTTTATGCTTGTTTTCTTCTTTTTACCTCTTCAGATAATAGTTTCAATTCTCTACCTGTTTGTCCAGCTATGGAAGTGTTTTCTTCAGCTCTTCTTATTAGGTAAGGCATCACATCCTTTATAGGCCCGAAAGGAACATATTTGACAACATTAAATCCAGCAGCAGCCAAGTTGAAACTTATATGATCACTCATTCCTAGTAATTGAGCGAAATAGATCTTTGGATCGTTTTTTTCAATTTTATGGACTTTCATCAAACCACAAAGATTGTCCGAGCTTTGTTCATTATGTGTTCCCGCACATAAGGACATTCCAGCTAGATTCTCCATTATATATTCCACTGCAGCATCGTAATCTCTATCAGTAGCCTCTTTATCTGGCTGTATAGGAGAAGGGTAGTTGTTTACTAAGGCACGTTCTCGTTCCTTTTCCATATATGCACCACGTACTATCTTCATGCCTAGGAAATAACCATTTACCTGAGAATGTCTATGTGTCTTTTTCAGGTAATCCAATCTATCATGACGATACATTTGAAGGGTATTGTAGATGATGGCTGATTCTTTATTGTAGTTCATCATCATTTCCTCTACAATCTGATCAATTGCACCTTGGATCCAGCTTTCTTCAGCATCAATCATTACAGGAACGTCAAGGCTGCAGGCCTTTTTACATATTTTATCGATACGCTTTATAGCAAAGTGATATTGCTTTTCTTCCTGTTCTGTTAAGGGAGAACCATCATTCAGCTTTTCAAGTAAGGACAGGGCCATTACTCCCGTAAGTTTGAATACGGCAAAAGGTACTGAAGGATTTGCTTTTGAAATGTCAATGGTCTTAGAAACCATTTTGGCAGTTCTATTAAAATCCTCTTCGGCCTCTTTTCCTTCAACGGAATAATCTAATAGCGATTGTACCCCATGTTCAGCAAGCTTATCCATGGTTTGGTTACATTCATCAATGCTTTCTCCTCCACAAAATTGAGCGAAAGCGGTACCTTTAATTAAGCCAATTACTGGGAGCCTTAATTTTAGACTTGTGGCAAGCATTTTAGTCCCCAAACTATTGATAGTAGGGTTGGCCATAAGTTTAAAAAGCCAAAGGGCTCTTTTCAATTCTTTGTCCGACTTGTATTTGAAAGCCGTTTTCGTATTGTCAAAAGAAATCATAAGTATAAATTCTGCTGTGCAAATATAATTTTTCTTGAATAGATTTTACTGAAAAAAACCTTCATTTTTATTACTTCAAATTTCTTCTATTCCTCGCATCCGAACTATGCGCATTGTCAGGGATTTTTTAACACCGTTTATCGATGAAATCTGTTGAGATTTCAGATGAAATTTAAAACTAAGAATCCTATATTTGTTAAAAAGATTAAGATGGAAATACAGGTGCAGTATCCAGTATATATTGGAGATAACCATTTAGAAGAGCTGAATACGATATTGGAAGATCATTCTGATAAGTATTCTAATATATTTATTCTAGTGGATGAAAATACAAAACTGCATTGCCTACCATTTTTATTGAATTCAGTCCCATATTTAGATGGTTACGATGTTATTGAAATTCCATCAGGAGAAGAAAATAAGACCTTAGAGATATGTCAAGGAATTTGGGCAACCTTAACTGAGGCTAAAGCAGATCGAAAAACCCTTATTATTAATTTAGGTGGAGGTGTGCTCTGTGACATGGGGGGATTTGTAGCAGCTACCTATAAACGAGGAGTTAGGTTTATCCACATTCCAACGACACTTCTTTCTCAGGTAGATGCATCAGTAGGCTCAAAAGTTGCAGTAGATTTCGAAGGATTTAAAAATCAAATTGGATTATTTGCGGATCCAATGATGGTTCTTATTGAACCTCAGTTTTTGGCTAGTCTAGATCAGCGCCAATGGTTAAGTGGATTTGCAGAGATTATAAAACATGCTTTGATTGCAGATACTAATTATTGGACATTGATAAAACAAGGTTTTGAGCCTGCCTTATTGAAGGACTATATTAGTCAGTCTGTATTGATTAAAAAAGAAATTGTTCTAAGTGATAGAAATGAATCTGGAAGACGGAAAATACTGAATTTTGGACATTCTATAGGGCATGCAATTGAAAGCCATTTTCTTACATCAAGTTCTCCTTTACTCCATGGTGAGGCTGTAGCAGTAGGTATGATATTGGAAGCCTATCTATCTATGGAATTCACTGGTTTGTCAAAAGAAGAATTCGAAGAAATAAAAGACTTTATAGAATTGAATTATAGTATGCCACAAATGTCAGATAAGGATATAGTGGAAATTGTTAAGTGGCTGGGACAAGATAAAAAGAATGAAAACGCGGAATTGAAATTTGTGCTTCTAGAAGAAATTGGAAAAGCCGTTTTTGATATTGTGATTCCGGAAAGTAAAATTAGTGAAGTCTTAAAATTAGCCCACAACCTACATGTCTAAAGTAAAATTGCATATTTCTGGTTCTAAAAGTATTTCGAACCGTTTTTTAATAATGGAAGCTCTAGCAGGGCAGAAGGTAGAGGTGCAGAATTTATCCAATTCAGATGACGCCTTAGTCATGCAGAAAATTTTGTCCAATCAAAATGAGACAAACTGGAATGTTGGACATGCGGGTACAGCTATGCGTTTTTTAACTGCCTTCGCAGCGACACAGAATCGTACAATTAGCTTATCAGGATCAGAAAGAATGCATCAACGGCCAATTGGTCCTCTAGTAGATGCGCTCCGTAAACTTGGTGCAGAGATTAACTATTTGGGAGTAGAAGGGTATCCTCCTTTAAAGATTAATGGACAAGGAATCTGCGGGGGGGAACTTGATATAGATGGGCAAATGAGTAGTCAATTTATTTCTGCATTGGCGATGATTGCCCCAAGATTATCTGGCGGATTGCAGATCGAAATCCAAAATAAATTGGTTTCGAGACCATACCTTGCTATGACTTTAGGGATGATGCGAGATTTTGGTATAGATACTAAATGGGTAAATAGCTCAATTCAAATTCCGGAAACTAAATATACGGTAGGTAATTATCAGGTTGAATCTGATTGGTCCTCGGCCTCTTACTGGTTTTCCTTTGTGGCGATGGGTATTGTTGATGAAATATCTATTAGCAACTATTTTACTAATTCTTACCAAGGAGATGCTGCTTTGATAGAGATATTTAAGCCCTTAGGTGTAGATGCAATATTACATAAGAATGAACTAGTTCTGAGAAGTTCTGGTGATAGGGTTGAAAAGTTTAGTTACGATTTTCATGAACAACCAGATATCGCTCAAACCGTGGCGGTATGTTGTTTTGAGTTAGGGATTGAAGCCGAGTTGTTTGGTTTAGAAACATTGCCAATTAAGGAAACTGACCGATTATTGGCTTTGAAAATTGAATTGGCCAAATTAGGAGGAGTGGTTCAGATTCTGAATCAAGATACTATCCTGTTGGCTAAGAGAATACAAAAAATACCTACGGAGACTGTGCAAATTGAAACTTATAAGGATCATAGAATGGCGATGTGTTTTGCTCCGCTAGCATTTAAGTACCCTACTATTGAAATTTTGGATCCCAATGTGGTGACGAAATCCTATCCTGATTTCTGGGAGGATGTAGCAAGATTAAAAAAATAATACCTTTTATATAAAAACTTTGTTTTCATAGCTTTTAAGTATGTAAATAGTGTTTCTTAATACTTGAAATGCCGAATTATATCATTAACTTACAGTTTACCACTAGCTTAGTTGTCGAATATAAAACGGAGTATTATGAAAGGAATTAAAATAAATTTACTTTTAGTTGGAGTGTTATTATCTGCTCTAGTTTGGGTAGGTTGTGAAAAAGAAACTTCTCAAGAGGAAAATATAAGTGTAGAGGTTACTTCTGAAAAGGTATCGCCTTTCGGAGTTTTTAAATCTGTACCTATTGAAGGGAAGTATATAGTTGAATTCACAGATGATTTTGGTAATAGCTTTGTAGATCATAATGTCAATTTTAAGCAAGGGATTATTGAGCTTAAAAATAGAGTGGTAAAAGATTTTCCAAAATTGGAGTTATCTACAGATGGTATTACCCATGCTTATGGGAATTCTATTAAGGGCTTTGCTGCGACACTATCCGTTGAGCAATATGAACTCTTAATTGCAGATAAGCGTATTAAGTATATTGAACAAGATCACATGATAATTATGGTTAAGCCAGATAAACCTGGTAAGCCTGGAAATGGAGGGGATGATGGTGAAGAAGTTGGTCAATCTACTCCTTATGGAATTATTCGAGTAGGAGGTATCAGTGATGGTACTGGATTAAGAGCTTGGATTATTGATAGTGGAATTGATATGGATCACCCTGATTTAAATGTTGATCAGAATTTAAGTGTTTCATTTTTATCTGGTGGGCCACAAGCTTCCAATCCAAATGATCAAAATGGTCATGGGACGCACGTTGCAGGAACTATTGCTGCGAAAAATAACAATATTGGAGTGGTTGGTGTTGCTGCTGATGCAACGGTTGTAGCTGTTCGTGTATTGGATAGAAAAGGATCCGGTAGTTGGTCTGGTGTTATTGCTGGAATCAATTATGTAGGTGCTAATGGTGTCTCCGGTGATGTAGCCAATATGAGTTTAGGTGGCGGTGTATCTGTGTCGGTGGATAATGCAGTGAGTGCAGCTTCTAGCAATGTGAAATTTTCAATTGCTGCAGGGAACTCAAATACGTATGCAAATAATTCATCTCCTGCAAGGGTTAATGGGGGTAATATTTATACGGTATCTGCTATGGATAGCGGTGACGATTGGGCTTCCTTTTCCAATTATGGAAACCCTCCGGTAGATTATTGTGCTCCTGGTGTAGCTATACATTCTACATGGAAAAATGGAGGATATAACACGATTAGCGGAACTTCCATGGCAGCTCCACATGTTGCAGGTATTCTATTGTTAGGGGGGATTTCAACAGATGGAACAGTGAATGGTGATCCGGATGGGAATCCTGATCCCATTGCACATAACTAAAAAAAAGTATTATAAAAAAAAGCAATCTCGTTTGAAGATTGCTTTTTTTTTATTCCAATAATACTCGGATAAGCTGATATGAGTTCCAATTTAAATTCCCTCGTAATATTCCAGTTTTTTTATCGCTATTGTCTATCTCGTAGACTTTGTACTTCCGTTTTCCATTCCAGTCTAGACTCATCTTTTGAGGTTCATGACTCTTGTTCTTCATTTCTAATACAATTCCCTGGCCTCCCTCGTGAGGATACATTTTTTGGATATATACATTTTCATTATCCCAGTCAAACAATGCGCTTTGTCTGTTAGTATACACGTTTTCAAGTGCTATTAATGGGTATTGTTTATGTAGGAAATAGGCTTCTATTGCCTTATCATTAGAAGAAAAACTTACTGTAAACTCATTTTTATAGGAATTTTGAATCTGTTTTTTATAACCGAAATAGTTTGAGGTCAAATAACTGATAAATTTATTATTGAATCCCATTTGAGAACGCCAGCCATATTTAGAAGGGGTGACGGCCATTTCTCCAATTTGCCAGAAAGCTGGATTTGAGCTGTAAATATCTGCTTGAATATGTTGGTTTTTAATGCATAAAAATTGACTACCGAAAAAGTTTAAGTTACCCTTTTTATTGTATTCCGATTTGTCCAATTCAAAGAGTTGACAATCTGTTTTGAAGTCATTGGACGGGATGTTTAGCGGCCAATTCATATGTACCGAATAGTCTGATTCAGGTAAGTTATCTAGTTGTATATCGACTTTTATTTCTTGATTTGTGTGATATAGGTAAATGGTTTTCTCACACTTGATCCCATTTAATTTACTATATACCTTATAAGTGGTACAAAGTGGTCCATCCTTAATTTTGATTATTTCTCTTTGTTCTTCCTGGATAGTATTATTGTTGGGGTGTCCACCATCCACTAAAACGAGTGCAAAGAGTTCTGATTTTGCCTTAATGAGGTTTTCATCTTTACCTGGAGCCTTTAGTGCATATATTCCTCTTTTGTTGTTAAAGGATATTTTGAATTTTGGATAATTTCCCACAATTCTGTTAGCACTTTGCATAAGTGTAATTTCTTCGTACCCATAGGCAGGTATTTCATTAAGCTGAAGAAGGGCTATACCATCATTTATTCTTTGGAATGGAATTATCTTTCCTTTCTTGTTTTTTGCCCCTTTATAATTATTTGAAATGGAAAGCGCAATGGCTCCTCCTCTGGGGGTAGATATAGGATTATAGATTACAAGATTTCTAGCATCAATTGTTTTGACTTCAAAATCGGATGAAAGACTATCTGAATTTGGGAATAGGAAATTCTTCTGAATGGTGTTTTGTCTTATTTTCCAGAAGTTATCCATGCAATGTTTAAGGTCATTTCTGTCTGAGTACTCCTTTTGAATAACGCCAATACATTCATTAACTCTTAAGTCATGGAATTGTTGGTTCAAAGAGGCGTATTCTGGATAGTAGTTTAAAATAGCCTCTTCCCAAAAGGGCGAATTCAGTGTTCTAACTCCTTTTAATTTGTTGCCAGAAGTTTTCCTAAACTGATTTGCAAATTGGCTAAAGGTGGATATAATTAATTTTGGACTCTGGTGAGAGGCATTCCATTCCCTTACTACTTCACTGAGTTCTCTATTAATGAATGCATCCGTTGGGATTAGTCGAAGTAAACTATTTGGGTATTTGATGTTTCTATTTGCTAAGTTTTGCAAATGTCGTGAAATGCTATAGTTGGAAATGGGTTGTTGCTCTTTTCCGTAGTAGATCCCATCATTCTGATTATAGACCAATAGGTCTTTGGTCTTGTAGTGGGATTGGTAGAAGTACGGTTTCTTTTGACTATTGAAATATTCGGGACGTATTTGGTATTCACTATTTTGGAATAGTCCTATTTCGGTAATTCCTCGGTCTAATAAGTACTCCATATAGTTGGCACTTATTCCTGAAGGGTCTATTTGAATTTGCCCTAATTTTTCTTGTCCAGCTTTAGCAGCGTAATGCAATCCATCTTCAAAAAGATAGGAATATTCTACTGGGGTAGATAGACTGGAGATGATTTGTTTATAGGCCGGTGAAAGTTCTATTAATCCATTTTTTATCCTATCCATTAAAAAAATACGTTCCTCTTCAGAAGCGTAATCCAGGTATTTCTGAATGGTTTCAAATTCAAAGGTAGACCATTTGAATTTTGACAATAGGTCTCTCTGGTCATTCCCGGCAGTAAGTTCTAAAGCTTGTTTTAGGAGCTGAACTTCAGCATCTACACCATTTAGAAGTATACTATTATAACTATACGATTCGTTTAGGAGGTAGATGTTTTTGGTCTTTATAGTGGCTAGTCGATGTCTTTCAAAGGAGACTATGGAATCATTCACCAAAATTTCAATTTCTAACTCTCTAGGACTGGTGTTTTTAGACAGGTATATTGGGTGATAACTAATCCCGTTTTCAGCTGAGAACTCATTGTTATTGCCGTCAATTCTTATATTGATATTTTGTTCATTACCAAAGTTATTAACTGCTACCCCAAATTCACGGAAATATTCCCCATCTTTCTTAATAACTATATCGCTGTCGAAAAAATTGATTCCTTGTTTAAATTCATTTTGATAAATCATTAACCAAGAATCCCCTCCATTTGGTTGAGTGGTCTTAAGGATGAAATTTATCGGATTGCCCGGAGATAGGAATTCTATAGGGATAGAGATAATTCCTACTCCTGATTGAATATTTGGTTCTGGACTTTCTTTCTGAATAAATTCAATTTCCAATCCATTATTAGAATGACTGAATGGGACATTTTCAATAAATTCAAAATCTACCGTATGAATGCTATCCATGCTAAGTTCATAGCTTGGCATTTCGCCAAGAGCATTGGATATTGAGTAGGTAAATGCGAATTTTAATTTTTGGTCGCCATAAAAGTTCGGGATATCCTCACTTTCCCATTTGATTTGCACATTGTCTTTGGCGTCAACCAAAAGTGCTCTTTCACTAGGGTGAAAGTTCAAAGGGTAGAATACGCTATTCCCTTCTATGACCTTATGGTATGCAGATAGTACATTGTAGCTCGTGAAAAAATCATTTGCTGATAAGCTAAATGTTGTGGCTATTAAAAAAAACAGCCTGCAGGTATATAATAGCCTTTTAGTCATTATGCATCTTATTTGATGGATATTTCCCTTAAGTTATTTTCTTTCACTTTAATGTGAATGTCCATTACATCCGTTGGTAGTAAGGATGCAATTTTATTTGGCCATTCTATTAAGCAAAGCGCTCCACTATCTAAATACTCTTCTGTACCAATGTCTAAGGCTTCTTCTTCAGCTTGTAGTCTGTAAAAGTCAAAATGAAATATGCTGTCATTTTGAGGGGTTCGGTATTCATTAACTATAGAATAAGTGGGGCTACTAATATTCTCTAAGATACCTAATTCTTTGCAGATAGCTTTTATTAAAGTAGTTTTTCCTGCACCCATTTCTGCATGGAACAGCCAAATTTTACTAGTAGCATTTTGAATAAGTTCCTTGGCGATAGCTGGAATTTCACTTTGTGAAAATTCAATGGCTTCCATTTAGTTTGGTTTAAGTACAATAAATGGACATATCATTTCTTCTAGAGATACCCCACCGTGTTGGTACGTGTTTTTATAATAGTTTGAAAAGTACTTATAGTTGTTCGGATATACCAAAAACTTATTTTCCTTAGCGAAGACAAATTTACTACTTACATTGAATTTTGGTAGTTGAACTTCCGTAGGATTTAATATTTCTAGGACATCCTTTTCTTTATAATTTAGATTCTTTCCAGTTTTGTACCTCAAATTGGTGCTGGTTTCCTTATCTCCAATTAATTTAGAAGGTTCTTCTATATTAATCATCCCATGGTCTGTGGTAATAATAACCGTACCATTGACCGATTTGATAAGTCGTAGTAATTCAATCAGGGTAGAGTTTTTGAACCAGGTAAGGGTAAGTTCTCTATAGGCCTTATCATTTGGAGCAAGCTCCTTGATCATCTCTGTATTGGTCTTTGCATGAGATAACATGTCAACGAAATTATAGACAATAGCGTTTAGCTTATTGCGTCTTATCTCGTTGAATTTCCCAATCAGTTTATGCCCATGATTTTGTTGGGTAATTTTATGAAACTGATGTTTGATATCTAGTCCCAATCTTTTTAATTGATCACTAAGTAAATCGGATTCGAAAAGGTTTTTCCCACCTTCCTCGTGATCAAATTTCCACTGTTCTGGATATTTTTTTGAAATATCGAGTGGACTCAAGCCTGCAAAAAATGCATTTCTAGCATACTGAGTTGTGGTAGGTAGGATACTGAAATAGAAGGATTCTTTTTCAACGTTGAAATCTTCCTCTACCAATTTTTTGATGGTTTTCCATTGATCCAAACGTAGATTATCGATCAGTAAAAGGAAAACGGGATTTTCGTCCTCTTCGATGACAGGTTTTGCCATTCTTTGAAAGGCATTATGAGAAAGTGTAGGTGCATCCTCATCGCTATCGAACCAATCGACATATTCTCTTTTTATGAATTTAAAGAATTCTGCATTTGCCTCCTTTTTTTGAATGGTTAACACTTCATTCAATGAGCTATTCGCACTATCCAATTCTATTTCCCAATAGACTAGCCTATTATAGATGTTTGCCCAATCGTCATAATCTTGAGCCATGGAAATGTCCATCCCTAATTTTCGAAATTCCTTTTGGTAATTATAGGTAGTCGTTTCATTGACTAACCTGCTTTTTTCAAATTGCTTTTTTATAGTCAATAGGATTTGCATTGGATTAACAGGTTTGATAAGGTAATCTGCTATTTTGGCTCCAATTGCTTCATCCATAATGCTTTCCTCCTCACTCTTGGTGATCATTACAACAGGGAAAGTATAATTATCTGGAATTTTAGATAAGGTATCTAAACCAGTTAGTCCCGGCATATTTTCATCCAGGAACATAATGTCAATTTTTGTACTATCAATTAGGTCTAAGGCATCTTGACCATTGGTAACTGTAAAAACTTCATATCCTTTTTTCTCAAGGAAGAGGATGTGCGGTTTTAGCATATCTACTTCATCATCAACCCATAAAATTTTTACTTTCTCCATTCTATTATATGTTCGTTATTATGACTATTAGAACCGATGTTTATTCTAATTATTGTCCTATCTGACAGTTGATTTTATAGAAATTTAATAAGGTACCGAAATACATTTCCTATATTTGAGAGAAGTGGTAAATTACTTTTAAATACTTCAGGTATAAATATAAAATAATTGTGAAGAATTGAAGCAGAAAAACAAGATTTTAAATGACCCTATATATGGTTTTGTCCACCTGTCGAATGCCATCGATTTTGCGATTATAGAACATCCTTATTTTCAAAGATTAAGGCGGATCAGCCAATTGGGACTAACCTATTTGGTATACCCGGGGGCATACCATACGAGATTTCACCATGCAATAGGTGCCTATCATTTAATGCAACAGGCGGTGAAAATATTGCGTACTAAAGGTGTTCACATTAGTGAGGAAGAGGAAATAGCTGTATGCCGTGCGATCCTTTTACATGATATAGGTCATGGCCCATTTTCACATGCTTTGGAGCATTCTATTGTTCATCAAATTTCCCATGAATCTATTTCTAAACTTCTAATGGACTTTTTTAATAAGGAGTTTGAAGGAGAGTTGGATTTGACGATTGAAATTTTTGAGGGTAAATATTCTCGTAAATTTTTACATCAGTTGATATCAAGTCAACTAGATATGGATCGTTTGGATTATCTGAAAAGAGATAGTTTTTATACTGGGGTTTCAGAAGGTGTTATAAATTCAGATAGAATATTATCTATGTTGAATGTTGTAAATGATCAATTGGTAGTGGAATCGAAAGCCATCTACTCTATAGAAAAATTCATTATTGCCAGAAGGTTGATGTATTGGCAAGTCTATTTGCATAAGGCTGTATTGTCTGCAGAGTTTATGTTGGAGAAGGTGCTTGAGAGGGCGAAAGAATTATCGATGAATGGGACAAAAGTCTTTGCAACTTCTTCCTTGGCTTATTTTTTGGAAAGTGAAATGACTTTGAAGGATTTTGAAAGTAAACCTGAGGTGCTTGATAAATTTTGTCATTTGGATGATTTTGATGTTATCTCTGGTATAAAAGAGTGGGTAAATCATGACGATTTTGTTCTTTCAGACCTCAGTAAACGCATAATAAATAGGAATTTATTTAAAATACAGCTCCAAAATGACGAAATCTCTTCAAATTTTGTTTCATCTTTAAAAAAACAAGTTTTAGCCAATTACCCGATAAAAGCCTCCGAATTGAAGTATTTTATTCTAGAAGGAAAAATCACGAACTTGGCTTATAATGCGGAACGAGAGAATATATTGTTACTTCAGAAAGATGGAAAATTAGTTGACCTGTTGGATGCAGCAGATCAACTGAATATGTCAGTTTTATCACAAACTGTTGAGAAAGAATACGTATGTTTTCCTGACTATCTTTAATTTTTTTTATTTTTGCCTTCTATGGAATTTAAAGCAAAGCAGATTGCCGAAATTTTAAGTGGTGAAATTGTTGGGAATCCTGACGCAATTGTAGATAAGTTATCTAAGATTGAAGAAGGCACAGAAAGGTCATTATCTTTCTTGGCAAATCCTAAATATACCCCTTATATATATACTACAGATGCATCTGTAGTAATTGTAAATGCTGACTTTCAGCCTGACAAAGAAATTAAGGCTACTTTGATAAAAGTAGAAGATTCTTATCAGTCATTTGCACAATTATTGAACTTTGTTGAGTCATTGAGAACTGACAAGGAAGGAATCGAACAACCGAGTTTTATCAATGAAACAGCCCAATTGGGAGAAGCGCCTTATATTGGCGCGATGTCTTATATTGGTGAAAATGTTAAGATAGGGAACAATGTTAAAGTTTATCCACAATGTTATATTGGGGATAATGTTACCATTGGAGATAATACCATCATTTATCCTGGTGTTAAAATATATCATGATTGTGTCATTGGAGACAATTGTACAGTTCATGCTGGAGTTGTAATTGGAAGTGATGGTTTTGGATTTGCTCCGCGTGAGTCTAAAGATTATCAGAAAATTGCACAAATTGGGAATGTAGTTATTGAAGAATTCGTAGAGATTGGTGCAAATTCAACCATTGATAGAGCTACAATTGGATCAACTATCATTCGTAAAGGAGCAAAATTGGATAATTTGATTCAAGTAGCACACAATGTTGAAATCGGTGAAAATACAGTAATGGCTGCTCAGAGTGGTGTTGCTGGTTCTTCGAAATTAGGTGCGAATTGTATGTTAGGTGGTCAGGTTGCCGTTGCCGGTCATATTACCTTAGGTGATAATGTAAAGGTTGGTGCAAGATCTGGAGTTACTAATAGCGTAAAAAGCGATCAGACAGTCATGGGACTCTATGCATTTGATCATAAAAATTTCCAACGTTCATATATCTACTTCAGGCAACTACCTGGATTAGTTGGACGATTAAAGGACTTGGAGAAAATAGTGTTATCAGACGATAAATAATGGAAGCTAAACAAAGAACCATCAGGAATAGTGTGGAAGTCAATGGTATTGGTTTACACACAGGGAAAAAGGTGAAACTTATTTTTCATCCTGCACCTGAAAATCACGGATATAGATTCCAGCGTGCCGATTTAGAGGGTAAGCCTATTGTTAAGGCTGATGCTAATTTGGTCACTAAAACAGAACGTGGTACAACCCTGGACTTTAATGGTGTAGAGGTGAATACTACGGAGCATGTTTTAGCGGCATTGGTTGGTTTATCAATAGATAATGTATTGATAGAATTGGATGGCTCAGAGCCTCCGATAATGGATGGTAGTTCATATCCTTTCATTGAGAAATTGAAGGAAGCAGGTATCCAAGAGCAATCGGCTGAACGTGAATATTTCGTAGTAAAGGAGCCTATTCGTTATGCGGATCCAGAATTGGGAGTGGAACTTTTGTTAATTCCTTCTGAGCGTTATGAGATCACCTGTATGGTGGATTATAACACCGAGGTTCTGAATACTCAGCACGCTATTATGAATGATATTAGCGACTTTGAATCAGAGTTTTCTTCATCTAGAACATTTTGTTTCTTACACGAGTTGGAAACATTAATAGAGCATAACCTTATTAAAGGTGGAGACATGAACAATGCTATTGTTTATGTGGATAGAAGTATTTCTAAGGAAGAATTGAAGAACTTAGCGCAGGTTTTCGATAAGGAAGAAGTTGAAGTTCAAGAGAACGGTGTTTTAAATAATTTGGAATTACGTCATTCCAATGAAGCAGCAAGACATAAGCTATTAGATATCGTTGGTGATCTTGCTTTGGTAGGAAAACCGATCAAGGGTAGAGTTATAGCAACGAAACCTGGTCATGGACCTAATACCAATTTTGCAAAGATTATTAAGAAAGTAATTACCAAAGAAATGAAGAATCAAATACCTCAATTTAATGTTAATGGGGAGCCCGTCTTGGATATTCATCAAATAATGAATATTTTGCCGCATCGACCTCCATTTTTATTGGTTGATAAAATCCTTGAATTATCGGATGATCACGTGGTAGGTTTAAAAAACGTTACTATGAATGAACCGTTTTTTGAAGGACATTTCCCAGGTGCACCGGTTATGCCAGGTGTTTTGCAAATTGAAGCTATGGCACAAGCAGGTGGGGTATTGATATTAAGTACTGTTGATAATCCTGAAGAATACCTTACTTATTTTATGAAGGTGGACAAGGTGAAATTCAAGAGGAAAGTACTTCCTGGTGATACTTTAATTTTTGATTTAAAATTATTATCCCCAATTAGACGTGGGATATGCCATATGGGTGGAAAGGCCTATGTAGGAGATAATGTCGTAATGGAAGCTGAATTGATGGCTCAAATTGCAAAAAAAAATAGCTAAATTATGAATCAGCCTCTAGCATATATTCACCCACAAGCAAAAATAGCTAGCAACGTAGTTGTTGAGCCATTTTGTACTATTCATAAAAATGTAGAAATCGGTGAAGGAACTTGGATAGGATCCAATGTTACCATCATGGAAGGTGCAAGAATTGGTAAAAACTGTAGAGTTTTTCCTGGTGCCGTAATTTCTGCAATTCCTCAGGATCTAAAATTTGATGGTGAGGATAGTATTGTTGAAATTGGTGATGGAACAACTATTAGAGAATGTGTAACAATAAACAGAGGTACCAATGCAACTGGTAAAACAGTAGTTGGTAAAAATTGTTTATTGATGGCTTATTCTCACATTGCACATGATTGTAAAATCGGAGATAGTGTAATTATCGTAAACGGTGTTGCCTTAGGTGGGCATGTAACCATCGGTGATCACGCTATAATTAGTGGACTATCTGCAGTGCATCAATTTGTAAATATTGGAGACCATGCCATGATTAGTGGTGGTTCTTTGGTAAGAAAGGATGTCCCGCCGTTTGTAAAAGCGTCTAAGGAGCCATTATCATTTGTTGGAATCAACTCAATTGGTTTGAGAAGAAGAGGATTTACATCTGAGAAAATTGCCGAGATTCAACAGATATATAGAATCCTATTCCAATCTGATTATAATAACTCTAAGGCGATTGAAGTAATTGAAGCGGAAATGTCTGCTTCAAAAGAACGAGATCAAATTATTTTCTTCGTTCAGCAATCTAAGCGAGGTGTAATGAAAGGTTATATTCGCGGATAACATGCAAATTGTACTTAAGGATATAGAAAAGAAATATGGCAAAGAACGGGTGTTTACCCGTCTTTGCTTTTCTTTTTTTATGGGAGAGCATTATTTGCTTTCAGGTTTTAACGGTTCAGGGAAGTCTACCTTATTACGTATCATTTCATGTTCTGAAAAGGCAGCAAAGGGAACGGTAACCTACTTTAAGGATGAAGCTGAAATAGCACCTGAAGAAATTTATAAGTACATATCTATCATTTCACCATTTTCAAAAATGATAGAGGAATTCACCATACCCGAATTATTAGATTTCTATAGTAAGTTTAAAAAAATGAAAGCGGGCTATGGATCGAAGGAATTGATAGAGTTGGCAATGTTGGAGTCATCCAAGAATAAGCCTATTCAGAATTTTTCTTCAGGGATGAAGCAAAGATTAAAACTAGCATTGGCTTTCATTACAGATGTGCCAATATTATTATTTGATGAACCTTGTTCGAATTTAGATAAGGCAGGAGAGGAGTGGTATGCTGGTTTAATTGCCAAATTCAAGAATGATCATCTTATCATTGTAGCTTCCAATCAAGTGGAGACAGAAGCCTTTTTTTGTAAGCATATTGTAGACCTTACAAAATTTAAGCATAAGAAATAAAAAAAAGCCTGTTGTAAAACAGGCTTTTTTTTTGAATATTATTGAATCACGGATCCTAATTGTACGCTTTTATTATTGTTCGTAATAATGAAGTATTTCTTCTTTTGTTTTCCAACGGTGATCCAATTCATGTCTTTTAGATTTAATGGAAGGAATAAGCTGGAATTCCTTGTGCTTAGGACTTCAAAATTACCTTTTCCATCTCCTGTTAGGACAGATCCAATTGAGGCGTCATAGCGCGTTGTTTCAAATTCTACTTCAAACATATTACCTCCAATAATAAGATCGGGATAACCATCTTTATTTACGTCGGTAATTAGGGTTTTGTTGATCGGTCCCATTTGAGCAATATTTGGCAATGGTTTTACTTCCATTATACCTGCATTGTTTATCAAGGCGACAGATTGGAAAGTATTTGCTTGTAGATGCAAACCATCTTCCAGTTGTTTCTTTCCGTAGACATCTTCTAAAGAGGCATTCGCAAAAGATTCATAACTCGGGAATTTTTCCGAAATATCTGGAATCTGCTGAGTAGAACATTCTTTTCCTCTCATTGGAACCTCTTTTCCTTTATAGAAAGAACTTAATACAATGTCGTATTTACCATTTTGATCAAAATCGTTTGCGTAGATGTTTAGCGGTTTTTTCTTACTAGGATGGAACTTATTATTTAACCCAATATTTCCAACGATATAGTCATCGTCACCATCTTTGTCTAAATCGCTAGCTTCAATACTATACCACCACCCTGAATGATTCTTAGGATTGTAGGTCGTAGTTTTGTCGATAAGTTTACCATCCTTGTTAACGTAATAGCTAATTGGCATCCATTCACCAACAACTATTAAATCTTTGACATTGTCTCCATCAAAATCAGACCAAACAAAATCAGTCACCATTCCAATATCTGAAAGGCCTACACCCTTTTCGCTGGTGATGTCAAAGAATTTACCATTTCTATTTTCCAACAGGTAACTTTTAGGGGTATAAGGATATTGACCAGGAGTGGTTCTTCCACCAACAAATAGATCTAAATCTCCATCATGATCAATATCATTCGCCTTAACTTTTAATCCACTACTTATCATTTTCGGAAGGGAAGATTTACTTTTTGTGAAATTCCCTTTTCCATCATTGATATATAGTCTGTCTTGCAGTTCTGGAGCGTTGATTTTGAAATCACTTCCACCACCGCTCACAATATATAGGTCTAGATCCTTATCACCATCAGCGTCAAAGAATAAGGCGCTCATATCTTCTGATCCTTTATCTACTTCTAGTGCTGGGCAATTTAATTGGTTAAATTTACGTCTGGTATTTTGTACATAGATGATACCTGCTTGGTCTTTTGCTCCCCCAATAAATACATCTTCTAGTCCATCCCCATTGATATCTCCTGTAGTACTAAATGGTCCCAGATGCGATTGAGAGTGGGGAAGTAGTACTTCCTCAGCATAATCATCGTGGGTGTTTTCTTTGTGTGTAAATTCGAAACCAAAGGTTTTGTGGTTTTCCATATAAACCATTAGATTCTTTTGAGGGCTTTCTTTTTCACCTGTATGTTCCTTGTTTAAGGCAACTAGCTGATTGGCCTTTACATTTGGAACGCTTTGATAGGTTCCGTCTAGCCATTCAATTTCAACTTGATCAACCGTAGTATGGTCTTTTAATCCAAAGTGTAACGTGTGGGGTACTGAAGATTGAAAACCTCTTGTAGCTGTTAGTTCTTGAACTTGAATCTCACCATCCCCATAATGAAGGGTCACCTTGGCATTTAAAGATTGTCCATTTAATTTAATCTGTAAATAGTTGTTTCCATTTAGACTTTCACTGTTGTTTCGGTATAATAACATTTTTTGATCAATATTATTTACCACTATATCCAAATCACCATCACCATCTAAATCTGCGATGGAAGCTCCATTTGAATAAGTACCAAAGTCTAAACCTGCGTCTGTGGAGATATCATTAAATGTTAGGTCTCCATTATTCCTAAAAAGTACATTGGGAATTTTAACATCAGGCATTCCATCAATTAATGCATCCATTTCAGGTCTTGAAACAGGGGTTTTGCTATTAAGCATCTTATCCAATCTACCTTGGAAATCATTGTCCGAGAAATATTTTCTAAAACCGTTTGTTACGAAGTAATCTTTATAACCATCATTATCCAAATCTGAAAATAATGCTGACCAACTCCAATCCGTTTTGGCTACATCAGCCATCAGTGCTATATCGGAAAAGTAGTCATTTCCATTATTCAGCTGTAGGCTATTGAACATATACTGATGCTGTCTTTTCATTCCGGAAACTAGGAACTTTGCCAAATCAGTATTCATTGATTTCATCAAAGTTTTACTTCTGAAATGGTCATTTGGCGTCATATCTACAACACCAATTTCCATAGCTCCATCATTATTGATATCGGCGATATCACAGCCCATTCCGAACCATGAAATATGCTTCGTTCTCTTTTTGATCTTATCCTTAAATGTTCCGTCTCCTTGATTGATGTACATGAAATCTGGTACATCATAATCATTCGTTACATAAATATCAGGTAGACCATCCGAATTGATATCACTGACTACCAATCCCAAACCAAATCCGTAATTCAGTAATCCAGCTTCATCCGTTACGTCTGAAAAAGAACCATCCCCGTTGTTGCGATATAAATGACTAGATACCTTATTCAACTCCTTCTCATCTTCTATCAATGCGAAAACATCCTTTAAAGACATTTCATAATAAGTAGAGTGGTTCATTACATAAAGATCTAGATCACCATCGGAATCATAATCTAAGAATGCTGATTGGGTAGAGCTATTGTTATCTTGTATACCGTATTGTTTAGCCGATTCCGTGAAGGTTAAATCTCCATTATTGATATAAAATTGATTCGGTCTAGTATTTGGGTCTAGTTTGTAGCCGGAATTACAAATATAAATATCCAAATATCCATCTTGATTTACGTCTGCCATAGTAGCTCCCGTAGACCAATGCTTTGAGATTAGTCCAGCTTCTTTGGTAATGTCTTCAAATTGTAGGTTACCTTTATTTAGGTATAGCTTATTGCTAACCATATTTCCAGTCATCAAAATGTCTGGTAGACCATCATTGTTGATGTCGCCAATAGAAACTCCCGCGCCATTGTAGAAATATTCATAGCCCAAGATGTTTTGTCTTGTCGCAAAATTATTGGTCAGCTTATTATTAAAAGCTAATCCAGATAATTTGGATGGGATTTTGGTGAATAATTTATCCTTAGGAAGTGCCTTTAGTTTTTTTGACTCTGGTGATTCACAAGAAGTAAGAAGCAATATAAAAGATAGGAAGCAAGTACCTGCAATTCTGAAAGGGGACATTTTCATAAACGAGTTAATGTTTTTGAGGTCTGTATTTTAATTTGAGATTTAGACCCTAAATTTAATCAAAAAAGGCTGAATTACCCCTTATTTTGAATCGAATGATGGTAGATTTACTTTAAACCAAAGAATTGTATTCCTCGGTTATTATTTGAAATTATAAGTAACGGTTTTTGATTAGGACCAATTTTTATCCAATCCATATCTTTGGCGTCAAAAGGGGCGAAAAAGCCTGAATTGGGAAATGACATTGGGTTGAATTCCCCCGTTCCATTACCTAAGAGAATATTTCCATTAGAAGCGTCGTATCGAGTGGTTTCAAATTCTGTTTGATACATGTTCCCTACGGTTATTAGGTCTTGGTAACCATCTTGATTGAGATCACTTACTAAGGTTCTATTGATAGCTGAAAATTGTGCCTCATTGGGTAGGGGATGAATGCTAAAACCTTGGTCTTTATTTAAAATCACCACTGATGCAAAGGTGTTCGCTTTAAGATGAAGACTTTCTTTCAATTCTTTTTTACCATAGACTTCCTCAAGGCTTGCATTGGCAAAGGACTTAAAGCTTGGGAATTTATCTTCTAAACCAGGAATTTGTTGGGTTGAACATTCCTTTCCTCTCATTGGGACTTGTCTTCCCTTATAATAGGAACTTATGACAATATCTGAATTTCCATTTTCATCAAAGTCATTGGCGTAAACATGTAATGGCTTTTCTTGGCTAGGATGAAACTTATTGTTCAAACCAATATTCCCCAGTATATAGTCTTCTACTCCATCTTTGTCTAAGTCTGCAGCTGTAATACTATACCACCATCCTTGTAATTGATCAGAAGGGTAATCTTCATTTTTCAGTTCAAAATTTCCTTTACCATCATTACTGAAAAAGCTTACAGGCATCCATTCTCCCACAACTATTAGATCCAATTTTTTGTCTTGATTGAAGTCTGTCCAAACGAAATCTGTTATCATTCCAGGATATTGTAGGTCCTTGGCTTGTTGGGCTGTGACGTCTGTGAATCTTCCCCCGTCATTTTTTAATAGATAGCTTTGTGGGGATTGAGGATATTGCCCAGGTGAGGTTCTGCCTCCTATAAAGAGGTCTAAATCTCCATCCGAATCTATATCCGCAGCTTTTACTTTTGATCCACTGCTCAGCATTTTTGGAAGTGCTTCATTTGACTTATAGAAGTTCCCTCTTTGATTGTTGATATATAATCTATCTTGAAGAAGATGTGATTGATTTTCAAAATCGCTTCCACCACCACTTACTATATAAAGATCAAGATAGCCATCGGCATTCGAATCAAAAAAGAGTGCGTCCATATCTTCCGCCCCTTTGTCTAGTGACAATGCTTTGCAGTTTAGTAGTTCAAATTTTCCCTCCTTGTTTTGTATATAGATGCTTGCTTCTTGGTCTTTAGCTCCTCCTAAAAAGAGATCGTCTAGTCCATCATTATTGATATCTCCAATAGCCGAAAAAGGGCCTAATTTTGATTGAGAATGTGGTAATAGTACTTCTTTTGCGAAGTCGTCATGATTATTTTCTTGATGACGGTAACCTATGCCCATTTTTTTTGGGCTTTCCATGGATAGTAAAAGGTTGAAGCTAGGAGCTGGCGATTTGGACGTTTTAGTCCTCGTTATACTCAATTGTTGATTGGTCTTTCCAGCATCCTCAACTTGGAATTGTCCATCTGGCCATAAGACTTCAATTTTGTCATAGCTAGTAAATTGACCTAATCCAAAATGTAAGAGACTAGGCATGGCTGATAAATATCCACGGGTAGGGGATACCTCCTGAACTTGTTTTAATTCATCACCATAGTATACTGTAACCCGTGCTTGTAATGCTTGTCCCTCTAGTTTTATTTGAAGGTAGTTTCTATCCTTCTGTTTGTTTGAATTATTTCTATACAATAAAAGGTCGTCATCTATATTATTGACAATAATATCTAAATCCCCGTCATTATCAAGGTCGGCAATAGATGCTCCGTTTGAAAACGTAGCTTGCTCCATTCCTTGCTCCTCAGCAATATCCTCAAAGGTAAGATCCCCCTTATTTCTATATAGTACATTTGGTAGCTTCACCTCTGGCATAATTTGATATAAAGAATCAAACTGTGCCGGTGTTATTTGTTTTGATTTGGCCGATTGTTCGTTTACCTTTTTCTGGAAATCATTGTCGGTTACATATTTTCTATATCCATTGGTGATGAAATAATCTTTGTATCCATCATTGTCTAAATCGGAAAATAAAGCAGTCCAGCTCCAGTCTGTTTTAGCAATCCCTGACATTAAACCTATCTCTGAAAATACATTATCCCCATTGTTCACTTGTAGGGTATTGAACATATATTGATGTTGTCTTTTCAATTGATGTACCAATGCCTTGCTAAAATCGGTGTCCATTGTTTTCATTAAAGTTTTACTTCTAAAATGATCATTTGGACTCATGTCTACTACACCAATATCTAAAGCTCCATCGTTGTTGATATCAGCAATATCGCAACCCATTCCGTACCAAGAGATGTGCTTTGTTTTTGATTTTATTTGATCTTTAAAGGTACCATTTCCCATATTGATATACATAAAGTCTGGCACATCGTAATCGTTGGAAACATAGATATCTGATAGGCCGTCAGAATTTAAATCACTGATAACCAACCCAAGTCCATAGCCGTATCTCAAAAGGCCTGCTTCTTCCGTTATGTCTGTAAAGGTTCCATTACCATTGTTTTCGAAAAAGGTATTACTGGAAGCCTTCAAGACATCCTTGTTTTTTAACTGCTTGAAAATATCTAGTAAGGGAGTTTGTTGGAATAAGCAATTATTCATGACATAAAGGTCTAAATCCCCATCTTGATCATAATCAAAAAAGGCTGCTTGATTTGAATAGTTATGGTCTTGGATTCCGAATTCTTTAGCGCATTCTTTGAAGCTTAGATCCCCCTTGTTCAAATAGAATTGATTGGGTCTAGTCTCAGGGTTTTTATCAGGTCCGGAGTTGCAAATATAGATGTCTAGAAAACCGTCGTTATTCAGGTCTGCCATCGTCGCTCCTGTAGACCAAAATTGTTGATCCAATCCGGCTTTAGTAGTAATGTCTTCAAATTGTAAATTACCTTTATTAAGGAATAATTTGTTTTTCACCTGGTTCCCCGTAACCAATACATCTTGTAGGCCGTCGTTATTAATATCTCCAATGGCTACACCGCCTCCATTATAGAAATATTCATAATCTAAGACACTAAAATTCTTAGTAAAATCATCTTTCATATCATTCCTGAAATTTAGGCCTGAAAGATCTTTTGGAATTGATGAGAAAAGTTTGTCGGAGGGGATAGCGTTTAGCTTTTCCAAATTTGGGTTGGAACATGCACTACTTAATAAATACAGTGCAAATAATAAGCAAATTGTATTGAATGATAGGTGGAGAGAGAATAATCTTTTCATTGTGAAATTTAGGCTAGGTGGGACAACAACTAAATATACGGATATTTATACTGATTTGTATTCAAGTCTTGGTGGTAATTGAAATAGTCCTCAATTCAAATGAATGAGGACTATTTTTTAACGCTGATTGCTTTATTTTAACCTATATAATTGAATACCTCTGTTGTTGTTGGTAATTATCAAATGGTTGTTTTTGTTGGGGCCAATTTCAATTAGTTCCATGTCCTTTGCATCGAATGGAGCAAAGAGTCCTGAGCTAGGGTAGGGTACTGCTTTGAAATTACCACTTCCATCACCACTTAGAACCATTCCATTGGATCCGTCATAACGTATAGTTTCAAATTCTGTATGATACATGTTTCCAACGGTAATAAGGTCTTTTGTTCCGTTATTATCTATGTCTTTAACAATGATTTTGTTGATAGCCGAAAATTGAGCCTCATTTGGGAGTTGATGAATTCGCAATGAATCAGTATCGTTAAATAGTACCACAGAGGAAAATGTATTCGCTTGTAAATGTAGGCTTTCTTCTAGCTTTTTGGTCCCGTAAACTTCTTCGAGACTAGCATGCGCAAAAGATTTGTAGCTTGGGAATTTATCTTTCAAGCCTGGAATTTGTTGCGTTGAACATTCCTTTCCTCTCATAGGTACCTGCCTACCCTTATAATATGAACTTATAACAATGTCTGAATTTCCATTTTCGTCGAAGTCTTTAGCATAGACATGTAATGGTTTTTCTTGACTTGGATGAAATTTATTGTTTAATCCAATATTCCCAATTATATAATCTTCATCACCATCATTGTCAAGATCATCAGCAGTAATGCTATACCACCAGCCTTGGAGATTTTGAGAGGGGTATAGGTCATTTTGATTCGTGAAATATCCCTTTCCATTATTACTGAAATAGCTAACGGGCATCCATTCTCCAACGAGTATTAGATCGATGAAGTTATCATTGTTGAAATCTGTCCAGACAAAATCTGTAACCATTCCTATTTCTTGGAGGTCATTCGCTTGTTTGCTAGTAATGTCGGTAAAATGTCCTTTTTCATTCTTCAGCAAATAGCTTTTTGGGCTATATGGATATTGTCCAGGAACTGTTCTTCCTCCTATGAATAAATCAAGGTCGCCATCCATATCAATGTCAGAGGCTTTTACCTTGGCTCCGCTGCTTAACATTCTAGGAAGTGCATTATTCGCTTTCTGGAAATTGCCCTTCCCCGTATTCATATATAATCTGTCTTGAAGTAGTTTGGAATCAGCTGTAAAATCGCTTCCTCCGCCACTCACAACATAGAGGTCTAAATGTCCATCATTATTTGCGTCAAAAAATAGGGCATCCATGTCTTCGGATTCTTTATCTAATTCGAGTGCAGGGCAGTGGAGTGCGGAAAAATCTCCATCCTTATTCTGGATGAAAATACTACCAGATTGTCCTTTTGCTCCACCCAGGAATAGGTCGTCAAAGCCATCTTTATTGATGTCTCCTATAGCGGTAAAGGGCCCTAATTTGGATTGAGCATGCGGTAATAATACTTCTTTGTTGAAATCATCGTGTTCATTTTCTTGATGACGATACTTGATTCCTTTTCGCGTAGGATTCTCCATGGCTAAAAGCAGATCAAACTTTTTCTGAATAGGCTTTTTAGTTTTAGCACGCTTTATTTTAATCAGCTGATTCGTTGCTGTGGTTCCTAACTCTTGTAGTTGTCCATCTGGCCAAAGGATTTCAATTTTCGAAACGTGGTTATTGTTGTCTAATCCAAAATGCAAGGTATGAGGCATCGATGATTGGTATCCCCTAGTTGGGGATAGCTCTTGAACCTGTAATTCATTGTCTCCATAATGGATGGTAACTCTTGAATTCAGGTATTTTCCTTCCAGTTGAATTTGAAGGTAACGCTTCTTTTCTTGATCAGAATTATTACGATACAATAGGAAATCCTGATCAATATTATTGATTACAAGATCCAAGTCACCATCATTATCAAGATCGGCTGTAACAGCACCATAGGAAAAAGTTGGTTTTTCAAGTCCTTCCTCTATTGCGATATCTGTAAAAGTAAGGTCACGATTATTTCTAAATAGAATATTGGGTAATTTCACTTCTGGAATTCTAGCGTAGATATCTGCTATAACTTCATCCGTTATTTCTTTACCGGAATCCTTGATAGCCTTAACGTATATCTGGAAATCATTATCCGTACTATATTTTCTATAACCATTGGTAATGAAATAGTCCTTGAAACCATCGTTGTCTAGATCTGCAAACAAGGCTGTCCAACTCCAGTCTGTTTTACCAACACCAGCTAGCATCCCTATTTCGGAGAACACATTATCTCCATTGTTGAGCTGTAAGCTGTTGAACATATATTGATGCTGACGCTTTAGGTTATTGATAAGTATCTTGTTGAAATCTGTATTCATGGATTTCATAAGTGTCTTACTTCTAATATGATCATTCGGACTCATATCTACAACCCCTATATCCATTGCACCATCGTTGTTGATGTCTGCAATGTCACAACCCATAGAGCTCCAAGTGATGTGTTTGGTAGTAGACTTTATTCTATCTTGAAAGGTGCCATCCCCCATATTCATAAACATAAAGTCGGGCACGTCAAAGTCGTTGGAGACATAGATGTCAGGCAGTCCATCGGAATTTAAATCGCTAATTGCGAGCCCAAGTCCAAATCCATATTTTAATATTCCAGCTTCTTCTGTGACATCAGAAAAGGTGCCGTCACCATTATTTATAAAAAGGTTATTACTGACTTTTCTAAGTTCCTTTTTGTCTTTTATAAGTTTATAAATATCAAAAATGGTTGTTTTGAAAAAGGATGCATGGTTCATTACAAATAGATCTAAATCACCATCTTGATCGTAATCTAAAAATGCAGACTGTGTAGATTTATTTTTGTCTTGAATGCCATATTCTTGAGCACATTCTTTAAATGTCTCATTCCCATTGTTGAGGTAGAATTGATTGGGTCTACTATTTGGATCGTCCTTTGGACCTGCGTTACAAACGTAGATGTCCAAAAATCCATCTTCGTTTAAATCTACCATGGTTACTCCTGAAGACCAAAAATTGGAAGTAAGACCAGCCTTTGTAGTTATATCTTCAAATTGTAAGTTCCCTTTATTGATATATAACTTATTAGGTACTTGATTACCCGTGATGAATATATCTTGTAAACCGTCATTATTAATATCTCCAACAGCCACTCCTCCACCATTGTAAAAATAGTCATAGGAAAGAATGTTCTCGTTGGTTTTAGGCTTGTTTGTAATTTTATTTACAAAGTCTATTCGACTTAATTCTTTAGGTATCTCTGTGAATAATTTATCTTTTGGAAGTGCGTTTAATGCGTCCTCTTGAGGGGAGGAACAAGCGTTAAATAATAGTAATGAACTTAGGGTTAATTTGAGGGTTAAGAAAATAGATGCTCTTAACGTAATCATGTATGTTTGGTTTTATTAAATAGGGACATTTGTTAACACTCAATATAGGTATTATTAAAAGGTAATGAACATCTATATTATATTAAATTTAGGTTAACCATTATTTCTTACAGAAAAGGTGTTACAACTGAAAATTTGAACACAAAAAAGCCCCTCTACCTTTCTGGTAAAGGGGTTTTTTTGTATTGTTTAGGTTTACCTAGTATATTCTGCTGTGGCGTGGTCTAATTCAGCGCCATCATTCACCGTATATGTGAAGTTTATTGTGCTGAAACTAATAGATGAATTTCCACTTCCTTGAATATCATTCCCTTTTACAGTTTGATTTAAAATTGTCAAGGAATTATCTTGGATATAGACAGAAACACTTTCAGATTCTCCTAGGTTGTAAAAGTTTGAAATTAGGATATGATCTTCATCCATGCCTTTACTTACCGATACAAAATAATCGGAATCTCCGTATTGTTCACTTGATTCGTGGCAGGTCCATTGTCCAATATATTCATCCCTTAAATCTCCTGAAGAAACAATATCGTCTTCACAGGCATTGAATAATACAGCAATAAAAAGTAGACCTGCAATCAGTCTAAGTTGAGGTATTTTAAAAAAGGTCTTCAAGGATATCATTATTTACTAGGTTAGGCATCGTTACTTTCAATTTTGGTTCACGTTCCATAGCTCTTTCAATAGCAGTCATGGCACCTTCATTTCTGGCCCAGCTTCTTCTGCTGATTCCATTATTTACGTCCCAAAATAGCATATTCGTCAATCTACGTTGTGCATCATCAGTACCATCTAAAAGCATTCCAAAACCACCGTTCACAACTTCTCCCCAGCCTACACCACCACCATTGTGGATAGATACCCAGGTAGCACCTCTGAAAGAATCACCAATTACATTGTGGATTGCCATATCTGAGGTGAATTTCGATCCATCGTAAATATTGGACGTTTCTCTAAATGGAGAATCTGTTCCAGATACATCATGATGATCACGACCTAAGACCACTGGCCCTAGTTTACCTTCTGAAATGGCTTTATTGAATGCTGAGGCAATTTGCATTCTTCCTTCTGCATCAGCATATAGGATTCTTGCTTGTGAACCTACGACCAATTTATTTTCTTGAGCTCCCTTGATCCAAGTGATATTATCAGTCATCTGTTGCTGAATATCATCTGGGGAGTTTTTCTTTAATTCCTCTAATACTTCACAGGCTATTCTATCTGTTGCTTCTAGATCTTCCGGTTTACCACTAGCGCAAACCCATCTGAAAGGTCCAAAGCCATAGTCGAAACACATTGGTCCCATGATATCCTGCACATAAGAAGGATATCTGAAGTCAATATTATTTTCCGCCATGATATCAGCTCCAGCTCTAGATGCTTCTAATAAGAATGCATTTCCATAATCGAAGAAATAAGTTCCTCTAGCTGTATGACCATTTACAGCATCTGCATGTCTTCTTAGCGTAGCTTGAACTTTGTCCTTGAATAATTCAGGATTGTTCGCCATCATATCATTGGAATCCTCTAGGCTCATGTCTACTGGATAGTATCCACCAGCCCAAGGGTTGTGCAGAGAAGTTTGATCTGATCCCATATCTACAAAAACATCTGCAGCTAGGAATTTTTCCCAAACATCCACTACATTTCCTTGATAGGCTATAGAAACAACTTCTTTATTAGCTTTGGCTTCTTGTACTCTAGTAACAAGTTTGTCAAGGTCATATATTACCTCATCTACCCATCCTTGTTCATGTCTAGTTTTGGTAGCTTTAGCGTTTACTTCTGCTGTAACAGAAACACAACCTGCAATATTTCCAGCTTTTGGTTGAGCTCCACTCATTCCACCTAGCCCAGCAGTAAGGAAAAGTTTTCCTTCTATGCCTTCTCCATTTTTGGAGATTTTTCTAGCTGCATTTAGTACCGTAATGGTTGTTCCATGTACAATTCCTTGAGGCCCAATATACATATATGAGCCTGCAGTCATTTGACCGTATTGCGTTACACCTAGTGCATTGAATTTTTCCCAATCATCCGGTTGAGAATAATTTGGAATCATCATTCCATTGGTAACAACCACTCTTGGTGCATCTTTATGCGAAGGGAACAGGCCCATTGGGTGACCAGAGTACATTACTAAGGTCTGCTCTTCCGTCATTTCAGAAAGATATTGCATACACAGTCTGTACTGAGCCCAGTTTTGGAATACAGCACCGTTTCCACCATAGGTAATCAATTCATGGGGATGTTGTGCTACCGCATAATCCAAGTTGTTTTGAATCATCAACATGATAGCTGCTGCTTGTGCACATTGCGCAGGATATTCAACTATAGGGCGAGCGTACATCTTATAAGTAGGTCGGTAGCGATGCATGTATATTCTACCGAAGGTGCTTAGTTCCTCCGCAAATTCCTTAGCTAAAACACCATGATCCTTAGCTGGGAAATAACGCAATGCATTTTGAATGGCTAGTTTTTTTTCATCAGCACTTAAAATTTCTTTTCTTTTAGGTGCGTGATTGATACCATCCTCTTTAGGAGGCATTACAGGAATTTCTGAAGGAATCCCTTGTTTTATATCTGCTTGAAAATCAGCTGTTGTCATTTCTTCTCTATTTTTCCCGTTTTCCTGTTGTAACCGTACGGGCAATGTTTACATCCACTCTTGCAACAATACCCTCTTTTAAGGTGGTATTGCTCCGTGAAAACTATATAGCCTTCAGGACTTTTGTAAAAGTCTTCTGGAGCTAATTTTTTTTGTCTTTCAAATAGACTCATAATCTCGCAAATTTCAGGAAATCATTTAGAAATAAAAAATGTAGCTAGATTATTTATTTCTATGAATTTTCCTCGTTACATTTGACTGTTGTTTTGAGAATTGGATATATTACATTCTTTTAAAACGAATTAGCCTAAACTCTATTAAATGAAAACTATTGCCTATGAATTATTTAAACTGCTTGAAATTTAAAAATCCAATTATACAGGCCATTAAGGCTTCTGTTTATTTATCTATTTACTTTTTCTCTCTTTTGGTATGTGGTCAAAGTTCTGATTCCGAGCAGTTGTCGAAGAACAAAGTAAATGATTCTTCCACAAAGGTTAGTTTTTATTATAATAAATGGGTGGATGATCAGCCGGTAGCTTATCTAGAGAAAAAGAAAAATTACCATCTAGCTTGGCCAGATTTGTATTTTGCCGAGCGGGAATATTATAACGATCAAGTTGAGGTTATTCAAATGGGGCCAGCAAAAAAGGCTTCTAAAAATTATGTGGATAAAAAGTTAAACAAAAGAACTATATCTTCAGATGTGCCTTTAGATAACCCTTCTGTTTTTCATGATGACAGTAGAATAAAGGTTGTTTTTTACGGCCCTATGGTAATGGTCCCAATTTATCAATCTAAGGAGTCAATATCGGTTGATAATGTGCATTACTATGCTAAGCTTAAACATAAGGACTTAAGGTATCTTCCGCCATTGTATTTTCATGATGAGAAATTTGCCAAGCACAAAACCATTCAAATTGAAATTCCAAAATGGTTGGATTTGGATATAAAGGAGGTGAATTTTGGAACCTATAAGATTGAAAAGGAAGTAGTGGAAAAGGCGTCGAAAACGATTATCACCTATACCATGAACTTTTTGACAGGTGTGAAGAAAAAGGATTTTGAGCCTTCATGGGCAACGTATAAACCTCATTTATTGTTAATCCCAAAGAGTACAAATAAGAAAAAGGGAGGACTTACTTACTTTAGAAATACAAATGATTTGTATCAATGGTATAAGGGGTTAGTAGATCAGATGGATAATACTTGGCCAGAACTAAAGCCATTAGTGACGGAGTTATTGAAGGATTGCAATTCAGATGAAGAGAAAATAGATCGTTTGTATTATTGGGTGCAAGATAATATTAGGTACCTAGCTTTTGAAGATGGAATAGCTGGTTTTAAACCTGAAAATTCTATGACGGTTTTTGAGGATAAGTTCGGAGACTGTAAAGGGATGGCTAATTTATTAACGGAAATGTTAAAAGAAGCAGGCTTTGATGCAAATTTATCTTGGATTGGGACAAGGGGGAAAAAGGCATCTTATGATTACTCCATACCTTCCTTAATGGTGGATAACCATATGATTTCAACATTGTTTTATAAGGATAGTACTTATTTCCTTGATCCTACAGAGAAATATTGCAGTTTCGGTGATTATGCTTACCGTATACAAGGAAGACCTGTGTTGATTTCTCAAGGAGATTCTTTTAAGGTGGAAAATGTACCAGATTTTCATGTAGACTCCACAAAATACACCAAAGATTATCATTCTGATATTAACTTGGAGACTGGAATTATTAGAGGTACTGCTAATATTGCTTTAAATGGGGAGAAGAAAAGGCAATTCTTAAGGGCTTATTATAGTGTTAAGAAAAAGGATCGGTTGGACTTTCTGTATAGCTTTTTTGATATTTCAAATCGCAGTGAGGAATCAAATATTGTTGTGAAAGGTTTAGATGATAGGTCTGCTCAGGTAAATGTGCAAATGGAGTATTCCAATGAAAATGATTTAATTAAAACGGAGGAAGGATATTATTTAAATTATGATTATTCGGAAATTGTTAAGAGCATTTCTAAATATAGATCAGCACCAGTAGCTCTAGGGCAGAAATTAAACAAAGAGGAAATGTTTGAAATAAAGCTTCCTACAGGGTATGAGTTGGTTGATTTGCCCGAAAGTACCCTTTTTGAGAATGATGATTTTAGTTTCATGCATAGCTATGAAATAGATGGTGATGTATTTAGGTTTAGATCTAAAATTGTAGTTTTTGATGGTGAAATTCAAATTCCTAATTTGCCAGAATGGATGTGGGTATTGAAGTTTGCAGAAGAGAATACGAAGAATGTTATTAAATTAAAACGAATCTAATATGACTAGAGTTTTCAAAATTATATTTAGTTGTTTACTATTCCATAGTTTGGTAGCATCGGCTAATAATCAAGAGTTGATTGAAGGGGATTCAGAATCAGTTAGAATCATAAAGAGAGAATTGACGTATTCCTTTGTGGGGAAAACACCCATATTGAAAGAACGTAACTTAATTAAGTTATTAGATCAAAATGCCGTGAATTCATTCGGTGATTTTTATAGTTATCAGAAGAATTTTGATTTCAAAATAATAAAGGCTGATGGTAGTATAAAGGTTATAGAAGACAAGCATATTATAAAATTGGATTCCAAAGTTCCGGATAAGATGTTGTTCGGAAGAAAAGGGAAAAAGAAAGTTCATTATAAAATTGCAATCGCTGGATTGGAGTTAGGGGATGTTTTGGATGTCTCTTTTTATCATAAAGGGATTTCGAAAAAGGGAAATGGAATAAATGAATTTATAGCTATCGGTTACTCTATTGACACATGTAGTATAGTGTATGAATTTGGTCCAAAACATTTTTTTAGAGCAGAGAATTATAATTATGAGCAAAATTTTGAAAGGACTGTAAACGAGGGGGTGACTCGCTACACTTTGCTTGTTCAAAATATAAAGCCATTAGAGGATGGACGATATATTATTTCTAAAAGGAAGAATCCGTATTATATTTCATTTTATAATTCTAAAAGTCTAGGGACTTTGCAGGATTTGAAGTCGACATTTACGCTTCCTGAAGTAAGGCAATTGAAAAGGACTAAAATAGGTGGTTTAAGCGCTAAATACTCTCCAAACAAAGTGTACTCAGCGCTCTTGAAGGATACTGAGAATGAATTAGAAGATCGTGTCAATTTATTGTATCACTATCTTGAATATGGATCTATCTATACTAAGTATAGTCAGTATTCGTACTTGACATTCCAAGAGCGTTCTCGGCAATTTGCTTTCAATATGTTTTCTACATTAAATAAGAAAGAAAAGGGGCTTGAAGTTGAATTGGTTGCTTTAAAATCAAGGTATAATAATGAGCAATTAGTAGATAATAATGTTAATTGGGGAGTTCGAGTTAAGTTAAAGGGTCAATGGGAGTATTTTAGTTGCCCTGAGTTATTCGTGAAAAATGGAGAAAATAATCACCGTTTTGAAGGGGTAGATGCATTGGGGTATAGGCTAAACGAAGAGCAGGATGGTCTCCTTTTGACAAATGAAATTGTTTGGCCAAAAAGCACCTACTTGGATAATCGGATAGAAACGGATTTGAATATATCTCTTTCTAACTTTTTAAAGGTAAGTAATCGTGTAATAAAGGATGCTACAAAGTCACAAGAGGATGATGATGAAAGAAAGGTGTTTAACTATAGGAATTTGCTAAGGAAACTCAAGGAAACTGAAATTTCTGAGGTGAAACTTAAAAGAAGTGTTTTCGGAGAATCAAAGGATGATTTATTGGCTGTTTTAGCTGGTGAGAAATTCATAAAGAAAGAATTTTTAATAAATGCAATGCCAGACAGAATACGTAAGAAGTTGAGGGAGATATTTAATAGAAATTATGTAGGTCTGGTTGCTGATGTTGAAATTGAAGATTATTTAAAGCAAAATCCGATATTAAAGGATACAGAAATTGGATCCGTGGATTTAATTAGACCTGGAATATTTAATCAAACGAAGCCATTAAGTGTTGAATTTGATTTAGTAAGGAGTAATTATATTCATAATGTTGATGAGAAATTAATTATAGATGTAGGGTTTCTTATCGGTGGACAACTAAGTTTTGATAAAAACGAGAAAGAGAAAATAGATGAACTAGGGGAGATTGAATTTTTGTACCCAAGGTCCTATCAATATACCATACATTTAGAGCTACCATCAGGGTTTAAATTATTGAATGATTTGTCTGATTTCAACTATGAGCTTGTCAATGATTATGGTTTTTTCAAAAGTTCTTATGAGTTGAATGATGGTGTTTTACTACTCCATACTGAAAAGGCCTATTTACAAACGGATATCTCTTCAGAGGAGATTCATTTTTTGTATGATGTGACAGAGGCAGCCGATAGATATTACCATAAAAGAATTGTACTTGAATATGAAACGCCATCGAGTCAAGAGCTGGTGAAAAAAGAGGTTGAGCTAGAGGTAATAGAGGATGAAATGGAAATAGATCAGGAAACTGAAATTCTTGATGAAGTAATCGAAGAGGAAGTGAAGGCAGAGGTAGAAATAAACGAGAATGTTAAATAAGGACAGAATTATGAAACAATTAAATATTTGGATTACTGGTTGTCTGTTAGCATTGGTTTTTACAACTAATCTAAATGCTCAAGATTATGGTGTTGAAGTAGTACATATGACGCCTTTGATTTTGTTAGAAGAAACGGAATTTACTTCCTCATTAGATTTGGAGAAAGAGGGGGCTAACTGGGGTCTTGAGGTTGTGTATTATAATAGGAATGTTGATTTAACACCTTATATTTCTTTTAAGAGGGGCTTTTTTCTAGGTTGGAGAAGTATGCATTATTCTCAACAGGACTTTACAGGCGTCAGATTCGACGAAAATAGTAATGAAGGAGATCTTTTTGTGATCCAAGAGATTCAAAGGCTTGAATTAGGGTATACTGCGGGCCTACGTTTTCAAATTTCAAAAAAAATTAGAATAGGTGGAGATTTAATATTTGCAACACCATTTATGGTTTCTAAAGATCGATTGTTATATGCAAAGAAAGAGTTTTTGGATGATGAAGGAATTACTCAAGTAGGGACATTTCATAATAATACCGAGTCCTTTATAAGAGATGATGAAGGTAGGGTTGTAACGCATGCATCTGAATTTTTGGAGATGTTTCGATTTGGTATCTCAATAGATTATGATTTGGGTCCTGTTTCCTTAGTTGCTAAATTAGATTACAGGTATCAGGATATAGAAATGGATACAGATTCAGGCCTTACCAAGGATAAATTTGAATTTAGATCCTATTATTTGACGCCCAAAATTGGTATCTATTATGATCTTTCTAGAAGACCTTAGTTAAGGAAAGACTCCATTTCAAATCGAAATGGAGTTTTTTTGTTTCTATAAATCCTGTACTATTGCATAAAAGTCATCAGATTGAAAACAAATCCTATTGTTCAAATTCAAGCTATAGATTTACCTTTATTGAAGGAGAAGGGAGTTCAACTTTTTATTCAAAGAGATGATACATTGCATCCTCATGTTTCAGGTAATAAATGGCGGAAATTAAAATACAATGTACTTGAAGCTAAACAAAAAGGGAAAACGTGTTTGTTGACTTTTGGTGGAGCATTTTCCAATCATATAGCTGCAACAGCCGCAGCTGCACAATTGGCAGGTATGAATAGTATTGGTGTTATTAGAGGGAAAGATGCAGATCCAGAAAATTCTACTTTAAAATTTGCTACTTCTTGTGGTATGCAATTGCAATATGTTGATCGTGCAGAATTTAGAGAATTAAGAGCGTCCGGTTGGAAAGGTGTTGAAGTAGGGAATAGCGAAGCTGTTTATGTTTTGCCAGAAGGAGGTTCCAATGATTTAGCAGTGAAAGGCTGTAAAGAGATTACAGGGGATTGGAAGGAGCATTATGATTTTGCTTGTTGTGCCTTAGGAACTGGGGCAACCTTTGCAGGTTTGGTAAATGGGGTTTCTGGTGATACACACTGTTTAGGTTTTCCAGCAATTAAGGATCAAGGTTACCTAAGTGACGAGGTGTCGCTTTTTCTTGAAGAACCTTCTAGGCAAAATTGGGAGCTTATCCGAGAATATCATTTTGGAAAGTATGGTAAGGTAAATGCCGATTTGATTAACTTCATGAATGATTTTTATATTAAAACAGGGATTCCCTTAGATCCTATCTATACCGGTAAGATGATATATGGATTGATAGATATGATTAAAAATGATTATTTCAATCCAGGAACCAAGGTTATTGCAATACATACAGGAGGCTTGCAGGGAAATGCTGGTATTAATATGCGTTTAAGCAAGAAAGGACTTCAGACCCTGAATTACCCTATCTCAAATTAAAGTACAAATATTCATTTGTATAAAGATAGCAGGTAGAGTGTAAAATATCTTCTATTATTTCATTAAATTTGCTGGCTCGTTAGTATCTTGGTGATTAACTAATGTATTCCATTCTTTTTTAAAATTACAGTTCGTGCAGGAAGATTATTTAGCTCAATTAAACCCATCTCAAAAAGAGGCAGTATTATATACTGAAGGTCCATTAATGATTATTGCTGGTGCTGGTTCCGGTAAGACGAGAGTACTTACCTATAGAATTGCTCATCTAGTGAAAAAGGGGGTGGATTCTTATAATATTCTTTCTTTGACTTTTACCAATAAGGCAGCGAAGGAAATGAAGGAGAGGATTGGTAAAGTGATTGGTAAAGGTGAATCCAAGAACTTGTGGATGGGAACCTTTCACTCCGTATTCTCTAAGATTTTAAGATTTGAAGCGGATAAATTGGGTTACCCAAATAGTTTTACCATTTATGATTCAGATGATAGTAAAAAGGTAGTTGGTAGAATTATCAAAGACCTAAGTTTGGATAAAGATGTATATAAGGCAGCTCAAATCCAAAGTCGTATTTCTTCATTGAAGAATAATTTGATAACTGTAAAGGCTTATTGGGGAAATGCAGAGTATCAAGAACAAGATAGCGCAGCGCAGAGGCCGCAGTTTGGAAAAATCTATGAATTGTATACTCAGGCGTGTTTCAAATCTGGAGCAATGGATTTTGATGATCTTTTGTTAAAGACCAATGAACTATTTCATAAGTTTCCGGAGGTGCTCATGAAATACCAAACTAGGTTCAAGTATGTTTTGGTGGATGAGTATCAGGATACAAATCACTCCCAGTATCTAATTATAAAAGCACTGGCTTCAAGATTTGAAAATATCTGTGTGGTAGGGGATGATGCGCAAAGTATTTATGCCTTTCGTGGAGCGAATATTTATAATATTCTGAACTTCCAAAAAGATTATAAGGATGCTAAAATGATTAGGTTAGAGCAGAATTATAGGTCCACAAAGAATATAGTTGGAGCAGCAAATAGTATTATAAAGCATAATTCTAAACAGCTAAAGAAAGAGGTATGGACAGATAATGATCCTGGAGATCAAATACCGGTGTTCAAAACGACCTCTGATGCAGAAGAGGGAATGTTGGTGTCTTCCATGATTTTTGAAGAGATTCACAGAAATCAACAAAAGAATAAAGATTTTGCGATATTATATAGAACCAATTCACAATCTAGGTCTATTGAGGAAGCGCTGAGAAAAAGAGGTATTCCCTATAGAATATATGGAGGATTGTCTTTCTATCAACGTAAAGAGATTAAAGATATACTGGCCTATATGAAATTGGCGGTAAATACAAGAGATAATGAAGCCTTAAGGCGGGTAATAAATTATCCAGCTAGGGGGATTGGTCAAACTACCCTGGATAAATTGGCAATTACAGCTTCCAATCAAGATAAGAACCTTTGGGATATTATTGAAATGCCAGAACTATATCAAGTTCCTGTTAATAAAGGAACCATGACTAAGTTGACTCAATTTGGTTTGATGATTAAAGCCTTTGGAGAAGAATCCAAAAGAATTGATGCTTATTTATTGACTAAAATGATTCTTGAACGTACCGGTATTGTTCGAGAATTTCAAAAAGAAAATACGCCAGAGAATATTTCTAGGTTAGATAACTTAGAAGAGTTATTGAATGCCGTTAAAGAGTTTTCTGAAAGGGAAGATATTGAAGATAAAAGTTTATCTGTATTCATGGAGGATGTTGCCTTGCTGACCGATTCAGATAAGGAGTTAGATGATGACGACCATGTTTCATTGATGACTATTCATCAATCAAAAGGGTTGGAGTATCCAAATGTGTTTATTGTAGGTTTGGAAGAGGATCTTTTTCCTTCACAAATGAGTGCGCATTCTCGAGCCGACTTGGAGGAAGAGAGAAGGTTGTTTTATGTGGCCTTGACTCGAGCAGAGAAAAAGGTGGTTTTGTCCTACGCATTAACAAGATACCGTTGGGGTAAATTGAATGATTGTGAGCCAAGTAGATTTATAGATGAAATAGGAACAGAGTTCTTGGATATACAATTCCCGTCATTTCAAAAAATACGCGCCAACAATTCGTTGAACTCAGAGTCTACCGAAAAGATCTTTCAGCAGGCGGGGATAAAATCCAAGTTATTAAAGAAAGGGGTAAAACCTAAACCTGCAGTTAATGAAGCGGGAATTAAATCTCGAAATCTGAAAAAGGTATCGCAGGTTCAGCAAGCAGCCCCAATTGGGGATTTCCTTACTTCGTTTGAGGTTGGTATGAAAGTGAGCCATCATAAGTTTGGTGCTGGAGTAGTGATGGAAATGGAAGGACTTGGAGCGAATGCAAAAATTACGGTATTGTTTGGTGATGGACAGAGTAGGAAGTTGTTCGTGAAGTTTGCGAAGTTGGTAAGGGTTTAATAGGGAATTACTATCTAAATATTTATTTAATCGATCATATCTATTGATTATTCCTTTTTCGAGCAGGTACATTTGTACTGAATCTAAAACAGGAATAAGATGAAAAAAAATAAAGAAGTAATTGATCGCTTAAATGTAGTATTGTCAAGTTTTCAAATTCACTATCAAAATCTAAGGGGTTTTCATTGGAACATCAAAGGGAGTCATTTTTTTGAGTTACATGTGAAGTTCGAAGAATGGTACAATGATAGTCAGATAAAGATAGATCTAATTGCTGAACGAATATTAATGTTATCGGGAAGGCCATTGCATACTTTTGAAGATTATTCTACAAATTCATTAGTACCTATATATAAGGATATCTCAGATTCCAATGGATCTATGCAAGGCGTGTTGGATTCAATAAGTTTATTATTGGTGCAAGAAAGAGAATTGTTGAGGTTGACGGATGAATTAGAAGATGAGGGAACAAATGCTTTGATGAGTGAATTGATTACGGAGCAAGAAAAATTGAAATGGATGTTGGCCGCCTGGTTAACTAGAGGATAATAAGAAAAGCCATCAGTATTGATGGCTTTTTTGCCTTCAATAAAAAGGCTACTATATATAATATCATATAGGTTGAATGAATGCCTCGTATTGGATTGATAGAATGAATTGAGAATTTGAACTTTTAATAGCATTCTATCGATCTTGAAAAGAGACCATTAAAAGAAGGGTATAAAAAGATTAAAAAATAAAGCAATAAAGGCTTGTTAGTAGAAGTGAAAGTAACCTATATTTGCCACCGCAATACGGAAATGTATTGTGCTTGATTGCCGCAAGGCAGGAGAGTTACGTTCAT
>CAJXXR010000014.1 GCA_913063375.1 uncultured Flavobacteriales bacterium | reverse complement strand
TCGTCTAGGGGTTAGGACTCATGGTTTTCATCCATGCAACAGGGGTTCGAATCCCCTACGGACTGCTAAACATTTTTCAAAAATGGCTAATCATCAATCAGCGAAGAAAAGAATTCGCTCAAACGACGCAAAAAGAGATCGTAACCGTTATTCTCACAAAACAACGAGAAACGCAATTAAGGATCTAAGAAACGAATCAAGTAAGGAAGAAGCTTCTACAGCTATGCCTAAAGTATTCTCTATGATCGATAAACTTGCTAAAAGAAATATCATTCATAAGAATAAAGCGGCTAACTTAAAGTCTTCTTTAACTAAACAAGTTGCGACTCTTTAATTAAAGTCCAACCTAATTGGTAAAAACATAAAATCCTGTCTTTGACAGGATTTTTTTTGCTTGAAACTTTCGGAATCAAAGGCATTTAACTAAATTCTAGGCATATAATATTTAAGCCTTTAATAAAATGAAAAATCCGAATAGTATAAAGAATTGGTCATTCGATGACAAACCAAGAGAAAAGCTAATCAACAAAGGAGCAAAACAGCTTTCGAACTCTGAACTTTTAGCCATCCTAATTGAATCAGGCACCAAAGAATTTTCGGCCCTCCATCTTGCAAAACTAATTCTAAAGGAAAGTAACAACAACCTTAAGTTTCTTATCCAAAAAGAATCGCAAGAATTACAACAGTTTCATGGAATTGGTATTGCAAAAGCTACAAAATTAATGGCCTGTTTCGAACTCGCCCGGCGTATAGATTTTCAAGCTGAAACCATTCTACAAAAAATTCACTCCAGTAAGGAAGCATTTCTTCAATTCTCTCCACATCTCTCTGGTTTGAAGCATGAAGAGTTTTGGGTAATCTTTCTAAACCAAGCAAACGGTATTATCATTATTGAGAACCTAAGTAAAGGGGGGATCACCTCTACAGTTGTTGATTTAAAAATCTTATTTAATCGGGCACTATTAAATAAAGCTACTGCGTTAATAATTGGACATAATCACCCTTCAGGAAATCTATCTCCAAGCGAACAGGACCTTCAATTAACCAAGGACATTTCACAAGCCGCAAAACTTTTACAATTCTCATTACTTGATCATTTGATTATATCAGATAAACAGTATCTTAGTATGGCTGATGAAGGCATGATTTAGATTTTATGTTGCTAATTTTCACTCAAAAAATAAGTCCAAGGGTTAAATTTATTTTCAAACAATATTTTGGAGAAATACTTGGCATTCCTTTTAGACTCTGTTCTGATTTACAAGAGTTTGTTTCGTTCAATGGACCAAAATTGTCTTATACGAAACAACCACTATTCAAAGAATTACATTTTCAAGCCACGGAAATCCTCTTTGAAACGGGTGTGGAAGATCCTGAAATCCAAATTTTCGATTCAAATGGAATTCCAGCCTTCTTTCCATGTTCTTCAAAATCGGCATTAAACTTTGATCCATTTGCATGTGGCTTCTTTATGCTATCTCGGTATGAAGAATATATGATCCATATTAAAGATAAGCATGAAAGGTTTCGAGCAGAAGATTCATTGGCCTTTAAAAACAACTTTCTTGAGACCCCGGTAGTTAACATTTGGGCTGAAAGGATAAAGGAAAAAATTCTTGAACAGTTTCCAGACCTATCAATTAGGAAAAATGACTTCAAGTTCATCAATACTATTGATATTGATCAGGCCTACGCCTACAAGGAAAAGGGAATTTTCAGACAATCGGGGATAATGATCAAGCAATTGATGAATTTCCAATTCGGTAAAATCACAGAAGTTCTATCTGTTCTAATCGGAAGAAAAGAAGATCCTTTTAATACTTTTCCATTTCTTTTGGAACTTCAAAAAAAGTACAATCCAAAGTCAATATTTTTCATCTTACTGGGGAATTATGGAAACTATGATAAAAATATTCATCCTAAAAATAGGCACTTTCAAAGCTTAATTAAATCTTTAGGTGATTACGTAAATATAGGTATTCATCCTTCCTATGGATCACATGAACAAGTTAAGATTCTTCGAAAGGAAAGACAAATGCTAAAAAGCATCATAAATAGGGAGGTCTTAAAAAGCAGACAACATTTCCTAAAGTTCAATCTACCTGATACTTTTAGAAATTTATTAGAAATGGGAATCGAAGAAGACTATACTATGGGCTTTGCCTCAAGAGTAGGGTTTAGGGCTGGTACCTGTACGCCTTACTACTTTTATGATTTAGACCTAGAATACGAAACTAGACTTAAGCTATATCCCTTCTGTATTATGGATGCTAGCTTAAACTATTATCTAGAGCTTAGCCCTCAAGAAGCCAGTAAGAAGATCAATGAGATGATGGATGCAGTGAAAGAAGTTCAAGGTACTTTTATAAGCATTTGGCACAATGAGACTTTATCTGATCGAGATATCTGGAAAGGCTGGAGAACTGTGTATTCTGAAATGGTAAAAAACGCTTCTAATGAGTCTAAGTAAATACCTATTGTTGATTCTTTTGGCTGCTACAAAATTTGCAATTAGCCCTATCGCAGCTTCGAATTGGGGAATGAATCACAAAGAGTCATTCATTCTAATAACAATTAGTGGATTAGTTGGTTTTTTCACTTTCTACTATTTCAGCTCCTATTTGCTTAAATTAATGGGAATGCTGCTTTCAGGAAGGCAGAGGAAAAAGAAAATATTCACAAGAAAGAATAAACTTGCCGTTCGAATAATTCGAAATTATGGCCTTTGGTTATTGGCTGTTCTTACACCGATATTAATTTCAATTCCATTTGGGGCCTTTTTATGCGCTAGATACTTCCCTAAGAAACCAATGGTTATTCTTACCATGTGTGCCGCAATAATTGCTTGGGGGTTTATTCTGACCTTCTTTGGAGATCTAATTTTCAACTAATACAGACAATACCTCTGAAATAAGATCCGTTTCAAAACCTCGTGACCAAAGAAATCGCTTTACTTTACCATATTTTTCATAATTTGAGCCTTTGGTTACTGCCCATTTTGACTGAGCTAATTGCTCAAGGATAGTGAAATATTCATCTAAATCAATTTCCTCCCATCCCTTTTTAATACAATAATCAGAAATACGCTTGGCTTTTAATCCCTGTTTGATTTTAATCCTACCCCACTTCATAATTCTATACTTCCCTCTTGTATAGGAACGAGCGAAACGCTCCTCATTGACAAAATCGTTTTGAATAAGATCTATTAAGATCTCATCGACAGCCAAAGGGATCATTCCCATCTCTTTTAATTTCACCTCCAACTCGTACTGGCATCTATCTTGATAAATACAATAGTGCTCAGCTTTCAATCTTGCTTCGGATATGGTATAACTCTTTTTATGCATAGGGTAAATACGAATATTCAAAACTAGTATTTTGAATTCAAAAGGCACAAATAAAAATGTATGTTTTTAATTATGGCTCAAATAGTCAACAAATACAGGACTTTGAAAAGAAATCCTAATAATCATAATTAAGATATTAAACCATTAAATCTATGAATACTATAAGCCAATAATTTTTCGGCACGGTATTCGTACTAGTGCTAATAGATTAAAATTTAGAAGCCATGAAAACGATAAACCTCATAACATTACACATTCCGATGAAAAATGCTTTCGGAATTGCTACAGAGATATCTTGGCTTGAAAAAGTAGCCAGATTATTCAACAAATTCATCCCAATATTGAGCTATAATATCTCAGGGGATTGTTCGAAAATTTGGATAATAGTAGCGTCTCAAGATAGAGATGAGCTTACAACGAAAATACAACAAATTCCATTTCTAAAGTTCTTTAATCCTCATTTGGAAACACTAAGAACTAGCGAAATACCTTTAGAACATTTGTATTTTTCTATGAACTAAGAATAACCCTCAATACCCTCAATACCCTCAACAAAAAAATCCCGTACCGAATTTTCGGAACGGGATTTTTGATTTTATATACTATACCGACTGTGCGTATCTAATAGCAATTTCGTCTAGGATTTCTAGTATTTGCCCTGGGGTATCTGAAGTAACTAATCTGAATCGATAGTCTTTTATCCCTGGTAGCCCTTTAAAATAATTGGTATAGTGTCTTCTTGTTTCAACAATTCCCAATTTCTCACCTTTCCACTCAATTGCTCTTTGAAAATGCTGCCTACATACGGCTACCCTTTCCTCAATGGTTGGTGGAGCCAATAATTCCCCTGTCTGGAGATAATGTTTAATCTCCCGAAATATCCAAGGGTAACCAATAGCAGCTCTCCCAATCATCAGTCCATCAACTGGGAAATTCGTTTTCATCTCTAAAGCCTTTTGTGGAGAATCAATATCTCCATTACCAAAAATTGGAATTTCAATATTAGGATTACTTCTCACCTTAGCGATATGACTCCAGTCTGCCTCACCTTTATACATCTGTTGTCGGGTTCTACCGTGTATAGACAAGGCTTTAATCCCAACTTCTTGTAGTCGTAGAGCAACTTCCTCAATATGGATCGAATTTTCATCCCAACCAAGACGGGTTTTGACAGTGACTGGTAAATGGGTAGATTTCACGATCTCTCGCGTCATTTCAACCATTTTTGGAATATCCTTCAATATCCCAGCTCCTGCACCTTTTCCTGCCACCTTCTTTACTGGGCAGCCATAATTGATGTCTAAAATATCTGGATTTGCAGCAGTAGTTACTTCAGCAGCCTTCCGCATAGAATCAATATCATTCCCAAATATTTGGATCCCAATAGGGCGCTCATACTCGAAAATATCCAGCTTCTGAACACTTTTTACTGCATCTCTAATTAAACCTTCACTAGAAATAAATTCTGTGAACATTAGGTCTGCTCCCAACATTTTACAAATCTCTCTAAATGGAGGATCACTTACATCTTCCATAGGAGCAAGTAGTAATGGATACTCTCCAAGTTCTATATCTGCTATTTTTACCACTACTTAGTATTTTTGACAAAATTAAATAATATTTCTCTTTCATATGCATAGCATATTTCAAAGAAATAATAGTCCGGTGCAACGCTATAGAGTATTCAAAAAAAAAGAGTGGAAGTCCACTCTTTTTCACACTATCCTTTCGTCAACCTTTGTTTCGTATATGCTCTCCATTTTTCAATAACCTGCGTCAGATCGTCTGGAATCTCAGAATTGAATTCCATCCATTCTCCAGTTGTAGGATGCTTGAATGCCAGAGTTTTAGCATGTAGTGCTTGTCTCGGAAGAATCTTGAAGCAATTTTGAACGAATTGCTTATATTTCGTAAACGATTGCCCTTTAAGAACGATATCTCCTCCATATTCGGGATCTGAAAATAATGGGTGTCCGATATGTTTGAAATGAACTCTAATTTGGTGTGTTCTACCTGTTTCCAGTTTACATTCCACCAAGGTTAAATATCCAAATCGTTCTAAAACTTTATAATGGGTAACTGCATGTTTTCCTTCTGTTCCATCTTCATAAACATCCATAACCTTACGGTTACGTTTGTTTCTACCAACATGTCCAACAATTGTTCCTTCATCTTCAGCAAAATCGCCCCAGACTAATGCGTGATATCTTCTATCCGATGACCGGTCAAAAAACTGAGCTGCCAAATGAGTCATAGCATGTTCAGTCTTCGCAATAACCAAAATACCAGAAGTATTTTTATCAATACGATGTACTAAACCAGGACGCTCTATGGAATCTTTTGCTGCAGGTAGATTTTTAAAATGATGTAATAAGGCATTTATCAATGTTCCAGAATGATGCCCTACACTAGGGTGAACTACCATTCCAGCTTCCTTATTTACAATAATTAGATCATCATCTTCATAAAGAATATCCAAAGGAATATCTTGAGCTATTAACTCTTTATTTACCCTTGGATATGGCTGCATTACGACAATTAAATCATTTGGCCTGATCTTATAATTTTGCTTTACGGGCTTTTCATTCACAAGAACTCTACCAGCCTGAGCCGCTTCTTTAATTTTTGTTCTTGACATTTTATCCTTCCCTAGACGAATAAAGATATATTTATCTATACGCTCAGGGTCAGCTCCTGGCTCAACCTGTAAGCGATGATGTTCAAATAATTCTAAGTTTTCAGTATCTACTGTCATCTCCTTCTCTTTTTGTCCTAATCTTTATTCTTGTTCTGGTAATTCAATTACCAACTTTGTTGAATCTTGTGTCAACCACAGATTCACACCTCGACCAAAGTCAAATTCTTTTTCCAAAGAAAATTCCGGGTTTTGCTTATATATTCTGGCTTCAGATTCATCCGTTACAGACTGATCAAATCTAACTACACCAATATTAAGCCCATTCCTTAATAATTTATCGAAGGCTTCATCCCTTCTTTTCAATCGAACATCAGGCATTGCGATCTGTTCGTTTTTCTTCTTACCTGCCACCAATGTAATTGAGGCACCTTTAGGGATTTTCTCACCCGATTTTATCGACTTCCCTTTATATTTCATTCCAAGAATAACCATACTTGCAATGTCCTTCTTGAATTCTAGTCTTTCTATCTTTAAATCTGTCGCTCTAGCAAAAGTTACCATTCTTCTCAAATGTTTATCCCTTAGATTAGGAACAGTAACATATCCAGCATTAGATGGATTTAAGGTTAGGTATATTTTTCTATTTTCCTTTACCTTTTTTGCAGCACTAGGATTTTGTTCGATGACAGCACCACTCTTAAACTTAGGATTATAAGCACCTGAATCAAGGATTTCAAAACGCAGTTGTTCCGCTAGTATTACGGCTTCCACTTCATCAATGCTCATATTTTGCAAATCTGGAACAATGACATATTCATCATGCTTCGTAAAATGGTCTAACCATATTAATGAGCCATACACTAAAGCCAAAACGGCTATTAATCCGAATATCATTTGTTTTACGATTCGCTTCATTCCTTTCTATTTGTAGTACAATTTGGGTGCAAAGATATTTAATTAATTATTTGAAAGCGAACGATTCCGAATTATCAACTACTCCAACTATTTAAATTCCGATAACTCTTAAGAATTAGGTCAAAATGCCAGCTCAAATGAGCTTGTATTTTTTTAAAGTCCAAGAACACGATTTCATTCAATAATTAATTTATTTTTGTATAAATACTTCAAGAAAATGCTAAAGAACATTGCGGTAATTACAGGTGGATATTCCGCTGAAAAGATTGTTTCAGATAAAAGCGCTGAGACAGTTATGGCCACTATCGATAGATCGAAATTTACACCATACCTGATTCACCTAGAAAAGGACAAATGGTATTCTATCCAGGAAGAGCAAGAAATATTAATAAACAAAAATGACTTTAGCCTTTCTCTAAACGGTTTGTCTCTTTCTTTTGACGCGGCATTTATTTCGCTCCATGGAACTCCAGCGGAAGATGGTCATTTACCTTCTTATTTTGAACTCATTGGATTACCTTATACTTCCTCTCCTCCTCTGGCTTCTCACATCACTTTTGACAAAGGAATAACAATTGCATTAGCTAAAAGCTATAATTATACAACGGCCAAATCCATCGAAATAGATCAATCTAAAAAAGATACTGCCTTTGAAAAGGCTCAAGCCTTAAAATTCCCCGTCTTTGTAAAACCCTGTCATGCTGGTTCAAGCTTTGGTGTTTCTAAAGTTTTAAATATCGAAGATCTTGATGCCGCACTTAACACAGCCTTTTTACACAGTTCGAATTGCCTGATTGAAGAGGAGATAAAAGGAGTAGAAGTAACTTGTGGAACCTATATAGAAAAAGGAAGTATAAAAACATTGCCCATCACAGAGGTAGTTGCTCACAATGACTTCTTTGACTTCGATGCAAAATACCACGGTAAAGCAGATGAAATCACGCCTGCAAGAATCAGCGAAGAGCAAGCACTTCTAATTACTGAAACGAGTAGACGGATTTATTTAGACTTCAAATTAAAAGGCATTTGCAGAATTGACTATATCCTATCCAATGGAAAGGCGTATCTTATTGAAATAAATACTGTTCCTGGACTTACCAATGAAAGCTTCATACCTCAACAGGTTCGAGCAGCAGGAATAGAACTAAAAGATTTTTTCAATCTATTAATTGAAGAAATCATTTAAAGCTATCCATCTATTGAAAAAGAAAAAATCACTCCATATTCAAGAAGGAATAACTCCTCCAGATTCAATAAATAAAGCTGCACTTTCTAATATTAAGAAATTCAGAAAACTGCGCCTTCCTCCAGAAAATTATTTGGAAGGAATCTTGGAAGGTAAAATAAATCTATTAAGCGAAGCTATCACGCTTGTAGAAAGCAATAACACCAAGCATAAAGAACTCGCAAGAGAGATAATAGAATTGTGTCTACCGTATAGTGGGAAATCAATACGAATAGGTATTACGGGGGTTCCGGGTGTTGGAAAAAGTACCTTTATAGAATCCTTTGGATCCTATCTATGTACTGAACTAGGGAAAAAGGTAGCCGTACTTGCCATAGATCCCTCAAGTGAAAAAAGTCAAGGAAGTATCCTAGGTGATAAAACAAGAATGGAAAACCTATCTGTTCAAAAAAACGCATTTATTAGACCCTCCCCATCCGCACATAGTTTAGGTGGCGTAGCTAGAAAGACTAGAGAATCAATTATTCTATGTGAAGCCGCAGGATATGACATTATTCTTGTGGAAACAGTTGGAGTTGGACAATCTGAGACTGCTGTTCATTCCATGGTAGATTATTTCCTTTTACTGATGCTTGCCGGCGCAGGAGATGAACTCCAAGGTATAAAAAGAGGAATTATGGAAATGGCAGATGGCTTAGCTTTAACCAAGGCGGATGGTAATAATGTCCTTCCTTGTGAAAAAGCAAAAAGAGACCTAAAGCATGCTCTTCATATGCTTCCAAAAAAAGACAATGAATGGATACCACAGGTTTACCTTACTTCTTCTACCGAAAATATCGGTATTCATACTGTTTGGGAGGATATCACAAAATTTAAAGATCACTCAAAAGTCAAAGGATATTTTGAATTCAACAGAAACAACCAAAATAAACAATGGTTTGACGAGAGCATCCAAGAACATTTAGGTTCATTATTTTTCAACGATGAAAAAATGATTGAGCGACATAAAGAATTGGAGCAAGCAATAATGGATGGTAAAAAAAGCCCCTTTCAAGCAGCCGATGAAATATTTAACCTATTTTTGCAGCAACTAAAAGACAAATGAGATGAGAAGAAAACCCAACAATGCGCCAAAATTTCATTATGCACAATTACTGGAAAGAATAGACATGGCTAAGGGTGGTTTTTTTCAGGATAACCAATTTTTTGTAATAACTGCTTCTACAGATTCGGCAGAAGAAATCATCCAAATTGTTCACCGACAAATGGCTGATGAAACCCAATCTGAAGATGGAGACTTTGGACTATCCTTATGTGTGAATTTCGATGACAGTCCAGAGGAACAAGAACAAATGCAACGTTTTAAAGGCAGTAAATATTTCGGACTATTCATCAAAGGTCTCTATGATGGTATTACTTGCTATACGGCATTACTCCCTCATGAATCTACAGATGCCGCTGCTATTGGATCAGAAGTTCTTATGAGCACCTACCTACTAAGGCAACAAGATAAAATTATGTTTGATCTTCATGATGCAGAATAGACCATTCTGTATCAATTGCTATGCTGTACATCATAATCTTTATTGAATAGGTTTCAGTATATTTGGTAGATTAATAATTAACATACCAGATGAGAACCTTATCAACCTTTTCCTTTTTTCTTCTTTTAGGTCTTTTTATTGCCTGCAATAGAGACACAGATGACACATCAGCCACTCCCTATACGATAGATTTACCAATGAATTTTCCTCAATTTGAAATTCCAGAGGACAATCCTATGACTGCTGAAGGTGTCAAACTGGGGAAAAAATTGTTTTATGAAAAGCAATTGAGTGGAGACAACAGCCAATCTTGTGGGAGTTGTCATCAACCAGCATTTGCCTTCTCAGATACAGGGGCTGTAAGTACAGGAATTGATGGTATCAGTGGAAATAGAAGTTCCATGCCTATAGTAAATGCATTATGGGGAAATAATTTCTTTTGGGATGGGAGAGCAAAAAGTCTAGAAGACCAAGCGCTTGGTCCAGTTGTAAATCCGATAGAAATGCATGAAACTTGGCCAAATGCCGTGGAGAAAATCCAAAATGATGCACAATATCCCCCACTATTTATAAAAGCCTTTGGTACTGAGACGGTAGATTCTATTCTTATAGCGAAAGCTATTGCTCAATTTGAAAGAACACTTATTTCTGGTAATTCGAAATTCGACAAATACCTTAGAGGTGAAGTTAATTTAACTGCTGCTGAATTTGCAGGACTAGACATGTTTAATATTGAAGGACCTATAGATGGGAATCCTAATGGAGCGGATTGTTTCCATTGTCACGGCTTCCCACTTGGAACAGACAATTTATTCCACAATAACGGAATAGACAAAGAGGAAGACTGGACTGATCTTGGTCTCTATGAAATTACTCAAAACCCAATGGATAAAGCGAAATTTAAGACTCCAACACTTAGAAATATTGCTTTTTCAGCTCCTTATATGCACGATGGTCGTTTTAAAACCTTAGAAGAGGTGATTGACTTTTACAATACCGGTGGGCATACAAGCTCAACCTTAGACCCATTGATGAAAAATCCAGAAACTGGATTACTATTAACAGAGGATGCAAAAGCCAATCTTTTAGCCTTTCTACACACACTTTCAGACACCACATTTATCACCAATCCTGCCTTTCAGGAGTAAAGATGTAAAAATTAGGGTATTTGCTTCAAGAAAAGCCAACTTCTATTAAACAGAAATAATTGGAATTGACTATTTTTGTACTCATTTTTCACAATGCTTTAATACTCTAGTGATGAAAGCTACAAATATTCAGCAAATTATTTCCAACGATCTAGTTGGATCTACGATATTAGTAAAGGCATGGGTTCGTACCCATCGACAAGGTAAAAGTGTATCCTTCATTAGTCTTAATGATGGATCTACGATTAATAATATTCAAGTAGTAGCTGAAGGAGACTTTAGTGAAGAATTATTAAACCGTGTTACGACAGGTGCTTGTATAGCAGTTACTGGAGAGGTTGTAGAATCGCAAGGTCAAGGCCAAAAGGTTGAAATAAAAGCCCAAGGGATTGAAATCTTAGGTGATTGTGATGCTGACGCCTACCCTATTCAACCGAAGAAACACAGTATGGAGTTTTTGCGTGAAAAAGCGCACTTAAGATTCCGTACAAATACCTTTGGAGCAATATTTAGAATTCGTCATCAACTGACATTCGCTGTTCACCAGTTCTTCCATGAAAAAGGTTTCTATAATATCCATACTCCAATTATCACGGCAAGTGACGCCGAAGGTGCTGGAGAAACTTTTAAGGTTACGAATTTAGATTTGAACAACGTACCAAAAAAGGAGGATGGATCTGTAGATTACGACCAAGACTTTTTTGCTAAGGAAGCAAATTTAACGGTTTCTGGACAATTGGAAGGTGAATTGGCTGCAATGGCCCTAGGTAAAATTTACACCTTTGGACCAACGTTCCGTGCGGAAAATTCCAATACCACAAGACACCTTGCAGAGTTTTGGATGATAGAACCTGAGGTAGCATTTGCTGACCTTGATGACAACATGGATCTTGCAGAAGAAATGTTGAGACACCTATGTTCAGACATTCTGAAAAATTGTGCGGATGATTTAGCATTCTTAAATCAACGTCTAATCAACGAGGATAAAAGCAAAAAGGCTGCAGACCGTCAAACAATGACACTAATTGAAAAACTTCAATTCGTTGCAGATAACCCTTTCAAACGCTTAACCTATACGGAGGCTATTGATATCCTAAGGAATTCAAAGCCCAATAAGAAAAAGAAATTCAAATACATCATTGACGGTTGGGGTGCAGATCTACAATCTGAACATGAAAGGTATTTGGTAGAAAAAGAATTCAACTGCCCTGTAATTCTAACAGATTACCCAAAAGACATTAAAGCCTTCTATATGAAGATGGGGGAAGATGGGAAGACCGTTAGAGCTATGGATATTTTATTCCCTGGAATTGGTGAAATTATTGGAGGTGCTCAAAGAGAGGAAGACTACGATAAATTAGTCAAACGAATGGAAGAGATGGATGTTCCTAAAGAAGACCTATGGTGGTATTTAGAAACAAGAAAATTTGGTACTGCTCCACATAGTGGATTTGGACTTGGATTTGAAAGAATGGTATTATTCGTTACGGGTATGCAAAATATACGTGATGTAATTCCTTTTCCAAGAACACCACAAAATGCAGAATTCTAAAACTCGATTAAAAAGCCTCCTCGGAGGCTTTTTTTGTACCCTAATATCTCCTTAGCTTTCTGGTTTAGAAATCTTCATTTTCTAAGCTTGATTTTATTTAAAGCGATTATCTTTATAATACGTTTCATCAATCACCATTTGCAATACAAATGAAAAGAAAGAATTTAAGAATCTTATTATTTTATATTCTAGCATGGTCTGTAGCTATTGGATTTTTCATATTCCTAAGACATGATATAGGGAACGATGAAATTGCAGACCTTATTAAACAAAATAGAATCACCAAAATAAATGCCGCCCGTACCATATTTTTTCAAATCATAGTTTTAGGAATATCTGCAGGAACCATTTTTTCCATCATTGATTTATATATAGCCAAGTATTTTCGTAATGTACTATCACTAGGTTTATTTTTCATATTAATAACCCTTCTCAACTTATCCGCTCTTAGTATAATAACCTATCTAGCGATCTTCAGTTTAAACAAACTTTTACAAATTCAACTAAGCTTTGAAGATTTCACAACAGGGAATCATGTCTTCATAATTTATGGGTTCATGGTGAGTTTCCTAATTGAGTTTATGCGGGAGATGGATAGAAAGCTAGGATCTGGAAATCTATGGAAATTGATGATTGGAAAATTTTACAAACCTAGACAGATAGAGCGTATTTTTATGTTCGTAGATTTGACGTCCTCTACAAGAATAGCAGAAGAAATAGGTAATATAAAGTACAGTCAACTTCTTAGAGATTGCTTTAAAGACGTAGCCATTGTTGCCGATTTCTCAGCAGAAGTTTATCAATATGTAGGTGATGAAGTTGTCTTAAATTGGAACCCTATAAAAGGACTTAAAAATAATAACGTTATTCATGCATTTTATGCATTCCAGGCAAAAATAAATAGTAATTCCGACTATTATATGGAGCAATATGGGGTTGTTCCCGTATTTAAGGCAAGTGCACATATCGGCCAAGTTACTGTAACGGAAGTTGGAGAATTGAAAAGTGAAATCTGTTATCACGGAGATATCCTAAACACAACTTCTCGCATACAATCATTATGCGCTACCTATCAGGCTAACTTACTCATCTCCGATAGGCTTAAAAATAGATTGAATAAAGACATTCTTTTAAAGCATACTTCAATAGGAACCCATCAATTAAAAGGAAAAATAGAAAAGGTATCAATTTGGAAAACATCTCTCAATTATGATTAAACAATTCACATCCCTTTTCCTTCTTGGCCTATTTGGATGTTCCATGATTCAAGACCATGCACTGAGAAGACCTGATCATATCTATCCTTTAAAAAAGGAATTAAAAGAAATTTCAGGCCTGTCCTATATCGATCAAAGTAAAATGGTGGCCATCCAAGATGAGAAAGGCATTATCTACAGCTTAGGAATTGGTTCTTTTGAAAAGTCAAGCAAAATTTCTTTTTCAAAAAAAGGAGATTATGAGGGTATTGCGACCACTTCTAAAAGGTTTTTTGTTTTAAAAAGTAATGGAACCATTGTTAGTGTAAATCATTTAGGAGAAGATAAAGTAATCCATCGATTCCCTGGAAAAGCGGCTGTAGAATTCGAAGGAATATGCCATGATGAAATCAACAATAGACTACTTCTAGTATCAAAAGACCATCCTTCAAAAAAGAAAAACAAGTATATAAACATTTACAGCTTTGATTTAAACTCCAACCTATACCTACTTAAACCAATCATCAAATTAGCCAAAAAGGAAATTGGTATTTATAGAAATGCAGGACTTTTACCTTCTGGAATTGCTATAAATCCCGCTGATGGTTATATTTATATTCTGGCATCTGTAGGGAAAAAGTTAATTTGCTTAGATTACAATGGCAAATTGATCCATTATTACAATCTTGATAAAACCATTTATAAACAACCTGAAGGTATCAGTTTTTCTAAAAATGGAGAATTATACATTGCTAGTGAAGGAAAATCTGGAAAAGCACAAATAATGCATTTCACCTCTATTCCATGATGAAAAGAATATTAATTATAAGTTTATTACTGATACTTCCTTCTTGTAAAACAAGTCAGGACTTTTTGAAACATTCAGAAAAGGAATGGATCAGTACAGCCAGCACCTCCCCCATTATTCATAGTACCTATTTTATAGGAGATGCGGGAGAAACACCAATAAAATCAAAGGAAAACCTTCAACTGCTTCAACGATTAATCAATGAAGAAGATGAACATTCCTCGATTGTTTTTCTAGGTGACAATATTTATCCAGAAGGTCTTCATGGTAAGAAGCATGAACAACGCAGTCAGGATGAGGCTAACTTAAATGCTCAGTTAGATATTCTAAAAGAATTCAAAGGAAGGATTGCAATCATACCGGGGAATCATGATTGGAAAAGAGGAACTGAAAAAGGTTGGAAATTTGTTCAACGACAGGAAAAATATGTTGAGAAGTACCTTGATCGAGGAAATGTATTTCTACCAGATGGAGGTTGCCCTGGACCAAAGGTAATGAAGTTAGAATCCAATTTGGTGATGATTATTCTTGACACACAGTGGTGGTTACATCCCTATAAAAAAGCGAAAGGTCAGAAAGATGGATGTACTAGTCAAACAAGAGAAGAACTTTTAGCTCAACTGAAGGACGTCTTAAAAAAATACAGACATAAAAACATCATAATTGCAGGGCACCATCCCATGTATAGCAACGGAGTTCATGGTGGGAAATTTGCCTTTTCAGATCATTTATTCCCTTTAAAAAACATCAATTCGAACTTATTCATTCCTATGCCAGTTATAGGAAGTATCTATCCTATGTACAGAAAACTCCTTGGACATAGACAAGATATTACCCATCCAGTATACCAGGATATGGTTAGGTCCTTTACTAAAGTATTTGAAGAATATGACAACATTATATATGTTGCAGGTCATGAGCATAACCTTCAGTACCGTAAAGAAAAAAACAATCACTATATCGTTAGCGGCTCTGGCTCAAAAACCTCTTATCTGAAAGGAAACCAAAAGCTTCAGTTTGGAGCAGAAAGAAAAGGATTTGCCAAAGTTGATTATCATAAAAATGGTGAAGTATGGTTGAGTTTCTACAGCCCAGAAATGACCGAAGATCATAAATTGGTTTATAAAAAACGTCTATTCAAAAGTGAAAAACTAAATACGGTCTTATCAGAGGCCATCCCAAAACAGTCTTATAAAGGAAAAGTTGATACCGTAATCCCTAATTCCAGTTATGCAGCAGGGAAGACTAAAAGAATTTTCTTCGGTGATTTGAATAGAGATATTTGGAATCTTCCAATTGAGGTTTCATACCTAGACATTCATTTTGAAAAAGGAGGACTAGTTCCGATAAAAAAAGGTGGAGGAATGCAAACAAAATCCCTGCGCTTAAAAGGTATGGATGGACAAGAATATGTTCTTAGAACCATCAATAAAGATGCAAGCCTCCTACTTGGACGAGTATTACAAAACACTTTAGCTAAAGACATTCTGCAGGATGGACTTGCTGGATCTCATCCCTATGCAGCTGTATGTGTCCCTCCATTAGCCAATGCAGTTGGAGTATATTATTCACAACCCAAACTAGTAATAGTTCCAGACGATCCAATCCTGGGAGATTACCGAGAAGACTTTGGTGGCACCTTGTGTTTATTTGAGGAACGTCCAGATGGAGATATGAGCCATGCTTCGAATTTTGGAAATTCAAAGAGGGTTATTAATTACGCTAAGTTGATCGAAAAAATCCAAAAGGATGAATCGCATAAACTAGATAAATATTCCATTCTGAGAGCAAGATTATTGGATATGTTGATGTCAGACTGGGACAGACATGACGATCAATGGAGATGGGCATCTTTCAAAAAAGGTAAGAATACCTATTATAAGCCAATTCCCCGAGACCGTGACCAGGTATTTTTCAAATTTGACGGTCTAGTTCCAAGCCTTGCAAATCGGAAATGGTTACTACGTAAATTCCAACCATTTTCTGACGACATTAGAGATATTGAAGGTCAAAATTTTAATGCCAGATATTTTGATCGCTCATTTCTAAATGAAGCTACCTTAGAAGAATGGATGTCTGTGGCCGACTCTATGCAAAATGAACTTTCGGACTCAGTACTGCAATTGTCCATCAAACAACTACCCAATGCCGCCTATCAATATAATGGAAAAGATCTCTATGAAACGCTAAAATCTCGACGAGGACACCTTACTGAATTTGCCTCCAGGTATTATAGCGTATTAGCTAAAACTGTAGACATTATTGGGACGCTAGAAAACGATTATTTTGACATAAAAAGACTGGACAGCAACAGGGTTGAAGTCAGTGTTTTTAAACGAAAAAAGGGAAAGAAGAAAGCCAAAAAGAAAATATACCACCGAATTTTTCATGGTGAGGAAACGGAGGAAATATGTATTTACGGGCTAGATGGAAATGATGAATACAAAATTTCCGGAGATGTAGAGAAAACCATCCTTGTTAGAATAATTGGTGGAACGGAGAAGGATAAGATTGAAGACACATCAAATAGTACACAATGGGCAAAGAAGACCTATATCTATGACAGTAATAAAGGTGAAAACAAAATCCAAAAATCTAAGGAGACAAAAGTGTTTATTCGAAATACAATTGATGCCTACGATTATGATCGTGAATCCTTTGCTTATGATGTGATGCTTCCGTTGCCATCTGTTGGTTATAACGTTGACGACGGCCTATTCTTAGGAGGTGGATTTCAATGGAAAATTAGAGGTTTCAAAAAGAATCCTTTCAAAACATTACATCATTTAACGGCAAATGTATCCGCAACGAATGCTTTTAACCTAGATTATAAATTTCAATTTACAGAGTTGCTAGGTAAATGGGATTTCGCTGGGAGTGCAACTCTCAGACATCCATTAATATTTGATTACCATGAAGCCGGGAATGAAACAATATCGGTTCCAGGAGATGACAATCAAATAAGACTTAAATGGAATAAAATACGACCATTCATTCAAAACACCTCTGATAATCAAATGCAAAAATTTCAGATTGGTATTGACGCGCTTCAAGTAGGATTTGATGATGAGTCCAATACTCCTGAAGGGGCAGAATTATTGGAAGGTGAAGATGGGCTTTATACAGGGTTATTTGTACGATATATTTTAGAAAACAAAGACCAAAAACTGAATCCAGAAAGAGGAATCGAATTAAGTATTGAGGCCTCTGCATTCCAAAACCTTTCGGAAAGCACATTAAGATATCAACGATTATCAGCAGACTTAAGTGTATACCTACCACTACCACAAATACCTATTCCAACATCTTTAGCACTTAGGGGAGGGTACCATATATTGTCTGGAAAGTATCCTTTTCATCAAGCAAATTATTTAGATGGTAATACCAATTTTCGAGGAATACCAAGAAATCGATATTCAGGAAAAAGTATGGCTTATCAAAATTCTGAATTAAGATTCAACATCATCTATATTAAAAACTATATTTTACCGTTTCAATTAGGTCTCCTCACCCATTATGATTTTGGGAAAGTCTGGAATTCAAATGAAAATTCAGATCTTTGGCATAAGAGCCATGGAGTAGGTCTTTATATAAATGCATTGGACTTTATCATTTTAAATGGTACCATGTCATTTTCGGACAAGGAGAAATTCTTTAGTTTTGGAACTAAATTCTTATTTTAACGGATCCTATTAATCATACGAGGAAACATACACTATGTCATTAATCGATGAATCATATACTTTTGTAAAATCACAATTTGAATTAGCGTCTTCAAAGAAAGAGCTGATGTATCACAATTGGGATCATACAGAATTTGTTTATAACTCCGCCATGAGGATTACCAATAACTCAGCGGTAAATGAGCAGGAGAAAGAATGGATTGCAATAGCGGCCTTATTCCACGACATTGGCTATTTAGGAGGAGCTATCAACCATGAAGAGAGAAGTGCACAAGCGGTGGATGATTATCTTACTAAACGAGATTATCCAAGAGTAGGTATTGATCGTATCAAGGAACTTATCATGGTGACTAACCTGACCAAAGAACCTGAAGACTTGGCACAAAAGATTATGAAAGATGCCGATCTAGCTCACTTGGGTGATGAAAACTACATGTCTATTTACAAGAATTTAAAGGAAGAAATGGCAAAGATGAATGCCCATATTCAATCCGATGAAGAATGGAATAGATCCTGTTGCAAATTTCTTCGAGCTCATAAGTACTACACAGATTTTGCAAAGACACATTTACGACCACAAAAAATGGAGAATATTCAAAAATTGGAAGATCAGTTAAAGACAGATGAACCAACAACGAATAATATACAGGACAAAGAAGTAGAACTTCCAACTGAAAATTCGGAAAAGACTTCCGAAGATCCTGCTGAAAAAACAAAGAAAAAGAAAAAGAAGAAAAATTCAGATATCCCTGAAAAAGGAATCGAAACCATGTTTAGAGTTTCCTTGAGAAACCATCTAAATCTTAGTCGTCTTGCGGACAATAAAGCCAATACCCTAATCTCTGTCAATGCCATTATCATTTCAATTGTATTATCGGCATTATTTCCCAAACTGGACACCAACCCTTTTCTAATCTACCCTTGTATTATCTTATTGGTATTTACAATTGCGACTGTAATCATATCAATTTTATCAACCATTCCACAAACCTCCCACGGCTTATTATCTAAAGAGAAAATAGCGAATAAAGAGGGGAATATCCTGTTTTTTGGTAATTTTCACAAAATGCCTTTGGATGATTTTGAATGGGGAATACAAGAATTAATGCAGGATAAAGACTATTTGTATAGAAGTCTATCGAGGGATCTCTATTTTTTGGGGATAGTATTACATCGAAAATACAAATTACTACGTATAAGTTATATTGTATTTGTGGCAGGTTTATTCGTTTCAATATCCGCCTTTATATATAGTATCCAATATGCTTCTACTGCAGTTCTATAAATACTTAGACAAAAAAAAGCCATCTCGAATATTCGAGATGGCTTTTTTTATATTGTTTAATCCTGGTTAAGCAAGCATAGTTACTGGATTTTCCATGTAAGACTTTAGCGTATTTAAGAAGGCAGCTCCAGAAGCACCATCTACTACTCTATGATCACATGAAAGTGTTACTTTCATAATATTTCCAGGAACTACTTGTCCGTTTTTCACTACAGGAACTTGGCTAATACCTCCAACTGCCAAAATACAAGCATCTGGTGGATTTACTATCGCCGTAAACTCCTCTATCCCGAACATACCTAGATTTGAAATGGTAAATGTATTACCTTCCCAATCTGCAGGTTGTAATTTTTTATCTTTAGCTCTTCCAGCTAAATCACGAACCTCAGTACCAATTTGACTTAAGCTCTTCGTATCTGTAAATCTTACAACAGGTACCAAAAGTCCTTCATCTACCGCCACTGCAATACCGATATGTACATGGTCGTTTCTACGAATTGTATCTCCCAACCATGAAGAATTTATTGATGGATGCTGTTTCAATGCCAAAGCAGAAGCTTTTACTACCAGGTCATTAAATGATATTTTAGTATCCGGTAAGTTGTTCATCATCTTTCTAGACGCAATTGCATTATCCATGTCAATTGATACCGTCAAATAAAAATGAGGTGCAGTAAATTTTGATTCAGCCAATCGCTTAGCGATTATCTTTCTCATTTGAGAAACTGGCTCATCAGTATAAGATTCTTGTCCCATTACAGTTCCAACTGCAGCAGCGGGAACAACATAATTGTCAATATCTCTTTTTATTACTCTTCCTCCGTCACCTGAACCTTGAAGCGTACTTAAGTTAATACCTTTATCGGCAGCCATTTTCTTTGCCAATGGAGATGCCTTAACACGACCATCGATAGAAGTGGTACCCATATTTACTAAAGCTACTTTTTCGGCTTTTGGTGCTTCCACCTTTGCTTCAACTGGTGCAGATTCTTCAACAACTGGTGCAGTAGATTCAGTAGACTCAGCAGACTCAGCTTTTAAAATAGCCTCTATATCTTCACCTTCTTCACCAAGAATAGCAATAATCGATTCAACAGGAACAGCTTCCCCTTCTTGAACACCAATGTGTAATAAGACTCCTTCTTGGAAAGAATCAAATTCCATGGTTGCTTTATCTGTTTCAATCTCCGCTAGAAGATCTCCTTCAGATACTTTATCACCTACGCTTTTATGCCATGTTGCTACAACACCCTCAGTCATTGTATCACTCAGACGAGGCATTTTAACTACTTCTGCCATTCTATATTATTTTATGAAGGTATACTCCTCAGCATAAACATCTTTATACAAATCTGCAGCTACTGGGAATTCAGATTCCTCAGCAAAATCTACAGCTGCTTTTACAGCCACTTTTACTCTTGCATCGATAACTTCGATATCAGCATCTGTAGCCCATTTTTCATCCAATAATCTTTCCTTCACTTTTGTGATAGGATCAATTTTTTGATACTCTGCTACTTCGGCTTTTGTACGATACTTTTGGGCATCGGACATCGAGTGTCCTTTAAAACGATAAGTCTTAGCTTCAATAAAGGTAGGACCTTCACCAGCTTGAGCTCTATCATAAGCTTTTTTAAATTCCAAAGCAAAAGCTTCAGGGTTCATCCCATCAGCAGGACCACATGGCATTTCATATCCCAAACCTAACTTCCAGATTTCGGTATGATTTGCTGTACGTTCTACAGATGTACCCATTGCATATCCATTATTTTCACAAATAAAGATCACTGGTAACTTCCATAGCATTGCCATATTGAAGGCCTCATGTATAGCTCCTTGTCTAACGGCACCATCGCCCATAAAACAAACCGTTACACCGGGTTTTTCTAGAAATTTATCAGCAAATGCCAACCCTGCTCCTAGCGGTACTTGACCACCTACAATACCGTGTCCTCCAAAGAAATTAAATTCTTTAGAAAACATGTGCATAGAACCACCTTTACCTCCTGAACACCCTGTAGACTTACCATATAGTTCAGCCATCATATATTTAGGATCCATTCCCATAGCTATGGGGTGGATGTGATTTCTATAAGCTGTAATCATCCTATCATTTTTAGGATTGATTACGGACATTATCCCAGCTAAAAGACCCTCTTGACCATTATACAGGTGCAAGAATCCTCTAATTTTTTGCTGTATATATAGTGCTCCGGCTTTGTCTTCCAACTTACGCCACAACAACATGTCTTCATACCATTTTAAATAGGTATCCTTTTTAAAGCTAATTTCCGCCATAATACTGAATTTCACAATATGCAAATCTATGAAATAGTTTGATTTTAACCGAATCCGAAGGCTTTTTTTACAAAAAGATAATCAGCACAAATAATTTCTATTAAGTCGAATGCTTCCTGTCTAATTATTAAACATTTACAACTCTTTAAAAAGAAATATATCCCTTCCTATATTTAGGGCTAAACCCGAAAAAAGGGCATAAAAAAAGCGGAAAGGTGAGTTACACCTTTCCGCTTTGGATATTATATTTCTTGAATACTACTAAAACCTAGTACTCTCCAAATTTATCTTCTTTAATAACTAGTGGCTCCAAAGTTTCAAAATCCGTTCTACGGTTATACTGACGTGCTTTATCGCTCCATTTCTTATAACGGATAGAAGTTACATACTTCGCTGTCAACTTAGTTGCTTTTTTCAAATAACCATCGTCTTCAGTCATTGTATAAGGCTCTGACTCACCCATACCTTGTGCTTCCAATCTTTCAGCAGAAATTCCTTTAGAAATTAGATAATCAACACAGGCTTGTGCTCTTTTCTGAGACAGCTCTTGATTTCCTGATTCATTTCCGATATGATCTGTGTGTGCTCTCAATTTGATTCTCAACTCTGGATTTGTTTCAAGAACCCTAGCAAGGTGATCAAGATCTGTCATAGCGCTAGGACGTAAATCAGCACTATTGAAATCATATTCAATATGAGGTAATACTACAGGAAGACGATCTCTAATCAATGAAGCATCAACCAACACTTCACGAAGGTATCCTTCATCTGTCTTTTCAAAATCATTAATGGTTAGATTTTTTGTAGAGAAATTTTGAACATTTCCTTTAAAACCATCAGCTATAAAGCTAAGATCATAATCTACATCCTTCTCTAACTGCTCAGGATCGAAAGAATAATTCCCTTCTTTATCTGTAGTAACGTCAATAACTTGACCGTTTGTACCTTCCAACTTAACAGTAACACCGGCCATTGGCTCATTCTTTTCTTGATCAATCAGTTGACCATGAACTTTGAAAAGCGTACCCAATAACTTAACAGTATAGATATCATCCAATCCTTTTCCACCTTTACGGTTTGAAGTCATGAATCCTTCTTTATAGTCGTTTCCTTTGAAGATTAATCCAAAGTCGTCATAAGATGAATTAATAGGAGAACCCATATTTTTCACATTCCCATAACGGCTAGATTTCATCTCTGCACGGTAAAGGTCATAACCACCTAATCCAGAATGACCATTAGAAGCAAAGAACAATGTCCCATCTAAATGAACAGTTGGGAAAGCTTCATTTTCAGCAGTATTTACTTCTGGACCTACATTTTTAGGTTTCGTCCATTTCTTTTTACGCTTGTCGTAAATAGAGTACCAGATATCAGTACCACCATATCCACCTTCTAGATCAGCAACAAAGAATAATGTTTTCTCATCTGGATGAATCGCTGGATGTGTATAATCGAAGAAATTTGTAGAGTCAGCATTTTCAGCAGGGAAAGCTACTTCCGTACCTTCTTCCCAGCCTCCACCTTTTCTTTTGGAGACAAAGATTCTACGACCTTCATATTGTTTCTTTTCATATACCGCCTGCGAGTAATACATTACATTGGCACGAGAGTTCAAACTCACTGAACCTTCTTCATGTTTTGTATTAATAGTCTCTTCACCTTTATCTGATGAACCAAACTCACCTAATGAAACTGGAGTAACCCATTTAGGTCCTGTCTTTTTCTTAGCTGTTCTGCTTCTCTTTTTTCTCTTCTTTTCAACTTCAGAAGCCCAGATATCTGCAAAATATTGACCCGTTTGATCAGAAGTTCTTGTTCCAATCACCCCTTCTCTAGTAGTCGCAAAGAATAAAACAGAATAATCCTTCTTTCCCCAAGCTGGAGAATAATCAAAACCACGTGAATTTAATGTCTTTGCATTTTCAACGATGTATTGAGTAGGGTTGCCTAACATTTCTAATGCATAGACACAACCATCAAACCCTTCAGTTCCACGAACGTCTCCAGGAACCATACTAGAATATTTCGTGAAATTCTCTTTAGCGTCCTCATACTTAGAAAGGTTCTGTTGAGCCTGAGCTAGGTATAACAATGCGATAGGATCATCATAACGCATCTTTACAGTACGTTTGAAATAATTTTCAGCTTGTCTGTAATTCCCAGTTCTACGAGCACATTGAGCCATTTGAAAACTAATGTACTTCTTCTCGTTCTTATCTCCCGATCTAGAATAAGCTGACTTATACAGTTCTTTGGCCTTATGAAACTCGGCATTTGTATATGCCGCATCTGCTTTCCTTGTTCTCTTCGATTGGGCAACAGCTGTTGATACTGCCATCAAAACAAGAGCAGAACCCAAGAAAATTTTTGAAATTTTCATATTTTACTTTGAAATTAAAGTCTTTTGATTCGTGCTAAAATAAAGAAATATTCTTAAATGAAAAAAAGTCCTAAAGACTTGTTCCACAATATTAAGAAAAAGATTATTATATATAGAGAATATCAATAAGAAAAGTACTATTAAAAACCACACTTGGTAAAAAAAATATGGGTTAATTACTTTTTTGAATAAAAAAAGAGGTCATTCTATTAAGAATGACCTCTTCACTATATATTTTGAAATTGACCAGTATTAGATATACATTACCTCTTTTACTGCTTCAATTACTCTTTCAGCATTTGGCATGAACTCTGCCACCAAAGTTGGAGCATATGCCATAGGAGTATCTGCCGTTACGATTCTTTTAATTGGAGCGTCCAAATAATCAAATGCTTGCTCTTGAACTCTAAAAGTAATCTCACTTGAAACAGATGCAAAAGGCCATGCTTCTTCAACAATAACCAATCTATTTGTTTTCTTAACAGATTCCAAAATTGCATTCATGTCTAAAGGACGAATGGTACGTAGATCAATAACCTCAACACTAATGCCATCTTTCTCCAACGACTCTGCCGCAATCATAGCTATTTTGGTGATTTTACCAAAAGTAACGATAGTAATATCTGAACCAGTCCTTTTAACATCCGCAAGACCTAAAGGAATAATATATTCTCCCTCTGGCACCTCACCTTTATCACCATACATCTGCTCAGACTCCATAAAGATTACAGGATCGTTATCACGAATTGCTGCTTTCAATAGACCTTTAGCATCATACGGGTTTGATGGACAAACAACTTTTAATCCAGGACAGTTTGCAAACCAACTTTCAAAAGATTGTGAGTGCTGACCTCCCAATTGTCCAGCAGAACCATTTGGCCCTCTAAATACTATTGGTACGTTAAACTGACCACCAGACATTTGCATCATCTTAGCCGCTGAATTGATCACCTGATCAATAGCTACTAAAGAAAAGTTAAAAGTCATAAACTCTACAATTGGCCTCAAACCATTCATAGCAGCTCCAACTGAAATTCCTGCAAATCCAAGCTCTGCAATTGGTGTATCTATTACCCTCTTTGAACCGAATTCATCCAGCATACCTTGACTGGCCTTATAAGCTCCGTTATATTCCGCAACCTCTTCCCCCATCAAATAGACGGTTTCATCTTTGCGCATTTCTTCGCTCATAGCCTCGGCAATGGCCTCTCTAAATTGTATCACTCTCATAGTGCCGTATTTTTAAAACAACAACGTATCATAAACTTCTTACACTCAGCAATCAGTCGTTCTAGAATTAATTAGAAATAGTCCTCTAAAATTTAAAATAGAAACAACTCACTCTGAGCTATGCAGTGCCAAAAGTAATCATTTTAAATATAATTCTATATTACCCATCTAAAATTTAATTAATTCTTGATTTATTTAATGACCCTATCTAAAATTTCTGACCTTTGTTTATCAAAAAAATCATTCAGTAATCAACAATGAGTAAGACAACTATGCGCAAAATCAGTTCTTAAAAATATTGGTAGTATAATATTTATAAATCAGTAATATTCCTTGTAAAAAAAGAGGACATTTTTCTCTTAAATTGTTAAATTTGCCTATCGAATCAAATTCCTTTTACAGGATTATAAAAATAAGACCAGTAGAATAGTTAAACGCAGGGTATATTTGGTAAATCCAATATAACATCTAAGCGTATCCAAGTTACTACCAGTCGAAAATCACTTAACTACGCATGAAAATATTAGTTTGTATAAGTCATGTTCCAGACACGACTTCTAAAATCACTTTTCGCAATGAGAATAAGGAATTTGAAGATGGTGGGGTAACCTTTGTCATTAATCCTTATGATGAATTCTGTCTTACAAAAGCTATGATGCTCAAAGAAAGTAACGGTGCTACTGTTACAGTTCTAAACGTAGGACCAGCCTCAACAGAGCCTACTTTGAGAAAAGCTTTGGCTATTGGCGCAGATGACGCAGTAAGAATTGATGCTGAAGCAAAGGATTCATTCTTTGTGGCTAAACAAATAGCAAGTCATATTGACAATACTGGATACGACATGGTTTTCCTAGGAAGAGAATCATTTGACTATAATGGAGGAGCTGTACCAGGCATGGTAGCTGAGCTTACAAATACTTCTTTTGTTAACGCATGTATTGGACTTGAATTGAACGGTACTGAAGCTACTTTAGTTCGTGAGATTGATGGTGGTAAAGAAACTTTACAATCTAGCCTACCAATAATTGTTGCAGGACAAAAAGGATTAGTTGAAGAAAAAGACTTAAGAATTCCTTCAATGAGAGGAATTATGATGGCTAGAAAAAAAGCACTGAACGTTGTTCCTGCAATTGATTCAGAAAACAAAATGGCTGTTGAATTCTTCGAATTACCTGTAGCGAAAGCTGCATGCAAAATGATTAGCCCTGACAACGTAGAAGAGTTAGTTGAGCTATTACACAAGGAAGCCAAAGTTATTTAATAATAGAAAGATCAAAAGCATGTCAGTATTAGTATATGTTGAAAATTGGGAAGGTAGTTTTAAAAAAGCATCTTATGAAGCAGTTAGTTATGCTGCTCAACTAGCCCAACAGAAAGGAGAAGATTGTATTGCTATCACTACAGAAGCTAGTGATGATGTTTCTGTTTTAGCAAACTATGGAGCAACCAAAGTTTACCATATAAAAGGAGAAACTTTTAAAGCATTTAACAATCAAATTTTTGCAAGTCTTATTAATGACGTTGCAAATGAAATGAATGCGACAACTATTGTTGTGTCAAACACCAACAATGGTAAAAATATGGCACCGATGATTGCCATCAAGTCAGACGCTGCACTTATTACCAACGTATTGGACTTACCGGTATCACTTTCTCCACTTACCATTAAGAGAAAGGTATTCTCTAACAAGGCATTTGTACACTATTCTACTCAAGCGTCTAAAGTAGTCCTAGCAATTACTCCAAACTCATTTGGTGTAAACGAGAGCAAAACGGAAGCACAAGTAGAAGATAAAGCAATGAACGCTGCTTCTTCAGGACTAAGTTCTATTTCTATAGATAAAGCTACAGGTAAAATTCCATTACCAGAAGCTGAATTAGTAATTTCTGGTGGTCGTGGACTAAAAGGACCAGAAAACTGGAATATGATTGAAGACCTAGCAAGTGCTATTGGAGCAGGAACAGCTTGTTCTAAACCCGTTGCAGACATGGGTTGGAGACCTCATTCAGAACACGTTGGACAAACTGGACTAGCAATTAACCCAGAATTATATATCGCAATTGGTATTTCAGGAGCAATTCAACATCTTGCTGGTGTATCTGCTTCAAAAAACATCGTTGTTATAAATTCTGATGCTGAAGCACCATTTTTTAAGGCTGCAGATTACGGTATCGTTGGTGATGCCTTCGAAGTAGTCCCAAAACTTATCGCTGCAATTAAAAAGTATAAAGCTGCCAATTAAAAAATAAAAAGCTTAACTTTATAGTCTAAGACCGACTCGGGCATCATGTAGGCGAAAGCCAACAACTATAAATTTTGAGACCTATTACGGTATACCTGCTGTCATTACGCACAGCAGGTATTTTATTTTATAATTTCAATGAATAAAGTACAACTTGTCATATCTGCTATTTCTTATAGCAAGTCTCAAACAGGAGCATATGCCCTTATTCTAGCCGAAGTAAATGGAGAGAGAAGGGTACCTATCGTTATTGGTGCATTTGAAGCACAATCTATTGCTATCGCTCTAGATCAAGATATCCAACCACCAAGACCGTTAACCCACGACTTGTTTGTGTCATTCTGCAGTAACTTCTCCATTGAAGTCAAAGAAATTCTGATTCACAAACTAGAAGACAGCGTATTCTTTTCTAGCATTATCTTTGAAACAGAAGGAAAGGAACAAACCATTGATTCAAGAACCTCTGATGCAATTGCGATTGCTGTAAGATTAGGTGTTCCTATCTTCACGTACGAAGATATCCTTGATAAAACTGGACTTATCCTTGAAGAACCTTCCGATTTCACAGAAGAAGATGAAATGAGTGAGATGTCTGAATTGGAAGAAGTAGCAAGAAGAATTCAAGAAGAAGCACAAGAAGATAAAGGTTCTTCGTCCCAGGAGTCAGATTACAGCAATGTTTCAGATTCTGAACTTTACAATCTTCTTAATACAGCCATTGGTCAAGAAGACTATGAACAAGCTGCAAAAATTAGAGATGAATTACAAAAAAGAGGAATTGATTAAACCTACCTCAACCCCTACTTCTTACCTTACTATTCCCTTTACAAAAAACTACCAGGATTAGATCTCGTTCAAATTGGAATGTTAGTTCTCAAAAATCCATTGTTTTAGTAAAGCATATCTTAGACTTATTTACTAATTTTGCACCTGTAAGACAAATTTTCACATTTTGACAACCAACAATGTGGAAAACAGTTTTTACAGCGGCATTTCATTTATGTGAATGATCAACTAAACAAAAAGGATGAGATCTAATAACATCACAACGCTTACCGACTTTATTTTAGAAAAAGGTAACAATCACGCAGAGGCTACTGGAGATTTCTCTAGAATCCTAAACGACATAGCATTGGCTGGGAAGATTATTCACCGTGAAATAAATAGCGCCGGACTAGGAGAGCTGTTAGGAGCTTCTGGCGTCACTAATGTACAAGAAGAAGAGCAACAAAAATTGGACGACTATGCAGATATCCAATTTATAAATGCACTTAAAATGGGTGGCAAAGTTGCTGCCATTGCTTCTGAAGAACAAGATGACATCCTTTGCTTTGAAGGTAAAGAAGATGCAAAATACATTGTTGCCTTCGACCCATTAGACGGTTCATCAAACATAGATGTAAACATTCCTGTTGGAACCATTTTCTCGATATTTAAAAGAGAAAGAAAAGGAAAAGTAACGCAAGATGAATTCCTTAGAAAAGGAAAAGATCAAGCTGCAGCTGGGTATATTATTTACGGATCATCTACCATGCTAGTATATACTACGGGTAATGGAGTGAACGGCTTCACACTTGATTCAACAATTGGCGTATTCTGCCTTTCTCATCCAAATATTAAAATCCCAGTTGAAGGAGGTATTTACTCTATCAATGAAGGTAATACTGAACTTTACGAAGAAGGAATTCAACGTTATATTGCCTACTGTAAGGAAACTACCAATGGCAAAAGAACACATACTGGAAGATTCATTGGATCACTAGTAGCAGACTTTCATAGAAACATGCTTAAAGGAGGAATCTTTATTTACCCTGGGACTACAGATAAACCAGAAGGTAAGTTGAGACTACTGTACGAATGCAATCCTATGGCTATGATTGCTGAACAAGCTTATGGATCATCTAGTGATGGTAAAATATCCATTCTAGAAATTCAACCTGAAGCAATTCACCAAAGAGTTCCCTTCCTAGTAGGATCAAAAAATAAGGTAGAAAAAGCACTTTCTATCATTCAATAAAAAAAAAGCCCGGTATGTACCGGGTTTTTTTTTACATCTATATGTTAATCCTTCACCTCTCTTCTTTCCGCTGAATTATGAAGCGCCTTTAATTTCTACTGATCTTCAGTTTCAACTCTTTCCATTCTGGTATTATATAAGCCGCTACTAATATAGTAGACAGTGTATCAGCTATTGGAAAAGCATACCAAATCCCATCTAGTCCATATTCATTAGACAGGAACCATACCAAGGGTGCCAAGAAAAGTAACTGCCTAGAAACCGTCAATATTATAGCAGGCTTCGCCTTCCCTATAGCTTGAAAGTAGACCGATCCCAGAATTTGGAATCCTATAAAAGGCAAAGCAATATTTATTATTCGAAGTGCCCGTGTCCCCATAGATAATACTTCGGGGTCGTCCGAAAAGATACGCACAAAAGATTCTGAGTAGAAAAATATAGCCACAAACATAAATACCGACAAGCCTGTGGCTATCAATATCGATTTTTTTAAGGACTCTTCCATGCGTTCGTACTTCCGTGCACCCAGGTTAAACCCTACCAATGGCATCATTCCTTGTGCAAGGCCAAATAATGGGAATACAACCATCATTACAATTCTTACTAAAATTCCATATACAGCAATTGACAACTCTCCTCCATAGGTTAATAATGCATGATTCACAACAATTGCAACTATACTTGCTGCTCCTTGCCTTGCCATACTAGAGGAACCTATCGCAGAAATTTCTCTAATAATAGTAGATTGCCAATTCCAATATTTTTTATGAATAGTAATCGCACTTTTTTTCTTCAAGAAAAACCAAAGTAAAAAACCTAAGGCTAACATTTGAGATATTACGGTTGCCCAAGCTGCCCCTTCAATTCCCCAATCCAGATAAATTATAAAAATTGGATCAAGTATTAAATTCACCAAAGCAGAAATCAACATCGTTACCATAGCTGTCTTTGCCTTTCCTTCACTTCGTGCCACATTATTAAACAACATTGCAAAAGAAAACATAGGCATCCCCAAAAGGATAATGAAAAAGTATTCTTTGGCATATTGAAATATTTCTCCACCAGCACCAAATAAAACAAGTACTTGATCCATTGCCAATATTCCAATCAGGGTCGCAATACCAATTAAAGAACTATTCAACACCAACATATTCCCCATAACAGCATTGGCATCCTCATATCTTTTGGCGCCTAAATACCTTGCTATGATAGAACCTCCACCAATACCAATAGACATACCCAAAGAGGATATCAACATTGAAATCGGCATAACAATAGACAGCCCCCCTACCGCCAATGTACCTACATAGTACGATACAAATATCATATCTACTACATTGTACAATAACAAAACCAACATACCTATGGTTGCTGGAATAGAAAGTTTTGCCAACAATTTACTAATAGGATCCTCTCCTAGCTCTGTGGCCTTTTTATTTGTCTTCATGGAATAATTTATCGAACACGAAATTACTTTAATTTTATACGGAATAGAGGTCTTTTAGTTAAATATTCAAACACCTAGAATCAATTAAGATCTTGAACAAATAGATACTTGTTTAAACAAGTATAATCAGGATGGTGTTATATTAAAAAAATCCTTATTTTTATTTTTTCAAAAACATTAAAACAACTCTTATGAAGGCTAACGCTTTACGTTTATTCCAATCTTCTCTATTTCTCTTACCATTTATTACAATTGCTCAAATCAAAACTAGCACAATAAATGTTGGTAATAATAATGAAATGGATATTACTGTTACCGTAAATGATAATACCGGTAAAGTATACTTTGAAATTGCGGGACCATCCACAAAATGGTTTGGCGCCGCCTTCAATACGACCGATATGTCAGGAGCGGCTTACACAATTGTCAGCAACAATAGTGCAGGGAATCCTGTTGAGTACAATATGAATGGAAACCAAGCCCCTACTCTTCAAACTTCTCAGGACCTTTCAAATATTAGCTCTTCCACAAGTAGTACAACTAAAACCTTTGTGTTTGAAAGATCAACCAATACTAGTAATACAGATGACTATACCTTTACAACTACCACAACTAGTCTAGATATTGCTTGGGCTGTTGGGTCAGGTTCTAGCTTGGCCTATCACTCTACGAATAAAGGTACAACCTCAATGAGCTTTACAGATCCATGTACTACCGCTGTTGTAATGGACACCTTGTCAAATGTAAATATCTGCATGGGAGATAGCGCACTTATTTTTGGCCAGTATCAATTTACGGAAGGATGGTATACAGACACGCTCTTAAATGAAATAGGATGTGACAGTGCCATTCATTCTACGCAAGCATTTATGGATTCAACAACTCAATCTTCATCAGATACAGTATCCTTTTGTGAAGGAGGAAGTATAACTATTTTTGGGAATCAAGTTACTGAACCTGGAACTTATACTGATACGCTCCAGAACAGTTATGGCTGTGATAGCATTGCAAGCACTACTGTAACTATTTCTGATCTAGAAACTAACATAAACTTAGTAGGATTTACACTAGTAGCTACAGTCAACAATCCGGTTAGTATGTATTATTGGATTGATTGTTCAAATGGTCTTATTGTAGACAGCACATACACAAACACATTTGTAGCCGCAAACAATGGTGAATATGCCGTAACTACAGACGCTTGGAATTGTATTGATACTTCAGACTGTATTACAGTAAATACTATTGGATTAACTGAAATTGATAAAGCTTTAGCTATTATAATCAGCCAGAAGAAAAATCAAATCCAATTGGACTTAATGGATGATTATACCAATATTAAGGTAATCTTAACCAATATCCATGGACAACATATCTACAGCCATAACTATAGTCATGCTAAATCAATAAGCATTGCTACTGGAGATTTAACCGATGGTATTTACTTTATAAACATTCTAGCAGACAATAAAATCCTGGAGGAAAAGGTAATCTTATACTAGATCCAACTACAATTTATATAAAAATACTAGTCTGAAAAGGCTGGTATTTTTTTTGCTTAAATCTATGCTCCATTCTGTTATTATTCAATCAAAATAAATTGTATTTTCGTTTCATTCTTCACACAGCAAATAAGGGATTAGATGTATATCATTTTTGATACGGAAACCACTGGTTTACCAAGGGATTTTAGAGCGCCTATTACTGATACGGACAATTGGCCCAGGCTAGTCCAGTTAGCATGGCAAATACACGATAACAATGGTGACTTAATAGAGGTTAAAAACTTCATCGTTAAGCCCGAAGGTTACTCCATTCCCTATAATGCGGAGAAGATACATGGGATATCTACCGAAAGAGCCATGCGCCAAGGTACTGATCTTAGTTTTGTATTAGAAGAATTCAACAAAGCACTAGAACAATCCACATTTGCGGTTGGACACAATGTCATTTTCGATGTTAACATAGTTGGATGTGAGTATTACCGAAAGGGTATTTCATCTACCATGACGGAGATGGCTCAAATTGATACCAAAAATGAATCGGTAGAGCATTGTAAAATCCCTGGAGGTAGAGGAGGTAAATTCAAGTGGCCGACACTTACGGAGCTTCATGAAAAACTATTTGGAGAAGCATTTGGAGAAGCTCACAATGCCTCTGCGGATGTTGAAGCTACAGCTCGCTGTTTTCTAGAATTAGTAAGGCTTGGGGTTATTGGATCTACTAGACTAGATATTGACCAAGCTAGCTATCAATCCTTTTTGGATAACAATCCTCAGGAAATCAAAGCCATTGGATTAAACATCCAACCCTACACTCCAGACAACGTTGAATTTTCGGAAGTTCAGGAAAAAGAAGAAAGCACAAAACTTACTAAAGGTGAATTAGCCCAAAATTTAAAAGACTTAGAAGAGGTCTCTTTTTCACATTTACATAATCATTCACAATTTTCGGTACTACAAGCAACTACCACTGTAAAAGAATTGGTTGCTTTTGCAAGTGAAAACAGTATGCCCGCTGTAGCACTTACGGATACTGGAAATCTAATGGCTGCTTTCCATTTTGCTCGAGAAGCCGCGAATTACAATAAAACAGTAGATGAAAAGAATGATCTCCTAGTTGAAAATGGTAAGAAGCCTAAATATATTCCTCTTACAGCCATTGTAGGATGTGAGTTTAATGTTTGTAGCGACCATACCAACAAAAAAGTAAAAGACAATGGCTCCTACGTAACCTTTCTTGCCAAAAACAAAAAAGGATACCACAACCTTAGCAAAATGTCTTCCATCTCATTTGTTGATGGATTTTACTATATCCCTAGGATTGATAAAAAGATTGTTGAGCAATACAAGGAAGATCTAATTGTTCTTACTGGGAATATTTTTGGAGAAATCCCAAATCTTATTCTAAACGTTGGAGAGAAACAAGCCGAAGAAGCATTCATTTGGTGGAAAGAGCAGTTTGGAGATGATTTTTACGTTGAACTAAATAGACATGGCCTTGATGCCGAAGAAAAAGTTAATGAGGTTCTATTACGGTTAGCTAAAAAACACGATGTAAAATGCATAGCTGCAAATAGCAGTTATTATACTAAAAAAGAAGAACACAATGCACATGACATTCTTCTTTGCATAAAAGACGGTGAACGTCAATCTACACCAATTGGTAAAGGACGTGGATTTAGATATGGTCTAGATACTGAAGAATACTATATGAAAACTCCTCAACAAATGAAGGAGCTTTTTAAAGATGTACCAGAAGCTATTACCAACACCAATGAGATTGCTGAAAAATGTACAGGCTATGTCCTTGCTAGGGATGTATTATTACCTGCATTTGATATTCCAGAACAATTCATTGCACCTGAGGATGCTAAAGATGGTGGAAAACGAGGGGAAAATGCATTCCTCCGCCACCTTACTTATAAAGGAGCAGTAAAACGGTATGAAGATATAACCGAAGATATTAAAGAAAGGTTAGACTTCGAATTAGAAACCATTGAACGTACAGGGTACCCTGGTTACTTTCTAATTGTACAGGATTTCACAACAGAAGCAAGAGAAATGGGGGTTTCAGTTGGACCAGGCCGTGGATCTGCAGCTGGATCCGCCGTAGCCTATTGTATTGGAATCACCAATGTCGATCCCATAAAGTATGACTTACTTTTTGAGCGTTTCCTAAATCCAGATAGGGTTTCCCTTCCCGATATTGATATTGACTTTGATGATGAAGGAAGAGAGAAGGTAATCAATTTCGTAATTGACAAATACGGCTCAAATCAGGTAGCTCAGATCATTACTTACGGTAAGATGGCTGCAAAATCAGCCATACGAGATACTGCAAGGGTTCTAGACCTTCCACTTAGCGATGCCGATAGATTAGCAAAACTAGTCCCTGACATTTCCCTAAAGAAAATGTTCAATTGGGACGATGAAAAACTTAAAGGAAAACTGAATCTTGACCAGATGGAAATGGTCAATCAATTGAAAAGCATTTCCAATGGTGTTGGTCTTCCTTCGGAAACATTACAGCAAGCCGAAGTTATTGAAGGTTCAGTACGTAATACAGGTATTCATGCCTGTGGGGTAATTATTACCCCAGATGACATTACAAAATTTGTCCCCGTATCCTTAGCCAAGGACTCTAATATGTATGTTACCCAATTTGACAACTCTGTTGTTGAAGATGCGGGGCTACTAAAGATGGACTTCTTGGGACTAAAGACCCTGACTATCATCAAGACTGCCTGTAAACTTATCAAAGAACGGCACGACGTTGAAATCATCCCTGATGATATTCCTCTAGATGATGAAAAGACCTATGAACTATACCAAAATGGTGAAACCAATGGGACTTTCCAGTTTGAGTCAGCAGGGATGCAAAAACACCTACGCGCTCTAAAGCCAGATACCTTTGCCGATCTGATTGCAATGAATGCCTTGTATAGACCAGGACCTATAGAATATATCCCAAACTTTATCGCCAGAAAACACGGACGAGAGGAAATAGTCTATGATTTAGATATCATGGATGAATACTTGTCCGAGACCTATGGGATTACGGTTTACCAAGAGCAGGTAATGAGACTTTCTCAATCCATTGCAGGATTCTCTAAAGGGGATGCCGATGTACTTAGAAAGGCCATGGGTAAAAAGATTATGGCCTTGCTTGCTAAGCTGAAACCTAAATTCATTAATGGAGGTACAGCCAATGGTCATAATGCAAAAACATTGGAGAAGATTTGGAATGACTGGGAAGCATTTGCTGCCTACGCCTTCAATAAATCGCACTCCACTTGTTATTCTGTTGTAGCCTATCACACGGGCTATCTAAAGGCACATTACCCCGCTGAATATATGGCAGCTGTCCTTACGCATAACATGAACGACATTAAAAAGGTAACGTTCTTCATGGAGGAATGTAAACGAATGGGAATTACAGTTCTTGGACCTGACATCAATGAATCTGCCTTACGTTTCCGTGTAAATGATAGTGGTCAAGTCCGATTTGGAATGGGTGCGATTAAGGGAGTTGGTGCGGCAGCTGTAGAGGCTATCGTTGCTGAAAGAAGCAAAAATGGCCATTTCTCAAATATCTTCGACGTTACCAAAAGAGTAGATTTAAAGTCGGTAAACAAAAGAACTATGGAAAACCTTGCACTTGGTGGAGGATTCGATAGTTTCCAAAATGAACACCGAGCAATGTATTTCTATGAAGAAAATTCTGATCAAACCTTTCTAACGAAGGCTATGAAATTTGGTAGCGCCTACCAACAAATGAAGGATGCACCGCCAGATTTATTTGGTAATAGTTCGATAGACACCATAACAGAACCTAAATTACCACCTGCTCAAGAATGGGAGAATCTATATACTTTAGCAAAAGAAAAGGAAGTTGTTGGTGTATATCTTTCTGGTCATCCGTTGGATGATTATAAACATGAGATCAAATATTTTTGTCGTGGGAATAAGCTTTCTCAATTGGATAATCCAAAAGACCTCCTAGGTAAATCTGTCAATATTGCAGGAATCATAACTGCTTGTCAACAAAGAATAACTAAGACCGGAAAACCTTTTGGTATAGTAACCTTAGAGGACTATTCTGGAACTAAAGAGTTTTTCCTTTTTGGAAATGACTTCAATAAGGTAAAAGATTATATGGTCCAAGGCGCTTATGTATATGCTAGAATTAGTGTACAGCCTGGGAAATGGGATAAAGAAAAAATCGATTTTGGATTCACAACTATTTATTTCCTTTCTGAGGTAATGGAAAAAATGTGTAAAGGTTTAAGAATAAAACTAGATGTTGATCATGTAAATGAAGAGTTCCTAGGTAGACTAAACCAAGTCCTTGAGGAAAATGAAGGGAGACATCTCCTTAAATTTGACCTTTACGAAATCGGAAACAAATCCAAAATCGCCATGATGGCAAGAAAAAAGAAAGTGGAAGTAACCGGTGCTTTCTTGGATCAACTAGCCGGCATCCCTGAGATAGAAATTGACATAGACCTATAGACAAAATGACTGATTTGAATGCCAAATGTGCAGATAAACGAAATCTATCTACTTTTGCACGGCTTTTGAATAAGATAAATTACTTTTGTAAAGAATGTTAAACTAAAGATAAAGAACATAAATTATGGCACTGGAAATAACAGAAGCAAACTTTCAAGAATTGATCAGCGGAGACAAACCAGTAATGGTAGATTTTTGGGCAGAATGGTGTGGACCATGTCGTATGGTTGGACCAATCGTTGACGAATTACATTCTGACTACGAAGGGAAAGCTATCGTTGGTAAAGTAAACGTTGATACCGAAGGTGGAATTGCAGCTCAATTTGGTGTAAGAAATATTCCTACCATCTTAGTATTCAAAAACGGTGAAGTAGTAGACAAGCAAGTTGGTGCTACATCTAAAGCTGTTTTAGCTTCTAAAATTGATGCTCAACTTTAATTGTTGACATAATATCATATAAAAAAAAGCCACATTTTCATGTGGCTTTTTTTTATGCAGTAAAATTCAGCATCAGCAGCTGAAAACAAGATTGTGCAATTACTAATTTTTTACAATTCTTTCCGTCTGTGTATCCTGTCCGTGAGTAATGGTCATAAAATAGACACCCGCTTTCAGATTCTTGATATTTATCTTATCAACCCCTTTGAATGAGGCTACTATTTGTCCCTGTACATTATATAGCTGAATAGAAGATGGAATAGCATTCCCTTTAATATATATTAAGTTCTTTGAAGGGTTTGGATAAACATCCCAGTTTTGTGGTACAAATTCTTCTAAGCCTATATTATTAGGAGACAATCCCTGATAAAAATGCATTCCTCCTCTCAATAAACCAACAAGTAACTCTGGGTAACCATCTCCATTCAAGTCGGCAATAGCAGCGTTAGCGTTATATTTCCTTTTAATATCAGCCACAGAGCTGGTAATTAATTCAAAGGTATCTGTTAGATTCGAATCTATATTTTTATAAAAATGCAATCCTTCATCTTTGGTTCCAATCATTAATTTTAAGGTATCTGTATCATAAAAGAATTGAGGAGTAGAACTTGGGATATTATCAGGATCAATATTTCCGATATTTTCACTCTCTAAAACAAAATTTGGCACAGCTACAGTTCCTGTATTTTGGTAGTAATTCAAATTACCTTCATTCTCTCCAATAATAAGATCAAGCATACCGTCCGCATTTAAATCGAATAATTGTGGCGAAGCGTTATCCCCAACGTCAATTCCAAAATATTCTGTTGCCGCTAGAGTAAAATCAGATAGACTACCAATTGGCGCATTTTCAAAATAATATAACCTGCCATTATCAGTACCTATAACCATATCTGCATCACCATCATTATCCAAATCGCCAAAACATGGACTCAAGCCAATGCCTAACCCTAAAGTAGAAATAGAATTAAAGTCATCTGATATAAACTTATAAGAAGGAGAAGTATCCGATCCAACATTTTCAAAAACAGTCAGACTAGATTTCTTCTCACCATCCAGGTATCGATGGTGATTCCCTACAAATAAGTCTAATAAGCCATCATCATTATAATCAAAAAATACAGGTTTTGCGTCTCTACCTACTTCAATCATTTGATCTTGTAAGACATCCTTTTGTACGAATTGAAAATCTGGAAGAGCTGTTGTCCCTTCATTTTTATAATACCACATACACTCTGTATTGGCAAAATCACTAGTAGTATTCGGCGCTACAACCATATCCTTTTCACCATCATGATCAATATCAGCAAAATATACTGCAGGAAAATACTTTAAATCAACAGACTCATCATTCTGTGGGTAAAGGGTGTCTTGCGCTGTTATTACTGCCTCAGTTGCTGTCCCTCCATTGGTTAACATTGTAACTGTCCCATAGGAGAAATCACCAATGAACAACTCCATATCACCGTCATTATTTAAATCATAGGCTGCCAATGTTGACGCACCATGCAATCCACCTTCTTGTTTAGCAAATGGAGCACTTACGTAACAATCTTCATTTAAGTTAACTGAATTATCAAAAGCATTCTCGGTAAACTGACCCCAGCAAATAGAATTGCTTTCAAAATCATGCTCCTCTGGTGTTCCAACGTTTTCGTAATAATATACTGTAGTTCCCAATACACCAAAGCTCAACCAATCAAGATCACCATCACCATCTACATCTTCAATAGCAGGAATATCTGGCTGGGTAGCATATATAGTAGAATTCCCATAAAAAAGAGTATCCATAAATTCAAAACTCACCGTTTCACCTACACTAGTATTTTCATAGATTCTACAAATACCGGCTCCACCGGTAAAAATATCATCTAAGCCATCATTATTAATATCTCTAAAAAGTGCCCAAAAGCGCATTCGTGGAAAATCATATTCTGTTCTGAAGTCATATCGATAAGCTGACTCTCCTCCCGAACCATTGTTTCTAAGTAGTACTATATTAGAATCTGTCCTGTCGAATAAAACTAAATCCATTAAACCATCCATATTATAATCCATTTCACTCAGCTGAGGAGAATTCACACCACCAGTCCAAGCAAGCTCCAACATCACACCGTCCTTTTCGACTGGTAGTTCATTGGATTGAAAAAAATAAGGTTGAGCATTTATAGATAGGAAAAAAAAAGAAAGCACTGAAACAAAAAATAATTTCATAATTAGTTTTTTAATGTAGAAAATTCGTTCCTGACAAAAATATACAAAATAGTCGATAATTGTATCACATCATTTAGTTGCTTTTCCATTAGAAATTTTATATTTGCACGTTCAGCATAATTTTGAATTAAACGATTATATAATGCAAAACAAAGGTATTGTAAAGCTATTTGCGGGATTATTATCCTTGGTATGTCTTTATCAGCTGTCTTTTACATATTTCGCAGGAAGTATAGAAGACGATGCTGAAGAAGCGTTTGCCAACGGAGAAGTGGAGTCAGAACAGAGGTATTTAGACTCTGTGGCTAATTTACCAGTAAGCAGTTTATTTGGAATTACATATAAAGAGTGTAAATCAAACGAACTAAACTTAGGATTGGACTTGAAAGGTGGGATGAATGTTATCCTTGAAGTTTCAGTAGAAGATATCCTAAAAAGTCTTGCGGGAAATGAAAATGCACCACTTTTCAGTGACGCTATAGTTAACGCTAAAGAAAAGCAAAAGGACTCTCAGGAGGACTTTATCACTTTATTCGTTCAAGCATTTGAAGAAGAAAAGGCTAAAACTGGTACAGACATCAAGTTCCACCATCCAGACTTTTTCGGAACGCAAGAAATGAGTAAGAAGTTCACAAAAATGGATGCTACTGATGCTGAAGTTATCGAAATCGTTCGCCAAGAGGCTAACGGAGCAATCGATAGAGCATTTACTATCCTAAGAACTCGTATTGATAAATTTGGGGTAACTCAACCAAACATTAGAAGACTACAACAGTCAGGTAGAATCTTAATTGAATTACCAGGTGTTAAAGATGCAGAACGTATTAAAAAACTGCTTCAAACAACTGCTCAATTGGAATTCTGGGAAACAGTTGAAGCAAATGAAATCATGGATTTCGTATTTGCAGCAAACGCCCGTCTTCAAGAAACTGAAGCTCGTCCAGATTCTCTAATCTTAGATTCTAAGTCTACTACAGAAGGGACAAGTTCAGACGATGAATTGGCAGATCTTGCCAATGATAACGCATCAACTGATAGCCTTTCAAATGACTCACTACCTGCGGTAGATAGATTCAACCCATTATTTGCCGTTTTACAACCTAGCATCAATCAAGGTCAAGGTGGTATCACTGTACAAAGAGGGCCAGTAATTGGATTAGCGAAAGAAGAAGATAAAGCAAAAATTGATGCTTATTTCAGCAGAACTGATATCCGTAAGTTACTTCCAGCTGAATATAGATACACTAAATTCCTTTGGTCTGCACAACCGATTCAAAAGAATAGTGATGTTTTCGCTTACGTAGCTATTAAAGCCAATCGTTTCGATAAAGCACAATTGGCTGGAGATGTTATTGTAGATGCAAGCTCATACCTGGACCCAACAGGTGGAGTGATTGTAGATATGGCAATGAACGGTGAAGGTGCTCAAAAATGGAAAAAAATCACAACGAACAACCAAGGTAAATCCGTTGCTATTGTATTGGATAACCATGTATACTCTTACCCAACAGTTAATGATCCTATCACAGGTGGTAGATCTCAAATCACTGGTAACTTTGATATCAATGAAGGGAAGGATCTTGCAAACGTTTTAAAAGCTGGTAAGCTTCCAGCAAAAGCAAGAATCATCCAAGCAGACGTTGTTGGACCATCTCTTGGTCAACGTGCTGTAGATGCTGGTGTAAGCTCATTCTTAATTGCATTGGGAATGATCCTAGTATATATGATGTTCTACTACTCTAATTCTGGAGTTGCTGCTAACATTGCATTGGTACTAAACATGTTCTTTATATTTGGTGTACTTGCTGGATTTAAAGCTGTATTAACATTACCTGGTATAGCTGGTATCGTTCTTACCATTGGTATGGCGGTTGATGCGAACGTTCTTATCTTTGAACGTATCAAGGAAGAACTTTCTCTTGGTAAAAATATTCAAACTGCAGTAAAAGATGGTTATTCACATGCTTACTCTGCAATTATTGATGCCAACGTTACTACTTTATTAACAGGTGTTATCTTAGCGTGGTTTGGTACTGGTCCAATCCGTGGTTTCGCAACTACCTTGATCATTGGTATTATTACTTCTCTATTTACTTCAATCTTCATTACAAGATTGTATTTCAACTGGAGATTAGCTAAAGGAAAAGAAATCAACTTCTCTACTGGTATCACTAAAAAGTGGTTTACAAAACTTTCTTTCAACTTCTTAGGTAAACGTAAATTAGCCTATACTATCTCTGGAGTAATTATCCTTGCAGGTATATTCGCTATGACTACAAGAGGTTTTGACAAAGGTGTTGACTTCTCTGGAGGTCGTAGCTATGTTGTTAGTTTCGAACAAGAAGCTAAAACTGAAAAAATCCGTAAAACACTAGGTAATGTATTCGTTGAAAATGGTTTGAAGCAATTACCAACCGTAAAAACGTTTGGTAAAAACAACCAGGTTAAGATCACAACAAAATACATGATCGATGTAGAGGATGCAGATAATGCTGTAGACTTAAAATTAGCTGAAGGATTAGTACTTATTGATCCTAACTTCAAAATTGAAAGTTCTCAGTTGGTTGGTCCTTCTATTGCAGATGATATTAAAGATGCTGCATTCTGGTCTGTATTAACTTCATTACTTGTAATATTCCTATACATCGCTATACGATTTGGTAAATGGCAATTCTCTATGGGTGCTGTTGCTGCAGTATTCCACGATGTACTAGTAGTATTAGGTATATTCTCAATTGCTTGGAATTACCTACCATTCTCACTAGAAATTGATCAAGCATTTATCGCAGCTATCCTTACAGTTATTGGTTATTCTCTGAATGATACGGTAGTTGTATTTGATAGAATTCGTGAACGTGTTAAAGGAGATGAAGACTTTCATGATACAGAATTAATTAATAAAGCATTGAACAGTACACTTAGTCGTACAATCAATACTTCATTAACAACTATTCTAGTATTGTTGATCATCTTCTTCTTAGGTGGAGAAGTAATCCAAGGATTTATGTTTGCCCTATTAGTAGGTGTAGTCGTAGGTACTTATTCATCTCTATTCATTGCAACACCTGTAATGATGGATACCATGAAGAAATCGAAAAAATAAGGTTTAACCTTATATCCTATAAAAGCCATCTCGTATTAACGAGATGGCTTTTTTTTGTCCCCTACTTTTTAACATCTGAATACAATGCATCAATAATTCAAAAATCCTTTCTCTCTTAGGGATATGAATTGTATTTTTGTACCACTAAGAAGATGACTATGACTACTTATCCGTTATTATTCAATTTTCTTGGAACCTTTGAATTTATCATTGTAATCCTTGCCGTGATGTTTTTATTTGGACCAAAGAAAATCCCTGAGCTTGCCCGTACCCTAGGAAAAGGGATGCGTAAAATTCGTGATGCGAAGGAAGATATCCAGAACGAAATAAGAGGTAATATGGCAGACACTGAAAAAGAGGGTGCTGTATTTTCCAGAGAAATTATGGATGTAGGTAAAGACCTCAATGAAATAAAATCTTCTCTACAAGATGAAGTCCGAAAAGTAGAAAAAACGATTTCTCGAAATAAATAATGACCTACCTATTACTTATCATCTCCATCAGTATTTTAATCATCGCTGGGGAGGCACTCGTTAAAGCAGCTGTTGATATAGCTTTACGCTTTCATATTCCAATGGTTATCGTTGGGCTTACCGTTGTATCATTTGCCACATCTGCTCCTGAACTAGTTGTCAGTCTTGATGCAGCCCTATTGGGGAAAACAGACATTGCCCTTGGTAACGTTATTGGTTCCAATATTGCCAACCTATCAATTGTACTAGGCCCAACTGCACTACTCTTCCCTATATTGGTAAATGCCAGGGTATCTAGGATAGATTGGCCAGTCATGTTTATCCTAAGCATTCTATTTGCAGCCTTCCTATATGAAGACCATATAATTAGTTCTACAGAAGGATTGATCCTTTTCGGAATATTATTGACGTATTTACTCTTTCTAATTAGGTCTACTAGAAAGGATATCAAAAACAATCCTAAAGAAAAGGATCATGATGCACTTATGCCTATCTGGAAAACTATATCACTATTACTAATTGGTGTATTTGGATTAAAATATGGTGCAGAAATACTCATAGAGCAAGTAATTTCAATAGCCAGAGATAACGATGTTAGTGAACGAATAATTTCTCTGACTCTAGTTGCATTTGGAACGTCTATTCCAGAGCTAGTAGCATCTATTATGGCCGCTATCAAAGGTCAAGAAGATTTATCTATAGGTAATTTAATAGGTTCCAATATCTTCAATGTCGGAGCTGTAATTGGAATTACTTCAATGGTTTCAGAAATTCAAATGGAACCAAATTCAGGGATCTTAGGTGATCTACCTTGGATGTTGTTCCTAATTGTTTTCATCATCTTTATTATTCTACTAAGTAAAGAGAAGAAAATAGGACGCTATGCAGGTTTAGGATTACTCCTTTTCTACATATTGTATACGAGCATACTATATCTCAGATAGGGTACACAATAAAAAAAATGTCTTTTTAGCAAGCCACCCCCCTATTTTCAAACGTATCATTCCGAAAAAAGAGTGTTTTTTAATCTGTTGAGTCAAATTTTTATATATTTGCATCAAATAAAAAACGATCTAACATGAAAACTTTGCGTTTTAGTGCACTTACAGAGGTACTGTCAAGAAAGCCAGTACATTCTCAAGCTCCTTCAGACAAAATATCTGATTATTTCGGAAATCACGTATTCAATGAAGACGCTATGTTGGCATTCCTTCCAAAGGAAGCTTACAAAAGTGTAAAAGAAGCAATCGTTACTGGTGCAAAAATCGACCGTAAAATTGCAGACCAAGTTGCCTCAGCTATGAAAAACTGGGCAATGACACTGGGAGCTACTCACTATACTCATTGGTTCCAACCATTAACTGGAACAACTGCTGAAAAGCATGATGCCTTTATCGATCCTATCGAAGGTGGACGAGTTGTAGAGCGTTTCAACGGTGGTCTTTTGGTTCAACAAGAACCAGATGCATCAAGTTTTCCACATGGAGGAATCAGAAATACTTTTGAAGCAAGAGGATATACTGCATGGGATCCAACGTCTCCAGCATTTATCATTGATAAAACTCTTTGTATTCCTACTGTATTTGTTTCTTATACAGGTGAAGCACTTGATAATAAAACACCTTTATTAAGAGCACTTGCAGCAGTAGATGAAGCAGCAACAGAAGTATGTCAATACTTTGATAAAACTACTACTAAAGTAATCGCTACCCTAGGTTGGGAGCAAGAATACTTCTTGGTAGATACTGCATTATTCGCAGCTAGACCTGACTTGGTATTAACAGGTAGAACACTTTTCGGTCATGCTCCTGCCAAAGGACAACAATTAGACGACCATTATTTCGGATCTATTTCATCACGTGCGCAAGCCTTCATGAGAGATTTCGAAACGGAGTGTTTCTTATTAGGAATACCTACTACTACTCGTCACAATGAAGTAGCACCAAACCAATTTGAATGTGCTCCTGTATTTTCAGAATGTAACCTTGCCAACGACCAGAATCAATTGCTGATAGACGTTATGGATAAGGTTGCAATAAAGCACCACTTCAGAGTATTGAATCACGAAAAACCATTTGCTGGACTAAACGGTTCTGGTAAACACAATAACTGGTCTTTGGCAACCAACACGGGTAAAAACTTATTGAGCCCAGGTAAAACACCAAAAACCAACCTACAATTCTTAACTTTCTTTATCAATACTATCAAAGCAGTACACCGTCATGATGACCTATTGCGTGCTAGTATTGCGACTGCAAGTAATGATCACAGACTAGGAGCAAATGAAGCACCTCCTGCTATCATCTCTTGTTTCATCGGATCCCAATTGAGCCAAGTATTGGATGAACTTGAAGTTCAGGTTAAGGATGGTAAAATGACTCCAGAGGAAAAAACAAACCTTAAACTTCACGTGGTAGGTAAAATCCCTGAGATTCTTTTAGACAACACAGATAGAAACAGAACTTCACCATTTGCCTTCACAGGAAATAAATTTGAATTCAGAGCAGTAGGTTCTACCGCTAACTGTGCGTTCCCTATGACTGTGCTTAATTCTATCATTGCGCAGCAATTGAAAGACTTTAAGAAGGAAGTTGATGCCTTGATTGAGTCAAGTGAGTTGACAAAGGATGAAGCTATCTTCCAAATCCTTAGAAACTATATCGAGGAATCTAAAAGTATCAGATTCGAAGGTGATGGTTACGGTGATGACTGGGTTGTAGAAGCAGGTAAAAGAGGATTGAACAATATTAAGGAAACTCCTTATGCTTTGGAATTCCTTAAAGAAAAGAAAGTTTTAGAATTGTTCGAGTCTTGTAACGTAATGAATCAAGTTGAACTTGAAGCTCGTCATGAAATTCTTTTGGAGCAATACCAAATGACTATTCAAATTGAGTCAAGAGTTATCGGAGATTTAGTTCGTAACCATATTGTTCCTACAGCAATCAGATATCAAAACACTTTGATTGAAAACGTTAAGGGATTAAAAGATGTTCTAGGTGATGCAGCAAAAGATGCATCGAAAGAACCACTTGATATGATCATTAAGATTTCAGAACACATTAGTGCTCTTAAGAGCAATGTTGACAAGATGATTGAAGCTAGAAGACAAGCCAATAAAATCGAGTCTACTGAAGAAATGGCAAAAGCATACTGTAAGAATGTAAAACCTTACCTAGAATCATTAAGAGACTCAACTGACCGTCTTGAGATGATGATAGATGATGAACATTGGCCACTTCCAAAATATAGAGAATTACTTTATACAAGATAGTTCACAAAAAAGGTCGGATAATATATATTATCCGACCTTTTATTTTTTAGTGCTATTTACGATTGCAGCTTCTGATCAATCTGGGCAATAATGGCCTTAAGATCATTCTTATTGGAACTATAATCCAATTCATCTGCATCAATGATTAATAGATTCCCACGGTTATAGGTACTGAACCAAGCCTCATACCTTTCATTCAGCCTCGACAAATAATCTTCGCGGATATTACTCTCATAATCCCTTCCTCTTATTCTTATTTGTTCTAATAATTTAGGAACGCTTGCTCTAATATAAATCAGTAAATCAGGCGGTGATAAAAAACTTTCTATCAACTCAAATAATGATTGATAGTTTTCAAAATCTCTATTCGACATCAAACCCATTTGACGGAGGTTGGGAGCAAAGATATAGGCATCTTCATAGATGGTCCTATCTTGAATTATACTATTCCTACTTTCCTTAATTCGTTTGATATGTTGAAATCTAGTTTGTAAAAAGTAAACCTGCAAATTAAAAGCCCAACGCTGCATATCGGTATAGAAGCTATCCAAATAAGGATTACCCTCCACACTTTCAAAATGTGACTCCCACTTATAATGTTTGGAAAGCAATTCTGTTAAGGTTGTTTTTCCGGCTCCAATATTTCCAGCAATAGCTATATGCATTTTCTTCTTTTTAATACTCTAATATATGGCAATTCCTCATATTGCCATTAATCATTTATCAATTTCACTCCAATTGATTGAATCCTTTTATCCTTAAAATAATAGATAATCTCGCCTGAGATGGTCGAAATTTCTCCAATTGAATCAGCTTTAAGTACTTTCTCTTGCCCACAAATAGGGTTAACCAAAACTACATTACTATCCAACCTTAATAGTTGATTACAGCTATTGTCGTAACATTCCTCTTTAATGTTAACAAATGATGACCAATCTTTATAACTCCAAAAATTGAAATTATCTGTAGTCCAAACACCATTATTACCTAAAAAGATCACGTCACCATCGCATCCTGAAAAAGCCAAAACTTCATCAACCTCATTAGATAGTGATGCTGAATATACTGTTTGGTTGACCATAAAATCATAGATATACCAACTCCTTTCTTCTTCACTATACAAGTACAGGGATCTATTCATTTGAAAAAAACTGGAAACCTTAAAATCATACTTATCCTTTAGATTAATCTCTTCAAATAAAGCTAACTCATTATCGAGAATCCAAATCTTTTGATTCCATTCAGAAAATATACATACATAATGAGGATTGGATACGTCGGCAGATGTAAAGTGATCAAAACCTTTGCTTTCAAAGCTAGCCAAAGTGCTATCCTCCACTGTGATTTTTTGAAAACTGGAAGGTCTCAAAAGGAAGAACTGATTATGCAAATTATGATACAAGCTCTTTTCTTGTCCAAAACATGTACTGTACATAGAAGTCAAAAAGGCAATTAATACAATTAATCTCATGAATTAAAGATTAAAAGTTCTTCTATATAACTTCTATTATTCACAAGCCTTGGAACCTTATTTTGACCGCCTAGTTTCCCTTTACTTTTTAGCCAGTTGTAAAATAACCCCTGTTTAGCATAGGTTAAATCCAACTGTTGTAGTACCAAACTCTTATGCCTTTTTGCTTCGTAATCAGAATTTAAAGACTGTAGTTTTTGATCCAATATTTTTTCAAAAGCATTTTTATCTACAGGCTCCTTTTCAAACTCAATCAGCCACTGATGTTTTCCGCAGGCTCCATCTCCTAAAATTAACGGAGCCGCAGTAAATTCTCTTACTATCGACTGGGTTTCTTTACAAGTCTCCATTAAGGCCTGTTCGGCATTTTGAACAATTAACTCTTCTCCAAATACATTTATATATTGTTTTGTTCTCCCAGTAACTTTTATACGGTAAGGTTTGTTCGTTGTAAATGATACCGTATCACCAATCAAATACCTCCACAAACCAGAATTAGTACTAATTACCATTGCATATTCCACTCCCAACTCTACTTCTTCTAGAGGAATAGCATCTTTAGCACCCAATTTAAAGGAAGTCATAGGAATGAACTCATAAAAAATACCGTAATCAAGCAAAAGTAGTAGATCATCTCTATCAGGTTTATCTTGAATTCCAAAAAATCCTTCAGAGGCATTGTATGTCTCCAAATACTGAAGATCATCAGGCATGTATTTTTTAAATTCTTCAACATAAGGAGCAAAATTGACCCCTCCATGCATATACAATTCTAGATTTGGCCAGACTTCCTTAATATTTGTAGCACCAGTTATAGACAATACTTTTCGTATAAGAACAGAAGTCCAAGAAGGTACACCAGATATAGAACGAATATCTTCATGAATAGCCTCTTCAGCCATTTTATTCAACTTTTCTTCCCACTCGCCCATTAGCGCTACAGACTTAGAAGGACTTCTTCTTTTCTGCACCCAGAAAGGCAAATTCTCAATAATAATTGCTGATAAATCTCCCTGTATAATATTCTGATCGTATTCATTAAGTTCATGGCTCCCACCTAAGACCAGCGTCTTACCACTAAAAACTTCTTTGTTTTCAAAATGGTTACAATACAAAGCCAACAGATCCTTACCACTTTTAAAATGGCAATCAATTATAGCTTCCTCGCTTACTGGTATGAATTTACTTTTCCCTGAAGTGGTTCCTGAAGATTTGGCAAACCAATTTATTTTCCCTGGCCAAAGAACATCTGATTCCCCAGCTCTAACTTTTTCCAAAAAAGGACAAAATTCTTCATAGGTAGAAATAGGAATAGCCTGTTGAAAGGCCTTATAGTCATGAATCTCTGAAAAGTTATACTTGCTTCCCCATTCCGTATTTTTGGCAGTAGATATTAAATAATCAAATACATCTTTCTGCGCAGCTGAAGGATTGTCCATCACTTCTGCCATTTGATCTATACGCTTCCGTATAAACCAATTAATTATAACACCAGACCAAGAAAGCAACATGTATCCAAATTTTAAAATCCTTCATCAAGAAACCCATATTGAATTCCTTGTCTTTTCATTTTCTCGAATATCGGAAATTTTCAAGAATTCTAAGGGATTAATCCATCACAAAATTCACCTCGCAATGTAATTCTACCCCAAATTTATTGAATACATCTTCTCGAATTAACTTCGATAAGTTCATAATATCTTCCCCTTTAGCAGCGCCATAATTAACCAAAATCAATGCTTGATTGACATGTATTCCGCACGCTCCCACCTTCTTACCCTTCCATCCAGCTTGATCAATAAGCCAACCTGCAGCAAGTTTTATATGCCCATTTTCTAATTGATAATGAACAATATTAGGGAACTTTTCTTTTATTGGTAAGAAAGTCTGTTGAGAAATAATCGGATTCTTAAAAAAACTACCTGCATTACCAAGCTTGGCTGGATCCGGTAATTTTGATTGTCTAATACGAATTACCGCATTGGACACATCTCTTGCCTTAGGATGTACAATCCCCATATCCGACAATACGGATTGAATTGCACCGTAGGACAGCTGTAAGTTAGCCTCCTTCTTCAATCGATAGGCAACCGTAGTAATAATGTATTTATCTTTCAATTTATTTTTAAAGACAGACTCCCGATAACCAAAAGCACAGTCCTCAAAATTAAAGGTCTCTATTTTCCCCGTTTCAATAGAATAAGCGTGTAGATACGCAAAACAGTCCTTTATCTCAACACCATAAGCTCCAATATTTTGCATTGGAGATGCGCCAACATTACCTGGAATAAGAGACAAATTTTCTAATCCATTATACCCTTTATCTATGGTCCACATCACGAAATCATGCCAGACTTCACCTGCAGCAACTTCCACTATAACATCCGTAATAGTTTCTTTAACAACCTGTTTACCTTTGTTGTTCATCCACAAGACAGTACCATGATAATCACTACCAAAAAGAACATTACTTCCTCCTCCAAGAACCATCCACTTATTAATAAAAATAGTGGGATCTAGCATAAGTAAATCCTCCTCCTTTTCAATTTCAAAAAGGTGGTCGGCTCGAATATCAATACCAAAGGTATTGTAGTTTTTCAAGGAAATATTTTCTGATTGGCGCATAAGCGATATATTAGCTAGACAAAAATATAAAAACAAAATAGAGAAGCCAGTTGAAACGAGTTATTTTAGCAGTAACAAACGATTTACATACAGACCAAAGATTACACAAGGTCTGCTCAAGCCTGTCTGAGAATGACTTTAAGGTTCACCTAATTGGTCGTAAACTAGATAATAAGAAACTTAAAGAACAGTCTTATTCAACCTTTCGATTTAATTTACTATTTAACACAGGCTTTCTATTTTACGCAAATTACAACCTTGCACTATTTATTAAGCTACTATTTATAAAAGGAGATATTTTTGTTTCCAATGACTTAGATAGCCTTCCGGCAGTGTTTTTTGCAGCGAGGATTCGTAGAAAAAAACTAGTCGTAGATCTACATGAACTTTTCCCAGAAAGTCCAGAAATATACAACCGCAAGGTTGTACGAAAGTTTTGGCAATTTATAGAGCGTTTCTTTCTACCCAAATGCACAAATATTTATACGGTCTGCCAAAGTATAGCAGATTACTATTTCGACAAATTTGGACTTAAGTTAAAAGTCATTAGAAATCTTCCTCAACAACAAAAGGCCGATACTAAGCAAACAGCAGAATGGCCCTTTCCTGAAGAAAAGAAATGTATTCTTTATCAAGGAGCCACTAATATGGGGCGTGGTTTGGAACGTTTAATTGAAAGTATGCAATGGCTGGATGCCTACCTAATAATAGCTGGAGGAGGTGATATTCTTGAAAATTTAAAAAGCCAAGCTAATAATTTGCAGCTGAATAATAAAATTCACTTTACCGGTAAACTACCATTTTCACAACTTAATGAATATACAGCGTTAGCGGACCTAGGGATTAGCCTAGAAGAAAATCTTGGCTTAAATTATTACTTCGCACTACCCAATAAAATATTTGATTATATAAGAGCGGAGATCCCTATTCTAGTAAGTCCATTTCCTGAAATGTCGAGAATTGTTAACCACTATGACGTTGGCTTCATAGATAATAGCACTTCTTCCAAAGAACTTGCAACTAATTTATCTGAACTACTAAATATCACTGAGGTAAAAAGAGAGGTATTAAAATTGAATTGCAGAGCCGCGGCAAAAGAATTATGCTGGGAATGTGAAGAGGCTATTTTATTAAGTATTTATCAATAAAATTACTGTTTCATCTGTTGTACAAATAATCCTAACTTATACAGGTCCATCTTACGCAAGCTTGGATGTTCACCCAATAGGTTCTTTATCAATTTTTTTTCAATCATTCTGAAATAGACCCTAAAAATATAGGTCAGCCCTAAAGCGCGTAATTTCAAAAATGCAGCAATTAGACGTACCTCCTTTCCAATAAGACCTTTATTATATAATTTACTAAGGTTTACAACTGCCTGTTCTGTCTTAGAAAGAAATACTGCTCCATCATCCAAACCCAAATGGTAAACCGGATTATCTATATGCGATATGGAAACCTTATTTTCTTTCAAACCTATACCAAATAAGGTATCTTCATGTCCATATTCTCGAATTTCTTCATCAAAAGGAAACCGATCAAAGACCAACTTGGAAATCAAAAAATTATTGGAAGTAAAGGAAACGTATGGGTCAATCAATCTTTTTGATGCTGACCTTTCCTCTCGTTCCTTTCCATAGGTCCACCGTAATAACTCCGTCCTTTTACTTGGAGGAGTATTATAATATGAAGTACCTCCACAGACAACATCAACAGAGGTTGCCGCCACCAAATAGTCTGATAAAAAGTCATGACCAACTGGTAAAGAGTCTGCATCCAAAAATAACAACAAGGGGTACTTTGCCTGTTTAGCCAATCTATTCCTTATAGCAGAACGACCAATATTGGTGTCTAAAACGGAATATTGTAGGTATGGAAAGGAATGAAAGCGCTCCGATTGAACGAAGCCAGAAGCATCATCTATGCAAATTATCTCCGCAACCAATTTTTTAGATGATATCTCTAATACCAAACGTTCAACGAGTGCTTCTGTATCCCATTGATATGTTGCAATTAAAATGGAAATCATTAAAAAGGTAATTCAGAAATTTCCTCTAATTTTCCTTTGTTACAGAAAAACATCCTACCAGGGAAATCCTCTATTAAAGAATAGTCATGGGTAACCATTATCAGTGCTCTATTATTCTCTTTCAGCTTTAATAAAATCGACATAATTGCACGAGAAGTCTCCGGATCCAAATTCCCCGTAGGCTCATCTGCTAAGATCAGTTTTGGATTGTTTACCAACGCTCTAGCAATAGCGATTCTTTGTTGCTCTCCTCCTGATAATTCATGAGGAAATTTATAGCCTTTATTTTTCATTCCAACCTCTTCCAAAACTTGACGAACTTTGGTTTCAATTAAAATTTTCTCTTTCCAACCTGTCGCTTTCATAGCGAATTCCAAATTCTGAGTAACTGTTCTATCCGGTAATAATTGAAAATCTTGAAAAACTATTCCCATATTCCTTCTTAAAAAAGGAATATCTTTCCCTTTAATATCGCCCAATTTGAAATTACAAATATCAGCTTGCCCTCTTTTTAAATCCAAGTCAGCATACAAGGTTTTCAGTAAACTACTTTTCCCACTCCCAGTTTTACCAACAAGATAAACCATTTCACCTTCTTCTACCGAAAAGCTAACATCACTCAATACCAAATGATTATCCTGATAAATCGAGGCATTTTTAATATTTACTACAGACATATGGAAAAATAAATTGATAGAAATATCGTTTGATTCAATAAGGTTGTGACAACGAACAAATGCAAGAAATAAATACTTGAAAAAATTCTTAACATCATGGATTGTTACAATCCTAGGTCAAAGTACTAAAAAATGTGAAAATCTATACACAGAATAACGCTTTTCGTATATTTAACCGTCGAAAAAATCCGCAAAATATGACTCATAAAAAATGGGGTTGTTTTATAACAGCTTGCACCATTAGCACAACAATATACGCTCAGGTACAATTTCAACCTAAGTCCCCCATAGTTATTCTAGATAAAGGAATCTCTTTGTTCGAGGATGGGCAATTTAACATTGCTCAAGAATTTTTTGATAATTACCTTCAAGAGCATCCCAATGAAAACAATAGTTTAGGTTATCAAAAAGCAGCTTACTATAGAGCCGTTTCGGCACTAAAGCAAGGGCATGATAATGCAGAATTACTGGCGAATAACTTTTTGGTTGATCATAGTAATTCTCCGGAGACAACTAACCTCCAACAAAACTATGCTGAATATTTCTTTGAAAAAAAGGATTTCAAAAAAGCTATATACTGGTACGAACAGATAGACTCGTCTATCATGGATGAATTGGCTACAAACCAGTATCAATTTAACCTAGGATACGCCTATTTTTTGGAGAATCAATTGGACCTTGCTATTACCAATCTTAAAGAAGTAGCAACAAGTGAAAATGTACATCAAGAAGATGCTACTTATTATTTGGGCTTCATCCATTATAAGAAAGAAGAATGGGATACTTCTTTGGGCTTATTTAAGCAATTAGAAAATTCGACAAAATACAATTACCAATGCAGCAACTATGTTGCTCAAATTTTATACTTCAACGGTAGATTTGATGAATCTATTCAGTATATAGATAAAAGGTTAAAGCATAGTTCAAAAAATGAATTAAGGAACTTGCTCGCTATAAAAGCTATGTGTCTAGTTCAAATAAAGGACTTTGATCAAGCAATATCCCTTTATATTGAATATGAGAATAAAGGTGGTCGTTTGCAAAATGAAGATATGTACCACTATGGTTTTGCTTTGATGGAAAAAGGCAACTATCAAGAGGCGATCAAATTATTCAAAAAAGTATCCAGTAAAAACGAAGCACTTACTCAAAACACACAACATCATTTAGGAACCTCACTATTAGCTACGGGTTATAAAGAAGATGCTATTTTGGCCTTCCAACGATCTGTAGAATTGGATGTAAATCCAGCTGTTACAGAGGAGTCTCATTTCAACTATGCAAAGCTTGCTTATGAGCAAGGTGATGTATTTGGAAATAGCCAAGAAGCCCTTCAGTCTTTCATTGACAGATATTCCGACTCTCCTTATATTAATGATGTATATGGATACTTGGTAAATAACTACCTGAATAAAAAAGAATACAGCAAGGCAATCGCATCTCTTGAAATTACAGGTCTTACAGATCTCAAATTACGAAAGGCCTACCAAGAGATTTGTTATTTCAGAGCCATTCAATTGTTCAACGACAAAAAATATTGGCCTTCTCTAGAGCATTTGAACAAATCTTTAACACAACATGTTGACCGAAAGATCAGCTCACAAGCTAAGTTTTGGAAAGCAGAAGCATTTTATAGACTTAAGAAATATGACAAAGCTATAAGCAACTATTGGGCTTTCTTTTCAGATCCTAATTCGAAAAATGTTGAAGAATTCACCAATGCCTATTACAATATGGGCTATGCTTTTCTTCAAAATAAAAATTATGCGCCAGCTGCGAAGAAATTTGATCAATACTCTCAAAAGGCAAAGGATAGAAAATCAATTGATGCTATCATTAGAGGTGGAGACGCCTATTTTATGTTACAAGATTATAGCCAGGCTAAAACCAGGTATAGATCTGCTGCTGAGAACAACAGTAGTGAATCAGACTACGCTAGCTTCCAAGAGGCTATTTGTGTTAGTTTAATGGGAGATCATTCTGCTAAAGTGGGAATCTTAAAGAATTTTAAAGAAACCTACCCAAAATCGAGTTATAATGATGAAGCTTTACTGGAATTAGGTAATGCCTATTTCCAATTGAACAAATATGAGAATGCTATTTTCAGTTATGAAAGACTTCTAAATTCATTTCCACAAAGTATTCATGTAAACAATGCCGAATTGAAAATTGGCTTGGTATATATGAACACGAATAATAATGAAAAAGCCCTCACTGTATTTAAAGATATTATAGATAAATACAAGGCGAACGAAGTATCTAGAGAAGCACTGAGAAACGTTAAAAACATTTATATTGAAAGCGGAGAAGTAAATAAATATGCCGTTTATATAGCTAATATTCCATTCGCAAATGAAAGCATAGCATCATTAGACAGTACTTCCTACGAATCAGGTGAATTACAATACTTAAAAGGTGATTACCAACAAGCAGAGTTGAGTTTGGAAAATTATATTTCTAATTATCCAGAAGGATATTTCACTGTTCAAGCCAATTTCTACTTAGGTCAAGTTTATCTTAAACTTGAAAAGAAAGACAAAGCTGTTACCGCATTTTCAGAAGTGGTAAAAGATCATCAAAATGCTTTCCTAGACGAGTCAAATCTCAATTTGGCTGAGTTAGAATTCTCCGCTGGAAATTTCACCAAGGCCAATGGATACTATACGAAATTGCAAGTAGAGGCTCAGTATCCGAAATACAAGGAAATAGCTAATATTGGTATCATGCGTTGCCAATATGAATTAGAACAATATGGGCCAGCAATGGAATCTGCCAAGGTGGTTATACAACTGGCATCTTCAGGGGAGGACATATTAATTGAAGGAAATTATATCCTAGCAAAATCAGCTTTTATGCATAATTCATTAAAATTAGCTAAAAGCAAATTCACTTGGTTGAAGGAAAATGTTGAAGGAGAAAAACAAGCTGAAGCCTATTACTTCAATGCTCGAATCTTATTCATGCAAGATGACTATGAAGCCTCTAAGAAAGAAGTATATCAACAAGCCAAAGTAACTCCAGGATATAAAAGTTGGTTAGCTAAATCATTGCTACTTCTAGCGCAGAATCTTCACGCACTTGAAGATGATCAAAATGCCATTTATACCCTTGAACAGGTAATCAAAAATTATGCTGAAGAAGATATCGTTGAAGAGGCAGAAATGCTAAAGGAAAGTTACGAGATATCCCTTCAAAAAGAATCATTAGAACAATAAGCTTAGCTATATGAATACTAATATGCTTAAGACACTTGCTACCTGCTTCATGATCGGATCTACCATTGCGTATGCACAAGATTCTGATTCCACAAAGACAGATGACTTACAAGAAGAAATCAAAATCTTCAAAAACTATATTCCAGAAATATCAAGAGTCAATAAAAAGAATCAACAACCTCTTTTTTTAGACTCCGTTTATATCAAGGAAAACCTTGAATACCAAGTAAAGAAAATGGTATTAAAAGTGGATGAAAATAATCATATCCTATCAGCCATTGATTATAAAAAACCATTTGTACCGAGCTATAGCTCATATATCTTATTGGGATATGGAACGGACAAAAGGCCTTTGGCAGAGTTTTCGTGGAGTAACCAAAAATCTACCAAATCGAAATATGGTCTTTATTTAAGACACTATTCAGAAGATAGAAAAAGTGAATCTATTCATTATTCCGATAGAAGTGATAATAAGGCAATGGCCTATTTCGACTATATGGATAATGGAATATCCTTCAAGTCAAATATCAGTTATCAAAGATTGGTAGTTAATACGGAGAATACAGATAGCCTATTTCTAACCCCTCTGAATGTATATTACAATCCAAATACTGTTGTCTTGAATGGGATAGACACCATCATTGCCAAAGACAATAAGTTGAACCATCAAATTATTTCTGGAGATTTTGCCTTTGAGCAACAAGATCCGAACAAACTTGTTCAAAAGGTTAACTTCAATATTCAGCATGGCTTTAATAATAATGAGGCATCTGAAACCATTATAGACTTTGGCTCAAAATGGAACATCCCATTAGGAAAACAAAAAATCACAGCCAATTTAGACTTTATAAGTGCTGATCATGAAAGTTCTATAGCCAAAAAAGATGGTAGGTTAACTCATTTCCAATTCGATCCAACCTTCTATGGTAAGGAAGGTAAGTTAAGCTTTCAATTAGGAGTTAACACGTATTATCTAATTCATGAAATGCCTGAATCTTCAGGAGATATCGTATCAGGTACTAGCCAGGAAGATGAAAACTTCCTAGTATTCCCTAAAATCTACTTAAACTATCAACTACCTGAAGCGACTACAGTATATGGTGGATATAATGGAGATTATAGCATCAACACATATAATGATGCTATTCGATGGTCTCCATTTGTGACTCCATCTTATAGCATATTACCTGCTCCTAGCTCTACGGCAACACCAATGAACATCTATCTAGGTATAACTACGAAAGCAGTACGTAAATTAGACCTAAACCTTCATTTAAGCTATAAGGAAGTAGAACGATTCCAAAATTTGACTGCTACATTTGGTACTGGACTAATAATTGAGCAATTATATGTTCATCCAATAACCTTAGATCTTTCCATATTAAATATTGAGGCAACGGGGAAATATAAACTTAATGAGCAAGCATCTGTCTTAGGTAGTTTAAAGTTCAATCAATATAGCGACGTTCCAAACACTGTGAACCTTGCTCATTTACCAAAAATTAGCATGAGTGTATTACCGGAATATAAGCTTACGGAAAATTTAAAAGCTTACGGAGAATTGACCTTTACAAGCTCTCAATATGCAATGTTAACTACCGAAAGTGAGAAAATAGATGGTTTTACTGACCTAAACCTAGGCCTGAGTTTTGATGCAACAGAAAAGCTAAACACCAGCCTACAGATTAGAAATATCCTAGACAACAAAATAGAAACCAACCAAGGGTATATAACAAATGGATTTAATCTATTTATATCTGCGAGATATAAACTGTAGTCCACTTCATATAGTACTCCTTAAAAGGACCTTATTGCTAAAATAAGGTCCTTTTTCATTTAAGTTATATCTTAAAATAAGGCCTTTTAAGGCATATACCTCTATTTTATCTTTTCACTACAAAAGTACTACAAACACTAAAAACAGTATTTAATGTCATCTAAGGCCATTTCTTTAAAAACAAAGAGACACTGAAGGGATTAAGCAATCAAATTTATCGGAAAAGAGGCCTAAATACTTTATATTTGTTAGTACTCCAAAGCGGATATAACCTATCCAAATGGAATTTACTACAGGGCTATTCAGCTCTTTTTTGTTGAGCAAATTGAAAACTATATATCAGAAATAAACATGTCTGAAGAAAAAAAACCAGAAGATTATTCCGCAGGGAGTATTCAAGTACTTGAAGGACTTGAGGCCGTTCGTAAACGTCCCGCCATGTATATTGGAGACATTGGAGTGAGAGGTCTTCACCACCTTGTTTACGAAGTTGTTGACAACTCTATAGATGAGGCACTGGCAGGTCATTGTGACGCTATTGACATCATGATCAATGAGAACAACTCAATCACTGTAAAAGATAACGGTAGAGGGATTCCAACGGCTATTCACCCTAAAGAGAAAAGATCTGCTCTTGAAGTAGTAATGACTGTTCTGCATGCTGGTGGTAAATTTGATAAGGATTCATATAAAGTATCTGGTGGACTTCACGGTGTTGGTGTATCCTGTGTAAATGCGCTTTCTTCCCATTTACAAGTAAATGTTCATAGGGACGGAAAAGAATTTATCCAAGAGTACAATATTGGAAACCCAATCTACCCAGTTAAGGAAATTGGAACTACGGATTATAGAGGTACAATTGTAACTTTTAAACCGGACTTATCAATCTTTACTGAGTCAGAATACAAATATGACATCATAGCTGCAAGAATGCGAGAATTGTCATTTTTGAATAAGGGGATTACAATCACCTTGATAGATCGAAGAGAAATACAAGAGGATGGTAGTTTCCTAACAGAGGTTTTTAAATCAGAAAAAGGTTTAATTGAATTCATTGAATATTTGGATGCTACCCGTGAAACCATCATGGATAAGGTTATCCACATGGATGGTGAAAAAAACGACATTCCTGTAGAAGTAGCCATGCAGTACAACACTACATTTAGTGAGAACTTGCATTCCTATGTCAACAATATCAATACCCATGAAGGAGGAACGCACTTAGCTGGTTTCCGTAGAGCGCTTACAAGAACTTTAAAAAATTACGCCGAAAAATCGGGAATGCTTACTAAAGAAAAAATCACCATTGCTGGTGATGATTTCCGTGAAGGTCTTACCGCTGTAATATCCGTTAAGGTAATGGAGCCTCAATTTGAGGGACAAACCAAAACCAAACTAGGTAATAAGGAAGTTAGTGGAGCAGTAGACCAATTAGTTGGTGAAATGCTAAACAACTATCTTGAGGAAAATCCAAAAGAAGCAAAGGACATTATCTACAAAGTAATCATTGCCGCTAAGGCTCGTCACGCTGCAAAAAAGGCACGTGAAATGGTTCAACGTAAAACGATAATGTCTTCTACATCCCTTCCTGGTAAACTTTCAGATTGTTCAGAAAGAGATCCTGCAAAATGTGAAATTTTCCTAGTAGAGGGAGATTCGGCAGGCGGAACGGCCAAACAAGGTCGTGATAGAGGATTCCAAGCTATTCTTCCACTAAGAGGTAAGATCTTAAACGTAGAGAAAGCACTTCCTTATAAAGTTTTTGAAAATGAGGAAATCAAGAACATGTTTACAGCTCTAGGGGTAACCATAGGGACAGAAGAAGACAGTAAAGCATTAAACCTCACGAAACTACGTTATCATAAAGTAGTTATTATGTGTGATGCCGATGTCGATGGTAGTCATATTGCAACCCTAATCTTAACATTCTTCTTCAGGTATATGAAGGATATGATTGAAAATGGGTATATCTACATTGCTACTCCTCCATTATACCTCGTTAAAAAAGGTACTAAACAAAGATATGCTTGGAACGATAACCAACGTGACAGCTTTGTTATGGAATTAGGTGGTGAAGAAGGAAAAGGAGTTGGTATCCAAAGATATAAGGGTCTTGGGGAAATGAACGCTATCCAGCTTTGGGATACAACAATGAATCCAGAGCATAGAACATTGAGACAAGTAACTATTGATAGTGCAGCAGAGGCAGACAGAGTATTCTCTATGTTAATGGGAGATGACGTTCCACCTCGTAGAGATTTCATTGAAAGAAACGCAGTATATGCAAACATTGATGTTTAATTCATTTACATCTACCTAACAAAAAAAGCCCCATACTAGTATGGGGCTTTTTTTAGGTGCAAAGAAAAGGTGTCCATTGGACACCTTTTCTTTTTATATTAAATGTTTATCTCAGTAATTGGAAAATACCATCTTGAGTTTTATCATGACCATATTCATCCGTATATTCTGCGTGGAATACATATGATCCGGATTGTGCCTCTTTACCATCCTTGATGAATCCAGCCCATCCAGATTCGATATTTTCAGTCATAAACACTTCTTTTCCCCATCTATCATAGATTACAAGACTATAGTCCTTAGGATGAATTCTAGAATTAATTGGAATAAAGAATTCATTAATACCGTCTCCATTTGGCGTAAATGCCGTAGGGAATACCATTATTGGATCAACTATACGTACCATTCTATCTACATCAGAATAACAGTTGTTTTCATCGTAGACACGTAGTGTTACTTTATAATCCCCAATATCTTTAAAAGTATGTGATACATTAGGTCCAAATGCTTTTCCTCCATCACCGAAGAACCATTCCCATTTAACCAATACGGAATGTTCATTAGTTACAGTAACATCTGTAAAATGAATAGTCGCATCTTGCAGGTTTATTTCCTCAAAATCTAAGTCGAAATAAGCCTCAGGAGCCCAATTATTATGAATTTCTATACGTTCTTCAACAAAACATCCATTATAATCCTCAATTCGTACCATGTGAATTCCTGGTTCAACATCCCCTTCAAAAAGGTCTAATTTCTCCTTTCCATCAAAATAATACTTATAAGGCTCTACTCCACCACGACCAGAATAATCGACAAACGCCGGTCTTTGGTCACAATAGCTATGATCAAATTCTGTAGTTTCGAAATCCAATACTTGCGGTTCTTCAACTTCAAAAACAGCCTCAGTATAACACGTTGTAGGAGATTTCATTTCAAAAGTAAATACACCTCTTGGTAGATCCGTAATATCAATATCTCCAGAAGCAGCAAAATAATTCTTCACAAAATTCCCTAAAGAATCACGTACAACAATATTCCAATCTTCACCCAATCCTCCATGTGGAAATAACTTTACAATTCCAGTAGCTCCACCATTACAAAGAACATCACTTACTTCTGCATGATACTGTACATCATGAAATTTTTCAACTAAAGTTATGTTCGTTTCATATTCGCAGGTAGTTTCAGAAACTGATACTACACGGTAATCTCCAATTGGTAGATTTGTAAAATTAACAGGCATTACATCGCCATCATAACTAGCCAAAAGATTGTTATTGCTATCATACAAATCGATTTCCCACTCTATATTTGCACCACCTTCTGTTAGAAACAAAATATTACCATTTTGATCACCTATACAATCAGGACCTTCTTCAAAAGTATTGATATCTTGACTCCCAAAAGTAATTACCGCCTGAGCTATGTTTCCTGACTCAGAACAAGAAGAGAAATTAGCATCAACATACAACGGCAAATCTGCAATATTTGCAGCAGTTACAGTATAAGGTAAGGTATATCCAGATCCTAAAGTATTTCCATTTTGATCTACCCAAGTAATATATCCAACTGGAGCAAAAGGTGCAAATGCGTAAGTATACCCAGTTCCAGCAGCATTAGGCGTATATTCTACCATTTCATTTATGGTAGACCATTGCAATGGGAAATTTCTAGGTTGAGCGAGTACGGGGTCTTGAACAAATATACTAGAAGCACCCGTTGCATTTATCAACCCTTGAACAGCATATCCACCATTCCAAGCAGCACAAAAATCGTAATTACCCAAGTAGTTTCTAATTTTATTAGATCCCTCGAATAATACAATAGAGTTTGCAAAACACTTGTCGGAACAAGCAGGAGAAAACATCTTCATATCTGGCCAAATTGCAACAAAAATACGATTTGGCGCTGTACCAAATGTTCCATATCTAATCCCATTTGGGGATATACCTGGATGCACATCAGTATATGGGCACAAAATCGTGTTATAGGTTGCTGCTGCGTTTGGTAAGGCAGAATTAATCGACCAAGGTGAATAGGTCGGAAACGGAGGATTTTCAACAGCTCCTGGAACAGCTGGAAATTTCAAATATACATTCGAACTAATACGAACTGTAGAATGTGTAACACCGTAAAACTCAAAATCAAATCCTAATAAAATGGAACTTGAAAGTTGGTCATCACCAAGGGCTAAGGTGTCAAAAACAGCTCCTGAAGATACAATATCTGCAATAACAGATGAGTTGTATAAATCAGATGCTTGGAGCAGTACAGAATCACCCACTTCACATACCATATATTCAAATGGTGTTTGAGCGGCTGATTTAAAAGAAAGAAAAGCTCCTAAAATTAGAAATAAGTACTTTTTCATAGAGAGATTTTTAAAATGGTTAATTACCAATGGGTTACTAATAGATAATTACACTTATTGACAAATTTAACAAAATATCCCGAATATCATTAATTTTTTAAAAATAACACACTCAATAGAATATCATAATTTTCGGAAAATACCCCTCCTGTTCAACCGCTTTTAGTTAATTTTGTGTTCTTACTGAATTTACAAATAAAACCTTATCATGAAAATAACGGTAATCGGTGCTGGAAATGTAGGTGCCACTTGTGCGAATGCAATTGCTCAAAGAAGAATTGCAAGTGAAGTTGTATTGTTGGACATCAAGGAAAACTATGCTGAAGGAAAAGCATTAGATATGATGCAATGTGCTACTACTTTAGGTTTCAATACTAAGATTGTAGGATGCACAAACGACTATGCTAGAACAGCAGGAAGTGAAGTGGTTGTTATTACTTCAGGTATTCCTAGAAAACCAGGTATGACTCGTGAAGAATTGATTGGCATCAATGCAGGGATCGTAAAAACAGTTTCAGAAAATGTATTGGTACATTCTCCAAACGCTATAATAGTAGTAGTATCAAACCCAATGGATACGATGACATATTTAGCACTTAAATCTACTGGTCTTCCAAAGAACAGAATTATAGGTATGGGTGGTGCACTAGATAGCTCTAGATTCAAAACGTATCTTTCTTTAGCAATAGACAAGCCAGCTAACGATATTCATGGTATGGTTATCGGTGGTCATGGTGATACAACTATGATTCCATTGACAAGATTGGCTTCTCACAACGGTGTGCCAGTTTCTCAATACCTTTCAACTGAAAAATTGGAAGAGGTTTCTGCAGCAACAATGGTAGGTGGTAAAACACTAACTGGAATGTTAGGTACTTCTGCTTGGTATGCTCCAGGTGCAGCAGTTGCTTATCTTGTAGATAGCATAGTAAACGACCAAAAGAAGATGATTCCTTGTTCTGTTATGCTTGATGGTGAATACGGACAAAATGATATTTGTATTGGTGTTCCTTGTATCATCGGTAAAAATGGAGTTGAAGAGATCGTTGATGTACAATTAAATGATGCTGAAAAAGTATTATTTGAAAAAAGTGCTGAAGCAGTTAGAGCTATGAACAATGCTTTGAATGAAGTAATTGCATAATATTATTTATCAATAGTAAAAAGGCATCCAATTCACATTGGATGCCTTTTTTTTTTGGAATTAAAAAATACTATAACAAAAATTAACATCAATAATTCAACAAATTGACCCTACTCTTGTTTAATTTTTCGATACATTTATTTCAAATTAAGCTAATAATACATTTATTGATAATCATAATTTCATCAATTTTAGATTAATCCAATCTTTGAATTTTGACGCGTATTGTCAATTAAATACATTATTTGTTTGATACTATATTTTAACCAAATTAATTTCATTCAATGAAAAAGAACATTTTACCACTAATGTTGGGAATCTTGGGATTTTCAATGTTATCAGCAGTAGCTCAACCTATTATTAATTCAGTACTTCCTGATGATTATATTGGCCCAAACTCCAATGGAATAAAAAATACCGGAGTGGCTATTTCACCAAATAGTGGAAATTCTCAAGTCGTAGCAAGTGTTTGGGACGATGGAGGAGCTATCAGACTAGACATTAAGGATTACACAGGATCAATGCTTTCATATTCGGGAGCGATTTCAGCGGGAACTGATCCTGATATTGAATTTTCAGAATCCATTAATAATTTTTTTGTTTCTCATAGTTTAGGAAATACAATTTACCTTTCACAATACACTTACGGAGCTGGAGGATATGCAATAAGTGGTGTACCCGTTCAAGTTAATATTAATTCATCAGAGGAATACGCCAATATAGATTATACCTTTGATGCTAGTGGCAATGGAAGAGGTGTCATAACATGGACTGAATCTCATGTATTAAAAGCTAGATCATTTTTCATAGGAATAGGATCTCCTATTCTTGGCCCAGTCTCATCAATTGGTACGACTATGTCTTACACTCCAGTGTCTTATTATCCTGATGTTGCATTATGTACTGGCTCGGATAAGTATATACTTTCAACAGTGGAGGCAACCACCGGAAACATGGAAGTCTATGAAGAACTCATATCAGATCTTGTCGCAGGAAATGCACCTCAGGATCTTCCCCAAACATATGTAGCACCTAGTGGATTTGAATTTGAATTCCCGAGAATTGCAACACCACATAATTTAGCATCAGGTAATTTCACAGCAGAAGACTATACAGTCACTGCGAGAATAAGTAAACCTTCACCTCCAATATATGGTATTGTCGGAGCATCCCTGAAAAACGGAGTATATTCAAACCTTTACGAAGTTTCTACTGGTTCATCAAAAGCTTGGTGTATGTATCCTACAGTGGCATATAACTCAGATAGAGTAAAATTTCTTTGGGCTGCTGATTATTCATCAGGAAGTTTTTGGGTTCCTCAGAATTCATCTCCTAAAAAAGATGTCTTACTGGCAGAATTCAAATGGGATGCCGGTATCTCAAAAATGGTTAATATGTTTTCAGATGGAAGACTCTTCGAAGTCAATAATGTCCAAACTTTTGGGGTATCTGGATTTGGAAATTCATCTATTGCAGAAACTAGAGATAATGTAGGTGGTGCATCGAACCTTGATAAGAACGCATTTTTATATTATAATCAATCAACCTTAGCGATATATCGCAAGTTTATTAATAGTACTGCTAGCCCTAAAAGAGAAGGTTTACTAGAACAAGAAGAGTTGGTTTGGAATAATAACGATGGAATATACAGTCTAAGTACAGATAATTTAAAGAATTATACATTCCAATTGATTGACATGACTGGAAGGTCAATCAATCTGAACCAAATAAGTGACAAATTAGACAATGAATTAATCATTGATAGTAGTACACTTACTAATGGAACTTATGTCTTGATTTGTGAAAAAGAAGGCACCATTCAAAGTTTCAAACTGGTTTCAAATAAATAATTTGATTCATATATAGTAAAGTATTTTAACAAAAACAGTAAAAAAAACCATCCTGAATAAGACAGGATGGTTTTTTTTTAAACACATTATTGTTAACTTTGATTCAAAATAAACATTTCTATCATGAAAAAAGTACTATTCTCATTTTTAGCACTAGCTCTAGTTAGCTTGTCTTTTTTAGCTTTTAAAAATTATCCACGTTTAGAGATTGGTCAAACTGCTCCTGCTACAGATCTTGTTATGAAGGGTGTTGACGGTAATGATTATAACCTAGATGCTCTCAAAGGAAAGAGTGGTTTGGTTGTCATTTTTAGTTGTAACACTTGCCCTTTTGTAGTTGGAACAGAAACAAAAGAAGGTTGGCAAGGAAGATATAACAGACAGAAGGCTACTGCTGAAGCGCTTGGATATGGATTTGTTCTTATAAATTCCAATGAGGCAAAACGTAGTAATGAAGATTCCTATACGGCAATGGTTGAACATGCACAAACCAATGAGTACACCATGGAATATCTAATGGATACTGATTCAAAATTGGCGAATGCATTTGGAGCCAATACAACTCCAGATGTATTTATGTTTGATGCAGATATGAAATTGATTTATACTGGATCAATTGATGACAATGTTGACAACCATGCATTGGTAAAGGTAGATTATTTAAATAATGCAATGGAACAAGCCTATAAGTACGGTGAAGTTCGCATCAAAAAAACAAAGAACTTAGGTTGTAGCATCAAAAGAAAAGCGCAAAACTAATTTTATAACTTCTTATTATTCATAGAGTGTTTTAAACTATTTAGAACACTCTATTTTTTTTACAGATACTAGCACTAATTAATCATGAGAAAATTATTATTATCCCTTTCTACCCTGGTAATCATTTGTGGTTCCCTTTTGGCATTTACTTCTTCTAAATATCCCCGACTTCAATTAAAAGAAAAGGCCCCTTTAACAAAATTAAAAATGAAGGATGTATTGAATGGGAAAGAGTATTCGTTGGATAAATTGAAGCGGAAAAATGGATTATTGGTAATCTTTAGTGCTCATAGTTGCCCATGTGTATCAGGAACTTCTACTGGATTTATAGAAGGATGGCAAGGTCGATATGAAGAAGTATACCAAGCTGCGAAAAAAAATAAATACGGAATGGTATTGATAAATTCTAGTGAAGGAGATCGAGATGGTGAAGAATCGCTAGAAAAGTTAAGACAACAGGCAACAGAAAACAATTATTCTATGCCCTATTTAATTGATACCGATTCACAATTAGCGAATGCATTTGGTGCGAAAACAACTCCCGATGTATTCCTACTAAACAAAAAAATGGAACTTGTTTATGTTGGTTCCATAGATGACAATGTCGATAATTCTAATAAAGTAAAAGAGACTTATATTTTAGATGCCATAAGTGAAGGAGCAAAAGGCATTCCTATCACAGTCCCAAAAACAAAAAACCTAGGTTGCTCTATTAAAAGAGTAAGCATCAATTAAACCTATTATCCAATGCACATAAAAAAAAGCCATTCCGAATATTCGGAATGGCTTTTTTTTATAATAATATATAGATCTATTTATTGAATCTTTCTTTCAACAATTCAGTTGTAGTAGAACCAGGTCTTTCGATTGGTCCACCTGTGGCTCTATCCCATACAATATTAGTAAGTACTCCTAGTGCTCTAGAAACACCAAATAATACAGTATAAAAGTCATATTCAACTAAACCGTAATTCATCAACAATACACCTGAATGAGCATCTACGTTTGGCCATGGATTTTTCACCTTACCTGTAGCAGTCAAAATTCCAGGAACTACTTCATAAACGCGAGAAACGATTTTGAATAAATCATTTTCAGGCATGTGTTTTTGTGCAAATTCTCTTTGAGCTGTATAACGGGGATCTGTTTTTCTCAATACTGCATGTCCAAATCCTGGTATTACTTTACCAGCTTTTAGTGTAGTCTTACAATACTCAGCAATTTGATCCTTAGATGGAGTTCCTCCACCTAATTCATCCTTCATACCAAGCAACCATCTTACTACCTCTTGGTTTGCCAATCCATGCAAGGGACCTGCCAAACCATTCATACCTGCAGCAAAAGACAAATATGGGTCAGTTAAAGCTGAACTTACAAGATGCGTTGCGTGCGCTGATACATTCCCACCTTCATGATCTGAATGGATTGTCATATACAGTCTCATCAACTCTCTAAACTCATCATTGTCGAAACCTAGCATATGTGCAAAGTTTCCAGACCAATCCAATTTTGGATCCGGTTCAATGTGATCGTTATTGTGATACGTTCTACGGTAAATATATGCAGCTACTCTTGGAAGACGAGCAATAAGGTTCATTGCGTCCTCGTAAGTTGGCTCCCAATACTCTTGCTTAGTCATACCTTTACGGTACGCTTTAACAAATTCGGATTCAGTTCTCATGGCTGTAATTGCAGCAGAGAATTGAGTCATTGGATGTGTATTTTCTGGTAAAGCATCAATTACTTTAAAAACATGTGGAGGAACAATAGCTCTTCTAGCCCAGTTGTTACTAACACGTCTTACATCATCTTCCGTTGGTAATTCCCCCATCAACATTAGGTAAAAAATACCCTCTGGTAAAGGTTCTGCCCCTTCTGGATAATGTGGCAACTTCTCTTGAAGCTCAGGAATAGAATACCCACGGAAACGAATTCCCTCTTCTGGATCTAGCTTAGATGTCTCACAAACCATGCTCAACATTCCACGCATTCCACCATAAAGTTGGCTTACCTTGATCTCCCCTACTACTTCATCACCGTGATCACTTAATAATGCTCTTCTTTCATCAATTGCGGGTTGAATTTTCGCCGCAAACTTCTCTTTTAATCGATCCATTGGTTCAAAGGTTTTGGGGTTAAATAAATTTGAAACTCTTCGTATCAAAGATCGCATTGTCACCAAGTGCTTCTTCAATTCTCAGTAGTTGATTGTATTTAGCCATACGATCAGATCTTGATGCAGATCCAGTCTTAATTTGGCCAGTATTTAAAGCGACAGCTAAGTCAGCAATAGTAGAATCTTCTGTCTCACCAGAACGATGACTCATAACAGAAGTATATGAATTTCTATGTGCTTTATCTACAGCTTCGATTGTTTCTGTAAGTGTACCAATTTGGTTTACCTTAATCAATATAGAATTTGCAATTCCATTATCAATTCCTTTCGCCAAACGGTTAGAGTTGGTTACGAATAAATCATCTCCTACCAATTGGACTTTATTACCAAGTTCAGTAGTCAAATTTTTCCAACCAGTCCAATCATTTTCATCTAATCCATCTTCAATAGAAGCGATCGGATATTTTGAACACCAGTCCTTATAGAAGGAAATCATTTCTGAAGAAGTTAATTTCTCCCCTGTAGATTGATGTAAATGATAAACCTCTTCTTCTTTATTGTAGAATTCAGAAGATGCAACATCCAATGCTACCCAGATATCTTCACCTGGTCTATATCCAGCTTTTTCAATGGCAGTCAATACCATTTCCATTGCATGGTCGTTCGATTTTAAATTAGGCGCAAATCCACCTTCATCTCCAACATTGGTAGCATATCCATTTTTAGACAATACCGATTTTAAGTTATGGAATACTTCAACACCCATTCTTAATGATTCAGAAAAAGTTTCTGCACCAAATGGCATAATCATAAATTCCTGAAAATCGATTGAATTATCTGCATGTGAACCTCCGTTAAGAATGTTCATCATAGGTATAGGCAATGTTCTTGCGTTAACCCCACCTATATAGTTGAATAGCATTTGGTTCGTTTCCATTGCTGCAGCACGAGCTGAAGCTAAAGAGACAGCCAACATAGCGTTAGCACCCAAATTTGCTTTATTTTCTGTTCCGTCCAATTGAATCATAGCACGGTCAATTCCTGCTTGATCTTCAACCTCCATTCCAGCTACTTCGTTAAAAATAGCGCCATTTACATTATCAATGGCTTTAAGTACCCCTTTTCCAAGGTAGATATTTTTATCGCCATCTCTTAACTCAACTGCCTCGTGTTCACCTGTTGATGCTCCACTTGGCACAGCTGCTCTACCGAAAGCACCTGATTCAGTTAATATATCAACTTCAATCGTAGGGTTACCTCTAGAATCTAGAATTTGCCTAGCATGTATATCAGTAATATTACTCATGGCTTATTTATTTTGTAATAAGGTCAAAAATTGATCGAATAAGTATCTTGAATCATGTGGTCCAGGAGAAGATTCAGGATGGAATTGAACAGAAAAACAGTCCTTTCCATTTATTCTGAAACCTTCAACAGTATCATCATTCAAGTTTTTATGCGTTAACACAAGGTTTTCAGAATCCTCAAGACCTTCCATAGACACAGCAAAACCATGATTTTGTGAAGTTACTTCAGCACGATTAGAGTCCAAATTCAATACTCCATGGTTAATCCCACGGTGACCATTATGCATTTTATAGGTTTTCAAACCACTTGCCAAAGCCATCATTTGATGCCCTAGACAGATTCCAAAAACAGGTTTGTCAAGGTTCAAAATTTTCTCAACCTCTGCAATGACATTCGTCATAACACCTGGATCTCCAGGTCCATTAGAAAGGAAATATCCAGTTGGGTTCCATTCCTCCATTTCTGATAAACTAGTATCATGAGGGAATACTTTAAGATAACATCCTCTAAGCGAAAGACATTCCAAGATGTTTCTTTTTACACCAAGATCTAAAACTGCAACTTTTACTGCTGCATTTTCATCACCAACAAAATATGATTCTTTTGTTGAGACATGAGAAGAAAGTTCAAGACCTTCCATTGTTGGAACTTCATCTAATATGGCCTTCAACTTGTCTACATCCGTAGTTTCCGTTGAGATAATAGCATTCATTGCTCCATTGTCACGAACATGCCTAACTAGAGCACGCGTATCAATATTTGTAACAGCAACAATTTTTTCTTTTTCAAAGTACTCTTGAAGAGAACCATCAGCTTGTGGTCTTGAATGATGATCATTCAAATCTCTACAGATAAAACCAGAAATTTTAACGGAGTCAGATTCCGTTTCTTGGTTCTGCACACCATAATTTCCAATATGGGCATTGGTCAAAACCATCATTTGACCGAAATATGAAGGATCAGTAAAAACTTCCTGATAACCGGTCATCCCAGTATTATAACATATTTCGCCTGTTGCTGTTCCAATAGCTCCCCCTGCTTTTCCATAAAAAACAGTTCCATCCTTTAGCAGAACAATTGCATCTCTTTTCGCCTGGTACTTCATGAATAATAATTCTTCTTTACTAAACCTTCCTAAATAATTCGGAGTACAAAATTAATAAATTTATTCTTCCGAATTGCACCACACAATTTTTTTTATCCTTCAATGAAAAAAGGAAATTGTGGTACATAAAAAAAGGATAAAGCCATAGGCTTTATCCTTTTAAAATCTAGTCATTAGATAACCGATACATATTATGCATCAGCATCTTCATTTGACTCTTTGCTTTCAGTTGTAGCATCATTTGATTCAGCTGCCGGAGCAGTTGTATCAGCTGTTACAGTGTCTGCTTTTTTTCTTGATCTACGAGTAGACTTACTAGTGCTTGCCGCTTCTTCAACGTTGTAGATTTCGTTGTAATCAACCAACTCTATCATACACATTTCAGCGTTATCACCTTGTCTGTTACCAGTACGGATGATACGTGTGTATCCTCCAGGACGATCCCCAATTTTTACTGAAACCTCACCGAAGAGAGACTTTATCGTCTCTTTTTGTTTAAGGTAGCTAAAAACAACTCTTCTTGAATGAGTAGTATCTGTTTTAGCTTTAGTAATCAATGGTTCAACATACTTCTTTAAAGCTTTCGCTTTCGCAACAGTAGTATTGATACGTTTATGTTCGATCAATGAGCAAGCCATATTAGCTAACATAGCTTTTCTATGAGCTGCAGTTCTACCCAAGTGATTAAATTTCTTACCGTGTCTCATGGCCTTAATCCTTGTCTAATTTATACTTAGAGATATCCATTCCGAATTCTAGACCCTTTGCTTCAACAAATTCGTCTAGTTCGGCTAAAGATTTTTTACCGAAGTTTCTAAATTTCATCAAGTCACCCTTAGCAAATGTTACTAAGTCACCTAATGTTTCAACTTCAGCAGCTTTCAAGCAATTTAATGCTCTAACAGAAAGATCCATATCCGTAAGTTTCGTCTTTAACAACTGACGCATATGTAATGATTCCTCATCGTATTCATCTGAAGCAACGCCATCAGCCTCTTCCAAGGTAATACGTTCATCAGAGAACAACATAAAGTGGTGAATCAAAATTTTAGCAGCTTCAGTTAAAGCGTCTTTAGGATGAATCGATCCGTCTGTTGTGATTTCTAGAATCAGTTTCTCGTAATCAGTCTTTTGCCCAACACGGAAATTTTCTATCGAATATTTAACATTCTTGATAGGAGTATAGATCGAATCCGTAACGATAGTTCCAAATGGTACTTCGCCAACAATGTTTTCCTCAGATGTAACGAATCCACGACCTTTATTAATAGATATGGTCATGTCTAAGTCAACCTTAGAATTCATGTTACAGATAACCAACTCTGGGTTAAGAACTTCAAATCCAGAAATAAATTTCCCTAGATCACCAGCTGTAAGCTTGTCCTTAGCAGAAGTTGAGATATGTGCGGTTTCTTCATCAGTATCTTCAACAAGTTGTTTGAAACGAACTTTTTTGATATTCAATATCATCTCAGTTACATCCTCAACAACTCCTTCAATAGTACTGAATTCATGTTCTACTCCCTCAATTTTGATAGAAGAAATGGCAAACCCCTCTAGAGAAGAAAGTAAAACTCTTCTCAGTGCATTTCCCACAGTTAAACCATAACCGGGTTCCAATGGTCTGAACTCAAACTGTCCAACGGTATCAGTTGAACTCACCAAGTAGACTTTATCCGGCTTTTGGAAATTTAGTATAGCCATAATTTCGTGTTTAAAGGAAAATATTTGATTACTTAGAGTACAATTCTACGATCAGTTGTTCTTTGATATTTTCTGGAATCTGCGTTCTTTCAGGAACAGCAATGAATTTTCCAGACTTATCAGAACCATTCCATTCTAACCACTCGTACGATGATTTGTTCGTTAAAGCTTCAGCAATTACTTCTAAAGATTTAGAACGCTCACGTACTGCGATAATATCACCAGCTTTTAATCTGTATGATGGAATGTTTACAACAGAACCGTTTACAGTAATGTGTCTGTGTCCAACTAATTGTCTCGCTCCTCTTCTAGAGTTAGCCAAACCTAGTCTGTAAACAACATTATCCAATCGTGATTCACACAATTGTAACAAGATCTCACCTGTAATCCCTTCACTACGTGAAGCTTTTTTAAACAAGTTAGAAAATTGTTTCTCTAAGATACCGTATGTATACTTTGCCTTTTGCTTCTCATTTAACTGAGTAGCATATTCAGACTTCTTTTTTCTTCTTTTCGAATTACCATGTTGTCCTGGAGGGAAGTTTCTTTTTTCAAAAGAACG
>CAJXXR010000013.1 GCA_913063375.1 uncultured Flavobacteriales bacterium | reverse complement strand
CATCAAATATAAGACTAGGATATGCGTGTAAAAGAAGCTGATATTGCCCTTGATAAAATTAAAGAATCTGTTTTAAACGACTACCATTTAATAGTTAAAAGTAGAGAAGCCTCCCTTGTTGGAAGAAGAGAAGTTCTTACCGGTAAAGCGAAGTTTGGAATCTTTGGAGATGGTAAAGAATTGGCACAGGTTGCCATGGCTCGTGTTTTTAAAAATGGAGATTTCAGATCTGGATATTACCGTGATCAGACCTTTATGTTTGCTACAGGCGCACTAAATGTACAGCAGTTTTTTGCACAATTATACGCTCATACTTCAGTAGAAGCAGAACCAGCATCAGCCGGAAGGATGATGAATGGTCATTATGGTACTAGAAGTTTGGATGAAAATGGTAACTGGCTTGACATTCTAAATCAAAAGAATTCTTCTTCAGATATCAGCCCTACCGCAGGACAAATGCCTAGATTGTTAGGTTTGGCACAAGCCTCTCAATACTACCGTAAAAGTGAAGATTTTAAAGGAGCTAATAAATTCTCTAATGAAGGGAATGAAATTGCCTTTGGAACAATAGGAAATGCAAGTACCTCTGAAGGTCTTTTTTGGGAAACCATAAATGCTGCTGGAGTTTTACAAGTTCCGATGATTATGTCTGTTTGGGATGATGGTTACGGAATATCTGTTCCTGCCAAATATCAAACTACCAAAGAAAGTATTTCTGAAATTCTTGCTGGATTTCAGAGAACAGAAGAAAAAGCAGGATACGAGATAATTGTTGCTCGTGGTTGGAATTATGCTGAGCTAATTGAAGCGTATGAAAAAGCAGAGCAAATTGCAAGAAAGGAGCATGTCCCTGTATTGATTCACGTTACTGAGGTAACACAACCTCAAGGACACTCTACTTCTGGGTCTCATGAGCGTTATAAGTCAGCAGAAAGACTTCAATGGGAATTGGACTTTGACTGCTTGAAGAAAATGAAGGAGTTTATCCTTGAAAACAAATTTGCCACAGAAGAAGAACTTGAAGCACAAGAAAAAGAAGCTAAGAAATCAGCAAGACAAAGTAAGACTGCTGCTTGGAAAGCTTATTTAGAAGATATTAAAATTGAAGTAACTTCATGTGTGGAGTTATTGAATGCTGTAGCTGCAAATAGCGCAAATAAGGTTTTCATTGAAAAAATGGTTAATGACCTGGCTGCTATTACAGAACCTATCCGTAGAGATATTATTCAAACTACCAGAAAGGTATTGAGAATGGTTCGAACGGAAAATTCGGATGCTATTACTACCCTTCAAAATTGGTTGAAAGGAGAAAATGAGAAAAACCATGATCGTTTTTCTTCTCACCTATATAGTGAAGATGAACAATCTCCACTAAACGTTTCTATGGTTCCTGCTTCTTATGAAGCAGAGAAAAACATGGTAGATGCTCGTTTAGTACTTAGAGAAAACTTCGATGCCATTTTAGCCAACCATCCCGAAGTAATGATCTTTGGTGAAGATGCAGGAAAAATTGGAGACGTAAACCAAGGTTTAGAAGGTCTTCAAGATAAATATGGCGAACTAAGAGTTAGTGATACGGGAATTAGAGAGGCTACTATTATGGGACAGGCCATTGGTATGGCACTAAGAGGTCTTCGCCCAATTGCTGAAATTCAGTATTTAGATTATTTATTGTACGCTATACAAATAATGAGCGATGACCTTGCTACGGTTCGTTATAGAACTAAGAATGGTCAAAAAGCACCTTTAATTGTACGTACTAGAGGACATAGACTAGAAGGTGTTTGGCACTCAGGTTCACCTATGGCTACTATCATACATTCTTTAAGAGGGATACATATATTGGTACCAAGAAACATGACCAAAGCTGCTGGATTCTATAATACGTTATTGAAAGGAGATGACCCTGCATTGATTGTAGAGTGTTTGAACGGATACCGCTTAAAAGAAGAATTGCCAACTAACCTGGGTGAGTTTACTACACCTATTGGAGAAGTTGAAACCATCAGAGAAGGTACTGATGTAACCATAGTAACTTACGGATCTATTATTCGTCAAGCGCAAATAGCCGCTGATGAGTTGGATAAAGCTGGAATCTCTGTTGAAATTATTGATATCCAATCTTTACTACCATTCGATATCAATCACGACATAGTAAAGAGTTTAGCAAAGACCAACCGTGTATTGTTCTTAGATGAAGATGTTCCTGGAGGTACAACAGCCTTTATGATGCAAGAAGTTCTTGAAAATCAAAAAGGATATTTCCATTTAGATTCAGAACCTAAGACACTAAGTGCAAAGGCGCATAGACCTGCATACGGTACCGATGGTGATTACTTCTCAAAACCAAGTGAAGATGATATCTTCGACAGCATTTATGAATTGATGCACGAAGTACAACCAAAAAAATTCCCATTAATATACTAATACTAAAGCTACCTCCGGGTAGCTTTTTTTATATAAAATTCCATTCTACATGCCTAAAAAATCCACGGAAAAGGATAGTTTATACGATAACCTGGAACAGATGTCTAGTCTAGACCTTTTGACAAATATCAATCGGGAAGACCGGAAGGTTGCAGAAGTTGTAGCCAACTGTATTCCAAGTATTGGAAAACTAGTGGATGAAATTCACCCTAGAATGTCACAAGGAGGAAGACTATTCTACATTGGAGCAGGAACAAGTGGAAGATTGGGCGTAGTAGATGCCAGTGAGTGCCCTCCTACCTTTGGCGTAGCTGATGATAGGGTAATTGGCTTAATTGCAGGTGGAGATTCAGCCATAAGGAAAGCCGTAGAAATGGCTGAAGATAACCTAGATGGTGCCTGGGAAGATTTGAATAAGTATCAAATTAACGAATTAGACACCGTAATTGGAATTGCAGCAAGTGGAAGAACACCTTATGTTTTAGGAGGATTAACCAAGTGCAATGAAAACAATATTTTAACAGCCGGCATCAGCTGTAATGAAAATAGCCCCTTGGCAGCAGTAGCACAAATTGCTATTGAAGCAGTTGTGGGACCAGAATTTGTTACAGGAAGTACACGAATGAAGGCAGGAACAGCGCAGAAACTCATTTTAAATATGATCTCTACGGCTGTAATGGTTAAATTAGGACATGTTATTGGAAACAAAATGGTTGATATGCAACTGTCCAATCTTAAACTAATAGATAGAGGAAGCCTAATGATTCAGGAGAAATTGAACATCTCCTACGAAGAAGCTAAAGCTTTACTATTGAAACATGGATCTGTCCGTAAAGCAATACAAGCGCATGAATAAATTATCAGAAGAAGCAAAAGAAATAGTTAAAAAGGGCTTTAAAATAGTGGGATACACCCTTCCCCTATTGTTTACAACTCCAATGGTTTTGAGTTATAGCTTTAAAAGCCCAATGAACCTATGGTTTTTTATCCTCGGTATTCTGCTTACCTTTGCCTGTATTGGATTGATGATATGGGGAATATCTCAGATGATTAAAGGATTCTTTTACGATGAAAAACACTAAGTGAGATATCTTCTCATTTGTAAAAAATAAGAATATAGATTATGGAAAGAAAGGAACATTGGGATACTGTCTATTCTACTAAAAGTGAAAATCAAGTTAGTTGGACGCAAGATATTCCTAAACAATCCTTAGCTTCAATTGATGGTTTTAATGTACCCAAGACAGCTAAAATAATTGATATAGGTGGAGGAAACGGAACCTTAGCAGAACATCTACTAAAAGCTGGCTATGAAAATATTACGGTTGTAGACATTTCTAGCTCAGCAATTGAAAACACCAAAAAAAGATTAGGCTCACTAGCTGATAAGGTAACTTGGATTGCAACAGACATCGTAAATTTCCAACCAAAAGAAAGCTACGATATATGGCATGACAGAGCAACTTTTCACTTTTTAACTGAAGAGAAGCAGAAAGCAGCCTATCTAGATTTGGTCAATCAGTTTGCAACTAACTATTTAAGCATAGGTACCTTTTCTGTGGAGGGGCCAATAAAATGCAGTGGCTTACCTATCCAGCAATATGATAAAACTAGCATGTCTACTTTCTTTGCCGAAAACTTTGAGGTGGGAAACTGTATTCATGAAGATCATACTACCCCTTTTGATACAGTCCAAAAGTTTATTTTTTGTGACTTCGAGCGAAACTAGCGATCGCTATAATTTAGTATAAAAAAAGTGCAGTAATCAATCTATACAGATGATTATTGCACTTTTTTTTTTAATATTTCCTGACATCTACGGTATTACAGTTCCTTTAGCCTCCATTCTCTTTGTTAGGGCTTTATGCTTCTCTACATCCCATTCTAGAGTATAATAGGACAAATACTCCTCCATAGCCAATAAACCAATACTTCTTCTTCTTTCGTCCAATAATTCAGGATTTCGAACTGGATAGACATACTGCTCACCCGTTTCAGGATTAGTGAAAATTTGACTTCCATATGTTTGTTTCCGCCCTTCTCTTGCCGCTATTCGGTCTTCTAATTTGACCAAATCAATTATTGCAGCATCCCCATTTTGAACAGCCAATTTCATCATAGGGAGGTATTTTTTTTGAATAGGTAAATCTGCATGCTGAATCACCATAAATAGCACCGAATTACCTTTTTCACCAACTATTTCCTTCCCTAACCAGCCATATTTATCTAAGACATTCAAAACAACAATTTGGTTTAACGAATCCATATGCCGTTGATTTGAAAGGATATTTTTAAACTCATCCGAATCTCTTCCAAATTGATCTTCTATAGCTCTAAATAGAGACCTATACTTCTGATCTTCTTCAAAAACCAATTCTAACGCAGCTTTTAATTCAAGATTCATATCTTTTTCTACAAAATTCTTGAGATCAATAAGTTGTTCTAATAGTATTGGCCATCTCTCATCCGAATGTAGATAAACTAGATTTGAATCTGAAGGCAAGGATTCTACTATGGAATACTTTTTATATTTAATCAGATGATTAAAGTAGTGAAAGGCAGTGTCAATTTCAGGAGTTCTAGCAAAGGCTACCCCAGCTTTATATAAATCTATCGGATTAGCAGCTTTCCCTTTCGAAAAGGCATTTCTATACATGCGAGAAGATTGTTGGAAGTCACCAATTTCAAATAAGGAATCAGCTGTATGAATCAATGTTTTATTTTCATTTACTACCACTTGCCCATAAGCAGACTTTAGGCAGCAAAATACTAGTATAAAAATGGAAAATTTTCTATTCATGATTTAATATTATTGAATTTCATAATTCAAATAAACCACAAATAGAAAACTTTGCCAAAGTATATATACTAAATCATTAGCCCTTTAGTAATGCGACTAATTCTATTTATCAGCCAGCCATTTTTATAAGCACTACGCTAATTTCTGTTCCTTTACTCAATAATTTATGCACTGGACAGGCTTTAATAATATGCATTACCCTTGCCCATTGCTTATCATCAAAATTGGCTTTTACACGAACCTCCACATCAAAACTAACATCCTTTCTATCTTCAGATCGATTGTTAATCACATTTACTTCTATGGTTTCAAAAACCCATTTTTTTCGGTCTAAATACATCCGTAAGGTAATGGAGGTACAGGCCGCTAGGGAACCTGCTAAATATTCCATCGGTGTAGGACCTTCATCCTGACCTTCTAATTCTTTTGGTTCATCCATGAAAAACTCATGGGACCTTACGTCTACTTTAGCTTTGTAGGGGGCATCACTTGCTTGTAAAACTGATCGTACCATTTTCGAAATTTTTCTTTAAGTTAGTTAAAGTTTTGCATTCGCTTGTCGATTTAAACAAGAGAAAGTAATTCAATTGATGGATAATACGATATACGAGTATGACTTAATTACTTAATTTGACCTTTAAGGAGAATAATAATTTATTAAAAACTACCTGGTTGATTGTTCAAATTGGTAGAAAATAAAAAAGAGGAATGGTTTTGAAAACCATTCCTCTTTTTTCGTATTTCATCTTGACTTTAGATCCGAACACTATTTCAAGGTATCCAAGTCCTGTTCAGTCAATTTCCTAAATGCATATTTATAACCTGCAGCACCTGCAAAACCATAAAATAGCAGATCCCGAAAATCAAAATTTTGTGTTATGACCTCCATGGTATAGGCATAATCAAAACTCTGCAATACCTCTAAATAAGTTACTTGTTCAAATTCAGCAGTAAAACCTAGGGTTGTGAGGAAGTTCCCCAAAAGACAAGAAAATACAGCTAGCGCTGCACCAGCTATTCCAAATTGCTTTTCAATTCCCTTACCTGTAATCCGAATAGCATATCCAACACCTATACCAATAGCTATGGCCATATATCCAATTTGATATTCCGTAGATACAGTCAAAGCAGCCCATGAAACAGCTCCAATAATTGCTGTAAGAAAACCAACTAAAAGTGCATTTTTGAAATCCTGTTCAAATGTTAACTTTTCATACATATGACTCGGAATAGAGTTTTGAATCGTTTCACTATCCAACCCTTCCTTATCATCTAATTCTACCGATTCATCCTTATCAAATTTTTCACATTCCCCAGTGAAACTAGCCATCTCACCATCCAAGGAACAAACAAAACCTACTTGCATGTTCAATTTCCTGTTAGTGCATTGTCTACAAGACACCAATTGTTCTTCCCTCGTCATTGATTTAAATAATTAAAGTTTATACTAATATACCTCCGATAAATTCACTATTGTAGGAGTACTGACAACTCCTTTACTATTTGTCCATATCCCCTTTGAAAAAACAAGCCTATTTGAGCTATACCAGTATACCCCACAGCAAATTGAGCCAAGGCAAAACCTGCTATAGTAAACTGGCTACAACTTATTAACTCAATTCCAAATTGGGAGAAATTAATTATTCCAGCACCAAACTGTCCAATGGAAATTATCCCCTCTGCTGGAACCGGCATTTTTTTTGTGCATTATACTTAAAGGATATATGTAATAAGGGCAGACCTAAAAAACGTTGTTTAGAGATAAATTCATATCCCCAGCCATCCTTATTATCAAGAATTTCCATTTTAATACATATAAAATTTGATTTAAAAATAGTTATTTCATCTGAAAACAAAACTATAACATGCAATTATTGGCCTAAATTTTGCATAAAAGATTTTATCCAAAAGATGCTAAATGAAACAATTAACCATTTTTACTTCCTTAACAGTATCCCTTTTGTCTTGTGATAAGGAATCAACGGAAGATAATGAAATTGGAAAGTACGTGAACTCCATCATAGAAAAAGAAGAAATAAGCGTAGTATATACCACTTCTTCAAATGCCTTTACTCCCAATGAATTTTCCTTTCCTGGAAACAATTTTATTCGAATAGGCAAAGAATACTACAATCTAGAGCATCTAGTTAAATTTGAAATTGAACCTAGACAGTCTGCTGAAGATGTAAACAGCCTAAAACTTCACTTTAAAACGAGCTAAAAAAAAGCCAGTGAAGGTTTAATCCTTTACACTGACTCTATATTCAAAAACCAAAATTAGCTTTTACTATTCAACACAGTCCATGCCTCCATTTGTTTTAAAAGAATCTAAGACACTATTATACCAATGCTCGTATCTAGGAAGGATATTCTGGAGATCGAACTCATGAGCCTGCTTATAGGCTTCTTCTTTAAATCCTTCCAGTCTATTAGCATCTTCTAAGATAAAACGTGCACTTTTAGCCATAGCTACTACATCCCCTACATCATGCGTAAAGCCTGTTTTATTATTGATATTGACCTCGGGTAAACCTCCGGTATTAGACGATATAACAGGCACCTTTGCCGCCATCGCTTCAAGCGCAACCAATCCAAAACTTTCCGTTTCAGAAGGCAGGATGAACAAATCAGCAATACCTAAAAGTCTTGGTATGTCTTGACTTTTCCCTACGAATCTCACCTGTCTATCTATTTCAAGATCACGGCTCAACTTTTCAGCATTCTCCCTCTGTGGACCATCCCCTACCATAATAAGCTTGGCATCTATATCCTGTGCCAGGATATGGAATATTCGAATAACATCCTCCACGCGTTTTACAGGGCGGAAATTTGAAATATGAATAAGAATTTTCTCACCATTTGGTGCTATGATCGATTTCAGCTCTAAATCTGGTGATACATCGTACTCTGAAAAATCAATAAAGTTGGGAATTACATTGATATTCTTCTTGATGTCAAAAGATCGAATGGTCTCCTGCTTTAGGTTTTCAGAAACTGCTGTTACACAATCCGATTGATTGATTGCAAAACTAATGGCAGGCCCAAGTAATTCACTTTTACCCACCAAGGTTATATCTGTCCCATGCAAAGTAGTCAGAATGGGAATATTGATTCCCTCCTGCATAAGGATTTGTTTCGCCATGAATGCCACATAGGCATGAGGAATTGCATAATGTACATGCAATAAATCCAGTTTTTCATGCTTAACAACATCTACAAGTTTACTCGCCAATGACAGCTCATAAGGTGCAAATTCAAATAATGGATACTCCACTATACTTACCTCATGATAATATACATTTTCAACAAATACATCTAGACGTACGGGTTGACTATAGGTTATAAAATGAACCTCATTCCCTTTCTTCGCTAAAGCTTTCCCTAGCTCTGTAGCCACAATACCACTTCCCCCAAATGTAGGGTAACAAACAATCCCAATTTTAAGCATGTCTATTTTGTTTCTCCTTGACCATATTCCTCCAAAGCTTCCATTCCCGAAATACTATATATTTTCCAAGTTCCAACCTTGTTTCCATTCAAATATCGCCCTTCAGATTTGATTTCTCCAGTTTTATAATACTGCTTAGCTTCTCCATCTAGCACACCCATTTTATAGTTATAGGAAATACTTTCCGTTCCACCAATAAAATACCAAACGGTTAAACCATTTCTTTTCCCATCCTTATAAATGGTTTCTTCCTTTGCATTTCTATTAGAATAATAATTAACGAGTTCACCATTCAAAACTCCTATGACATAATTTGCCTTCTGCTCTACCCTTCCACTGGAATTATAATAAAGCTGTTCTCCGTTTAATTCCCCATCAGCGTATGTCAATTGCTTTAGGACATTTCCATATTTATCAATTTCTAAACTAAATCCATTCAGCTTCCCATTCTCATAAGTATTGAAGGACTCTATCATTCCATTTTCATGAAAGGATTGTTCTTCTAAAATTTCAATTGTACTTCCAGTAGGCTGATTCTGATTACAAGCGGTAAAAAAAAATAAAAATGAAGACAGTAAAACAATTCTTTGAATCATAACTTTCTGTTGTTTAAAATGTTATAAATTTCCTCTTGGATTTTTGTTCGTATATTTCTCTTTATCAATTTGGTATTGTCCATATCTGGATATACTCTATTAGATAAAAATATATAAATTAATTCAGTATCTGGATCTACCCAAGCCATGGTACCTGTAAATCCAGTATGCCCATAACTAGCATAAGAAACACAGTCACATGTGGGACCACCAGAGCCATCTCTAGTAGGTTTATCGAAACCTATACCTCTACGGTTTTCTTCTTCGCAGAATTGACAACGTGTAAATTCATTTATCACGGAAGATTTTACAAATTGCTCATTCCCATACTTCCCTTCTTGCAAATACATTTGCATAAGTTTAGCGAGGTCAAAGGCATTTGAAAATACACCAGCATGTCCACCAACACCACCTTGCATCGCAGCCCCCATATCATGAACATAGCCATGTATCTTTTGAAATCTAAAATAGTCATCCTCTTCAGTAGGCACAATTTCATCTAGATCAAACCGGCTTCTTGGGTTATACGTCAAATGATACGCTCCTAGTTTGCTGTAAAAGTTAGCTTCTACAAACGCGTCTAAATCTTGACCTGTTTTACTTTCGATAACCTCTTTCAATAAATAATAACCAAGGTCGCTGTATTTATATTTTCTCTTATCCAAAAGATCCGATTCCAGGATTTTATTTTTAATAGAATCTTTGTAATCACTACGAATGAATAGATCCTCCGCAACTTGCACCTGAAAACTGTCTGAAAATACCTTATGGTAAATGGCTTCGTCCGGTTTTTTATTTTCCTTAAGAGTCGCTCTATAGAATGGTATCCAAGGCTTCAATTGGGCTTGATGTGTAAGAATATCTCTTATTACCATATCCTGTTTATTACAGGTATCCGCCATTTTGATATAGTTCTTAATAGGAAGATCTAATGAAATCTCCTCCTTTGAAACCAGCTTCATTATAGAGGGCACCGTTGCCGCAATTTTAGTAATAGAAGCTATATCGTATAAATCAAATATACCAACCTTATTCAGACTGTCATAGGTATGGTATCCAAACGACTTATTGTAAAAAACCTTTCCTTCTTTCGCAATTAAAATTTGACAACCTGGCGTAGCATGCATGGCAATTGCATCCATCGCTATACTATCAATAATTTCCAATTCTTCCGCATTAATCCCCAATTCCTCTGGTACCACATTTGATAATACAGGCCAGGATTTAACAATTTCACCGAGGCCAACCGGAAATTCAGGTTGAATGGTCACAGGTAATTTAGCATTTGCGCCAATGGCGCCAATTAACAATTCTGCACCAGCCTGCTGTGCTTCCAAATTATTTTGATAACCTATAACGATCGCCTTGAAATCTTTTAGTCCAGCAAGATCCTTTAACGCATAGGGATTGGCAAAATGAACTAATATAGATTGCGGTAACTGTGATAAGGAATTCAATAAGGCAGTATTCCTATCTGATATTTTATACGATTTCCATGGATTTTTATCCGACTTATGCACGGACACGATGACGGTGTTATAGTTTTCCTTCAGTTTTGAAAGCAACTCATTAATTCCTTTTTGCGAATGATTTTTGGAAATGATAAATCGATCAACATCAAGGTGTAATTTAAGATGCTCATAAAAAGTATTACCAGGAGTCCCACCTAAAGATACAAGGGCTATTTTTCTTTCATCCAATTTTTTAATGGGCAGTAGGTCATTTTCATTGTGAACTACGGTTAATGCAGCTTGCATCAATTTTTTCTTCAAAATTTCCGCAGGTCTATTGATAAAAGATTTCCCTTTATCTAGACTATCGGGGACTGCTTTTTCATTCAGGCCTAGCCATTCTTTTATTCTTAAAACTTTATAGCAGCTTTCATCAATCCTATCTATAGACAGCTCTCCAACTTCAATCGCCCATTTGACAGAGTCGATAACAGCCTTCATATCCTCTGGAAGCAATAGTACATCATTACCCGCTTTCAAAGATTCTATTTCCAACCGACCATGAGCATAATGATCACTCACCCCTTTCATGGCGAGACCGTCTGTCATTATTAAACCTTCATAATTTAACTCCTGTTTCAAAAGGTCATTCACTACTTTTTTAGAAACAGAAGAAGGTGTAATACTATCCCCTGTTAATGCAGGAATATTTAAATGTGCAATCATAATACTTCCTACCCCTTCATCAATCAAACCTCTAAAGGGAAATAACTCTAGACTATCTAGCCTATGTCTATCAAAAGGAATCAATGGAAGTTGCTTATGGGAATCCATATCTGTATCTCCATGTCCAGGGAAATGTTTCGCACATGCCATTACTCCATTATCCTGAAGCCCTAAAGTATAAGCTGTAGTCTTTTCGAAAACATTGTATATATCCTCCCCGAAAGATCTAGAATTGATAATAGGGTTTTCTGCATTATTATTTACATCAGCTACAGGAGCCAAATTAATATGTACCCCCATTCTATTAAATTCATTGGCCATTTGCCAAGCCATATCATAAATAAGGTTGTTGTCTTGTATCGCTCCTAAGGTCATCATCCAAGGATACTTCAATGTACTATCCAATCTCATCGACAATCCCCATTCCCCATCTATGGAAATCAGTAAGGGTAATTTACTTTTCTCTTGCGCTCTTTTAGTTAGCTTAAATTGAGTAGAAGGCAAGCCCTTAAAGAAGGTTAATCCACCAACCCCATACGTATCTATCAGCTTCAATAATTTTTGATTTTCAGCTTCAGAACCACCAGAATTGGCTGTCACAAAACAGAGCTGGGCAATTTTTTCTTCTAGACTAAGACTCAAAATCAAACTATCTGCCCAAGCAGTCTCTTCAGACATATAAGGCAACGGGCTTTCCACCTTTTTAAACCTATAATCTTCCGCTTCATTTATATCGGAAGCTCCCCAATAAAATGCAGAGAAAACCAATACAAGAAAGCTATGTAGAAAGAATCGCTTCATAAATAAAAATAGATATTTGATATTAATGGGATGGCACCAGAAAAACAACCTGCTAGTTATAATTTTTAGACCTTACAAGGTACAGAATAATAGCTGTTAGTCTTCCAATGTTTTTAAGAAATTCAACAAGCCATCAAGGGCTCTTTTCCGATGGCTCATAGTTCCCTTTTCTGCCATCGTCATTTCTGCGAAACTTCTATTTTCTCCAACAGGAATAAATATTGGATCATAACCAAAACCTTGATCTCCTCTTTTACCAACAGCAATTTCTCCTTCAACAATTCCTTCAAAAAGGAACTCTTTACCATCAATAATAAGTGCAATAGCCGTTCTAAAGCGTGCCTTCCTATTGGAATTCCCTTCCAACTTATTTAGCACCATGGCCATATTTGCCGCAGCATCCTTCTCGAGTCCAGCATACCTAGCCGACAAAACACCTGGCTCACCATTGAGCGCATCAATCTCAAGACCCGTATCATCGGAAAAACAATTTACTTGGTAATTTGCATAAACAAATTCCGCCTTTTGAAGAGCGTTACCTTCTAGATTAGGTCTGGTCTCTGGAATATCTTCATCGCAACCGATGTCCATTAGTCCTTTTAATCTTATACTAGATGGCATAAGTTGTTGTATTTCTGCTAATTTATTTCGATTTTGCGTTGCGAATACTAGTTCCATTGTGTCTAGGTTTTGAATACATCAATAAAAGGGCAATAAATATCGATAAAATGAAACAGAAAATAACCATCATAGTCCTATTATTTATATTATTTAACATAGCTGCAAAAGGGCAAATTGGTAAATCGAACAACCACCTAAATTGGCATAAAATAGAAACTGCTCATTTTGAGGTGTTTTTCACTAGTTTATGGCAACCCGAGGCAGAAAAAGTGGCTCGAAATCTAGAGGAATTATACCAAAAAGATCAAATATTAGGTAAAAAGAGATTTGGAAAGACACAAATCATTTTACAGGGATCAACCATTCAATCGAATGGCTTTGTAGGATTTGCCCCTTTTCGATCAGAATTTTACCTCATGGCTCCACAAAATCCCTTCCTAAATTCTGGGAATTGGCTGGACTTACTTTCTATTCACGAATACCATCATGTATTACAGCATCACAAAATAAAATCTGGAATTGTACAGATTTCCAATTTTGTATTTGGAGAATATGGACAAGCCGTAAGCGCAAACCTATTAGTCCCAAAATGGTTTTGGGAAGGTGATGCCGTGTATGCAGAAACCAAACTCAGCCATGGAGGAAGAGGTAGGTCCGCAGATTTCTTAAAATACTATAGGGCCATAGCCACTGAAAACACCCCCTTTAATATCAGAAGAGCCATTGGTGGAACCATCAACAAATACACACCTAACCATTATAATTTAGGCTACCTTCTAACAAATCAAATAAGGAAAGAGAATGGGATCGAAATTTTCAGCTCAATTCTACATTCAACTACCAATAAACTTAAAAGCTTTACAGGCGCTATAAAAGACAACACAGGAAATGGATTATCCGAGCATTTTGAAACAGCACTTTCCAGCATTCGAAAAGAAGAAAATGCCAAAAAAAAATGGACTAATCCCGACCTCATTCCTTCCTCAAAAAGTAATTTCTATACAGAACAACTATCCATCATAAGAGATCAAAAAGAGGTATTTTATATATCAAAAGACTTCAAACACCTGCCCTCTATACGCGCTTTTACAGATGCAAAATCTCTAACCCAGCCAGGGATTAGCCTTGACAATGCGCATCATTTTGATATAAATGAAGACTATATATGCTGGACGGAATACAGAAAACATCCCAGATGGATTCTTGAAGACTACTCCATTGTACGATTAAAAAACAGGAACACTGGCAAGACTTCTACCTTACAAAAGAAAGTTAAACACTTTCAGCCACAACTTCATCCATTCAAGAACCAAATAGCCCTACTTTCTGCCAACGAGCGCAATGAAATGAGCATTGAAGTTTGGAATATTGATACCAAGGAAATCGTCCAATCCATAGCTTTAAGCTTTGACCATGCCAGGGAAATGTTCTTTAATCAAGACGGCTCTATATTGACCCTTGTAGTTTCAGAAGGTCAAAAACAGGGTGTTTTAGCCGTAGACCTTAGAAATAAGCAACAGTCCCTATTAATACCTCTTCAATACGAGGCTATCAACAGTCCAAAGCTATTTGACTATGAATTACTTTTCCTTGGGAATCACCTTACAGATCAACATATTTATAAATTGGATTTAAAAGAAAAATCACTCTACAAATCCAACAATAAATTCCTTCATTGTCAAAGCTTTACAAAATCGCCTACTAATGGTGATTTTATTTACAATGAATTCAGTACACAGGGATACAGCATCAAACAAATTGAAAAAGAAGCACTAAATGCTAGCTTTGAGATCAGTCATGAGTTCCAAGAAATAGATAAAACACCTATTTTCCAATCCACCATTCCTGCTCATACAATTAGCAAGGTAAAGAGCTACTTTCCAAAATATAAGGTTCATAGCTATTTACCATTCGCGACGTTCAACCAGGATGGGATAGAACAAGTTGGAGCAACCCTATTCATCAATGATAAACTTAGTATAAGTAATATTGAACTAACTGTAAAGTCCAACTTACAGACTAAAGATAACAGGTTCTCTATAGACTATGTCTACGGATACTTCCCAATAGCTTTTGGAGCAAACCTCCAAGAGGATGTTTCAAATGTTCAACATACACAAATAGAAGATATCGAAAAATTCAATTTAGTAAGCGTAAAAGAAAAAAGACTCAGCGGATTCCTATCCTACCCTATAAGTACGATAAAAGGAAATTATTCCACACAATTTAATCCGAGGATAGGATATCTAACCAAATCAATACAAATCCCTAATTTCTCAGACCGAGTAAATAGCTATTTTTATAAGCACGAATTTGCTTTATCTAAAAGAAAGGCACCAGCACAAGCTCTAGCAAATATCCAGTATAGTCAAGTTTTAAGAGTAGAACAAGGTAAAAACAAAACAAATGACCTTCACATGCTCGCACTAAGCAACGAACTGACACTTCCTGGAATAATTCCTACTCACAGCACTAAGCTAGCTTACAACTACAGAAATCACTCTGCAAGTGGATATCTATACAATTGGGATATTAATTTACCATATGGATATTTTTACAATCAAGACTATATAGGTACTGCTATCAACAGTAATGAAATGCATTTCTATGGCATCAATTACCAACTACCACTTGCATATCCTAATGTTTCATTAGGGAAAGTTGCATATATAAAAAGGTTAAGAATTGAACCATTTCATCAAGCCGTACAATTTCAATTATTAGACAATTCCGAAAGAACCTTTAGCAGTACAGGCTGTCATTTTTACCTGGACGCTAACTGGTTTCAATTGCAAAATGCAGGTCTAAAATTAACCATTTCAAGCACACCTGAAAGTGAAAAGTCAAATGTATTTATAGGTTTTGGAATAGAACTCTTACTATGATTTAATTGTAATTGGAATTCTGAAATTTCATTATTCATCACAATCCAACCACAAACAATTTCCTCCTTCGCAATCAATATCCTGTTAATATTTAAATACAGCTACTCAACATTACTAAAAGAGTAGCCGCCAAAAAGCAAACTAGAAATACCCGAATAAATAGCTTAAGAAATTGACACAGTCTTTACCTCTCAAAAATGATAACCCAATCCTTTTTTGACATTCACCACCTATTCTTTCCAATCAATCTACAGCACATAATTTTGACTTAAATACTTCACTCACTATAAATACTCAAGGAAAAACACAAGGATCAACAGTAGCTAATAATCTTAGCAACCCACTTAACGCAATAAAATAGAAACGATTACCATTTTACATACAAAGGGCTAAACGAAAAAGCTTTACTTCAAACAAAACCCATTACACTCTAAATAACAGTAGATTAACGCAGATACAAGACACTTTGTCACAACTTCAAACTACCAAATAAACTATTTACCAGTATTGATGAGAAAATTCCTAGGATTCCTTATTTTTGCCACATGAGAATAGACATCATCACCTTATTACCTGAGTTAATGGACAGCCCTTTCTCTGCATCTATTTTAAAAAGAGCAGCAGATAAGGGGTTGGTAGAAATACACTTTCACCAATTGAGAGATTACTCTACAAACAAGCAAAATAGTGTAGACGATTACCAGTATGGTGGAGGCGCCGGAATGGTCATTGGTATTGAACCCATATCCGCTTGTATAGAACATTTGAAATCTGAGCGTAATTATGATGAAATCATCTATATGACTCCAGATGGAAAAACCCTAAACCAAGGAATTGCCAACAGCCTATCAATGTGTGATAACATACTAATACTATGTGGCCATTATAAAGGAGTTGACCAACGTGTTAGGGATAAATATATCAGTTTGGAAATCTCTATTGGTGACTTTGTTTTGAGTGGAGGAGAACTTGCTGCATGCGTAGTTTGCGATGCTGTGATTAGACTTATCCCTGGTGTATTAAATGATGAATCCTCTGCCCTATCAGATTCTTTTCAAGACGATCTTTTAGCACCACCTGTATATACAAGACCAGCAGAATGGCAAGGAATGAAAGTACCAGAGGTATTACTATCAGGACACGAAGCTAAGATTGAAACTTGGAGACATGACCAATCCATTGAAAGAACCTTAAAACTAAGGCCAGACTTATTAAAAGATTCAGAATTTGAATAGGGATTAATTAAAATTACGCTTATCTTTGCAGCCTGAAATTGTTTAATTTTTCAACCTCTGGCGCAACAATGTGAATGTTGGAAATCAAAAAAAGACCATATATTATGGATTTATTACGTTTTGTACAAGACGAGCTTGTTAAGAGAAATGAGCTTCCAGCTTTCGGTGCTGGGGACACAATCACAGTTTATTATAGAATTGTTGAGGGTGAAAAAACTAGAACACAGTTCTTCAACGGAACAGTTATCCAAAGAAGAGGTGTAGGTTCAACTGAGACTTTTACTATCCGTAAAATGTCTAACGGTGTTGGTGTTGAGCGTATCTTCCCTGTAAATTCTCCAAATCTAGAAAAGATTGAGGTGAACAGAAAAGGTAAAGTACGTCGTGCTCGTATCTTCTATCTACGTGGACTTACTGGTAAGAAAGCTAGAATTAAAGAAAAAAGATAGTCATCTTTTTCTTTCAGATAATAAGCCTTTCCATTTCGATGGGGAGGCTTTTTTATTTTAAATACTCCCCTATTTCACCTTTTCAACGCTCTATTCTAATTCCCAAATCGGGAAAATCATCCACTATTTGGAATTATTCCACATAACGAGAATCACTAACATCAACGAAATCAACTAGTTACATTATTGGAAGGGATTTTTATATACTTATCATAGAAAAGATAAATATAAAATCATCTCCATGAAAAAAATAGCAATAATTGGCTCAGCTGGAATTCCTGCAAAATATGGCGGTTTTGAAACCTTAGCTCAACACCTTGTAAAAGAACTAAAGGATGATTTTAGGTTCCAGGTTTACTGTAGTGAGAAATTCTATGGTAAAGAAGAAAGAATGGACTCCTATCATAATGCAGAACTAATCTACCTCCCACTCAAGGCTAATGGCATTCAAAGCATACCTTATGATATTATTTCAATGGTCCATGCAGCATTCACCTGCGATATACTATTATTACTAGGCGTCTCCGGAGGCTTATTCTGCCCCATCCTTAGACTTTTCACAAATAAGAAAATAATAGTAAACATTGATGGTTTAGAATGGAGAAGGTCCAAATGGAATAAATTTGCGAAATTCTTTCTTAGAATTTCAGAAAAGATCGCCGTTAAATACTCTCATGCTGATATTACTGATAATGCAGCCTTAAAAAGATACGCCTTAAGGCAATACAAAACAATAAGTCATCTTATTTCATATGGGGCTGACCACGTCGAACAGATATCTCCTACAGAGGCAGACATAGATTCTTTTCCTTTTTTAAAGTCTGAATACGCATTTAAAGTTGCAAGGATAGAACCTGAAAACAATATAGAACTAATACTGAAAGCTTTTGATAAACTGAATAAAAACCTTGTATTAGTTGGCAATTGGCAGAACAGTGAATATGGTAGAGATCTCTACGATAGATACGTCATTCCTTCAAAGTCTAATATTCATCTATTACACCCAATATATGAACAGAATACCTTAGACATAATACGAAGCAATGCCTATGTATATATTCATGGTCACAGTGCTGGAGGAACAAACCCCTCCTTAGTTGAGGCAATGTTTTTAAGCCTACCTATTTTAAGCTTTGACGTCTCATTCAATAGAGAAACTACCAATAATCAGGCGATATATTTTAAAACAGCTGAAGACTTAAAGACATTAATTAATACAAAAAGCAAACAAGACCTCGTACAAATGGGAAATCGGTTAAAAACTATTGCAAACGACAAGTATACATGGTCAATAATTGCAGCAAAATATAGAAGGTTATTCTACAGCTTTGAATTCAATTATAGAAAACAATATATCAATCAAAAATGGAGTAAATTTTATGAAAAAGGAATTTTCAATGGAAATATCACAGCCTTTTCAAATGAGTGGCCCTATAGAAAAATCGATGACATATGAGACTTTCAATTATATATTCCGCATTTGATATTATTCAATATAATTTTATAGCTAGTTCTATATTAACTATAGGACTTGCCTATATTTTTTCGGTCTCTTGTATTCCCAAAATAATCACTCTTTCAGATAGATTTCAATTACTGGACAGTCCAAATAGCAGGAAATCACACAAGCACCCGAAACCAACATTTGGTGGAATTGGAATATTCCTAGGGATATTAAGCCTTCTTTTTATCTTGCCCACAAACAGTACGCTTTACCTTGTTCTAGGCTGCTCCTTTTGCCTATTAATCATGGGAATACTGGACGACTTATTCAATATGAAAGTCTTGATAAGGCTAATCTTAGAAATAGCCCTTTCCTACATCCTATTCTACAATGGTTTTAAAATTAGCTCACTCTACGGGATTTTTGGAATTAATGAACTACATCCTATTATAAGTTTTTTATTAACCACAGTATTTATAGTAGGGCTCACTAATGCCTTTAATTTATTAGATGGCATCGACGGGTTAGCAGGTGGTATTTTCTGTATCAACTCTCTAACTTTCGCCATTCTATTCCTATTAAACCAAGACTTTATCTTTGCACTATTGGCTTTTAGTTCATTTGGCGCCTGTTTAGGGTTCTTGAAATTTAATTTCAATCCTGCAAAAATTTTTATGGGAGATACAGGATCCTTATTTCTTGGATTCCTAATGGCTATATTTTTTATTCGAATATTTAGCAGTAGTCAAAATCCACAATTTCCTATAATTTTTGCACTTATAATGCTGCCAATATTTGACACTGTACGAATTATTTTCACAAGGCTTACAGCTAAAAAATCACCATTTTGTGCTGATAAGAATCACCTTCATCATTTACTACTTGAAAAAGGATTGAACCATCAAAAAGCAAGTCTAGTACTCTATTCATATCATTTAGTTTCTATCACATTATCTATCCTTGTAATTCAATTACCCTTAGAGGATAGCTTAATAATTTTAGTGATTTTAAATCTGTTTTTCCAATTATATGTCCAGTTACACAAAACATTAAGAACCTATATTCTATTTATCAAACTAAAACAATTATACCGCCAAGGCCGGAAACAATACTAACCGTGGCAACGGTACAATAGAAGAAATTATAATACTTAAAAAGAATAACAACCTAATAACAAATAAATTATGGGATCATTTAAAATTTTCATCGCGGAAGACGATAAGTGGTATGCAAAAGCATTGCAACACCATTTATCTTTGAATAAAGATTATGAAGTTGTTTGTTATCATTCTGGTAAAGAAATATTAGATGCTCTTTATTTAAAACCACAAGTAATTACAGTCGATTATAAGTTACCCGATATGAATGGAGGGACCTTATTAAAAGAAATAAAAAAACACGCCCCTCAAATTGAGGTAATAATCATTTCAGGACAAGAAAACATCTCCACAGCAATGGACCTATTAGGCCAAGGTGCCTACGACTATGTAGTAAAAAATACAGAAACCAAACTGAAAGTTTGGAATAAGATCCTAAAGATTAAGGAAAACTACCTATTAAAAAAACAAGTTGAATCATTGCAAACAAAAGTAGCCAATAAGTACAAGTCTGAAAACCTACTTATCGGAAAGAGTGCTGGAATTCATCAAGTTCATCAAATAATTGAAAAAGCTTCTAGCTCAAGTATTACAGTTTCAATTAGTGGAAATACAGGAACAGGTAAAGAATTGGTTGCAAAGGCGATTCATTATAATTCTAAAAGACATATGGAACCATTTATTGCCATCAACGTTGCTTCCATTCCTTCAGAATTAATAGAGAGTGAGTTGTTTGGTCATGAAAAAGGAGCCTTTACGGGTGCTCACATTAGGAGAACAGGGAAATTTGAATTGGCAAAAAGTGGGACTATTTTCCTTGATGAGATTGGTGAAATGGACAATCTAATGCAGAGTAAATTATTGAGAGTACTTCAAGAAATGGAGTTATGTAGAATAGGTGGTAATCAATCTATCAAACTAAAATGTAGGATAATTACTGCTACCCACAAAAATCTATATAACGAGGTCAAACTGGGGAATTTCCGTGAAGATTTATACTATAGACTTTTAGGATTACCAATATGCCTACCAACTTTAAAATCAAGAGAAGGAGACATCAGTCATTTATCTCTATATTTTTTAGGCAATTATTGCAAAGAAAATTCAATTGACAGAAAATTCAGTTCGGGAGCTTTAAAAAGGCTAAATAGCTACAGCTACCCTGGGAATGTAAGAGAATTAAAATCAGTAATTGAACTTGCCGCAATTTTATCCGATGATGAGCTCATAGATGAAAATCATATATGTTTTCAAGAGAAAAATATAGATTCCAACTTCTGGAATGAAGAGAAAAATATGAAATCATTGGAGAAGGAAATTATTCGACATTATTTGGACAAATGCAACTACAATGTAATAGTAGCTGCAAAAAAATTAGAAATCGGTAAGTCTACCATTTATAGACTCATTAAAGATGATCCAATTTTCTTTAAACATCGTACCTATTCAGTGCAGAATACCATTCCTAAAATTAATTGATTATGAAAAACCTTGACCAAAGTAGCTTATATCAGCTTTCTTTAAACACCAATAATTCACACTTTTTAGAAGAAAACTGCTCCAATTTCATATCCCTATTGTTGGAAATTTCAGCATTCAATAGATGTTGGTTATTCATCAATGGGAAAACTGAAATTCATCTTGAATATGGTACTGCATTTCCTTCTGAAAAAGCATTTGAACAATTCAGAACAGACCTTTACAGAAAGCATATTACACCCTTCTCTATTATTGAAGCACAATCAATAAACTCAGAGGAACTGAAAGAAGGATTATTGCTTATATTTAAGATGAATACAGTAGGTTATTTCTGTTTACATACCAAACTCTCGAGTAAAGAATTAACTGAAGAGGCTGTTAAATTATTGCCAATTATTGAACAATTTGCACAGGGCATTTTATCCTGCCAAGTACATTCTCAAATGCTTTGTGCCAAAAATCATTTAAGGCGTATTTTCAATATCCCACCAATTCCAATGGTTATTTATGATCCAATTACCCTTCAAATATTAGCTTGTAATGATCGTGCAATTAAATTCTACGGATACAAAGAATACACCTTAATAGAAAAGAGTTTATTCATCCTCTTTGAAGAGGATGAACTTGAAATACTAAAACTGAAACACGAAAAGAAAGAAAAATTATTTTGTGGAGAAAACAGCTGGAAGCATCAAAAGAAAGATGGAACCATTGTACATGTTTGCCTATCCCAGAATGATGTGGTTTATGAAAATACTCCAGCTAAAATAATGGCCGTAAAAGATTTGATATTCAGTAATAAAGCAATCCGGATTCAAGAACCAGGATTATTTCCAGATGAAAACCCTAGTCCAGTATTACGATTTTCAACTAAAACGAATCATTTTGAATATTGTAATAAAGCAGGCGAAAAAATAATCCAATTTCTTGAGGCTATTGATAATAAAGATATCTATTCCCATTTTCTATCAAAATTGTATGAATCGAAACACAATAATGAGCACATCCAATATGAAATAAAAGTAGAAAATCGAGTATTCTTATGTCAAATAGTACCCATTTCGGCACATAACTATATCAATTTATACCTCACGGATATATCTGATATGAAAAACTTACTTCAGGCATTAAAATATAGGGAAGAGAAATACAAAAGAGTACTAGAAAATCTAGAACTCGGATTGCTGGAAGTTGATATCCACGATAGAATTGTACGAGCATATCCAAAATTTTGTCAAATGACAGGATACACAGAAGATGAGTTAATAGGCCAAAACACGAAACAGAAACTTCTACCTTCAGGTCAGTTTAATGTCAGAATGGATAAAGCTCTAACCTTAAGAAACGCAGGAGAAACCGGAGTAAATGAAGTGCAAATAAAACGAAAAGACGGAAGCATAATATGGGTACTTATTAATGGAGCTCCCCTCTATGATAAAGACAATAAAATAATTGGATCTACAGGAATTCATTTGGACATTACAGAAAGGAAAAAATTAGAAACCGAAATTCTTAAAGCAAAAGAAACAGCTGAAGAATCCGTAAAGGCAAAGGAAATTTTCATGGCGAATATGAGTCATGAAATACGTACCCCTATGAATGCAATAATTGGATTTGGAGAATTACTTATGGATACTCCACTAAGTGAGTATCAAATTAAATACTTAAAATCCATAAATGGTTCTGCGGATAATTTGCTAACAATTATCAATGATATTTTAGATTTCTCAAAAATAAATGCCGGAAAATTGGCACTTGAAAATATAGATTTCGATCTCAAATCAAATCTTCAAGATTCTATTTTCAGTCTTTCAAAAAAAGCCAAAGAAAAGGGTATTTTTATGGAATTAGATTATGATAATACAATTTCATCAAGTGTTAAAGGTGATCCAAATAGATTATCACAAATTCTATTAAACCTATTGAATAACGCCGTGAAATTCACAAATTCAGGAGGAATTCAACTATCTGTCAAACTAATCAAATCTACCCAAGGAACAAATACTATCCTGTTCAATGTAAAAGATACAGGAATTGGAATCCAGCAAAACAAGTTAAAAAGCATTTTTGGTAGTTTTACCCAAGAAGAAAAGGGTACATCTAGAATGTATGGAGGAACTGGCTTAGGGCTTGCCATTAGCAAGCAAATCGTTCAACAAATGAATGGTCAACTTGAAGTTAAAAGTAAAAAAGGATTGGGCTCTGAATTTTATTTCACTCTAAAATTTAAAAAAGGTAAACCTATTTCCATCCAGCAAACATCAGATGAAGAATATAATATTTCACTGTTAAACAAAAAGATTTTATTAGTAGAAGATAATCCTGTAAATCAAATGATGACTTCTACAATGTTGAAAAAATGGGGATATATAGTTGATATCGCTGATGATGGATGGGTTGCCATTGAAAAATTAAAATCAGAAAATTTTGATCTTATTTTGATGGATATGCGAATGCCTCATTTAAATGGTGTTGAAGCAACTAAAATCATTCGACAAGAATTAACCTTAAAGGTTCCTATTTTGGCCTTAACAGCCAATGCTATTAAGGGCGATAAAGAAAAGTGTATAGAGATTGGTATGAATGATTATATATCAAAACCATTCAAGGGTATCGAATTAAAAAGACTTGTCGCCAAATGGCTCAATGAAGACCTTAAAATGGTAATTGAAAAACCAGTTAAAAACTTAGTGAAATTAAAGCCAAAATCCAGTTGTCTTTACGACTTTACAGAACTATACGAATTGGCAAAAAAAGATAAAGAATTTATAAATGAAATGATTTTGCTTTTCGTTAATGAAACGACAAAGGATTTAGAAAGAATGAAACAATCCATTAAATCAAAAGATTGTCATAACCTTTCAGATATTGCACACAAATTAAAAGCATCCTTAGACCATATGGCGAATAGTGAAATAAGGAAGGAGATCAGAGAAATTGAAGACTGGGAAGACTCAGATTTAAAAATGATCGCTAAAACGAAGCAATTTATTAAGCAACTTTACCTACTTATAGACCAAGTAAAAGTCTTGGCTTCATAACTGAATTTCAAATTAGGCAATTCCATAAAGGAATTGCCTCCAATTTTCTACAAACACCTCATTAGAATAATACTTTTTATATCTATTTCGCCCCTTATTTCCCAATTGAACAATCTTCTCTGGATAAAGCACTAGGCTTTCTATCGCCTTGGCTAAGGCAGGAACATCATTTGGCCCTACTAAGATTGCGCAAGATTTATTTAACGCTTCTACAGCCCCTCCATTGTTCGTTGAAATAACAGCCTTCCCTGCAGACATGGCTTCTAGAACAGTTGTTGGAAATGGATCTTTCATGATTGATGGAACCAAACAAACATCTGCTAAATTCATCTCTGTAGAAATATCAGGTACAAAATCCTTTTGAAACACTACTTGTGATAATCCATGCTTCTTCAAAAATGTATTTATCTCGTGAAGAATATTTTCTTTCCCTAACAATGGAGAGCCCACCATAATAAATCTACAATTCACCAGTATGTTTTTAGGTAAGTCTTTTAAAGCGTTCAATAAAAACCAATGTCCCTTTTCATACTTTATTCGCCCAAATAGATAAAACCGGATCACAGAGCCTGGCAATCTATTATTCGTAGGAATAGGAATAATTCCATTGTAGATAACTTGAGATTTTTCAGCTATTGAAGGAAACATTTTGAGTAGATTATCTTCTACAGCTTTTGAGACACAAACAACTTTGGTAGCAAAGAACTTTAATAGGCCTGCTGTAACTTGAGCAATAACCTTGGGAGACTCGATGATTTCATGAACATGAACAAATCGTTTGATTCCTAAAATCGATAAGGGAATCGTTAAAAAAGAACAGGATAAGGTATTAATGTATGCATAATCAAATTGAAATTTTTTATGCATTTTCTGTAGATAAAAGAAAAATGAAACATAGTTTTTGAAGAACTTCAAGATGCCTTTCACATTAAATATATCCCTATAAATCACAGGGAAAAAATCGCAGTAATGTACTTCTATATTGACTACATGTTCCTTTAAAAAGTCTGACAAAGGACCTTCTTTCCTAAGGATAATAATTTTTTTCATACTGGAATCCATGTTTGCTAACACTTTTACCAGAATTCTGTCTGCTCCATATAATTCAGAGCTTGGGTGAAAAATTAATAACGTTTTCATAATTATTATATTAAGGTTATGGTAAATAATTTCTATAAGCACGTTGAATAATTTGTCCTTTCCGCTCCCATGTGAAGTTCTGGTAGTAATTGTATAACGAATTACTTGACAATTCTTTATACTTACTTTTATCGAAAAACAATTGAGTAAGTGCTTTAGAAAAAGAGGTTATAACCTCTGAATAATTCATATATGGAATTTTTAATGCAGCATTATTGGCTAATTCACCAGGTCCTACATTATCAAAACAAACAATAGGTAAACCGTGACTCATTGCCTCAGGAATAACCATTCCTGCACCTTCATGAGATGGGAATAAAAATATTTTCGAATTTGAATACAATTCCGTGACCTCCTCTTTGTCTACCCATGAGACAAAACGAACGCAGTGCTCTACTTTATATAGCTTTACCAACTCCTTAAAATATCCCTCCTGCTCACCTTTACCAACTAGAACCAGCTCTGTTAATTCTTTATAATTGGCATTTAATCCGTTATAAAATTTCACAAAAGATTTTATCGCAATATCAAAACCTTTCATAGGGACAAAGCGACCTATTGATAATATCCTAAATTTCTTAGAATCGCGTTTAGTGACCAATGGCCAATCTGCAGCTACCGCAGGTAGGACAACAACTTTCTTTGGATCTGCTTTTATATGTTTATTTATAGAACTATTAATCACAAATATTAAATCCGTTTTCTTCAGTGCCAATCGATAAAATGGATTCAAATTTTTCATCATCCATTTCACTACCGCATAGAGACGGTCTTTCACTAATGCTCCTTTCCCATATTCCTTAAGAAATTTTTCTGGCACAGCTGGATGATGTCCAATTGGCCCCCAAACTGTTGCTTTCCCAAAAACCCATAAAAAATGAGTATGGCTATCACTATGGAAATTCAAATTATGTATAATGTCAAAGTGAAAATTATGCCTCCAAATATACAATGGAAGTACTATTTGCCACAGCTGAAAGTATAACACATACCCACGCTCCCCTATTTTTTTCTTCCAAGACATTGCCCAATTTGGCAAATCGAAATAAGCAAATCTCATATTTGAATAAATATTATCTGGATATGATTTCATGTATTTTTCAATGGCCTCCCTATTATTTTTTCTAGTGATCACTATCACCTTATTTCTCCTAGCCAACTGTTTACAAATATTCCAGCCGGTGCCATCTTCTGAACCTTTATACGGATCTACTGCATAGGCAGTAATTAATATTGATTGTATCTTTTTCATCTTATACTATTTTTAAAAATTCCTTTTCTATTTTTTGTAAGGTGTTATTTAGATTCTTATTTTCTATCATACAATAACTACTGGCAGGGTATTTTTTCTTTAGCCAGCCAAATAACGTTTTATACCCTTTTGTGAGATCATTAATATCCTTTATAGACAATTCCTGTTTTCTTTTCAAGATTATGTTGGGATCGGCAAAGAGTAAATAATTCAATTTTGGTTTTGATATAAAAAAATATAGCAATTGAACAATCCCCTTTTTTAAACAGATATTTGATCTTTTTGGGTCGGCAATAAAGTCGAAATAATATCTATCATACAAGACTATTTTACCTCTCAGGATATATTTGAAATAAACATACACCTGCCCAAAAATATAGTCCGTATAGTAATATGAGAATCGTAATAATGAACTAATAAAATTGCGGTTCTTCCCTTTTCTAGGAATTAATGTACCCGCTCTAAAATCCGCTATTTTTTTTCCATAAATAAACGAGCTTAGAATTGGAAACATTCCAGGACGATGCCTTAATAGAATCACCTCTTTTCTATATTTATTTTCTAATAATTCTTTCAATTTTTGAAGAACAGTTGTTTTCCCTACTCCATCTACTCCACTTAACGTAATTAAGATTCCACGCCTAAATATAAACTCCTTTACACAATCAATAAGATAATCCCACTTATGCATAATCCCATTGATGCCGCTATTCATCTTAGATTTTTCCAAAGAACTAATCAAGGCGTTTCTCCTATAGGCGCTGTAATTAAATAATTCATTAAATGAATCCAATTTCAATCCATATTTATCATTTATATAGGACAATATTTTGTTTTTATTTGGCAACAAAACAACAAATGGATTCAAATAGTAATTCGAATATTTGGCTGGAATTCTAGCTCCATTTAACGTATAAAATAAATAACAATATTCAATGTCATATTTATAACTTGCCTGCGAAACATTAAACTGATTTATACACCTGGATTTAAGTAAACAATCTGAATCCATAAAGCTCAATTGCTTTCTTTTAAAGGCATGAATTAAATCAAGACTCAAGAAAGAGCCATCCTTAAAATACAAGCCAATAGTATGCATAAAGGACTTTCTAATAATCCTGAAATTCTGGACTAACGGATGCTGTATACAAAAGGACTCAATGGCCTTTTGATCACCTTTCTGAACCAGAACATCTAAATCTGAAGAATACCTTATTAATTTAAGATCTTCTATAATAAACTTTAAATGAACATGAGAAGTGCGATTTAACCTATACTGAAATTCATCAATAAAGGATTCACGGCAACTTTCATATGACTGATTATGGCACAAACTAAACAAGCTAGACTCCCATTGATTTATAACAATTTTCTGATCCTCAGACAGACTTTCTTGCTCAGCAATAAATGGCAACCGGAGACTAATTTGACACAATAAATAGCACTTATAATAAAAGTTAATATCCAATTCATTTTGTTCAATTACCTTGGCTAAATCTGTCCCATTAATTGATTCTACAACCGATTTCAAAACATCATCATTTTTTCCCTTTGAAAACATGGCCGTTTGATAATGAAAATGAAATAAATCAAATAGGGCAGGTATTCTTAATTGATGCATTTCCCAATCATAGAGATAGATCCCCTTATTTCCCACAAACATATTCCACGGTGTAAAATCTCCATGGGCCAAGCTAAAAACACAGGAATCTTTATCAGAAATATCTTGGTATATTGCTGTCAACATAGCAGCAATTCTCTTATACTGAGGATGGTCATTTGAATTCTTCAAACATTCAATATTCTTCAATAAAATTGCAAAAATCTTTGTCTCATTAATTTTGCTATTATTTTTGGTTCGTTCAAACAGTTCAACCAATGATTTTGCATGAATATTTAAAAATGTCATAGAACGTTTCATTCCTACAGAAAGCTCATTACTTGTAATAAAAAATGGCTTCTTGGAATGATTAACACATATTTTAGGCGTAGTGACAGTTTGAAATTTTCCTTGGAATTGATTCAAGGCGGATCTTTCCTTATCCAATAATTTCAGCCCCATTTCATTGATTGGAATTTTTATAAAAAAAGAACTTCTGCGTCTTTCACCTACCTCAACCAGGGCTGTTCTTCCCCAACCTTCAGTCCCCATAAACAATGAATGCGGTGTATTTCTTAAATTGGGAACTACCTTCTCCAGCTCCAATTTCTTTTTATAGTAAATAGTAAATGTACCAGCAGTAATAAATTGTCTCAAACCAAGAAAATACAAAGCTCTAAAACCAACAGCAATACACTTTGATCGAAATGAATCTTGAGAATAGAAATTTAAGAAACGAGCGGTCTTATTTTTCAAACTATAAATCCAACGAATCGAACCGTTTGGATTATTAATATAACCATAGGTTAAGGAAGAATAACCTTTATATTTTCTTGCTGTACCCAAGCGTAAAACATAATCTTTAGTTGGAGAATCAGTAAAACAAATCGACTTGGAATTTGGAATTTGAACCTCCAAAGTATCTGCTCCAAAATTATACGATCTATATTTTTTATAGGTATCGCTTAATCCTCCTTGAGGATCTTTGAAAAACACCATTAGCTCTGGTGGGAAAAATATTTTTAATATAATTTCTAGATCTACTATATGGATATTATTTTTCATAACAGTATTTATATTGTTTATATAGTAGATATAAAATTCTATACCAAAAACACAAACGAACCTAAACAGCTATCTAACAACACCTTAGAGGGATAAGTGATAATTGAATCAAATTAATTTTTCCAAAATTTGGAAAAAATTCCAACGATATCACCGATTAACAATTCCATCTTTTCTTAAAAATTTTCTGTAATATTTTTTCCTTAGTAGATCGTTTTTCAGGAATGGATACCACCAAATAGAAAATCAAAAATTGATAAAATAAAATCCCATAATTACTCTCTCCAAAAATTCCAAACTCAGTGATGGAATTAACTATTATCGGAATGAATAATGCCACAAAAAAAAGTTTATGTTCCTTGGCTAGATGGACAAAATAATTTCTAATGGTTAATATCAATTGGAATAAAGCGACAACAAGCCCTACAAATCCCAAATTCATCAAAACTTGCATAAAAGTATTGTGTGTCATTTTTCCAGGATAGGTATTTAATCCTTGGAAATAATCAGTGTAATTTATCCGCATAAATCCATATCCCAAAAAGGGTTCCTTAACGATTCCTTCATTCAGTAAAGCCTTCCAAAAAGGCAACCTTCCCGTCATGCTCATTACCTCATCAAGCCCTCCTTCATCTTTAAAAACTATCAACTTTATAAGAACCGGAATAGCAATAATAATTACACCAATCAAGTAGAGCTTTATCTTCTGATGCGATGAATTAAGTACCAATAATACAGATACTATTGCAAAACCGATAACGGAAGATCTGGATGAAGTCAATAGTAATACATACGCACAGAGCACCATTTTAAGCACATTCCAATACACTTTCCGCCCTTGTACAAGCGGCATTAAGAACATTACGGCACCAATACCAGCCAACATCCCAAGCTCATTAGGATTCATCAAGTACCCACCTAGTCTAGATTCCTCTCCTCCCCTCATTGTCCTCCAGAAGATGTCTGGTAATAAAAAGTTTCCAATTATAAACGATATAATTATGGGTAGAACGGCGAGACCAATCAACTTTACAGGATTCAATTTCAGCCAATCAAAATGAAAATTCACAAGTTGAAAGACTCGAATATAGAAGAACATAAATAAAAAACTCTCCCCAGTCATCAATAACTGTAAAGCCGAATATTGTGGATTAGAAGACCAACCAATAGAGGCAAAACCAAGGACTAAATAAAATAGGTAAAAGACGACCGAAAAAATACCTTTATAAACTACTCTAGTACTACATCCATATCTAATAAGTTTAAAGTATATCAAAAGAATTGATCCACTCATCCCTAGACGAACTATGGTTTTATACACCTGATTGATAGTTCTATCTTCCACAATGGAAAAGTACCCCGCAATTTTAATTGACAGGATAGCTATCAATATGAATTGAATATTACGAAGAATGAATGGTAGTTTATTTGGTCTCATAAGCCTTCATTAATCTTTTTGCGATAGTCAACCAATTGAAACAATCACCAATCATATTTTGTGCATTTATACACATATTTCTCCATATACGATCTTCTTTTAAAATACACGCCTTCCGTAATACCCTACTGATCTCAATCGGTGTATTTTCTTGTAATACGATTCCAGCATAATATTTTTCAATATAGTTGGCCATATTTGTTTCTTTACTAACAATACTTGGCACCCCCAATGCACTTGCCTCCAAGACTACCCCAGGAAGGCCTTCATTTCTTGAACACAATACTAGGTAGTCCAATGATGCATAAAACTTAGCCTTTTCCTTTCCAAATTTTGCTCCTAAAAACCGAACATAACCTTCTAATTCTAAACTTCGAACCAAACCTTTCAGAAGGTTCAGATCCTCACCATTTCCAGTAATATGCAATTCAGCTTTTACACCACTTCCTCGAACAAAATTCGAAAATCCTTTCAACAACAGATCCAATCCTTTTGTTCGCATTTTCAACCGTCCGCAGAATCCAAAAATAATTTTCTTATTACCATCGTAGGGCTTAAATATTCTTGGTTTAAATGCCCTTTTTTGACCATTTGGTATAAGTATTGAGTCCTTATAACTCGTTATCTTCTTTGTTGCAGCCATTTCACTTTCACCAACAAAATGAATATATTTGGCTCGCTTGATAAGAAACTTTTCGAAAATTTGAGTATAAAAAAACTTTACCCATTTATTTTTCTTCATTGCCAATAAATTATAACTCCCATGAGGGGTAAAAACATACTTATAGCCCAACAAATTCAGGTAGTTAGCGAATAAATAATATTGAGGGACAAAACCACCATGAAAATGAAAAACGGTATCCAAAGGATGTTCAAGAATGGTCTCTTCTATTGCAGAGGATAATTTAAATTTCCCGTAATCCTGAAATAAACGAGTTTGATACTCTCGAGGAGGATAATCATGTACTGGGTTAAAAGTTATACCCCACAATACACTTTGATGTCCTAGTGCTAACTGCGACAATAATAAATTGTGTACCACACGATGAATACCGTTCATCTTATCGCCTTTTAATTTACCTATAATTATATGTACGATTTGCATATCTAAAAAGATTAAATGAATAATAAAACAACATTATTAATTGAGTAATAAAGAGACCAAAAATAGCACCCTGAATCCCCCAATTTTCTACAAGTAGTTTTGCAGATAAAAGACTAACCAGACTGGTTAATATATAAGCTTGAAATATGATCTTATTAACTGAAAGTGTGCGAATAACAAAACGTAAAATAGTTCCAAAAAAAATCAATAGATATAGAACTGAAAACTGAAGGAGAATATCCTTATACTGAACATATTCTACCCCATACAAGAAATGAATCAACTCCTGACGGAATACTACAATCCCCCCTAAGACGAAAAGGCAAATAAGACCAAACTGGATGATCACTTTCTTAAAAAAGTAATACAACCCTTCTAACTTACTCTCCAGCAAAACCTTAGAAGCCTTGATAGGAATAATATTCTCCAAACCGAGAAATAAAACATGTAAAACACCTACTATATTTTGGGCAATTCTAATAATCCCTACAGAGGTAGTACCTAATACTCCACCCGCAATAATGATAAAAAAATTACCTGAACACCATTGTAAAATAGCCGTCCAAAACAAAGGACCGGAATAAGACCAGTGCATTCGAAACAAATCCCTTAGTCCACTAAATTTCATTACAATACCTCTTCTGAAAATCACAATACAAATACCTAAAGTCAATAATACGATCCATACCAGATAGATAGAATTAACAGTTAATAGATCAAATGATCTTAATAGAAAAAGAGCTATCGGCTGTAAACCATATACAAGTAGATCAACAAAAAAACATTCTTTTCCTCTGCCAAGTACAAAATAAACCCTCCTTAGATAATCATACAGGGTATATAGACTAATCAAGAGTGGTAAATAAATACATAAGGCTGGAGAAAAGTCCATGCCATTGAAAATAAGTAGTATTATCATTATAACAACTCCGATTATCAAGCATAAACCTGAAAGTAGTACCTGAATCCCACCCAGATTATCTAAATAAGAGCGCTTATCATTTTGAGATGGATATAAGGCATATAGCGGTGAAATTATTAAGGCACGCTGTAGACTACTAAATCCCATAACCAAAATCCAGCCCATTACATAATGACCATATTGTGCAATTCCTAGATACCTTGTTAATAAAATACCAATCAAGAAATTAACCCCACTTACCAATGCCTGGTCTGTAAAAACAACTAATTGATTTATATTTTTTTTAAGTAAAAACATGTGTGATCTATCTTTTAATATTTTTAATCCAATGGATAAATCCATTTCTTTTTTCTCTTCTCTCTGAAAAATTTCCTCCATGAAAATCGCCACTATAATTGGCATTTCCTGAAAAATCATTTAATAGAATACTTATATTTTTCAAACCATATTCCTCTTTCAATAAATCTGGAAAATAGGCATACTTCATCTGTGTTTTGCCTGCTCTCATTAGATAAAAAACAAAATCGCTCTTCTTCATCATTTGGATAGCCTCAACGCATAGAATTGCCGGAGGAGAATCCAAAAAAACGAAATCGAATGCTTCCTTTTTTTCCTTAAGGAGCTCATCTATCCCTACGAAATCCCTATTAATAATTACTTGCTTAAAATTTTGTAAATCTATATCCCCCGAATTTTTCGAAGGCCATATATTGATGGGATTAATTGAATTTTCAATATTTGTTCTCAGTAAACAAACTGAATATCCTAAACCCACAAGTGCTTTAGATAAATAGAAAGCAACCGTTGATCTACCATCTTTTGCTATGGCTGAAGTAATACAAATAATAGAATTGGGAACTAATTGATTTTTCAATACTAATACCTTCGCCAATTTCCCAAACTCACTTAGTTTATCCCCTTTTACATGACGAGCAATCCCTATAACTGGTAGAGTTGAACATTTTTCTACATCTTCCTTATCATGTATTTTCGCAAAAACATATTTTTTGATATATATAAAGACAATCCCTAAAAATAGTCCTAGGGCCCCACTTACAAAATGTATCAATTTTCTATTGGGAGAAATTGGTCCCTTAGGAACCTGTGCAGTTTGGATAATACGGTGAAATGAAATGAAAGAAGATGCAGTAATTGAACTTTCAATTTTCTTTTTTGAAAGAAAATCAAAGACAGACTCTTGAAGTTTAAAATTTCTATTTAATATCTGCAATTGACGTTCTATTACCGGGATATCGTCCAATTGCCTATTGGATTTCTCTAAACTAACCTCGATATTCTTTCTTTTGATTTCGATACTTTGTCTACTGGTTTTTATCCCTTCAATTATATAAGATTTAACTTCTTCAATTTTATTGTCAACCGTTTGTATTTGATCAGAATTGGGAGTGTATTTTAGCAATAGATCTTTTTTCTCATCCGACCAAAGTTTCAATTTCTTTACCAATTCAGTCATCAAAAGATCTCCATAACCAAAATTTATAGCTGTTTCATAGAAATAATCTCCACTATTTATATATTCTTCTAAAGCCAAAATTTCCCTTTCATGCATCTCAAGATTCATGAGCTGCAACTTTATTTTTGAAATTTCTCGAAGGCCTGTTTCCGTTTCTTGAAGAATATTTACAATACCATGGTTCAATTTATAAGCCTCTAGTTCAACTTCTGATTGTATTAAGGCTTTTCCTACTTCCTTCAATTTTTCATCAATAAAATGACTTGTTTTATTAGCTGATTTAGATTTAGCTTGGATATAATCTTGTATATAAGCCTTACAAATGGCATTAGCCAGTTCAGCCGTTCTCAGAGGCATCTTATCCTTATACACAACACGAATCACAGCAATCTCCTTATCCATCGCTTTTACATCCAGTTTTGATGAGACCAAATTGATTAAGGATTCTTTAGAATGGATAATTATTTTATACTTACCAGACAAGGCAATATTTTGACTTATCAACAAGTCAGAATTCCTATTAAATTGAAGTGTATTCTTTCCAATGTTAATGACCTGACAAAGCTCTCCAGTGACCGTTGTTGTTGATCCATTTGGTTCTTGAAATGACAATACAATAAGACTATCCTTAATAGTCACCTCAATTTCCCTATCATAAAACGATCTATCGTCCAACTCATAAGACAATATAAATGGACAATTTTTATACAATTCTGTATTTTTAATTTTCCCAACTCTAGTAACAGATATATCCAAATAAAGACTATCCAAAGCGCGTGAAATTATTGCATGGGATTTTAACATTTCAGTCTCTGTTTGTATCCTATTTTCAGCACTAAATCTATCCTGAGTTTGATAGAGCTTATTATTCGTAAACCCCTGCTTTTGATCTTCTAATTTTATCTTTGCTATACTTTGATAAATATTTGGTGAATAACTAATGAATTGATTCCCCACAAATAAAGACATACCGATAAAAAAGATAACCCAAGGCACCCCTATTAAAATTGGTTTTAACTGTTTCTTTATGTTGTCTAAACTATTCATTACTTAAAGGCTGAAAAGGCAATGGCAATTGCCGTTAAAAAACTTGCAAATGGAATTATAGTAGAAGACTTCGATTGAAATCTTTTCCCTTTTTTGGATGGAATTATTATGATATCACCAGACCTAATGGATAAATTATAAAGCGATAAATCATCTAATTTTGATAAATCTAAAACAAAACATTTTCCAGTCCTGAACAACTGTACTTTGGCAATTTCTGCATCATCCGTAAAACCTTGACCAAAACCAATCATTTCTGATAAGTTCGTTATTTCCTTTTCCAAAATATAATTCCCTGGACTCCGGACTTCTCCTAATAAGGATACCGTTCTATTCAAAACTTTAACAACAATTATTGGATCTACTAAAAATGGAGTATAGGCTAATTCCAATTGATCAGCTGCCTCTTCACATGTCATGCCTCCTATCGAAAACTTACCTAGCTTAGGAAGATTCACCATTCCATTCTTATCCACCAACAACCACTTACCAAAGGATTCATTTGTATTATATATATTGAATACCGAACCTATACTTAGTTCATTGTGGTTCCAAATACTGATAGTAATTTTATCATCTGGTTGAATTTGATGTAAATTATTCCATTTCAACTCTTCCAAGTTATTAACCACGCTTGATGAAGAATCCTCAAAAAGGTTTTGAACTTTACAACCTCCAGGAATGAAGATGAATACCAATAACCAAAGTATGATACTTATTATTCTATTTTCGTACCTGTTCTTCATATTAAATAGAGATATAAAATGGATACCACATACAGTAAAACAGCTGCAAAAAAACCTGCTTTAAATCTATTGTAGGTATGCTTTTGTTTTAAAAAATTACAATAGTGAACCAACTTTTGAACATGTTCTTTAATCAGTCGTATGGCAAATTCATTTTTCTCCAAATAATCGAATGCCCCATGTTTCAGGGCTTCCACAGCGACACTCATTTTCTTTTGTCCCGATAAAAATATTACTGGAGCTTCTTGATTCACCTCTCTTATTTCTTTGAAAACCTCCATCCCATTCATATCCCCTAAATTATGATCGAGAATAATTATATCTGGAATTTTATATAAGTTATCGAGGCAGTCTTTTCCCTTGGTATAAATCGAAATTTCACAAGGCAAAAAATTTGACAATTCTCTTTTTAAAAGATTGGCATATATGTAATTATCCTCCACTATGAATATGTTAATATGATTTTTCATAATAATAAATTTTATCTTACTCCTACTGTATCCTATTTCATACCTAAACTCAAAACACTGATTTATAGAGGGTTTACTCAAAACCCTGATAGGATACAAATAGTTGACATGGAAATAATTCCAAATTTGGGAATATCAGACTCAACAAACTTTAAGTATATTAAGGTCCCTTAAAACTTGAGCTATTATGGATTTAGAAGCTATTGTCAAACAAATACATTCCTGTATAGAGCATGACAAACAGATTACCTTTTTAATTGGAGCTGGACTATCCGTAGATAGCGGGATCCCCACATTTCGTGGGGAAGAAGGGTATTGGACTGTTGGGTCAAAAAATTACCAACCAGAAGAGATGGCTACCTTTCAGATGTTCAGTCAAGCACCTAAGGAAGTATGGAATTGGTATTTATATAGAAAATCAATCTGTCTTAACGCTAAACCAAACGAAGGACACCACAACTTAAAGAAGATACAGCACCTTTTAGACACAAGCTGTTCCATTGTATCCCAAAATGTAGATGGCTTATTAAGTAGAGTAGGTATCAAAGCTTCAAATACTTACCATATTCATGGAGACTTGGATTATGTACGCTGCACCAAACCCTGCACAACATTAAAAATACCATTTCCGGATTCTATTGAGGTCCTTAACTATAAAAAGAATTGCTTGAGTGATAGTGATTGGAAATCTTTGCATTGTCCAGAATGTGGCTCCCTGATGCGTCCACATGTATTGTGGTTTGATGAATCTTATAATCAAACTCATTACAGCCTTAACTCTGTAATGAAAAAAATTGAACAAACAGGAATCTTATTTATTATCGGAACTTCATTGACTACAAATTTACCAAGTACAATTGTACAATATGTTTTAAGTAACAACGAAAGGGTTATTGAAATAAATCCCAATAGTAGCGATTTCAGCAAACTACTTCAAGATGCAGCTAATGGACAGTCCTTCCAGAGTGGAAGTAGTCAGTTTTTGGCTCAACTTTTCAAACAGTTAAGCTCTTTCAAAAAAGGATAGTAATTATTCCTCAGAAAGGTCTATGGTTAAAATATACTTATTGAAAGGCGTATACTCTATCTTTAATACTTTGTCTTTAACCTGCTTATACTTCAAGTCAAAAAACTCCAATTCGCTTTCGAAAATTTTCATCCCGTTCTTTAGGTAGATGATATTCCCTACTTTTCGCTTAATAACTGTTACATCAGAACGTTTAACACCTTTCTTTATATCAATCTTCAACTGTCTTATCTTCACACGGTTTAAACTATTAACAATCCAATAAGACAATCCACACATAAAGATAAAATTCAAGACAGCTATATACACATTATCCATACTGAAATAAATAATGATTGCAAAAACCAAAATGAAAGGCAAGAAGTTCTTTACAAATTTGTGGAACATTCGCTTATGATAATCCAAGGCATCATTTAGCTCCATTAATTCTTCTTCGCTCAAAGGTGTTTTCATAGGGGATGGAAATTGTTAATTAAGCTCAAATCTTCCTACCCAAGTTAGGTAAATATTTCAAAAAACCTCTTCTTAAGCCCTACATATATTAAAAAAGCCTAATGATTCCTCATTTGGCTTTTTCTTGATTCAATTAACTATAACATTTTCAAACAGTTCCTTAAAACTAGCTTTCACAATTAAATATTTTGAGTAAAATAAGTATAATCTTTCAGTACCAACTCAATATATGCCTTATCAGGCAAAGATGAATCAGATTGTAATATTCCTTCCACTTTTTCCCTTAAAACCTTTAAGGTTTTTAAATCATAGGATTTCACTACTATATTTAAAGTTTCCTTAATGAGTCTAATATCCTCATCCATTAATAGCGTTACCTGGGTAAAAGTTGGTATATACTCCTCCTCTACTTCTGATAGTATGGTATGGCTTATCTTTGTCTTCTTTTTGGTAGAAATCACTACTGTTCCAGCTGCCGAATCACCCAACCTTTGGGTTTTATCTGTAAACAACATTGCCAACACTCCAACAATAGCTTGTAACAACCAAATATCCACCAATCGTAAAGTCCAACGAATCAAATAATTGGACCAATTAACGGGCATACCATCCACCCTTACAACACGGGTATTCATTATCATCTTACCCACTGTTCTCCCGTTAAATAGACTCTGCATCAATAAACTGTAACACATAGCCGGTAAAACAAACAGAGAAACCAATCCCATGGTTGTCCAATTATCATCAAAGGCAAAGTCTATTAAGTCAGACAAATACCCTAACAATATACCGTACACCAAAAGCACAAAAAAATCAATCAAAAATGCAAGCATCCTGTCACCTATACTGGCAATTTTATAATCTAAGTTTACATTTTGAGTGGTATTGATTGCAATGTTTGACATATTAAACTAATTTTAGACTTTTCTAATAAAAATTTATGCGCGAAGCGGCATTTGTAAAGCAAAATAAAGAAAAATGGATTGCTTTTGAAAAAGCTATTCATTTAAATTCAAAAATAAATCCTGACGAACTAGCAAATGGCTATATTCAACTTACCAACGATTTAGCCTATGCTCAAACTTATTATTCAGAGAGTAAAACTGAGCTTTATCTAAATTCCATCACATCTGAAGCTCATCAAATCATTTACAAAAATAAGAAGGAAACCAAAAACCGAATATTTTCATTTTGGCTCAAGGAGTTCCCTTTATTTTTCAAACAGTATCACAACACCCTAGGCTATACTTTTCTATTCTTTATGGTAGCTGTTGGTATTGGATCGATATCAGCGCTAAATGACGGTAACTTTGTACGTTTGATATTGGGAGATCAATATGTAAATGAAACGTTACACAATATTCAAACTGGTGACCCTACAGCAATTTATAAGGGAGGAAGTGAAATTGGTTCATTCTTAGGAATTACCATCAACAATATAAGAGTCGCATTCTTAGCTTATGCCTTTGGAGTGATTACAAGTATAGGGACCATTTATATCCTTTTTTCAAACGGGATAATGTTGGGCGCTTTCATCACCTTTTTTTATACGCAAGGTGTATTTTTTCAAGCCAACAAGCAGATATGGCTACATGGGACTATTGAAATTTCTGTAATCATACTCGCAGGTTGTGCTGGTATCATTATGGGGAATAGCATTTTGTTCCCAAAGACCTATTCTCGCAGAATATCCTTCACTAAAGGAGCTAAAGACGGGTTAAAAGTACTTATCAGCACCATCCCCTTCTTCATCATCGCTGGCTTTATAGAAGGTTTTATTACGAGGTATTCTGATATGCCAGTCTGGTTAGCCTTGACAATTATTACTGGATCATTCTCACTCATTGTATTTTACTATATCCTTTACCCCATTTACCTAAATCGAAGAAATGAAGCAGAAATATCAAGAACTTAATATCAATAGAGATTTCTCAGATATCCTCAGTACCTATCTAAATTTCATCAAATGGAACATTGTAGGTTTCACAAAAGGATATTTGAAAAATGCTGGTTTATTAATTATCACCCTAATTTTAGCTAGTTATTTTATTACTACTGGGGTAATGGAACTCATAGCGATTGAGAGTTCTTCAAATTTCGGAACCAATTCTTCTGATTCCTATTTATTTTCAATTGGTATAGGTGGTCTTTTGTTTTTTATCATAATAATTTCGATGGGTATTTATAACTATGGCCTTAGCTCTTTGTATCTCATAAAATACGATACCAATAAAGATGGAGAAATAAATTTCAGGGAGGTAATTACTTTTTTAAAGCCAGAATTTGGGAAATTATTTTTGTTCTTATTAACCCTAATTCCGTTAATGCTGATTGGTGGATTTATATCTGTAGCTGTGAGTTTTATTCCGCTTTTCGGAATATTTGTAAATTACTTTATACAATTCTTAATGACAGCTTGGTTTGGCATTTCTGTATATGCTTTACTTAAAGAGGATTTAGGAATATTTAAAGCTTTAGGAAAAGGATGGAAATTAGTAACAGGTCAATTCTGGAAATGTATTGGTATAAATGCTGTTATAGGTTTCATCACTGGTGTACTTTTGATTGCAGCAATGATTATTCCTGGAATACTACTAGGCGTTTATACTTACCACGTCGTTGAGTCTGAAATTGTATATTCCACTTCTATTATTGCAAGAATTGTCTATTCTTTCGGGGTCGTGCTTTTTGTTTTAATGGCTGTATTCACACAATGCTTGGGACAATTTGCCAATGGAATGTTATATCATACGCTAACCGAGGCAAAAGAAAATAATTATACAAGAGCAAAAATTGATCAAATTGGAACTTTCCGTGATTAAATCTCGATTCAACATATTAACGTGTTTCCTACTTGGACTTCCTAAGCTACTTATCGCTAGTAAAGATAGCCTGCGGTTAAAGATGGATAGTATTGGAGATATTCAACTCCGCACCTTCCCTTCGCACCTTACAGAACGTTATACAGACCAGGAATTTAAATACGACCAAAATTACGGTGAAAGTAAAAACCTATTAGACGAGTTTTTCAATTGGCTTTCCCATTGGCTAAAGGATCTATTTCAAGTAGACCTTGCTCCAGTTTCTGCAGAGAACTTAAAAATAATTGTCTATTGCGTTTTAGGTGCATTTGCTATTTTTCTATTAATCAAGTTCTTTATGAAGGAAAAATCCATTGGTCTTTTAAAGAAAAGTGATCATGAATTGGTTGATATCAATCTCTCAGAAATCCATATTGAAGAATTCGATTTGGATAAAAACATTGAACAGGCAGTCCGTTCAGATAACTATAGGTTAGCTATACGTTATCAATATCTAAAAGTTTTGAAAACACTTTCCCTTCAAAATTTTATAGAATGGCATTTTGATAAAACAAATTCAGACTATATAAGTGAAATTAAAAGGGATGAAATAAAAGAAGAATTCAAGCAGTTATCCTATATATATGAGCATGTTTGGTATGGAGGCCATGAAATTGACGCAACGACCTATGATAGAACAAATTCAAATTTCACACTACTATTTAAAATTATAAATCAGTAAATCGTGGACAAGAAAACAAAACTATATATAGGTCTATTTGTAACCCTTCTACTCGGTATTATTATCACAGAGATAGCCAAACCTATTCCAATAGATTGGACCCCCTCATATAAGTCTGAACACAAAAAGCCTTTTGGTTGTTACGTACTTAAACAGGAAATGGCCGAGTTATTCCCTGTACAATCCATTGAAACCTTACAAAAAAGTCCTTATTTATCTTTTACGGAAGGAGATGTCTCTGATAGTTCAAATTATATTTTTATTAATGATTATTTAAATTTTGATACTCAAGAACTCAACCAGTTGATTGAATACACCGAGAAAGGAAACAATGTTTTTATGGCAGCACATAGCTTCTCCGATAATCTTTTGGACAGCTTTGGATTAGGCTTAGATGGAGGTAGAAGCTATTATGAAGATACCGTACTAGCAAGCTTTACAAACAAAGCCATTTCCCCTATTGATACCTTTTACCAAAAAGGCATCTTCTTGGTATATTTTGACAGTTTCGACACCTTAAATACAGAAGTATTGGGGCATATCACATCTAAGGAAAGTAAAGAAGAGAAAATTAATTATATCCGAATAGCAGTGGGAAATGGGTATTTTTATTTAAATACTTTACCAGCCGCATTCACCAATTATCATATCTTAAATGGACAGGACAACTATGTCTCTAATGCCTTATCGTACCTAAAAGAGACTAGGGTTTATTGGGATGATTATTTAAAATCTGGAAGAGTAATCATTAAATCACCGATGCGGTATGTCTTAAACCAACAGGAACTCAAATGGGCTTATTACCTTGGTATTGTTAGCTTACTTCTATTTGTGATTTTCAGAGCAAAACGTAATCAAAGAATAATACCCATCATAAAGCCGCTGGAAAACAGCACAATTAACTTTACAAGAACCATTGGATCATTGTATTATCAAACCAATGATTTTGATGAAATCACAACAAAAAAGATCAATTTTTTCTTGGAGTATATCCGGTCCAACTTCTATCTAGACACACAAAATTTAAATGAACAATCTGCTAAAAAGCTGGCTTCAAAAGCTGGTAAAAATGTAGAAGATTGTAAGAAGTTACTGGACACAATTATCTTTCTTTCGAGCAAAGAATATAAAACAGAACAAGATTTGATCAATTTAAACAAACTGATAACAGCCTTTAAAAAATAATATTATGGAAGAGAAGGAAACTTTAGCATTTGAAAGCAGAGTTGATCTATTAGCATTACAAGAGGCCGTTGAAAATATAAAAAACGAACTTGGAAAAGTAATTATTGGACAAAAAGACATGATAGAATTACTTATCATTTCCATTTTATCCAATGGCCATTCGCTAATTGAAGGGGTACCAGGAGTTGCAAAAACTGAAACTGCCAAATTACTAGCCAAAACCATAAATACCGATTTCAAAAGGATACAATTCACTCCTGATTTAATGCCAAGTGATATCATTGGAACTTCTATTTTCAATGTAAAAACTTCAGAATTTGAGTTTAAAAAAGGTCCATTATTTTCCAATATCGTTTTGATTGATGAAATCAACAGGGCGCCTGCAAAAACACAAGCAGCTCTTTTTGAAGCCATGGCTGAGAGGCAAATAACCATGGACGGGACAGAATATAAACTAAAGGCACCCTTTCTAATTATCGCTACCCAAAACCCCATAGAGCAAGAAGGAACGTACCGTTTACCCGAAGCCCAGTTGGATAGATTCCTATTCAAAATAAAGGTGGATTACCCTAGCCTAGAGGAGGAGATCCAAATTTTGGCAACTAAACACAAGCAGAAAAATACAAAGGTAGAAAACCTCCTGGTCGAGATCTTGAATGCAGTTCAAATTGAGGAATATCAAAATACCATTCAAGATATTGTTATTGAAGACAACTTGATGAAATATATAGCTACCATAATCCATGCTACAAGGGTAAATTCCAACCTATACATTGGAGCATCACCTAGAGCATCTATTGCCCTATTAAATGCATCCAAATCGGTTGCTGCAATAAATGGTCGTGGCTTTGTTACTCCAGAGGATATTAAAAAAATTGCACGCCCAGTTTTAGGACACAGATTAATTCTAACGCCTGAAAGAGAAATGGAAGGCTATACTACTGAAAAGGTAATTCAACAAATTTTAGAAACGATAGAAATTCCGAGATAGTGCCAAAATTTTTTAAAAATTTATTTCTGGAAAAAAGACTCTTTGTAGCCCTATCAATTTTGATAGGCCTCTTCATTCTGTCTTTAATTTTCCAGCACTTATTTATCTTAACAAAAGTACTTTTCTATTTTCTTTTGGTTTTCCTTGCCGTCGACAGTTTTCTTCTATTCTTTTCAAAAGGACATATATATGCCAATAGAGAAGTCCCTGAGAAACTTTCTAATGGAGATCAAAATGAATTAGAAATTCAGGTTAAAAACCATTATAGCTTTTCCGCTAATATCACTATAATCGATGAAATTCCATTTCAATTTCAAAAAAGGGATTTTAAGCTTACATCAAAACTAAAACCCAAGCAGGCTAAAGCATACAAGTACCAACTAAGACCTACTGAAAGAGGTATTTACTCCTTTGGTAAGATAAATATCTTTGTTCAATCTCCCATTGGATTTATTTCTAAACGCTATACCTTCAATAATAACTATGAGGTAGCGGTGTACCCTTCATTTTTACAACTTAGGAAATATATGCTATTGGCATTTACCAATAGACTTTTTGATTACGGCTTGAAAAAAATTCGTAGAATTGGGCATACCATGGAATTTGAACAAATAAAAGACTATGTTCAAGGAGATGATTTACGAACAATAAACTGGAAGGCTACGGCAAAAAGAGGGCAAATGATGGTCAATCAATACCAGGATGAAAAATCTCAACCCATCTATTCCATTATCGATAGAGGGAGGGTAATGAAAATGCCTTTTAAAGAATTGAGCTTATTAGATTATGCCATTAATGCCAGTTTGGTGATCTCTAATATTGCCATCAAAAAGCAAGATAAAGCAGGTATTCTTACCTTTTCCAATAAAATAGAAAACCGAGTTGTTCCAGATAGACGGAGTAATCAAATGAACCTTATATTGGAGTCTCTCTATAAGGTATCCACAGATTTTGTTGAAAGTGATTTTAGCCATCTTTACTACGATATAAAAAGGAATGTAAAACAGCGTGGTTTATTGATGCTATACACCAATTTTGAAACCATGGACGGTTTGAAGAGACAACTCCCCTTCTTACAGTCTATAGCAAAACAACATTTACTTGTTGTAATTTTCTTTGAGAATACAGAGCTTTCATCCTTTATTCAAAAACCAGCACACTCAGCTCAAGAAATCTTTGACCAAACTATTGCTGAAAAATTCATCTATGAAAAGAAATTAATCGTAAATGAATTGAACAAATATGGAATACAAACTATTCTGACCAAACCAGAAAACCTTACAATAGATACTATAAATAAGTATCTAGAAATAAAAGCAAGAGGTTTGATATAAAAAAAAGGCCAGTACATATGTACTGGCCTTTTTTTTTGTTACAAGATTTATTTCAAGATTATTCGTTCGTGTTTTACACTTCCATTTTCATCTTCTATTTGCAGTAGATATACCCCTTTCGCTAAACCACTTAAATTTACTTTATATTGTGATTCTTGCAATGTATAGTTTGCTAGTAATAGACCACTTTGTGTATATACTCTCAACTTTGATAGTGATCTATCTTCTGCTTGAACAATTACTTCACCTGAACTAGGATTCGGATAAACTTCTACAGAATTATCATTCCACTCAATTGTACTCATCGCAGAATCTTCAATTAAGATGATAGTAGATCCTGAAATTCCTGATAAGTCATTTGCAGTTGCAAAAACCTCTACCGTTCCATTCGATAAACCGATTAAATTTCCTGAAGCATCGATACTAGCCACTCCAGTCAAGTTATTTATAGACCATAGGTAAGAAGCATCTGTAGCATTTAAAGGCAATACATTTGCTACCATTTGCAATGAATCACCAATCACTCCAATTACAGTATCTCCACTTAAACTATAAACTTCGATAGACGCTACCAAAATATCAACACTTCCAGAGGTTGCTCCAGCCAATATTGGTGCAAGAGCAACTGTTTCATAAGCATAACCCAATACTGTAACAGATTTGGTTGAACTAGAGCTTACAGATACTTTGATCCATCCATAATGTATAACTCCACTAATCATAATTTTAGCACCGATATATTTTATCCCCTGATTGGCCAAATGCCCTTCATTTTCATCCCCCAAGCGAGGTGATATTGAGGTCCAATCTCCAGAACCATCGATAAGATCTCCTGAATCTAACATATTAACGAAATAGAAATTGTTAACAATAGGTACAGAAATATCCAAAGAGAATTGGGTCGTAATGTTATCACCAGGCTCCATTGACACCGCCCAATCGTCACCAGCAAAACCACCAACTAAGGTACTCCAGGAAAAAGAACAATCAACGATCAAATCATTATTAAAATCAATGGGAACCTGTGAACCCGATAATGATTGAAAAGGTACCTCTTGCAAAATAAACAAAGAGTCTGGGCTGATGTCCGTATATACGATAGCTCCATTTGCAGATTTTGAGAAAAATAAAGAACAGAAAATGATTAAAGAAATATGAAACGATTTCTTAATACAATACAAACTTGTTTTCATAATTTTTAGTTATAATTAATAAGAGTTTTGTTTTAAGATGCTTCAGAATTAAAATGGTTGCATTAAAAAAATATTATTCTAGATCAATTAGTATCTTTTGACTTTAAAAGCCCTAAAAATGTTAGTTACACCGAAATAAAAAATTTACTAAGTAAAAGGTATTCACTTCAAAACAGTCTTTTAAATGAAAACGATCCACTGTAAAAACATGAAAATAAGCCCTTTGAGCAAGGAAGACTTTTCTGATATTTTAGAAATGTATAACGAACCAGATTCCAATAAATATATCCGTCCGCTTTGGAATAAAACGGAAGCCGAATTTATTCAATTCTTTGAAAAAAAATTGATGCAAAATAAAATAGAAAATGGCTTAGGCTTTTGGGTCGCTAGACAAATTCCTTCAGGAGAATTTATAGGAACTGCAAATCTAAATTTTTTCTTCAATACAGAACGCATTCAAGTAGGTTGTCATTTAAGTAATCGATTTTGGAATAAAGGGTTTGCAACAACAATTCTTAAGGAATTACTTAATCATGGTTTTAAGGATAAACAGCTACCAAAAATATATGCCTTCTTCGAAGCTGATAACATAGCTTCAAAAAAGGCATTAATAAAATTAGGTTTCATACGTTTAGCTGAAGAAAGACATTTTGATGTAGATCTTCAAGTCTACAAATTAGATAAAGAAACTTGGATTTAATGTGATTCTATCCAGTTTAAAACCGACCTATCCAATGGGCTCACATTTGGTTGAATGATCATGGATAATTTCCCTTTAGCATCGATTAAATATTTCTGAAAATTCCACTTAACCTCTGAATCAGCCAATCCATTTAATTTCTTTGTAGTCAAAAACATATAGAGCGGATGTATTTCTTCACCTGTCACTGAAATTTTTGACATCATTGGAAAAGAAACACCAAATCGCGTTGAACAAAATGTCATTATGGATTGATTGGTACCAGGCTCCTGTTGACCAAAATTATTTGCAGGAAAAGCAAGAATGATAAAATTATCTTGTTCAAATCTTGAATACAAATCTTGCAACTCTTCGTATTGTGGAGTTAAACCACATTCTGAAGCCGTATTTACAATCATTATCTTTTTACCTTCCAATTGAGCTAAATCAAACATTCCCCCATAGATATCCGCTACCTTAAATTGGTAAATGACATCAGAATTATTGGATTTTAAATCCTCCATAGTGGTTAACTGTTGAGCAAATAAAGTAACCGATTGAAAAAATGCAATCGTCAAGATTAAAATAGTTCTCATGTGTGTATAATTTCTAAGATTTTGATTTTGCAAGTTTCATACCTAACCAAGCCATTGGAAAATAAGCCATAGAAAGATCAAGGATAATAAACCAAAGTGGACTACTAGTTATCAGCATTACCATCATAAGACCACCTATGAAAAACAAACCAGCAATCAAAAGAACAAACAATGGCGATAAGGATGGGATCAATTTATACGCCATAAATGCTGTAACAAAAGTCCCTAGGGCATGTGCTACAAATGGTGTTATAAAATGTCTTAGTTCCATCAATGGCATTGCCTTTATAATACCTTCTATCGAAGAATTATCTACCCCTTCAGGATTAGGAATAATAGATGGACCAATTGTGATAATAAAATGATTTGCCAACATCCCTACCAAAAAAGCAGCGATAAATATTAACGATTTAATTATAACACTTTTCATACTTGTGATAGATTAATTTTAGACACTCTAAAAATGAATACAAAAATCCAAAAATAACAAAAGCCTGAATTAACAGGCTTTATTAGTAAAAAGATATTTGAAAGTGATTAAAGTACCTTTACATCAATTGCATTTAATCCTTTTTTACCTTCCGTCAATTCAAACTCTACAGCATCACCTTCTCTGATCTCATCGATCAATCCGGATGCATGTACGAAATACTCTTGTTGTGAATCATCTTCTGTAATGAATCCAAATCCTTTGGCTTCATTGAAGAATTTTACTGTTCCTTTTTTCATTATAATTAATTGTTTAGATAGTAAAGATAGCGTTTTCTATCTGCTAAGTGAAAAATTTACATCATAATCCCCATCTCATGTGTAAATTTCAAAACACTAACTGCTAATTAATTACATAGTTAAAATGCAACAAAAATTCAATATTTTAATGAGAAGCCTCCTCTGTTTTACTGGAATCCCCTACTAAATCAAGAATCGTTTGAAGTTCATCTTTTGTAAAGGAACGATATTTTCCAACCTTAATATTATCCAAGGAAATATTCATTATTCGGGTTCTTTTTAGGCTTCTTACCTCATAGTCTAGATATTGACACATTCTTCTAATTTGTCTATTCAAACCTTGTGTTAAGACTATTTTGAAAGTGAAATCATCCATTCTCTCTACCGTACATTTATCTGTAATAGTATCAAGGATAGGTACTCCATTCCCCATCTTTCGTAGAAAATCAAGAGTAATTCTCCTATTTACACGTACCAAATATTCCTTTTCATGATTGTTCTTAGCACGAAGAATTTTATTGACTATATCACCATCATTGGTCATGAAAATTAGTCCCTCGCTGGGTTTATCCAGCCTTCCAATTGGAAAAATTCGCTCAGGGTAATTCAAAAAGGTTATAATATTTCCTCTGATTTCAGTATCTGTAGTACAAGTAATACCAACGGGTTTATTGAAGGCCAAATAAATATTGGCAACTTCTTTAGTTATAACCTTACCTTCTACACTAATTATATCTGATGCAGTTACCTTTTCACCCAATTCAGCAGGTTTTCCATTAATAGAAACTTTACCCTCTTCTATTAATCTATCAGCAGCTCTTCTAGAGCAAAATCCTGTTTCAGAAATTGCCTTATTTAATCTCTTTAATTCCATGATATCATCTGTACAACTGCAAATATAAGGATATTGCTAAATTTGTTTCTTTCCTAAATCCTAAATTCTCTTTCAAAAGAAATAAAGTATGACTTAGCACCGTTCTAATCCTTCCAGTCTAATTGATTTTTGCTGTAAAATTTATGCTACAATTTAAACCAAAGTACCTAGTTATTGGCCTATTCATTTTCTTAATCGAATTGCTCATAGCCCTTTACATCCATGATCAGGTAATACGACCCTTTATAGGAGACCTATTAGTCGTAATACTTATTTATTATTTTACAAAAGCCTTTATCAAATTACCTTCAAAACATCTTTTATTGTCTGTTTGGATTTTTGCTATTATGGTAGAAATTTCCCAACATTTTAAATTGATCAATACTTTGAATCTAGAACATGAAAGATGGGCCCAATTGGTCTTTGGGAATTCCTTTTCCTGGATAGACATACTGATGTATAGTATAGGTATTTTATTGATTCCAATTATTGAAAAGAGTGGTCGCCATTTATTAGTAATGCAAAAAAAAGCGGTCAAATAAATGACCGCTGTTTTTATTAGGAACTAAACTTAGTTTTTAAACTTCATTTTAGAGAACCTTTGCTTCTTTTTCCGTTGTCCAAAAAGAATAACCTCATCATTTGAGATTTGTTCACAAACCTTTGGTCGGCACAGGATACCAGCTTCTTTAGCAGTAAATAAAGCCTCCTTTTCTTGATTACCATTGTTATCAAGGGTGACCAATACTGCTAACGCCTTTTTACTTTTAGTAAAGTTCGCAATTTTCCCATCTCCTTTATAATCCATGTTTTTTACATTATCATTAAATATAAAATACATTTTATCATCCTTTACAGATAGTGAATAAGAAGAGTAGAAACCACCATCGTTCGTAGTATGTTGTCTCTTTGCAATCTTTTTAGCCCATTCAATCTGACCATCTGAAGACATATTGATAGCAATTATATCATTATAATAATAGTGATATGTGGTTGTAGTAGATGTTCCACCATTAGCATTGCTAGTAGTTGTAGTTACAACACGAATATAATACTGTTCACCAATCAAAATAGCACCACCATCATCTTTTAATACAATCTCATCAAGATCATATTCATATAATTCTACATTCTTTCCTTTAGCGGCTTTTTTCTTAGTACGCTTCTTCTTTCCTTTTCTCATAGTAGAAGTGATGAAATCGATTCCAAAGTTCTTAAAACTTTCACTTACGATTTCCTTCGTCTCTGAATCAATTTTCAAAAAATACGCTCCCTTGATACTAAAAGTACCTACTTTAGAAAAGAAACCTCCACAGATAATATCACTATCTTCATTAATAGTAATCTGCATATCAGAAAGAAATTTACCCTTTATTTCAATCGGATATTTAGTTTCACTTTCACCAAGATCTCTATAGCTGTTTATTTCATAATGGTAATTTGGTTTCCCCTTACGCTTACTTCTAAAAGTAACCACATCCGCATTATGACCTGATCTTCCACTACGTCTTAAAGCACGATTATTGTCAAATACCATCCCCAATAGATGAACATTCCCACTATTGTCTATGTTAAAACCATCTACTCTATATAAACCATCTTTATAAGGTAATTCAACATCCTTCTCCCATAACAACTCCATATTGTTGTTGTATACATGAAAGCCGAATTTCTCGTTTTCTCCTCTTTTGTATGGCAAGTTATAGTATACCAATACTTTTGAACTATCTCTAGACATTCTATAAGCATAATTACCACTGTTGTATTTACCGTAGCTTCTATAACTTATTTCTGCAACCTTTTCCGAAGGTCCTGATGGTTGAAGAGTATTTTTATCTAAAGGCTGAACAAATAAGAAATTCTTCTTTAATTTTTGATTTTTATACGAAGAAAAGACATGCAGATCATTATTCATCTGAACAATGAATTCATAATCTTTCTCTTTACCATTCTCTTCAAGCTCTAACTCTACAGCCGTAGTACGGTTCATCTCATTATCGAAATGTTCCAAATAAACCGTTTTCTTTACTAATCCGAGAATATTTCGCTTTGTCTTTAGCGCATAAATCCCTGTTTCATCATGACCAATCAAATGACTTAATGTAGCCCTTCTAGAAGTCTTAAATTCATCACCCCAACTTATTTCTACTTTGTCCGATTTCTCTTGAGCAAAAGTAAAAGTCACTGCAAGAATAAATAAGGCCAAAAGACCAATTTGTTTTTTCATAATGTATGTATTAAAGAATATATCCAAGGTTAACAGCAAATCTAAGTACAGGATTAGAAGCTTCTGTATCTAAATCATCACTAATATCAGTTCCAGTGGCTTGTGCAAATTCTGCACCCATTCCAAAAAAACAATCCAATATTAGTCTATTTCTTATTTCAAATTGACCACCTACAATAAATTCAAATTGAGACCATTTAATGTCCATCTCTTGAGAGGTGTAATTTCGCTCTATGGCCATCAATCCGTAAAATAACCCCTCGGGAGCATCGTTTCTCAAATAGAAACGAGTAGCCAAAGAAAGACTATAGCCATTCTCAACCTCCTTTTCAAAAGGTTTGTAATTTCTAAGTAATGCGCCATTTGGAATCACAAGGCCTGTCCCAATCTCAACGGTAAAAAAATCAGTTATTTTCCTTTCAAAATGAACACTAATATCACCTACCAATGGACCGGTAAGATTCAGCTTCAGGATATTTTTCAAATATCCTTCATCATCGTCAAAATAATAAGCATTATTTACCGAATCTAACTGAGCACGAACCTCTTTCGTAACAAAGAAAAAGAAGGATAACAAAAGGATTATTACAGTACTTTTAAGCTTCAATTTTGATGAATTTTATGAATGTTTTCAATTTATATGAATAAAAAACATTACTAATTTCGCTTGCGAATTTATTCAATATTTATAAAATAATTACAACAAATACTTATAATTAACATAGGACAACATCAATTATTGATTTTAATGAACAGATTATCAGAATTATTCAAAATGAAACAATTGAAATTGAAAATTAATGCATAATTTTTACCATTAATAAAAGCCGCTATTCACCATGTCACACCTTAGATTTCTCTTTCTAATAAGTTTTCTGACACAAATTAGTCTCAGCCATGCTCAAAAAATTACCGGTGTCAATTTTGTTGCTGAAAAAAGCGCAATTGCAGAGGATGGATTTGATCAACTAAAACAAATAAATTCTGAATGGATATCCTGGGTCCCCTATGCTTATTGTGATGTTGAAACTGGAAACATACACCATAGAACAAAATGGCAATGGGAAGGTGAATCAATCACCGGGACTGAGAAGGCAATTAAATTGGCCAAAAGCAAGGGCTTAAAAGTGATGTTAAAACCTCACATATGGCTGTCTGATCATTCATTTTGTGGAAAACTACAAATGAAGGAGCCAAATTGGAAAAACTGGCAAGCTGATTACACTCATTATATTTTAAATTTTGCTCAGTTAGCAGAAAAACATAATGTGGAAATTTTCTGTATTGGAACAGAACAAGAAGCTGCTATAACCCGTGATCCAAAATTTTGGGAAGGTTTAATCTCTGGTATTCGCTCAATTTATTCAGGAGAAATAACCTATGCTGCAAACTGGGATGAGTATAGCCGTGTTCCATTTTGGAAACAACTAGATTATATTGGTATAGATGCGTACTTTCCTATTTCAACAGAGGCTACACCCAGTATTTCTGAATTAGAATTAAGCTGGGGAAAATGGAAAAAGGAGATCTACACCACACATTATAAATTCAATATTCCAGTACTATTTACCGAATACGGATACAGAACAACCGAATTCACTACCCAAAACCCTTGGGAAAGTGTAACTAAAGAAGCCTATTGTGAAAGCTGTCAATCTGATGCACTTCAAGCTAAGTTCAATACCTTTTGGAATGAAAAGTGGATTGCTGGTGGGTTTATTTGGAAATGGTTTGAACCTAATAAATCTGTTCGTCATGAAAATGAAAAAAGTTTTTTCATTTATGGCAAAATAGCAGAATCAACCGTTGCGAAAAACTACCTTTTATTTATGAAATAACAAGATTAGCTGATTCATCGGTTATTGAATCCCAACAAAACCTACATAAACATCTTAAAATTCCCTAGTTACAGTACCTCAAGGAGGTGAAATACAAATTATTAATAAATAAATCACCTATAAATAATAACAAACATAAAAAGTGATTAGATTAATTTGTATATTAATGGATGTTATAGATAAACATTTTAACTAATCGAACAGTCATGCGAAAATCGGTTTATTTATTAGGAGGAATGTCTGCCTTTTTAATTTTAATTTCTGCCTTATTTAAGGCCCAGCACTGGACTGGTGCAAATGAATTACTAATTGCATCAGTAATAAGTGGCCTTTTGTTTATCCCCTTATTGCTATTATTTCAACTCAAAAGACAATCGGTATATCTATTAGGCGGTATTGCTGCATTTCTAATGCTAATTGCATCCTTATTTAATCTTCAACATTGGATTTATTCCAATGAACTACTGTTGCTATCGTATGGTAGCATTGCCGTTTTTATTCTAGTTCTAATAATGTTTCAGTTTAAGAGGAGAATAGCAAGGTTTTAGAAGTTTGAACCTTGTAATTTACTTAGGTCTTATTAATTATGAACGATATTTACCACAAGTTCTATAATTTCTTGGCTATTAACTTTTTCAACGAGTAGTTTAACATTTCCATTCCACCCCTCTTTTAATGAGCAGAATTTAGCCATTGCTATATGAGTAGTATTAATATCAGCTACTTTCAATACTTTATCGCCTATTTCAATCCCAAATTCTCGTAGGGCACTTTCCGCTGTAAACCCCTTTATATAAAGTCCATCTTCCTTCCATCCTAAATAGACATTATCCTTGTTCAAATTAGTCGATAACGCCCTGTTTGCTTTTAAATACATAGCTTCACGTGACCAAGATAATATTAGATCGAAATTTTTAAAAAATCTGTTTCCAATTTTACTAGTAGATGTAGGCTTAACCGTCATTTTAGTATCCTCGATAGCATATTCACCTAAAAAGGCATCCTCAATCCTAACAAGTCTGGTAGTATCTGTTATAGGTCCATGGATCCCGATGGAAGTTTCTCCATATACCCATGTATGATCAGTAAAATTATCTGGTTCAAAACTTTTCCATTTATTGATACCTATACCTCCATTAGAACCTAAATCTATCTCCACCTTATGAAAGGTTGTTTTGCCAACTTTTAGGTCAATAAAGGGACTCTTTTGGGCATTCATGGTAAAAGGAATTTCTTTACCGTACTCTTGAAGGCTATCTGTAGGAATTCCTCCTTTGAAAAGTGTTGCTATCTCGTTAGTATAATCAATTTCCCAATCAAAATGAGACATGATATTGGTCCCTATTATACCGTCAATATTCAAACATGTGAACTTACTAAAATCAGCTACCGCAGCCACCGAATTTAGAATGGTCACTTCACCAAACTTCAGCGAATCCACCTTCACCATTTCCAAATTCCTAGACCTATTCAATGCATCTTTAAACCCGGTGTCATAAACTACTTTGAAGTTCAACTCATCTTGAATATGCTGATCTATGACATTTGGGGCTCCACTATCCAAAATAAACCTTTTAGGGCTTCCATTTATTAGTACATCCACAAACAACATATTTGCATTCAGCTGAAAGGGTACCTTTACAATCTTTGCATGTGAAAGGAATCTTCCTTTTTTCAATTGCGCTTTATAGCCACATGCCATTGGAAGAATAATACAACAAAGCCAACTTATCTTTTGTAGGATATTCAATGGTATTTATTGGTGTTTTTTTGACTAGTGTAATGAGCTCACTAATCAATTTTGATTTTATATTTGGTTAAAAGGCCCACCAAACCATCGGTAGAAAATCGGGCTCCAGACATTTTGTTTAATTCAGGATCTATAGCATAATTTAAGGCCGTTCTGAAATCGGTCTTCTCTAATCGTGTGTTCTGAAAAATAGCACGATCTAAATTACAGGAAGAAAAAACCACCTTGCTAAGATCTGCATCAGAAAAATCAACCTCTCTTAAAGATGTTCCTTTAAAACTAGAAGATTTCAAGGGCATTTCAATAAAGGAACACATATCCATTTGACAATCCTTAAAATCACATGCAAACAGGAAGTCAGAACAATCTGAAAAAGTAAGTCCTATCATTTTACACGCATCAAAGCTTACCGTTTTCATTCCCGTATTAAATAGCTTCGACAGACTTATATCACAAGCCACAAACCTGCAGTCAACAAAAGTAATATTGGAAAATTCTGCCTTTAGAAAATTACATTCAATGAATGTACAATTGTCGTAATTCCTTTCTGTTAAAACCTTTCCTGAGAAATTTTCCTTTTCAAAGGTTTTATCAAATACACCCGTGTCTATCATTCACTAAATAAGTAAGAAAGTTGATCGCTAATTGGAAAGAACAAAATTATTGGATTATAATCTTTTTAACCAAGGAAGAACCACCCTTTTTCAGGTAATCAATCAAATATATTCCTTTCGGGTAAGCCGATACATCCATCAAAAATTGATTCTGTTGGTTTCTTAAGGTATAGGATTGCAATATCCGTCCATAAAGATCTCTAAGGGAGATAATTCCTTCCAATCCCAAATCATGCTCGAGGCCTATAAAATTTACTTCAGCATTGTAATAAACAATTGGTTGGTTGTCCTGGTTTAAGTCAAGAAGTGCCAAATTATCCACCCAAACACAGTCAGAAGTATCTGTACATCCATTTTCGGTAACTATTACCAAATAGGGATCATTCTGCGGAACATTAAAGCTTTGGTTAGTTGCTCCAGGCATGGCTAATAAATTGAATTCGCAATGATACCATTGGTAGATAGCATTATCAGCATCAGCAATAAAAGTATCTCCTACCCTTTGAATTCCTGTATTTACATGTTTTACAGTAAGATCTATGGAATACACAATATAACAACCTTCAAAATTGGTGTCAGCAACAACATCACTATAAACCCCGCTTTCTCTCCATACCTCATGACCACTTGGAGATTCGTACCTTAGACATGCAACGGGACTTATATTTTCCTCAAATTCACATTGACTCATTTTATGAATATAGGTATCATAGATCCCATTCGCAGTATGGTTTAAAACTCCAGATCCTAAATCAAAATCAAGCGTATTTGAAAAAATTCCAGTAGTAAAGATGTTATTTGAAGGATCAATTTGAATAGCATAAGTTTTATCCGTTGTTGGTCCCCCCATTTGTTTCATCCAGATATACTCCCCATTAGGACTTAGCTTTTCAATAAAAATATCATAGCTACCAAATGAAGAATAGAAAAATGCCTCCGCATCAATTGCATTTGGATTAAAATCAACATCGCCAGTAAAGTCACCTAGGACATAAATATTTCCATTATCATCTATTCCTAAATCTTTTACTTCACATTTTGCGGAACCCAAGGATTCAAATCCAGCTGCCCAAATAAAATGCCCTTGTAGATTCAACTTTAATACATAGCCATTTTTAACTGAGAAAGAGGATAAACTACTAACTCCTGTTCCAGGATCAAAATCCATATCTGCTCTAAAATGTCCTCCGATATAAATATTATCGTCGTCTACCTTTATGGTATTCCCACCATTTACTCCAGCACTTTCCAAGATTTTCGTCCATGTAAATTGTCCCAATGAATCCAACTTCAATACAAAAGTTGTATAGGTATTTGGTACGATTGGAATGAAATTATTAATTCCAATTTCTGGGTTAAAATCAACTGTTTGATTAAAATCACCAGTGATATAAATATTGCCTGAACTATCCAAAACAATATCCGAAGGTCTTGTATTTCCATTTCCTCCAATACTTTTCACCCAATCCAAATCACCTTCTTCATCCAGTTTTTGAATAAACATATGATCCCCAGGACCTGTAGAACTTAAATTTAAAACATCCACGGGATCTGGATCAAAATCTGCAGTTCCCTTAAATGCTCCAATGGTATAGATCGCATTATCATTATCCGTATATAAAGAAGAGGGCTCGATATCCTGACTACCGCTAATTTCCTTGACCCAAATAAAATCACCACTAGCGTTAAGCTTTAGAATAAATCCATAAAAATCTTGTTCATCACCTGTTAAGTTTTGAACTCCAGCATTCGGATCAAAATCTACTGTACCTATAAAACGCCCTATAATTATGAGATCTCCATTAGCATCTATTCTAATTTTCTCTGTATATATATTTTGATTATTCCCTATCTGTTTTCCCCATATTAATCCACCTTGGAAATTCAACTTTTGAATATACATATCATTTCCACCACTGCTGACGAAATTTGATATACCACTTCCTGGCTCCAAGTCAATGGTGTCAGCAAATACCCCTATGGCATACAAGGATCCATCCGTAGCTATTTGGATATCCGAATCATAACTACTCGTAGTATTTGTATTTACGGATACCCAATCCAAGGGTTGGGCTACAAGATTAAAACAAAGAAAAAAACAACAGCAAAAAACTAATTGTTTTAGGCTGAAATTTTCAGATGAGAAAATGGTCATATAACGACTATTAGAAAGCATTGAAATACATTAAAAATTATTAAAAAGTAAAAGTACAAAATATACCTCAGTACTCAAATTATACAAATTCTATTTCACTAGGACATTTTTTTCCAAAAAGTCATAGATACTATTGAAGTATTCATTCCCTCCTTTTTCCCATATATTTGAATGATTCCCCCCTTCCAAAAGGATAAAACGCTTATAATCACTGCCTAAATTTTTATAATTTGATTCACCATAATGAAATGAAATCCTTTCATCCATATCGCCATGGACTATTAATATTGGTTGTTGGATACTAGCACAGGATGTATAGGGGTCACTTTTCTTCGGATCAAAATCAGCAATTGCACCTGCTCTAGCCACCAAATAATTTGAGAATAAACGATTACTCATTCCCAAGTAATATCCCATATAATCCTGACATATTTGATTAAAACTGGAAAAAGAACTTTCCACAATCCCAAATTGTATTCTAGCATCAACAGCCATTGCCTGAAGTGCCACAGCCCCTCCCAAAGACCTTCCCCAAACTCCAACCTTCGTTACCCCGTGCACCTCTTCTAAGAGGTCTATAAGCATCGAAATATCTTTTTTCTCTTTCACGCCGAAGGTGCAATGAGTCCCTCCACTTTTCCCATGCGCTCTAAGATCAATAGCAACCGTTGCATATCCCAATTGGGATAATTCTTTTGACAAAGCCAAGTAGGAATTTCTATCGGATCGTATTCCGTGAAGAAGCAGAACGGTTGCCTTTGTTTCAGGTAATGCTGAATGACAAAGAAAACCGCTAATTTTCGTATTATCAAAAGAATTAAAAGAAATAGACTCCCCCTTCACCCCATCCTTTTCATAACTTATTTCAGATCCTCGCTCCTTTCTGAAAATGGATATTAATGGATGATCTATTTGCGTGATTATTCGGGGCAAATAAAAATGACAAAACAATAATCCAATTATCCCAAAGATTAATAACGCACGTTTCATTTTAATACAATTTAATCAATCAACGCATATAGGTCAATCAATAGTATATACCTTACCTTTCTTTAGCATTGTAAATTTACAATTTGAGTCAATATACGCTAATAATATAATTCCAAAATAGGACCAAATCAAAAGCCAATTAGCAGCTTCATCTATTTTATTGCTTTAAATTAAAAAACTATATTTGAGAGATATTGACAACATTTATTCAACACAAATTCCAATTCTCCAATAAGTAATTGGACCATCGAAAACATGAAGAATCCATAAAATTTTATACTACCACTATGAAATACATTAAACAGCTCTTTTTGGCATTATTCATTACACTTTGTACAAATCTATCTGCGCAAATCAATGCAACAACAGAAGATGGTCAAAGGGTAATTCTAGCAGACGATGGCACATGGCTTTATGCCCCTGCCACAACAGAAAATTCTTTAAAAGAAATTAAAAGTCACGCACCAGGCTGTGGAGATTATGTCACTACTTTACTGGATGAAAGGACCAATATGAATTACAAAACCATCCCAACGGTAATGTTATTATCAGAAGAGGATGAATCACAATGGATACTTATAGATGTAGGGACTTCTTCTATTCCTAGCTTAAAAAATGTAGTACTCTTTACCTTCTCCCCATTTGGTTCAGGAGAATGTATAAAGGATGAAAACAAAATTGTTTTACAATTTGAAAATGGAGATATTCTTGAATTCGAAAATGATGCCATGTACAACTGTAACAATAGGTTTATGTTGTATTTCGGGGGGACTTACAAGAAAGAAAAAGAATTAGCCAAGTTAAGTCAACTGCCATTAGCAAATATTAAAATAGAAACACAAGACGGATCTGTTCATAAAGTCTTTACTGATGAACAAAGAGTTGCATTTCAAAAATCTATCCAGTGCCTTGTAGAAAGTCTTTAATTTAAACAAAACTTTATGAAAAGAATATTAGTCGCATTCCTGTTTCTATTTTCAATAGGAGTCTTTGCTCAGAATCCAGGTTGTAAAAAATTTAAAAATGGGAAATTCGTTATCAAGAATGCCGAATATGGTAATTTTTATATTGAACGAAAAGGAAATACTCAAATTGAATACTCAGATTTTTCCAGAACAAAACTAAAATTTAAGGTAAAATGGGTTAAGGATTGTATTTATACCTTGACCTTAAAGAAAATTCTAGAGAACCCGGATAACGAAATTCTACCCGAAAACATGATCCTGACGGTAAAAATTATAGAAACCAAAGAAAACTCGTATATTCAGCAATCATCTAGCAATTTATTCTCCGAAACACAGGAAAGTGAAATTTTTGTATACGAGGAATAAAAGGAAAAAAAATTTAAACTAAACTAAAAAATGGAAGAAAAGAAAAGACACGGTTGCGTGACAGCCTGGCTAATTTTAGGCCTTGTAGGAGGTGTTTTCACAGTATTGGTATACTTAGTTTTCTATGGCGCAATTATGGAGTTTTTGGCAGAGTTTTCAGAAGATGCCATGAATCAGATAGCCAAATTAAATAACACGATGTTGGGTATAGTAGGAATCCTCAATGTAGTGTTTACCATCGCTGTTTTCAAATGGAAAAAATGGGGCTTTTGGGGCTTGGTTGCTTCAAGTTTGGTAGTTGCATATATGTCGTACTACGATAATGCAGAAATATCATCTGTAATAGGAGGATTGATAGGTCCACTTATCTTATATGCTATTCTTCAAATTAAAAGAGATAGTAAAACCACTTGGTCTCAATTAGACTAACCTTAATTAATAATAGTAAAAGCCATTACAAAATGTAATGGCTTTTTTTTTGAGCTATGCGCCCGCCAAATATTTGATTTAAAATAAAGACAAAAAAAATCCTTCAGTAAATATTTACTGAAGGATTTTTTGTGACCTCGACAAGAGTCGAACTTGTAACCGCTTGATTCGTAGTCAAGTACTCTATCCAGTTGAGCTACGAGGCCTTGCTTTAATGCGATGCAAATATACGTAAGTTTAATCCTATAAATCAAACAACTTATGAGATTTTTTTTAAGTTTTTCACAATAAACTAATGATCATGTATTTAGAATAAACACCGTTATTAATAGAAAGACTATAATTATAGCATTTAAGTCCTTCTCATTATTACAAGTGGTTATCAAATTGGATGCAGAATCAAATGGTATCACTATTGTTCAAATAGTGAAGCTAATAAATTAATCATTTTGCCCCCCGTCTAGTGTCATTACCATTTCTATTAATTAAATTCACAAATCTGTTAAAATTCAAATGGAATCAATTTTTGGAGGAATTAGATAAAAGAACATGAAGAAAAAGAACTCCCTCATAACCCTGCTTGGCTTAGGACTTATATTGGTTTCATTGGTATTACTCTTATTTCCAACTCAATTGTATCACTTAAAACCAAAATCGGAAATTTCTAAGGAGATTCTTAAGAATCTTACCAAACTAGGAAAAGAAGCACTCAAATCGAATGATGTCCCAGTAGCAGCACTATTAATCTACCAAGATACAATCATTGGAAAAGGCTACAATACAGTATTTGATAAAAAGGAACTAAGTGGCCATGCTGAAATTAATGCCCTAAATATGGCTTTCGAAAAGTACGGCACTGAATTTTATGCATTGGATAGGAACAAATTATATTTGTATTCCAGTTTTGAACCTTGTGAAATGTGCAAAGGAGCAATCATTCATTATAACATTGATAATGTCTACTTTGAACAAGGTAAATCAGTTTTCCACCAATTCAAATCTACTTTGAAGGAATTGAAATATGAATTTTCCAAAAAGAAAATAGATGCTGAAAATCTACAGGAAAACCTTTTTATGCAACATCCTGATTATTACAAGAATTCTTACAATTACCTAAACGAAGAGTAAATCCTACAAATTACTCTTTGGTGCTTACCGAGGACATCCCCTCTTAAATTCTATCAAAAAGACGCACTAATTATCAGCGCTCTAATTAATTTTTTCATTGTATACCATTCGCTAGACATCAACAGGTTGAATATAGAGACTAGATAAAACCATATTACCTTTAAATCAATCACAAAAAAAAAGTCTTTCAAGCAAATTGCTTGAAAGACTTTTAAAGTGACCTCGACAAGAGTCGAACTTGTAACCGCTTGATTCGTAGTCAAGTACTCTATCCAGTTGAGCTACGAGGCCGTACGTTTATTGCGATGCAAATATGCGTAACAATCCCAGTAAAATCAAAGGTTTTGAACACTATTTTTCAAATAATTAGCAAGCGACTAACTTCCAAAAGGTTAAACATTGCATTTATGGCTGTTTTACCTTCTATATTCTACCAATTAAAATTTCACCTTACCATGCTAATTTTCGGCTCCCATAGTTTCATATCAGCTTAAAATTTCGGAATTTTGAACAACAATAAGTAAAAAGATCCTATGCAATCATTTGAAACCCTTTTTGACCAATATTCTTGGGATGAAATCAAAAAGGATATTTACGGGAAAACTAGTAAGGATGTAGAAAGAGCACTTGGCAAAAGCCAACGTGACCTTGAAGACTTTAAAGCATTAATTTCGCCAGCAGCCGACCCTTATTTGGAACGCATGGCGCAAGAAAGTCATGAACTAACCGTAAAGCGTTTCGGAAAGACCATGCAAATGTATGCTCCTATGTACCTTTCCAATGTGTGTGAAAACATCTGTACCTATTGTGGCTTCTCAATGAACAATCGTATTAAACGAAAGATTTTAAAGGATCATGAAATCATTGAGGAAGCAAAACATCTTCGCTCCTTAGGTTATCAGCATATTTTACTGGTTACAGGAGAAGCCAATAAAAAAGTAGGCGTCTCTTATTTGAAACATGCGATAGAATTGGTTAAACCCTACTTTGCAAATATATCTATAGAGGTTCAACCGCTAGAACAAGCGGAATACGAAGAACTACTTGAAATAGGACTACATGCAGTATTAGTATATCAAGAAACGTATAGAAAAGAGGATTATACCAAACACCATACACGTGGGAATAAATCTAATTTCTCCCACCGTCTAGACACCCCAGATAGACTGGGAAAAGCAGGCATCCATAAAATTGGATTAGGAGCTCTTTTTGGCTTAGAGGATTGGAGAATAGATAGCTTCTTCACTGCTTTACACCTGCGTTACTTACAAAAAAAATATTGGCAAAGTATTTACTCCATTTCATTCCCGAGACTAAGACCTCATGAAGGTAATTTAGAGCCGAAGGTTGAAATGACGGATAAACACTTAGCACAATTAATATTTGCCTACAGATTACTCGATCAAGAAATAGAGCTATCACTGTCTACACGTGAAAGTGAAGATTTCAGAAATAATATTTTCAAATTGGGAATAACCTCTATTAGTGCTGGCTCAAAAACCAACCCAGGAGGATATGTAGTAGATGAAGATTCACTTGAACAATTTGAAATTTCCGATGAGAGAAGTCCTGCAGAGATGGAAGCACTTTTCAAATCCCACGGATATGACACCGTTTGGAAAAATTGGGATCTAAGCTTACAATAATATGTCTAGCCTTAGTAAAAACGAGCACATCCGGTACGACAGACACCTACGCCTGGATGAGATTGGTCTAGAAGGTCAATTAAAATTGAAAACAGCGGCTGTATTGATTATTGGAGCTGGAGGTTTAGGCTGCCCTGCCCTACAATATTTGGCCGCAGCTGGAATCGGAAAAATAGGAATTGTTGATGGGGATAGTATTTCTATTTCTAACCTTCAACGGCAAATTTTATTTCAAACTGATGATATAGGGAAATCAAAAGCAGAAGTAGCTGCAAATAGATTATCTGCCATCAACCCAGCATTAGACATAGTCGTTTATAAAGAATTTTTACACCAAGACAACGCCTTAGAGATTATTTCCGATTGGGATCTCATCCTAGATTGTGCGGATAATTTTGCCAGTAGATACCTGGTTAATGATGCCTGCATTATACTAGACAAACCTTGGGTGTTTGCTGCTATATATAAATTTGAGGGTCAACTTTCCGTTTTCAATTGGAAAGGATCTCCATCCTACCGTTGTTTATTTCCAGAGGCACCTAGCGATGGAGAAAGCCCTTCCTGTTCAGAAATAGGTGTATTAGGAGTACTACCTGGAGTAATGGGTGTATGGCAAGCTTCAGAAGCCATTAAAATGATTTGCGGAATAGGCAAGATTGCAGCGGGGAACTTCCTTCAGCTAGATCTTCTTAACAACCATTTCAGCAGTTTTGGATTCCAGAAAAACCCTATTAACTTCGACTTAACCAGTTTAGATAAGCCTGAATACAACCATAGTTGCAGTATAGATACACTGCCTATTGGATCTTATAGACAGGGAGATGAACAGTCTATAGTTGTGGATATAAGAACAGCTGCTGAAAGGAAAAAACAACCTAGTATTGCTCAGCCAATTGACCCTAATCATTTGGAAAAATATCTAGATGAATTGCGAAAATACACCACCGTATACATCCACTGTCAAACCGGAAAACGCGCACAAAAAGCTGCGGCTGAATGGAAAAATGAACTGCCTAATAGTCAACTCATAGCATTGGTAGGTGACCTTGGAGAAAGTAATATCCTTAGCTTTAAATCCTAATTAGCATTTAAAGCTAAAAATTCACACAGTTCGTCGATAAATTGTTAAATATTTCATTTTCAGCACGATAATTGTTATATTATATAGTAATAAATAATATGACTATGAAAGCACCGACGCCAGAAATAAAGGAAACGGTGGTGCGAAATAGAATCACCACTCCAGACATTTGGATAAAAGATTTAGCTATTCAGACGGATAGTAAAGTTGAAGGTAATGTATTAATATGTAATAGTAATTTTGCCGACGGAACTATCCGTTGGGATGAAATTCAAAAAGGATTCTATATAGCTAAATCTGACTTCACCCTAATGAGGGACATATCAGTAGTCCGTGAACAAACTCTAGAGGACGGATTCTATATGATGAAATTCCAAATTAACGATACCTCCATTGAACACAGTATTGATGGTGAAATTGAAGAATTGGGAGTCTCCAAAAAATATGGGATTGTATTTTCTACTCCCAATACCACTACCATGATTCGGTACAAAAAGCACACTCCCATTAAAATGTTTACAATCATTCTGAGTAAACAGTGGTTATCAGAAAATGTATTATGTGACAAACAGACTGGTTTTTGGCACAATACGCTAAGCAGTAATCAATCCATCCACGTTTACAAACCCATAGACCAAAGGTATATCTCTAACTTAGAGGCTATATATGCCGGAGGATCGCTAATAGGTCACCTACATGCGCTTAACCTACTCACCTCTATTCTTTCAGAGTTTTTTATGGAACCAGAACAAAAAGTGGTAATCAACAAAACAGAAGCCCAAGAATTTGACCTTTCATCCTTTTTAGATGCGAAGGAAAATCTAGAATACCATTGGCAAGAAGCACCACATATTGAAGAAATATGCGAAGACACAGGACTATCTGAATCCCAGTTTAAAAAATCATTTAAAAAAATATTTGGTTATAGCCCCTACAAACACTACTTAAACTACCGAATGCAAAGAGCAAAAGAATTGCTATTAACAGGTAGGTATACCATTTCTGAAGTCAGTTATATGTTGGGCTATGAAAACTTAACTAAATTTTCCAAGGCCTTTAAAAAATGCCTAGGAATGTTACCAAGTCAATATATAAGATTGATAGTATAAATGCATAAAATGATGTTTGATATAAGGCTTGAAACACTTCGTTTTCAGGCAAAATTTCATTAACTTATATAGTCACTAAAATAAATTAATAATGGAAGCGCCGAAGCAAGAAAAAGCGAATGTGGTGCGAACAAAAATCACCACTCCAGATGTCTGGTTGGACAACTTAGCTCAACAGACTGGCAGTACCGTTACGGGCCATACCTTACATTTTAACTACAAATTTGCCCAAGGAAAAATCGATTGGGATGAAATCCAAAAAGGACTCTATATAGCTAAATTGGATTTTACCCTAACTAATGATCTCACGGTTATTCGTGAACAAGGTCTTGAAGAGCAATTCTACATTATAAAATTTCAAATCAATGATGCCTTTTCCATTGAACATACTATCGATGGAGAAATGGAAGAACTGGGTGTTTCTAAAAAATATGGGATCGTATTCTCTACGCCAAATACAACAACAATGATTGCCTACAAAAAGGACATTCCTGTTAACTTCTTTATCATTTTCCTAAGTAAACAATGGACTACCGATAATATCCTTTGTGACAAAAATGAGGGTTTCTGGCAAAAGACTTTGAGTAGCACAGAATCTGTCCATGTCTTCAAACAAATCGATCAAAGATACATTTCAAATATCGAAGCCATATATGCTGGAGGGAAATTGATTGGTCATTTACATGCATTAAACCTTATCAGTTCCATTTTATCAGAATTCTTTATGGAACCAGAACAAAAGGTTGTGATTAATAAACAGGAAGCTAAATATGCAGATATTTCTTCATTTATGGATGCCAAAGAAAACTTAGAAACACACTGGCAAGAAGCTCCACACTTAGAAGAAATTTACGAAGATACTGGGCTCTCTGAATCTCAATTTAAACGAACTTTCAAAAAGATATTTGGCAGAAGTCCAATCAAGCATTATCTAAATTATAGGATGCAACGCGCTAAAGATCTTTTACTTTCCGGTAGGTATACTATTTCAGAAGTTAGTTATATGCTTGGTTACGAGAACTTACCCAAATTCTCTAAAGCATTCAAAAAATGTCTAGGATTACTTCCTAGTCAATTCGTTCGACTAATTATCTAATTTTCAAACAACAAGCTCAACCCCCTATTATAGTTGAACAGTGGCTATAGGCAGTCCAACAATGATTCACTATTCAACAATACAGCAAAAATTAATATAAATAATTAAATATTTTTTCCTATTTTAGTGTAAATAAATAATTATTATCTATTATATCATATAAAGCTATTGTTTTATATTATTATCATTATTCTATTAACAATCCTATTTAATTGGATTAATTTTAATTTTTATTGTTATGACTTCCAGCGAACAAAAAATTAAGAAAGTGAATTTCACACGTATGGTATTGGGGCTACTATTTTCATTTGCATTTGCATTTAGCAGCTACACTTACTACATTTTTACAGTAAGACCCAATCTATGAAGCAACAATCTTCAACTGAACGACCCTGCCTATTTACGGTGGAAATTCAGAAAAAGAATAGCATCAACAGTTTTACCCTTCTGTTGATCTATTCTTTTTTTTTTGCAAAAAATGAACCTAGTAACCATCTTAGCAATTTTTCACACTAATATTCAATTCTTAAATTCATTTCCCAAACTAAAGGTATAACTTGCGCCTTGTTATTATCATCTGGGCAAGACCAAAATAGATCAACATGTATAGAATAGCGGCATTCGCAGCCTCCTCTTTTTTTCTTTTTACCATTTGGGTAATTTACCTTGCGAATACAGGAGGTTCTAGTGTATTTTTTAATATTTCAAATTCGACTCCTTATGGAGATAAAATTGGCCATTTAATCTTATTTGGATCCTTTACTTTTCTCCTAAACTTTGCTTTAAAATTCAGAAGGTTCACACTGTTTTCCAAATCTATTTTGACTGGAACAGTTTGTATAGTACTGTTTGCTTTAGGAGAAGAAATTAGCCAAGCATTTATAGCAACAAGAGAATTTGATCTTATCGATTTAGCTTCAGATGCAGTTGGTATTGGGTTTTTTAATTTTTTGAGTGAAAGGCTATCTAAAAGACGCTTCGTTCAAGTAGGCACCTTTAAAAGGCGTTAATCTCAAGGAATTTAATAGCGATTAATCTATCGTACAATAAACTTTGATTGCTGTGGTATAAGTAAACTTGATATTCATTATTGGCTTGAAAATAATCCCCCTCGAAAGTCTCTGTTATTCCAGCTACATCTCCTTCGGGCACAAAAAGATATTGATAATTATAATACCCTTGCTTTAACAACATAATGGAACGGTAACTATTCGTTCTTGGTCGATATTCCATTCTATTGGATTCATCCAATTGCCAATGGTTGAGATCTCCTACAACGTATATATCTCCGTTCATTTCACCAAACGGTGAAGCTAGGGTAAAATTCACAAAAGCATAATCTCCTTCCGTATGTGGATTATTTCTGTTTACAACGTGAATTTGCTTTTTCCCATTGATATCAAAATTAAAGGTATAATAGGCTTTATCCCTTTCTCCATCATGCATCAATTTCACTCTAAAAATGGAATCTTTCCTTCCTATTCGCTTAACGTGAATACCATAGGTCTGGAGGGATTTTATGCTAAATTCCCTAAACTCATTCCCAGCAGGAAAACTGTTTTCCTTTTCATAATCGTAGACTAAATACTCCGTTTTAAACCTATTTGGCTTGAGGTCCCTTATGGCATTATCCCATCTCCCATTTTGCTGTAAAACCAAATGAAACTCTTCCATTGGATTATAAACCGTAAAGTCCGTATAATCCAATTCTACATCAATCTCATGATGTGTGTCTCTATTTCTTGGTAATCTGGCAATATGTAAATTGGGATAGAGCTTAACCAAATCCTCTTCAAAGATTGAAAATCGTTGGGTAAACAATGGAATCACCTCATCCTGTTCATCAAAAACAACCAGTAAATAGTTCCCAGAAAGCCTTAGGTTCACCTGATCATTAGGGAAAGCTGTACTGTAATGAATATAAGGTTGATAGGTATTAAAGGAAAATTCATAATCCAATAAATCGGTAGCTTCAAATCCATCTAGGTAATCATTAACCATGATATCTGAAACCTTCCAATCGTGCGAACAATGAATGAAAGTATACTTATAGTTATTCATCTCCATGGAGAAATCATCAAATCGGAGACGAAAGTATTCCCCACTATTCAGGCGTATAACAGGAGAAGACAATGGGTCTTCTCCTTTATACAATAGGGGTGTATGAATATTGCCTGAGTATATCTTATTTTCTATTTCAATTTTTGAAAGTAACTCTTCTACTTGCGCAGAAACCTTTCCAGTCAAAATAAATAGAATAAGATATAAGCAGTATTTCATTTTATATTTTTAGGATACTAAATCAGCATACAAATCGTAATGATCTGCACCGGTAACAATTACATTTGCAAAATCACCAATTCGTAAATGATTATTTTCAGCTACTTGCACCAATACTTCATTGTCTACATCAGGAGAATCAAATTCCGTTCTTCCAACGAAATAACCACCTTCTACACGGTCAAAGAGTACACGGTATTGTTTTCCAATTTTTGCTTGATTCAATTCGTGGGAAATACCTGACTGCAATTCCATTACAGCTTCAGTACGAGCTTGTTTTACTTCAAACGGTACATCATCCTCAAAATTGTGCGCATGTGTATTTTCCTCATGAGAATAGGCAAATATCCCTAAACGCTCAAAACGCATCTCCGCAACCCATTCCATCATTTCTTGAAAATCCTCTTCTGACTCTCCTGGATAACCAGCGATCAAGGTAGTACGTATTGCAATACCAGGGATTTCTTTTCTGATGTTCTGTATTAGTTCGGTCGTCTTTTCACGTGTAATTCCTCTACGCATATCCTTCAATACCTTGGTAGATCCATGCTGTAATGGCATATCAAGATAATTACAGATATTATCGTGTTTTTTCATTACGTCAATGACATCCATCGGGAAACCTGCAGGGTATGCATAATGCAATCTAATCCATTCCAAACCTTCAATGGCCGCTAACTCTTCTAATAACTGAGCCAGCATTCTTTTTTTATAAAGATCCAATCCGTAAAAGGTTAAATCTTGTGCTATCAAAAGAATTTCCTTCGTTCCATTGGCTACCAATTTCTTGGCTTGCTTTACCAATTCTTCCATTGGTGTTGATACATGCTTACCACGCATCAATGGAATTGCACAGAAAGAACAAGGTCTATCACAACCTTCTGCAATTTTAAAATAAGCATAATGTACAGGTGTCGTTAATAAACGCTCCCCTACCAGCTCTTTTTTATAATCTGCTCTTAATACTTTTAAGAGTCTAGGTAAATCTTTGGTTCCAAAATAATCATCAACATCTGGAATCTCTTTACGTAGATCATCCATGTATCTTTCAGACAAACATCCAGTAACGTAGACTTGCTCTACCTCACCTGCTTCCTTCGCTTCAACAAATTGAATAATTGTATCTATAGATTCTTGCTTTGCATTATCTATAAATCCGCAAGTATTGATAATTACAATCGCAGCATCTTCTTTTTGAGATTCATGCTCTACTTCGTAGTTATTGGCCTGTAATTGACTCATCATTATTTCTGAATCAAATATATTTTTGGCACAACCCAGGGTTACTACGTTGATTTTATTCTTCTTAAGCGTCTTTGTCTTCATGTATCTTAGATATGAACTGCCGCAAAAGTACTAAATATCCGCTAGTTTAAGCAGGATAATTCAAAACCATATATAATCCCGATTATTTTATCAATTCAGGATCAATATAACGCTTGATCATTCTCAATTTATGCGTGTATCGTTTCTCCGTTTCATTGTATATACCTTCTCGGTCCAGTTTATCGATACGTATGGTACCAGACGCATGAATTATGTCTGTACTATTCAGCATTAATCCAACATGTGTAATGGCTCCTTTTTCATTTTCAAAAAAGGCCAAATCACCCAAATGGATATCCTCCAATGAATCCACTAACACCCCCAAATCTATTTGCTGAGAAGCATCTCTTGGTAGATTGATATTCATCATCCTAAACAATACTTGAACAAAACCCGAACAATCTAATCCCATTGGGCTTTTCCCACCCCACAAATAACCAGCATTTAGATACTTTTTTGAAATAATAATTGCTTGATCTGGAAGTAAGAATTTAATTTCCTTAGCTGCAATTATTGGTTCGTCAATATCCAAGGAAGTAAACAGTCCTTGCTCTGGTAAAAAGGTCCCCCTTGGTATCCTATGAAGCTTATGATCCCAATACATCTTTGTAGAAAGCTTAGATGTAAAAGTGGTTTTCTTTTCGAGGCAAAAGTATAAATTTTCATCTATATCACGTGATTGACTTTTCAATAGCCAGCCTTCATAACCATCAAATTGATTAATTATTTGATACCACTCTCCATCTTCATCAATAATTTCAAAGGCATCAAAAATAAATAACTCACTAACCAATTCTGATCGATGACTACTCTCCGCTTTCAATGCGGCAACTGCAACCTTAGTCATCCCATATTTTTTATCCTTGGCCATCATATTGTATTTTATTTATCAATTATGGTACTTAAATAATCTTTCATGGCACTAGCTACCAAGCTATGGTTACCAGCATAATACTCGAAATCAAACTTCACATTATGCTTCTTCCATTCATCCAGCCAAGCTTCTACTTTGACCTCCGAATAGAAGGGGTCTTCCGTTCCCATTCGAATATGAACATCATTCTCTAAGGACCAGATTCTCAGTTCTTCCCAAGTCATATCCTTAGCTTGACGCCCGCCCCATAAAGTTAGTGAATCAATTTGTAAATTCTCAGTAATTGCCCAACGACTTAAGGTCTGTGCTCCTTGAGAAAATCCCAATAAGTGTAAAGAATAGTCATGTGCCATATTCGAACGTACCCAACTCAAAACTTGATTCAAATAGGCCCTATTATCTGCTATATCTACATCTCTTCTATCACTAGTCATCCAATTGGACCCAACTCGACCGTTAAAACCATCTAAATAAAACTTATTTAAAGCCTCCGGACAAATTACCAATATATCCTCCCGATGAATACTAGAGAACTTCCGAACAAAAAACTCTCCCAACTGTCCATAACCATGACAAGAGATTATAACATGTTTTATATGCGTTCCAAATTCTCCAAGTTGCCTTATATGTGCTGTTCGCTCAACTTGAATACTCACTAATTCTGCCTTCATCTTTTATTTTGATTTCTTCTTAATCAACTTTTTATCGTACTCCTCAAATAAGGATTTACGTCCAATATTTTTACACAAGGGACAGGTATAAGGGTTGTGCCCGCGAGCAGGACAATATTCTCTTCCAAAGAAGATAATTTGTAGGTGCAATTTATTCCACAATTCCTTCGGGAATAATCTTTTCAAATCCTTTTCTGTGTGACTTACATTTTTACCGTTGGTTAATTTCCAACGATAAGCCAATCTATGAATATGAGTATCTACAGGAAAAGCTGGAACCCCAAAAGATTGAGCCATGACCACAGAGGCCGTTTTATGACCAACTCCTGGTAGTTCTTCTAAAGCATCCATATCAGCTGGCACTTCACCATCGTATTTATCAATCAGGATTTGAGACAACTCAAAAATTGCTTTCGATTTTCTAGGAGACAAACCACAGGGACGAATAATTGCTCGGATTTCATCCACCTCCAATTTAACCATATCATAAGGAGTATTGGCTCTTTTAAATAAAGAAGGTGTAATTTTATTCACGCGTTCATCTGTACATTGAGCCGAAAGCAATACGGCTATTAATAAGGTATATGAATCAGTGTGATCTAGAGGTATTGGAGTTTCTGGGTACAATTCCTCCAATAAGAATTGAATGCTATCTACCGTTTCTTGTTTAGTCATTTTATTGCTTCAAATAATGGTCTAGCAATTTAGAAACTTTTTCGGCTCCTTCATGGTTTAAATGATCCGGATCATGAAAAAATTCAATACCAAAGCCTTCTTTCTGAATCCAATTTATATATCGGACATGACTATTCTCAGCAGCTTGATCAGAAAGTTCAGCTACTACTTTGACCCATTTCTCCTGATCGGTAAATGTATAATAAGGTTTAGATACAGGTAAATTGACCAAAACCAATTCAATTCCCCTTTCCTCACATTTGGAGATTATACCTTCCAAAATAACCTTGTTGGCTTCAAAGGAATATTCGAAAGAATTATGCCTTTTGGCAGTCTTCTCTGAGTTAGCCACTATAGAAGATATATTGGAACCCTGATAATTATTTGCCCAACCCAAATTGGAACAATACCGCAAATCTTCTCCTTTAAGTATTTTAAGCATGATTTTCATACAAGAGCTTATCCCCTTTCCTAAAACCATGCTTTTTGCCCTCAGTTCATACTTAGGAATATTTAATTCCGCTTGCTCAAAACCTGCATAATATAAATAATCATACTTCCTCCAACTCTCCTCTGAATCCTCAATTCTAAAATTCATAGAGAAGGTTGAGATAGGCAAAATGATCCTTTTCAATTTTGGCATCTTAGCAATATCATGCTCCAACAACAATCTATCAATATCAATAGATTGACTCAAATTGGCAAGATTATAGGTTTTGTCGGGAAAAAAACTTGGGTTCAACCCATAGTAAGCATGAGAATTCCCTAATATAAGGCAGGAGATATCCGCCTTAACACTTTGAAAATTTTCCATTTTCTCTGTATAGGAATTCGGATACACTCTCATTTGCCACTCCAAGATCAAAAAGCAGACTAATGGAAGACTAAAGAACAAAAGTATTTTTCTTAAAAACTGCTCCATAATTTAGAATTGGAAATATATAAAAGTCTGTTGGACACCTCCGAAATAAAAGATACAAGCTATAATTACATAATATACTGCATGTCTAGTAAATTTGGGGATTTTCAAATCTTCTAATCCATATTGTTTATCTCGCTGTAACCATTCTACTGTTAACATAATAAACACAAACAATAAAGTTGTTTTTGCGACATCTGCTCCATTATAGGTATACGTGGTGAACATCCTTTTAATATAAAGAATGGCATCTGTAACCGTATTCGATCTGAAAAATATCCAAGCAATGATGGTCAAGCCAAATGTGGTACTTATTTTAAAGAATTCATGGAGGCTAGGGAACAACTTCCCCTCAGCCACTATACCCATATGATTCCTATTGTTATTCGTTAACATTACAGGAAGAAAGTACAATGCATTTAAAAACCCCCAGACAATAAACGTCCAATTTGCACCATGCCAAAACCCACTGACCACAAAAATAATCAAGGTGTTTTTCAACTTTATTTTCAAGCCACCTCTACTTCCTCCTAAGGGAATATATAAATAATCTCTAAACCAAGTAGACAGTGAAATATGCCACCTCCTCCAAAACTCAGCGATATCCCTAGAGAAATATGGATAGGCAAAATTTCGCATTAAATTGAACCCAAACAATCGTGAAGTTCCAATGGCAATATCGGAATATCCAGAAAAATCACCATAAATTTGAAAGGTAAAATATAGCGCACCTAGCAACAAACTAAAACCAGAGGCATCCTCATAATTATCAAAAATCTGATTCGCCATAGTGGCACAATTATCAGCAATCACCATTTTCTTAAAAAAGCCCCATAATATTTGTCGGCAACCATCTGTGGCAGAATGGTAATCAAAGGTTCTTTTTTTGTAAAACTGTGGTAATAAATTGGATGCTCTTTCAATAGGCCCTGCCACCAACTGAGGAAAGAAACTTACAAAGGCAAAAAAGGAAAGCCAATCCCTAGTAGGCTCCATTTTTCGATTGTAAATATCAATGGTATAACTCAGCGTTTGGAAGGTGTAAAAACTTATCCCTACGGGTAGAATAATCTGCAAACTGGATACTGCTATATCCTTACCGAACAGTTGAAAGGCTTCTACAAAACTATCCGCAAAGAAGTTATAATATTTGAAAACCCCTAAAAACCCTAGATTAACAAAAATACTTATACCCAATAGTAATTTCCGCCGAGAATGCTTGTCAGTATTCAAAAGCAGTTGTCCTACCTTGAAATCTAACACAGATGAAAACAGAATTAAGCTTAAAAATCGCCAATCCCACCAACCGTAAAAAACATAACTTACTATTAGTAAAAATAGATTTTGGACCCGTAGATTTTTATTGAATACAAACCAATAGAGTAAAAACACCAGTGGTAAAAATATGCCAAAATCCAATGAATTAAATAACATATATTAAAGCTTTTATTAAGCCTAATATACAAATTATTACCGCATATTTACAGCCAAGAATCGTTCAAGATCTAGATTTCCTCGTCCTATATTGGTAAAACCTAAGTTGTAATAATATTTTCAAAGTAGATATATTTGAAATATATTTGAATTAAAGAATCTAAATGAAGCCTTTTAAGAACTCCTTATTCCTTAAAATAATAACCAAGCTGAGCAATAAATATATAATTGTCACCTTAGGGTTCCTGATATGGCTTCTATTCTTGGATGCAAACTCCTACCTTACTCAAAAGGAACTAAATCAGACAATTGACAACTTGGAGGAAGATATCCTTTTCTATAAAAATGAAATGGAAAAAGACAATGCAGTTCTAGAAAAATTAGACAATGATGGTACCTATGAGAAAATTGCTCGAGAAAAATACCACATGAAAAAACCGAATGAAGATGTTTACATCATTCGCAAAAAATAATAACCACTAAATAATTCAAAAAAAAATCCCGCTCTGAAAAAACAGACGGGATTTTTTTTATATCTATTATTGGACTACCAACTAAAGATTGGAAATTCTGACATCCAATCATTAATACGACCAGCAATCTCTTCCAATTTTTCTCCGTCTGTATAGTTCATCAATGCTTCATCGATTAAATCAACTACTTTATGCATATCCTCTTCATTCATCCCTCTTGTTGTAACTGCAGCAGTTCCAACACGAATTCCTGAAGTAACAAATGGAGACTTATCATCAAAAGGAACCATATTTTTATTTACAGTGATATCCGCTTTTACCAAAGCTTCTTCTGCATCCTTTCCTGTGATGTTCTTTGATCTAAGATCAATCAACATACAATGATTATCTGTACCCCCGGAAACAACACCATATCCTTTCGCCATGAAAGCTTCAGCCATTGCTTGAGCATTCTTTCTTACACGACGTGTATAATCGAAGAACTGATCTTCTAGCGCCTCTCCAAATGCAACTGCCTTAGCAGCTATCACGTGCTCCAATGGACCACCTTGAGAACCTGGGAATACTGCAGAATTCAGAATAGCAGACATCTTACGAACAACGCCTTTAGGTGTTTTTAATCCCCATGGGTTTTCGAAATCTTTACCCATCATAATTAGACCACCACGAGGACCTCTTAAGGTCTTATGTGTAGTTGTAGTAACAATATGACAATGAGGAATTGGGTCATTCATCAATCCTTTTGCAATCAATCCAGCAGGATGAGAAATATCAGCCATCAATAAAGCGCCAACTTTATCTGCAATTGCACGGAATCTTTTAAAATCAATATCTCTAGAATATGCAGAAGCACCACAAATGATCATTTGAGGTTTTTCAGCCAATGCTGTTTCCTCCAACTTATCATAATTAATAGTACCCGTTTCCTTATCTACCCCATAGAAGGATGTTTTGTACAATTTACCAGAAAAATTCACCGGTGAACCATGTGTCAAGTGACCTCCATGTGATAAATCGAAACCAAGAATTTTGTCTCCTGGTTTTAGGCATGCTAAATAAACAGCAGCATTTGCTTGAGATCCAGAGTGAGGTTGCACATTCGCATACTCCGCTCCAAACAATTCTCTTGCTCTATCAATAGCTATTTGTTCTACTTGATCCACAACTTCACAACCTCCGTAATATCTCTTTCCTGGATATCCTTCAGCATACTTGTTTGTTAGACAAGAACCTAATGC
>CAJXXR010000012.1 GCA_913063375.1 uncultured Flavobacteriales bacterium | reverse complement strand
CTTTTCCATTGTTGTATTATTTGACAACTACAATTAATGGATTACTTTAGCTGAATAGGTTATCATTTATGACAACAACCAATATTAAGACATTCAAATATGAGCCATTATTTAAGCCCTAAAACATTTAGGATATTTAAACTGATCTATACATCATTCCATTTCTGGACTGTCTTTATTGCCTACAAAGAATCTGGAATACTTACTGCACTAGTAACCTTCTTTATTCCACTGCTAGGAGAAATCTATTGGTTCTTTGCAATGATGGGTGAAAACTGGATTTATGTAATCATATCTGCTATTGCAAACCTATATGCCTTTATTACATGGCTTGAATATGAAAAGGACAAAGAGTATTTCCATTAAATATTACCATTCCTAAGAGTGGTACACCATCAGAAAATGAGTCACATAATTGTATATCCCTATATAGGAATCTCCAATGCTGACGCATTTTGGAATTCATGCACAGTTTCTAACAATACCCTTATATAAGGCTAGGTTGAAAAGTGTGCATTCATTATTTATTAACTGGTACACCAATGCCCCATGAAACAGAAACAATTTATCAAACACATCATGAGCCTTATTTCCAAACTCAATAAGGAGAAAGTAATTCAATTCATTAAGCAATCAAAATCCAAAATAACAAAGAAAAATTCACTGATTTCAGTAAGTCTAATAGGTCTTTTACTGGTATTCAAATTTCTTATTCAAAACTATATCCACACAGAATATTTCACATTTGATCTTTTATGCAAAACGGTAGGGCCTGAGTATAATGATAGAAATAATGAATACCATTATAGATTTAATCCCTATTGGGGAAATTGTACTGATTTCATTCTTACTACAAACAAATCACCAAATGTATATTCAGAGTTAAAACAATGGAAAATAGACTATGAACACTCGTATAAGGTAACCTTTAACAGACAGTATTTCAATGGAAATAGCGCACTAATATCAACCTTATATAAAGATAGATATGGTCAACATCACAAATTCATATTAGTTTCTAAAGGTGATACCTATTGTGCAATTCAAATTTTTGGATCCAAATCAATGGTAATTGACACATTTTTGAAATTAGATAAATCTTTTGAAGTAAAGGACTAATGACAAAATCTATTATACGCAGCCATTCCTTGACAGGAATGGCTTTTTTATGAACCAAACTAAACACAAACAACATGAAAAAACACAATCTCCCATTCAAACTGGGTATGCAGTATGAGAATTGGGAGTTTGACTTAGAACCAATCCCAGACAAGTATAAAGGAAGAGATTCTTACAAGTATATTGGTAAGGAAAAGTTCTACTATTATGGATATGAAGTACGAGGAATTAAATTGACTTTTGAATTGGATATTTTGGTTGAGGTTATATTATATAACATAAAAACTCCACACTGATTTACTGAAAACTATTCTATTCCAATTCATAATTATGTAAATTCAACCTATGATACTCGATTCTAGAAGAAAACTCACTCATCTTTTCAGGGGGAGCCATGGTTAATTTAAAATCAAGAGCAGATTCTTCTGGGTTAAAGTCTGAAGTAAAATAATAAATTAACTTTTCATAAAATTCTATTAAACACCCTGTGATTGATTTTGACCAACCACCTGAGAAATCTTTTAAATCCTCAATCTCCTTTGGTAGAATAAGTCCTTTTATTTCTTTATCCATATCTAATGCTTTCAAGCAACATTCAACCATTTTTACAACTACTTTTCTAATCATAACCTCATTTCCAGGCTTACCTGTTTCTCCCCATGCACTTTTCATTGACTGGTAATGCCTTGAAAACAAATCCACCAACTGTAAAAAGTAATTACTTTTTTCCTGCATCCAGTCCAAAAAATCTGTAAGCTTCATAAGCTTAGGATCAGAAAAATGAAGATCGCTTTCCAATTCATTAATTTTAACCTTAAGACTTTCAACCTTTGGTTTTATAACCTCTAGAGTAAGTAAGAATTCCCAATATTTAGGTTTCTCAATTACAAGCCTTTTGACTTCCAAACTTTCTTCGTGAAAACCATCTAATGAAATCATGCTAATTTCTTTCAACACTTCTTTAACTTGATTACAATACGGACCAAGTGCAGCTCTCAAATTCTTATCTAACCTTTCAGGTTCAAATGTACCTGGATTGATACCTGCTAAATCAGATGGTAAATGAAACTTAGCCATTCCTCTAGGTAACACATACGAGACTCTATCTTTACCCAAATAGCCAATAAAAAGCCCGAATTCAAATATTACATTGTCCCGTGTAGTTTTAAAATTCTCTTGCCGTATTTTTGTAATATCATCAGGTGAAAAAACAAATATACCATAGTCACTATTTTTTAAAACAGTTATTAGGTCATCTAAGGCATTACTTGTCAATTTAAATATTCCTTGATCCCAAATAGTGACATCTGCTGTATACTCTAAATTTTCCTGTATTGCATAGGCTATTTCCAACCCTTCTACTGAGGATCCAACAAAAATTCTAGGCTTTTTCATTGTGAGACTTTGGTTACAATAATATTTCTTCTTTTAACAGATTTACAACAATCTAAATGTAATCTTTTATCCAAAGGATTACAATCCCTGAATTCAGTGATTTTTCAAAACACATAATTTCACTTCAAGGTGCACAAGAAGGTGCACATAAAGTATAGAAACACCTGGAACCGCCATGAATGCTTTGAAGGTGGTCCTTGGTTCGAGCCCAAGTGGGCCCACCGAAAAGCTCCTCATGAAAATGAGGAGCTTTTTTTGATTTTGGGTGGATTGAAAGTATGTTGTAGGTATACTAATGTTTACTACGAGCAACATTCTAGCGGCAGCGGAGTAGTAAAAGACCAAATTTGCCCCATTATCCTACCTTACCAGCCTTACCTACCTAGAATAACTACATTTATTCTCTTCATACCACCTCTTCCAATTAGCAATATCAGAGTTAAAATCTTCTTTAGATAAATGGTGTGTATATCCACCGTAATCAACTTTTGGATAATTACCAGTTAAATCACCCAGATATTTTAAAGAATTTAAGTAATCATCAGTGTAAATAGTTGTATCATTTTTCAACTCCCAATCTACTACTGTTTTGATGCTGCTATTGAATTTATATTTCATTTCTTCATCTATAGTGCAACCTTCGCAACTATATATGGTTAGTAAAAAATATAGCCCACAATTCAATCTCCAATAACAACTATTACTGATCATTTGTTTTGTCTTTTTAATTATGATTATCAATCAGTTAAGTGAATTAAATTCGTATATCAACACTTTTGATACACTACCTCAATTTACTGTACTTATCAATTCACCATAATTTACTGTATTTATCAATTCACCATTTTGATAATATTCCCACACCCCATCTTGTATCCCTTCATAATACTCCTCTAATTCAATAGTCACAGCTCCAGTCATCCAATTTTCAAGCTGCACGTGCCTTCGTAGAACCTCCAAAGAATTCTTATAATAACCTTTCATAATAACTTCACTACCAGATTTATCATACAATAAAAAATCACCCTGCCCCTTACAGTCATAGAGTGTGTATACAAGAACACCTTTTGATGTTTCAATTGTATCTTGGATATTTAATCGGGGTGTATAAATAATAGTGCTAACCTCATTCCAATATAATTCCGGGTCACCAGTGCAAAGGTCATCATCAGAACATGATATAGAAATTAAGATAAATAATATACCTAATATGTAACTACTTAATTGGTTTTTCAACTTCATTTGAGCCTGTTTAAACTTTTACATATTTATGCCTTGCAACACTGACACTATTAGGAGATAATTTCTTCCCACTGGGTGTATGCAACTACATCCTTAACATAATCTCTATTTGTAATTACCATATAAGGTAATAATTTGGATTTCACGAGTACACACAAGAATGTTCATTATATCTGAAACACTAATATAGTTCAAAAGGTCAATAAGGACAAAACAGTCACTTGTGCGTAGCATGGAATTTATACCATGTTGTATGCAGGCTTTTTTAATCATAACTCCAACCTTTATAGATAAAAACTACGATGTTATTAGTATCAAACCCTACCGTTGATCTATACCAGGCAAAGTCGTCATAATGTTGTTCAACGGGTTTTCTTAGATTTAATAACTTTCCATCACCAGTATAATGATAATTGGTCACCAGAGAATCATCATAACCTTTTCCAATGCGGAGAGGTCGTCCAATTAAATATTCAACTTGGTTTTTGGTCATCCCAGTTTCTATTTCTTCAAACTTTTCAGGTGAATAATTTTCAGAGAAACGAGTGTCGATATATGGTTTAATGATATGCCTACCTTCAACCAAAGGTACAGCACCAAGAAAAAACACAAAGGTAAGAGTTCCAATCAATCCAATTATTGACAATATTTTATACGTTAGTTTCATAAGACTTTAAACGTTACAAATAGATATCCAGCGACATATATAATTGTATTGATAGGAAATGCGTATGGAAGAGTTTTTCTCATTCGTTGTTTAAAACTTCCATTTGCCCAAACACTTAACAATAATGCGAAAACTAAACAGCAAATAATGAAAGGAGAGACTAGCATCAGTGTGAATATTCCGCTAGAATAGGCTTCTAGAAACGCGCAGGTTCCAATAGATATTATTATGTTTATTGTTAATCTCATAGGGGTGGTTCTTGCATACAACTAGTTAATAAACGCAGTTTATCCCTTTTATTTCTCTTTCAAATATACTTTTTCCTTCTGGAGAAAGTTAGGAAAATTTCTATTATAGATCAATAACTGAATTTAGTGATGTTACTTGTTTAACCAAAATCTCAGGACTTTATCAAATCTCTAAAAGCATATCAAAATATACCCAAAAAACATGCAAAAAACGTGCAAATCCAAATAATCAACAAAACACATAACCCTATTAATCAAAGAACTAAACCCCAAATGGTAGTTTACTCATAATCAGGTGGTCTCCCGAAGCTTCGGGATGGGCCCACCGAAAAGCTTCTCATTTAATTGAGGAGCTTTTTTGTTTTTGGGTGGTATGAAAGAATATTGTGGTTATACTACTTGGTCACAATGAGCAACATGCTCGCGGCAGCGGGGGTTGCAACTATTGCAAAATTTGCAACAATTTCAAGTACGGTATTTTTACTAATACTACTCTATAATCAACTTTTCACTTTGAAGTAGTTTCCCATCACTTTGTACTTGAATAAAATACATTCCTGAAGGATATTTTGAGATATCAAGTTGATAGTTTCCAACATTTGGATTCATCTCTTGTTCCCATATCTTTCTCCCCATACAATCTACCATTTGTAAATCTAATTGTGGGCTTGGACTAAAAGTGAAATTTATATTTTCACTACCTGGGTTTGGAGCAAAACTTATCATAAAATTGTCCTCCAATCCTGAATGATTATCAATACCTAATCCACCTTCACAGAAAGAATCATATATATGATTATCAACCAATATAAATGAATCTAAAACTAAAGTTTCAGCATTAATTTTAAATGTACTAACAGTAAAATCATTAGGTCCCAACCTTTCTGTAGCACAAAACAATGCTTTGTTCTCTGAGTCTAGATTAACTTTCCACAGCATGCCTTTCACCTCTTCAATTTGTGCAGAATCAATAATATACCCTGAGCTATCTATTTGGTAAAGTTGTATCATTCCATATCCATTATGATAATCTGAAGTATCATCAAATGAAGTCGCTAAAAATAAAGTACTATCATTTAGTAAGTTTAAACTTGCTCTGTGAAACCACCCTGAATCTGTCTGTAATATTTCCTTAGACCAAATCAATTCCCCATCCGAAGAAGTTTTGAATAAGTGCCCAGGAGCAGTATAATGATTACCTATAAGAACTCCTTTTTTAGTAGTGAAAGTAAGAAAAGAACCATCTTCTAAAGCTACAGTTGAACAAGCATTTGATTCTATAATAACGCCAACGGAATCTGTTTCCCAATCATAAATATAATCCCATTCTTCAATTCCATCTTCATCTAATTTCACTAAATAAGAAGACAAATAATTTGGCCACCCAACAGTATCTGGATAGGAGCCTACTTCTTTGGTTCCCGACAATAAATATCCAGAATCTACAGCAGCAACTAGATTAACATATTGCGCACCATATTCAAAACCATAAATATTTCTCTGCCATAATTCTTCTCCGTCCAAATCAAATTTTGAAAATAAGAGCACTGGATAAGGAGTCATGGAAAAATCGTATTCCTCTCCTGTAAAAACCGTAACTATATGATCCTCCAGAAATTGCACATCTTTCAAAGAAAAAAATTCTTCAGAATAATCGTGTTCCTTGAACCATTGAGTCTCTCCACACGCATTCAATTTTAAAATAGCAAATTTATCATAATAGACTTGGTTTTTAGTCATCCCACAAATGTATAAATCACCTGAGGTACTATCTTCAAAAATATTGGTAGGAATAAAATTTAATGAATCATCTATTGGGACAGACCATAGCGTATCCCCTTTTCGATCTAATTTATAAAGCTCATCTTTTTCCGGCCAATCAATTATTAAATCTCCACCATCAAAAGAAGTCGCTAAAACACCACCTATTGGAAGCACCCATGTAGATTGACTAAAAGCATTGAGGAAAGGGATAAACAATAATAGTAGGATTGATATTTTTATGATTCCAAATTTCATAATTGAATTATTTATTGACTTAATTTAAAACATTATCCAGCAATATATCTATTATTCTTCAAACGCATCTTACAACAAGTATTAATATTAAATATAAAAAGGTATTACATAAAGATTGTCCAAAACAACAACAATGTATATTAAATTTAAGTCCCACTATTTACTTCTGAATTAGGTATTCTAGAAATTTTCAAAACCAATAAAGGCACTACAAAAGCATGCAAAAAATGTGCAAACTCACAACAACAACAAAACGCATAAGTCTACTAATGAAACAACTAATCACCAAAAGGTGGTTTACTCATAATCATGTGGTCTCCCGAAGCTTCGGGATGGCCCCACCGAAAAGCTCCTCATGCAAATGAGGAGCTTTTTTTGTTTTTGGGTGGTTTTGATTTTGATATTTAGGATGTACTACTAGACCACCAGTTACAAACTGGCGGTAGCGGGGAGTTTCTAATTATTTACCACTACTTTCAAACTAGTGTACAAATGTCAACGACCTCCTTTCGGTTCCAGCCTCATTAGGCAACTCAATAGTCAAGATTAATTCATTTTCAGATAACCTACTTATATAAGCGATTTCATTATCTATTAGAATTTCCCATTCGTTTCCACTAAAGCTCCAATTTTGTACAATAAATTGCTCAGGGTCTCCATCTGGGACACATTTGTCTTCAACAATTAATGTATTATTGGTTTTAAAATTCCATTTCGTTGCTTGTTCACATTCTAACATTTCTTGATATGAATCAAATGAAGAAACAATAACACCATTTTTCATTACCATAGACATACTGGCAGATAAATCCCACTTTTTTGAAGTCAACTTATCAGCTTGCGACAAGACCTCATCCTTTTCACAAGCTGTAAATATAAAAGAAGTAATACAGGCCAATCCGATAAATAAATTTTTCATAAGAAATTGTTATGTTTGAAATGGTAAGAAATATATTGTCAAAGTCTACTTTTTCAGAATTTTAATCAGTTGTGGACTTTGATCATCAATTTTAATTTCCAAAAAGTATAATCCCTGCTCCCCTTCTATTTTCAGCTTCAAGTTTGGCTTTGAAAGAAACGATCGTTTTGAAATTAATTGCCCTAGATTATTCGTAATAATAAAATCTACTTTTTTATACTGTTTTCCTATCTCAATGTTTAGATCTCCAGAAGTAGGATTTGGATGAACGAGTACATTTGTATTGAATGAATCTTCAGTTAAGCCAATATTATTTACAACAGTAAAGAAAAGGGTTGTATCAAATATGCAGAGGTCGTTTTGAAGCCTTAACTCTAAACTTTGATCTCCTGGAGTGATCAGATTATAATTAAAACCTTCCGTACTCGTCGATACTAAAGAGTCATTTAATAACCATTGTGCAGAAGTTAAATACTCCTGATACAAATCTATGTTCAACTGGTTGTTAATTAATAAATCAAATATAGTATTCGTAAAGTCAATTGAATCACCTAAAAGTGAGCAATCATAGGTTGTATTAAGAGTTGTATTGGTTACTATAGCACTATTCTGATCAAAATAAATATGAGCCGTATTTGTAATATCTACATTCGTTGAGAGATTCTCAATTGTGCGAATTCTAAATTTAACAAAACCTTCAGATTCTAATACATTAGTGACAGTATCCGTTAAATTAATATTTTCAAATCGGAATTTTGCCTCCCGACTTTCGTGATCAATATGAACCGTTACGGGGTGAGAATTTGAAACACGATGAAAAGTATTCAAATCAAGATTAGTATCTAAAGTATCTAAAACCTCAACCAAATAGGCTGTATCATTCCCTGTATTTTGAAAACGAATAAGATATTCCAACTCAGTACTATCTGATAAAAAATAGCCTTCTTCACTTTTTCCAGTCAATTCCTGTTTATCATTTGGATCATAACTGCAGAGAACAATTTCCTGATATGGATAAACATTATTTACATAAACTTGGCCGGTATCAACCCGATTTATTAAGGTATGATTTAGCGTATCAAGTAATGAAGGAACAATAACCTTTAACAATACCTCATGTTTATACGAAGGCATTAGGTTTTGATAATTGTAATAATAAGACAATCCATCAATACTATCGGGTTGTGGAATGGAAGAAATAAATTCCGACAAACTATCTAACTGGTATTCCACTGTTCCTTGATTGATAATGTTCCCGAAATTTTCTATAGAAAGCTTATGGTGAATAGTGTCGGCACAACGTGGCCTATTTCCAACAATATCAGCTATCAAGATTATATCTCTAGGCTTCACACCTATATAAAAAGATGAATCCTGAAAATTGCTAGGATTGATTTCAATGGTTCTATTCAGTGAATCTACTAGGTCCCAGTAAAGACTATCTGCATTCAAATTCAATTCATACGTTCCAGCCTGCTCAATATAATATTTTACCCCTGTTGGATTGGAGAATTGATAATATCCCCCAGGAGATAGATCAAGGTTTGCATTATTCATTACCACATCCAAACTGTCAAAAATACCGTTATCATTGTTATCTACAAATGGTTTTATATTTAAGGTTATATAATCATTGATGGATAAATTTTCTAAAATCAAACTAGAATAATTATTATCACCTTTAGTGAAAATATCCAAATCCCCATCATTATCCACATCACCGTAATACTGTTCACTGGTATACGCCTTTGGGCTTTTATACCAAATTGAAAAATTCCCCTGCCCGTCATTTTCCATTATATACAATCTATAATAATTTTCAACCAAATGTTTTGCTGAAAAAGCAAGGTCAGGAAATCCATCTCCTGTAAAATCAATGGCTTGCAAACTATGGAAGTTTTTTAGAGAATCAATAACAAGACTATCCAGAAAGCTCTGATTTGAATCATTTTTAAAATAGTACATACCTTGGCCACCTTTCTTGGCTCCTATAAAATCATCATCACCATCCAAATCAAAATCAGTAGAGATCATAGCCATATCGTAGGCATGAGAGACGAAATTTGGAATAGTATCCAAATTAAAATTTTGAGCACCATTATTATTCAAAATCCTGATTCTAGGTGAGAAATTAACAGTAAACAAAAAATCTAAATCCAAATCACTATCCAGATTAATAACTGCATAGTGTGATACGTTACCTACATTAAAACTCCCATATGTGAAATTTTGATTGCCATCATTGGTTAACCATTCAATTTCATCATTTTCTAAATTCAAAAATGAAAGATCCAAATCTCCATCCCCATCTAAATCCAACACTTTTAAATCGCTAATATGCCCATCAATATTGACCGTATTCAAGATATGCATTTGTAAATTTTGACCAGGAATATTTTCAAGCCATTTGAATACATTAACTTCATCGTCGTAAGAACCTACATACCTCCAATACACGAAATCAAGGTCTCCATCATCGTCTAAATCTGTTGGTGTAAAGTCAATAAAAAAATCATCTGTTCTAAATAATAACGAATCCTGAAACTCGTAATCACCTAAATGATACGATATATTTATATCCGTAGAATCATGAAGAGAATGTGAACGATAAATCAATTCCCTAGATCCATCACCATCGAAATCTTCAATATGTGGTGCTTGGAATCCATAACTTTCTTTTCCTACACCGTGTACAGTGAATACTTGTGTACTATCATTTTCAAACCAATAAATTCTATCTTCGCCTCTATTAGCTGATACAATATCAATATCACCATCGCTATCCAAATCCACTGGTTTAGCCCACTTTCTATCTTCATGTATCGTATGAACTATATGATTTTGAAGACTTAATATGGTCGTTCCTAGATTCTCATACCATCTAATAGTTGACCCTGATGACCTGGGACCAAGTACTAAATCGTTGTCTCCATCATTATCCATATCTAAAATTTCTGGCCCAACAACCATATTCAGATTAATAACTTCTGCATCATTAAATCCAGGAGGGGTAAACCAAGTACTCCCTTGCCTGTAGATATAAACCTTATATTCATTATAAGATGAGAACACTACTTCTTCAACACTATCCCCCTCTAGATTACCAGTAGTAACATATTGTGCTTTATAATTGTCCTTTATAACACGTTCTAAAAATACTTCGTTTCCAAAATTATAGTACAATTTGACCTCTTCATCATCAAAGTTTGCTGCAAATATATCCACTTCACCATCCAGATTGTAATCTGAAACATGGACATCCCATGCTCCGCCCGCATCATCATCAATTATAACAGATGAGAAATTCTGATTTCCGTCATTTTTATACCATACAATTTGATCAGCCACATAGGCTGAGGCTAAAACATCCAAATCTCCATCACCGTCTAAATCTGCAATATCTATAGCACTTACTCCAGCAAGACTATCCTCTATGGTATAAGCGGTGAAATTTTGGCTTCCATCATTTTGATACCAAACAATTTCATTTAATGTCCAGGAACAAGTCACAAAATCTTGATCTCCATCCCCATCTAGATCACGTACTAACACACGTGTTAATTCATTAGTCTCCGTTGGAATTTTAACTAATGTAAAATTCTCATTCCCATCATTTTCATGCCAAAACAGCAGGCTATCCTCTATAGCTAATGAAATAATATCTTGATCACCATCACCATCAAAATCTACTGGATGTGTGTCTTGAATGGTAATCATATCAGGTTGTATTCTGTGTTCGATAAAATCAAATTGAGTATTCGATTGTGCTCCAGAATGAAAACGGATGCACACTACTAATATCAAAAAAACAAAATGTTTAAAAAATGGAATTGGAGAGTTATAATTCATTCTAAATCAAACTTTAATATGTTAATTAAGAACGAAAATAAAAAAATCTTTCGACATATTCTAAAGTATATCTTTTGCTTTATTTCCCAGTATGTTAACCTACTAAATTGATTACCTTTCTTTGAAGGCTTACAACAATTTATCAAAACTCCAAAAACATATCAGAATATACCGAAAAACCATGCAAAAAACGTGCAAATCCAAAAAACCGACAAGCCATATAAATCTACTAATCAAACAACTAAACACCAAAAGGTAGTTTACTCATAATCAGGTGGTCCTTGGTTCGAGCCCATTGGGCCCACCGAAAAGCTCCTCATTCAAATGAGGAGCTTTTTTTTTATTTGAGTGATTTTTATTTGGCTATTGTAAGGTATATACTACTTATTTACCTCGAGTAACATGCTCACCGCAGCGAAGATCAAGCATCAACGAAAAGTACTTGACCAGTAACAAATCCATCAACAGAACGTTCAAACGCCTTACCAACAAGAGTACCGGGAACAGGTTGGAAACCTGGCATCATTTCACCATAAACTTCCCAAGCTTCTTCCAAAACTGTTGGGTTAATTGAGTTAACGCGAATTCCACGAGGCATTTCAAAGGCAACACATTTAACAAATGTGTCTATTGCCCCACTGGTAGTTGCATCAGCAATAGCAAATGGAATAGGTTTTACATTCAAAATCCCCGTAATTAACGTAAAAGAGCCATTATCTACGATATATTCCTGACCAATTCTAACAATATTGATTTGCCCCATCATCTTGCTTAAAACAGTACTCATCCATTGTTGTTCTGTCATTTCAGTAAATGTGGCATATTCACAAACGCCAACCGTATTTACAACAGCATCAAAGTGCCCTACATCTTTGTATAGTTTTCTCAAAGATTCTTCACTCGTAATGTCAACTTGATAGTCACAATTATCACCAGAACGTCCTGCCGTTATAACTTTGTGTTTTCCTAATCCAGTTAGAGCTGCTTGACCCATTTTACCGTTTGCGCCAATTAGAATTATTGTTTTCATATGATATTTATTTTTCGTTAAACCATATGCAAACTTATTAAGAGTCTAAGGCTCTAGGTTAGGACATTTGTCTAAAAAGAAATATTAGCTCTTATTCTACTTAAATGCCTTTGAGTAATACCTAGGTAAGAAGCAATATATTGAAGCGGAATTTGTTGTATATATTCAGGTTGCTTTGTTATCAAATCTAAATATCGCTGTTGGGCCTTATCTTTTTGATGATTAAATATCCACTTCTCTAATTCAACGTATTCTTTTTCTGCAATTATTTTTAAAAACATCAACCATTTAGTATTAGACTCTGCAAGGGTTTCTATGGCTTCTTTTGATATTGAAATTATTTCTGAGTCTGTTAAGGCTTGAATATTCTCTTCAGATTTTTTTTCTGAAATAAAAGAAGAATAAGCCACCAATAAATTATTTGGAAAAGTGAAACAGTATGTAATTTCATCATCATTATTTGAAAAGTAGAATGAACGAAAAATGCCGCTTTTAACAAAGCATAAGGAATCACAAATTTCATTTTGATTGATAAAGAAATCCGCTTTTTTAAGGAAGGTAGTTTGTGTTAAGTTTAGAAAATTATCGATTTCTAAGTCCGTAAATAGATTAAAAGATTTTAGATATTCCTTCATAATTCTCTAAAGTATTGGTTGGTTCAAATTACCGCCAACATTGTAATTTTATTGATGCCATATGACATCTATTATTTGTTCCAAGGTAATAAATTTATAAGATTGTACGAAAGGTGTTTTTCAGCACATAACGGTTATTTAATAGGTGTATGTCTCCTACCTGATCAGAAGAAATAAAATACAACACATCTTCATTAAATTGTAAGTCATCAGATAAATTGTACTGTAATTTAGTCTTTTTAATTCACCCTGTATTTATTTGCACCACGTCTAAAAGACCTTTGTAAAACTATCAAAGCATATCAGAATATGTCGAAAATATGCAACTCAAAAAAACAATAAATACATGGACTTATTAATCAATCAACTACCCAAAAAGTAGTTTAATCACAACCAACTTGTCTCCTAAAGTTTTGAGATGGTCCCACCGAAAAGGCTCCTAATATAAATGAGGAGCCTTTTTATTGTTTTTAGGTGTTTTGAAATGATGTTTTGAGTGTACTACTTGTTTACCTCGAGCAACATGCTCTCAGCAGCGGGGAGCTGTTCTTTTTGCAACCACCTCAATCCTGCCTGGTAATCATGGAAAATTTTAATTTTCCATGGCATTTCTCTAGGTAAGGTAGAAAGAGATTTTGTACTGGCTTCGGCTATCTTATTATAAACTATTACCGACATGGCATTAATTTGATACAGTGAGGCTAGCTCACGCTGCGCTTCGAAAGTATAAGTATAGGAATTCAGTTTATTGATTAAAAGGGAAAAAGGAGATTTCATGTTTTTCAGGAGAAATCCATGATACTCGTTTACCATTTTTAAATCGAATTCCACTCCGTCATTGACAATAACCTCGGCTATATCATCCTGAATAATAGTTATTTCCCCGAATGATAATTTATAATTAGACATAAACAATTTGTTATTATGTATATATCATAAATCTAATAAAAATTCATGTTTTTTTAAACACAAATCATAAATTATTCACAACATACTATTAAGAGCATAAGGTAAGCAGAAGTGGGACTATACATTATTAAATGTTAATTACAATATATTTCCTGAAACATCAATTTCAACACCATATCTAAACTCTAAGTGCATACCACAATAGGCCGAAAACATGCTACTTCAAAAACAGACAAAACACACAACATTATTAATCAAAAAACCAAGCATCAAAAGAAAGTTCACTCATAATTAGATGGTCTCTAGAAAAACAGGAATAATCCCACCTGAAAAGCTTCTCATGAAAATGGGGAGTTTTTTTTTGTTTTTGGGTTCCTCGATAGATTATTGTAGCTATACCAATGATTATCACGAGCAGCAGGGGAATTGACTTTTGAATTGGATATTTTGCAACCCGATTACATCAGAGTCCTTTTCAATTGACACTGAATATAATACATTCTCTGCTCCCAGGAATTAGAAATCCTACTTAATAAAAAGGTGTTTAAATATTCTACATCTTACAAATCGTCAAAAAAAGTATGAATATTAATTATGAAATTATAATCAACATAACTCTATTAAGACCATTAAAGAATTAAACCTTCCTTTTTAAAAACATCTTGATATTGTGCTATGGTATCATCCATACTTAATGGAATATGGCTATCGAAGTCTTTTTGTTCTTGCAATAAGTACGAAATTACACTACTTTTTAAAGTATCTGAAGAATCTATTAGATGTAATTTTGAATCTGGCATAGCAAAACCTTTGCTTAAAGCAAAAACTTCGCACCCCATGGCTAACGCTTCATTAATTACATACCCCTGAGCTTCGTAAGAGGAGGTGTGTATTAAAGCTTTAGATTGCTGCATTAAAGCCAGTACTTCTTGTCTAGAAATAGCGCCTAACAATTGTATTTGTTCTGAAATCTCCAAGTGGTCTATTTGCTTTCTAAATGTTTCTTCCAACACCCCTCCTCCTACTATTACGGCATTAATATCAGGAAAATTTATCTTGAGTTGAGCTACCAAATTTATAAATAAATCAACCCTTTTTAAGGGGATGTAACTCGATACACAAATTAAGTCTATGGGTCTATTATCCTTAGCAGAATTAACTACATCAGCTGTAGCTATACCCCAAGGAATAACTACTTCTACCTGTGCTTTAGTATGACGCTCTAATACCTCTTTCTGAAACCTTGACAACGCAATAAGTTGAATGTGAGAAAAATGTAAGAACCGCAAATAATTGTTGGTCTTCTTGGCATCTTGCCCCATTAAAGTACAAAAATGCGGAAGCTTGTATTTCTGACTAAACTTTTGGCCCAGCAAAGCCGATTCTCCTAACCAAAAACTATGGATTAAGTCTATAGGATTTACTTTATGTAGCGCTTTCAAATTGCGATAAGCTCTACGCCAAACAAGTGGTCTTTTTACCAAATGTCCGTTGGCACCACCACTAGGATAAACAGTTACACCAAATAATTTATAGGATTGCGTATAAAAAGGATAGTGCAGCGTTACAACGCTTATTTCTACAGCTGGGAAAGTGGATTTTAACTGTGCCACAAACAATAGTAACGGAGGAACCATATTACCATTATTTTCTTGGTCTGGAAAAGAGGGAGAAACTACTGCTATATGTTTTACAATTTTGTTTAGGGCCATGCTGATATTCTATGTAGTGATTTAGTCTTCAATTTAATGTAATTATCGGTTAGGACAACAAGCTTAAAGCAATAGACAAATCGTTTATTCTTAAGAAATAAAACGGCTAAGCCATATCACATTAACAAGAAGCAACATGGACATGGAATCGGAGGTGATTATTATACCTGATCTTAATTTTCTTGATGTGTTAATGATCTTACTTCTGTTCCCCATTCACATAAATGATGCAGTACTGGAATAAGTTTTTCTCCAGGCTCACTTAGATAATACTCTACATGTGGTGGAATAGTTTTAAAGTCTTTTCTAATAATCAAGCCTTCGGTTTCAAGATCTTTTAAACGTTGAGTCAGCATTTTTTCCGACATGCCTGGAATATTCTTTTTTAATAACCCATATCTGTTTACGCCTTGAATCAAATTCCAAAGTATATTAACCTTCCATCGCCCTTTTAGTAATTCTACAGCATAACTTAAACCGCAAGACATTTCCAAAATTTTCTGATTCTCAAAATTTGTTGAATTCTCTTTAATCATACACGAACTTTTTTGTATGCACCATACTTTTTGTTCGTTAAAAATAATGAATTTAAATTTGAAACCAAACAAAAATTGAAAACATGAGATTAAAAAACAAAGTAGCAGTTATTACAGGTGGAAATAGCGGTATTGGATTAGGCATAGCTAAAGAGTTTAAAACTGAAGGTGCTTTAGGTACTATTGTAGGAAGAAATTTAGAAACGTTAAACAATGCTGAAACTTTATTAAGTCCAAACTTTAAAAGCATACAAACCGACATCACAAAAACAGAAGATTTAGAAAACATCTTTAAAGAAACGCAAAAAGAGTTTGGTAAATTAGATATTCTTGTTGTAAATGCTGGTGGTGCATTGGGCAATGGTACATTAGGTTCTGTAGTAGACACAACTGAAGAAAACTATGACAGAATGATAGACTTAAATCTAAAGAGTGTGTTCTTTACTGTTCAGAAGGCACTTCCGTATCTAAACGATGGGGCTTCAATAATACTAGTGGCTTCTATAGCAACCAAGAAAGCTTTTGAAGGCCTAACAGTTTACAGTGCGGCAAAAGCTGGAGTCCGGTCTTTTGCGAGGACATTCTCCCGTGATCTATTGGATAGAGCAATTCGTGTGAACGTATTAAGCCCTGGCACAATAGAAACACCATTATTCAAAAAATTAGGATTACCAGATGAAGTATCTGAACAAGCAAAAGAACAATTTGGAAAATTAATTCCAGTAAAACGTTTAGGACAACCAAAAGATATGGGGCGTGTTGCAGTGTTTTTAGCTTCTGATGACTCCTCGTTTATTCTAGGTGAAGATATTACTGCTGATGGCGGTGTAGTGAATTTATAATATCAAAGAACGCCGATTTCAATTACAAAATACGGAATAACTAATTTTATAGAGTTCCGTATTTTTTCCAGTATCTAAAAATGTGGAAGGTCTTCTCAATTCAATTTTCAAAGACCAATCTAATTCAAAATAGATTATAACCCAGACCTTACTTTCCCATAAAAAAGCTAAGTTTTAATGGCTATATTTCTATATGGCAGCAGTATGTGTTGTTCCTACTCCTCCATGATGTACTATACCAGATAGTAATGGAAACAATTTATCATGGGAAACTTTATTAATTATCATAACGTCTTCTGCTAAATCAACCTCTCCAAAATCTGCCCATCCAGAATTTATAACAGCTCTGATTCTGGTTTCTCGTAACTCGGCTAAAATTATTTCAGTCGTTTTACCAGGCTTATCATTTCCCATGCTTCCAAAACCTACATATATGGGAGTGGAGCCAACCTGTTGTCCAGGCAAAGTATGGTAGGAGCTGAGACCAAATATAAACGTACAATGCCTAAGGACAACAGTACTGAACATATCTTTTGATCATATCAATATAATCGATTGTCTCTATCATATTCTAAGGATTAATTGATAAATTGGATGAAAATTTGACAAAGCTTAATAAGAAATATAAAATGAAGAAATTACTATTCCTACTATTGCTACCAATTAGCTTAATGGCTCAAAACACTTCAGATACTACAAAAACTCAGGACCAAAATAACCCTATAATAAAAGGAAAGACCACATTTTCGTTTAGCCTAGGAGGCTACTCTAAGGAAGAAACATTAAAAAGTTCCACATCAGGAACCCTTAAATCGGAGAGTTCCGCTTTTGAACTTCAAGTACGATTGGGTTTTATCACCGCTGAAAATTTGGAATTGGGAGCAGGCCTTACGGTAGTTAGAGCTAAAAATGCACTACAAGAAAAAGTATCTTATGATGATGACGAGACATCTATTGAGGTTGATTCAAAAGGGATAGAAGTATACGCTAAAAATTACTTTGGAGAGGAAGGACCTGTAAGACCATATGGTTCTATCTTTGCTGGTTATGCAATGGTAAATCAGGATGACTCAGATTATAACCTTGTTAGCTATGGAGGTTCTCTTGGAGCCACCTATTTCCTTAGCCAGAAAATAGGTATAGACTTTGCGGTAAAATATGTACTTCTTGATGCCGATTTAAAAATAAACAGCTTCGACGCCGGTGATTACAATATGGAAGGAAAGCTCCTTCTCTTTCAAGTAGGTTATGTCCATCTTTTTTAAGTATTAGTAATACTTAAAAAAGCTATAAGTAAAGTAAGGATACCCTATGCATATTACTTAATCATCTCTTTGCAAAGTCTGAAATCTGTAAATAATTTGGGCTGTAATTTAGTCTTTTGAAGTCACACTATATTTATGTATACCACGACTTCAATACCTTACCAAACCCTAAAATTATATCAGAGTAAGCGTGTAAATCAATAAGTCAATAAACTAAACCCATAAAGACAGTTTCCTCATAATCAAATAATTCATGATTCGAACCCAAGTGGTCCCACCGAAAAGCTTCTCATTTATTAGAGTAGATTTTTGTTTATGGATACTTTAAAAAAATGCTGTAGGTATACTTATTACTTCCCATGCGCAACATGCACGAGAGTTATAATTAACAATATTTTAATTATTAAGAGTCCCAATGAACTCATAGATTTGGAATAAAATATAATGCTGCTAAATAACCTATGTTATTTAGCAGCATTATAGCTTTCATTGAATAACTTTGATGCAATTAAAAAAGCACCTACTTGACACAATTGACTCACAATAACAACTACATATATTCCTTTAAATACGACTATCATCATAACGAGTTATGTAAGTTGGAATCAAGGCAAATTTTTGATAAAGAAGAAAGGAATAAAGTACTGTTTTCGAATGTCAAAGTTGATCCTTCGATAAGCCCTTTTATAAAAAACAGATTTGAGATAATTGCGTCCTCAGAGAATTATCCCGAACTATTAAAAACCATCCAGGGAAAAAATATTCGTGTTGAAGGATTTAAAGTAGAATACCTGAAATTGGATGGTGATGCTGCAGAAAGACCCGAAAGACGTGAAAAGTTAAAAGATATTGGATATCGGATAGACGGTTTTCCCAATTTTAATAATCCTTCCATTACATACGCTATATGCCATTACCAAAATTTATGGTATTTCGGAGTTTTAACAAAACAGAATACCGCCTGGCTTAAACACAACAAAAAACCTTGTTCATTTAGCAATTCTATATGCATGATAATTGCTAAAACCCTGGTTAGCATGGCATCAACAGGGAAAACGGATAATAATCTATTGGACGTTTGTTGCGGAGTAGGTACAATAATGTTAGAAGCTTGTATTTCAGGCTTCAACATAGAAGGATGTGACATTAACGCCAAAACTTGTCAACACTCAAGACAAAACCTTGCTCATTTTAATTATACGTCTACCGTATATTGTTCAGATGTTAAGTACTTGGACAAAAAGTACGGTGCCGCTATCATAGACCTTCCGTATAATTTATTCAGTTACTCCACTGATTCTATCACCGAAAATATCATTGAATCAACAGCAAAACTAACAGGTCGGATTGTAATTGTATCCATTTCAGATATTGGAACAATAATCAAAAAATCAGGGCTAAAAATTCATGATTTTTGCACAGTTCAAAAAAGAGGAAAATCAAAATTCACACGAAAAATTTGGGTTTGCGAAAAAGAACATAGTGCAATTGAAATGAAAATAAACCAAAACTAACTACATGCAAAACGTATAGCTGGGTTAGCAGAACACCAAAGTTTTGTCTCTTCAATCATCAGCAAAAAATCAAAAGCCCTCTTAATAACTAAGGAGAATCTATAAGATTGTAACTATTGCAAACTATGAAACAATATCAGATGTGATAATTATAAGGCTTTTTGAATGCCAATACTAAAATGTTGTCTAAATGAAGATGTATTCCCCAGAAACCCTTCAAATTCCTCCAATAAGCCCAAGTAATAAACATACTGTGGTGATAATGTAAATTTTTCTGATAGCTTAATATCATACGCTAGTCTTCCTGCAAATCCAAAATAAGTTTGACTATTGAATTCATCATCAAAATCATTTAAATCCTTATTTTCATATTGCACCAAATCGCCATAAACACTGGTAGTTCCTTTGACATTCTCATTTATTAACCAGGATACCTCAGAACCCAAATTCACATCAATCTTATCTAGAATTTTAAAATTTAAAGGATAAAATCCAAAGGAAAAAACGGTCTTTTCAATTTCGGCTTCTAGACTTTGGCTCCAAACATATGACTCTTCACTTAATTCTATTTCACCAGAATATCTTTCTAAGCCAAGTGTGAATCTCAGATTCAACCAACCTATTTTTAACTCCTCAATCCCCACTCCAAAGGTGTATCCTAAACCAGAAGAATAAGATGAACTAGAATGATCGCTAAAATTTTCAACGCCGAAAGAGTCATAAAAATTATTTTGATTAACGCCACCTACAACCTCAATATTCTGGGCATATAAGTTGAAACAGCATAAACAGGCTATACCTAAAGTAAATCTTCTCATCTTTATTAATTTAACTATTACTCTATTATAAACTTTTCACTTTGTAATAGTTTCCCATCAATTTCTACCTGTATAAAATACATTCCTGAAGGATAACTAGAAACATCAAAACTAATCTCATCTTTACCCTTAAGGTCCAATTTTTCAATTTTCCTTCCGAATAAATCAACAAAATACAGCGCTTCATTGTTCATTAAATCACATTTAATGTTAACATTAAATCTAGCAGGGTTAGGGCATATATTAAGAGAAAGGGGGTCAGGATACTCTTCAATTCCAACCGTTGAAATCGATTGACTAATTTTATGAATGAAAACACTGTATTGAAGTCCTCCTTCTAGAAATTGGTTAGGAGTACCTATTCCAAAATCCGTATATCCAGCAAATACACCAGAAGTATACACTTCAAAACTGTCATCAACACACAGGGCTAACCCTTCTACATTTCCATTTTCACTGGTTATTTTATGTGCCCATTGAAAGGCCCCATCACTATTCAATTTATTTATAAATGCTCCCCCCATACTGTCGGCAACCAAAATAAAACTATCTACACCAGGGTCGAAGTCCATTTCATCACCAAAAATTCCCGTTGAATATACATCCCCTAATTGATCAACTGCTATATCCCAAATTATACCATAATATGTACTCAAAAAGGATTTATGCCATAAATAACTCCCTGAACTGTCTAGCTTTAATATTAGGGTATTACCATACTCTAATGATGTTATATTAAGGGTTTCTTGACCTGTATTGATATTCAGACTATCTCCGAAATTAATCGCAGTATAACTGTTATTCATACCATCAATAATTGAACTGCTGGCATTGGTTAAATGACTTCCAGGGCCTATATCTAATCCACAATCAATACTCTTAGCCCATAAAAAAGTACCACTACTGTCTAATTTGCAAAAATATATAATCTGAGCTTCTTGTTCTCCTAGAATATACTGATTAGTATTATCTGGATCAAAGTCTGCTGGGCCAATGGAATTCCCGGAAATCATAATATTAAAATCATTATCCAACGCTAAATGGTATCCCAAATTATAATGATAGGGATGTGGAATGGAACCATTAATTTTTTTAACCCAAACAAACTGACCATTACCATCTAGTTTCAGTATAAAAGTTTCCGAGCTAATGAAGTATCCTAAATAAAGGAAAAATTCAGCTTCACTTGGATCGAAATCGATGTTATCATGAAAATATCCAGTAGAATAAATATTCCCCAAGCCGTCAATATCCATTGATAATACAGCTGAATTTGGATACTCAATTGCCCAAAGAAAATCCCCAACGCTATCCAATTTCGCAATAAAAGCATGCTGGGCATTTGTTTCTGGGGAAGTATAAAAGGTTGAATCCGGACCTGGGTCAAAATCTACTTTTCCTCTAAAAACACCTGCAATGACAATATTTTGCATTTCATCAAATTGTATTGAATTTATCATAACATTGCCAAATGATTCAAATTGCTTTACCCATAATAACGTTCCCTCTGGCGAATATTTAGCTAAATATCCATCAGAATCACTTCCAATCAATTCGGAATAAAATAAATCTATGGAGTTCAATAAATCCCAGCCTGTACTTGGGTCTAGGTCCAGGCTATCGTTAAATTTCCCAGCTACAAATAAATTACCCTGATCATCCAGTTGTGAAGCAGTATTATAAATATTATCATCTGCCTGCAAATTTTTAACCCATTCAAAAGATTCAATTTGAGCCAACGCAGAAAAGTTGAAAGAAACTAGTAGTAAAAATAGATGTATGTATTTCATTTTGAAAGATTGAAAGATTGAAAAATAAAATATTAAAAATATCTAACAATGTATTCATTTCATACATGCCGTCAAAGAAGATGGATGGCAAATTGGTCTTTCTAAGTCGAAACCATTTATTAAAAGGATGATTTCAATACTTAATCAAAACTCTAAAAGCATATCAAAAAAAAGTAAAGACACAAAAAAAGCCCTCTCTTATACAGAGAGGGCTACACGAATAGTTCACGTTTTAAAATAGTACCTAAGAGGTCATTAATCACACTACTTAGGTTGTGGCATTATTCACTTCAGCATAGGCTTAGGATTTTGAAATACTATATCTGAATCCTACATACAATTCCCTTCCTCGAGTGGGGCCCCAAACAGAACTGGTATCAAAATACTGTCCAAATGGGTCTTGCCATCCTGTAATTGGTCGTTCTTGCCTAAAATTAAAAATATTCTCACATCCAGCATACAATTCATATTTCTTGAAGTTATAAGTGACCTGAGAATTTACAAGTACATAATTTTCTGAATAATCAGGTCCTCTAAGATCAACTGGAATACCTTGCGTATTTGGCAATCGCTGTTCACCATACCAATGGAAGTTCATATCAATGTGAAATTTATTGGATAAAGGTTTATACCCTAAAGTTGTAACCACCTTATGTCTTGAATTAAAAGGAAGAAGAATCTTTTGTCCATCAACCTCTTTATAAACATCTAAGAAGCTGTAACCAGTCTTAAATTCAAATTGTTTCCATAATTTAAGATATACTTCTGCTTGAAAAGTATTGCTTACACTTTTTCCTTCAAAATTTTCAATGATTGCCTTTGTTGGGTCTGAATCATAATCGGGGAAAATTTGGTTCTGAAAATCGGTTCGGTAATAGTCCATACTAAAGAAACCTGAAACATTCTTTCCATTAAATTTCTGAGTAAGGTTGATCCCCGAGTTCCAAGCTTTTTCAGGTTGTAATTCTTCAGCAAAAACAATATCTCTTGAACTTACAAGTAGATTGATGTTTTCGCTAAATAAATTTACTGTTCGCCATCCTGTTCCAATATTTGCACGCACAATTGTATTTGGTGCAAGGTCCCATTTCAACAGTGTACGAGGGGTCACTTTAGTACCAAACTGATTATGATTATCCACACGTAATCCAGTAATCCAAGTTAGTTTGTCATCTAAGAATTTCAAGGTGTTTTCAGCAAATGCGCCTGCTATTTTCTCTTGCCTCAAATAGCTACCTTCATAGGTTCTTTGTAATGAATTATCTGTAAACGCGATATCCTCATCCAAATTCAAATGTCGATAGCTGAACCCTGTTTTTAAAGAGTTTTCACCATAAGAATATTCATACAGTAGTTTTCCATACAAACTAGTCTGATTCGCATCATATTTTACAGTTCCAAAATAGGATTTTTGATCTTGATAAAAGCTTGAAACGTACAAAACAAAGTTGTTACGGTCGTTTAACCGAAATCCGGTTTTTGTCTGAATTTCAGGTTGGTTTATATTTACAGTTTGTCCATAAACCAAATTGCTTCCTTGGTCGGTATCTTCATTAAAAAAGGTTTGTCCACCAATTCGCTGTTCATTAACGAATCGTAAGGCAATACTACTTTTCCAACCCCAGTCCTTCTCATTTCCATATTTAAGTTTGTTGAAAACCATATATCGAGTGAGCTTAGGAACATCGAGAAAATTATCATTATCCCTATCAGATTCATTTGCTGGCTGCACAGAATGCACAGCTGTCAAATTACTCCATTTACCTTTTTTAAACGCATAGTTGGCATTCAACTGCTTTTCCGCAAAGGAATTGATATAAGCATTCAGCAAAAGTTTATCTGTATTGTCAGGTTCCTTGGTTTCTACATTTATTTGTCCACTAATGCTTTCAAACCCTTGTAAAACACTATTAGCTCCTTTTGAAACATAGATATTATCCACCAAAGTACCTGGAATACTACTAATACCATAGGTATAGGTCAAACCTTGAGTCATTGGAAACCCATCAATCAAAACTTGACTGTAAACACCAGATAGACCTAGAATACGAAGTTCTTTTGAATTGGTGATTACATTCGTTGTTTGAGGCTGAACCGTCGCTTGTGTATCAAAACAACCGGCCAGATCACAACATGCAGTTTTACCCAATTCAGTCTGTGTAATCAGTTCTGTCTTTATCGGGGATTTATTTAAAATAATAACGCCGTCTTTCTGACTTTCAAGAACGATTTCATCGATCGTTTGAGCCCCTTTTAACTTGAAATTAACAAATGTTTGATTCGTAATTTTGAGCGTATCGGCAGTATGACCAACGTAACTAGCTATAAGTAATTTTGGCGATATATTTTTCGTAGAAAGTTCGAATTCACCATTAACATTCGTCGTTGTTCCTACTATTGTATTTGCCCAATACACACTAGCACTTACAAGCGGTTCATTATATTCGTCGGTTACTTTTCCTAAAATACTTTGTGAGAACAAGGCATACGGAAACAGTAAACCAACAATGATTAGATATTTTATCATTGTTACTTAGTTAAATAATGGAAGAGCAAAGCGCAATTCAAATTACACTTTACCTTACATCTGTTTACTGTTTTACCTTATAAGGCCTATCGTCTGGATTTTTACAACCACTTGTATTTTGGATGGCAGCATATATTTCCTCCTCTGTAATCAAAGCTGGATTATATTCTATCTCAAAAGTACTTGTAGCGCCTGCTTTCCCAACTGTACAAGTGCTAACGCCTTCCAATTTTTCAACATTTCCCGAAATCGTTTTTAGATCTGTTGAACAAGTAACTCCTTTTACCTTGGCAGTAATTTTTAGTGTAGTTTCTGTGACTTGTACTTCTTCATTAGTTGTTTGAGCAATACTAGTGGTTGTAGAGGCTAACATAAATATAAAAGCCAATACTAAAAGATTTGAAAATTTCATTTCTCTGATTTTAAGTTGTTTAACTGAAAATTGAACCGAAGACTTAGTTCTTTTGTGTAATTGAAAATGTTGTTAAACAAATTGAGGCGGTTGCCAAAAGTCAGAAATGAAATTAGAAGAAATAAATGATTGATAACCAAAATACTGTTCGGATGAAATCCCCATTCTTAGCGTTTGATAAAAAGGGAAAACTACATCTACCAAATTGCATGAACAACAAGCCTGAAATGGATTACACATTCCGTTTGATTCTTGTTCACTCCTGTTATCCGATTCATGATTTTCAGAAATTGGATTGTACGTACTTTTTAAGCAACAGGTTTGCTGGCTTTCTGACGAAAACGTAATAGTGTCTATTCCTGGTTTTACCGAGAGAAAGATCACTGTAATGGTTAATATATAAGTCCAAATCTTCATCAGATGGTTGCAAATTTACGAAATTTGAATGAGTTTATTCCTGAAAGTTAGATATTGTAACCACAAAAAAAGAAAGTGATGCTATTACTGCCCAAATGAATCCATATTCTTATTCAAGTGTACTTCCGAAGCTTTGGGAAAACCCCACAAAAAAAGCTTCTCATTTACTGAGAAGCTTTTTTGTTATTAAATGGTTTGATAGATTATTGTAGGCATACAAAGAGATTACAAGAAGTACGAAAAGTCATCCCTACATTACCCCTCTTCTTCAGGAATCCCTGGAATTACAATTTTCACAACATGGACAGTACCATCAGCTATAACATGTAAATAATACGTCCCTGGATCATACGCACTCATATCCAATTGGAAGGTCGTTACATTGCTAATAGAATCATTACTCATTTCCGTTCCTTCATCATTATAAAGGGTGTATTCTACCTCAGCTTGTTCCGATAAGAAAATTATAGAAAAAACAGTATCTAAATCCAAGGCAGCACCTGTATAATCCTTTGCCTGTTCTTGAATAGCTGAAAAATCAAATATTTCACATTCTAAAGAGGGAGTAATAGGAAATGCTAAGCCCTTATAGTAATAGGTAGTACTACCTGTCAATACCGCAAAACCAGTCGTATCAACGAGGATAGTTTCCATATCCAAATTTGTTAATAAAAATTCACCAGAACCTATATAAACGGCCCCAAAAACCTCATCATAATTATATCCAGTACGCGTTATTGAAGTGGTTACACCTGTTATGGTATCCGTAGATTCCATAGCGGGATTAGTATCACGTCCACTCCAGTGATATATTTTTCCATTATCTGAACAGAAAGCAATACTTTCCCCATCAGATCCATTCCCATAATTACTAAAAAAGGTCATTAATCCTGTGGTAAGATTCACCTTAAAAAGTTTTTCAGAATTACTACCACCATCACCTGTGACTGCGTACAAATGATTATAATCACCAAAAGCGATACTAGCCGCTTTATCTCCCATATCTCCTACAGGACTGATTACTCCTGACAATGGATTTACAATACCTAATTGTCTATTTGTAAATCCACTAACTTTATATGCTATATAAACCTCACCAGAACAAGGACGTACAGATAAACCATTACCACCAGTAATTGTACCAACAGAAGAGGTTAAAAGAACAGAATCTAGAACGGTCATACTAGTTGTATCTACGGTCCTAAAATAGGTGTCATATGGACTCACAGTAAACATATTTGTTTGAGCAATCAAGTTGGATGAAAATAATACCAGAACTGCTATTAAAACAGAAGTAAATCTCTTTTTCATAAGTGGATATTTAATTTATCAATTAAAAATATAATTTGAATGTATAAAAAAAATAACATTCCACAAAGCGTTGAATACCTGAACTCTTTAAATATTTTCAGCTAAAATACGACTGAAAATTAATCATTTTAATCCATAAGAATTTCTAAAAATAACCAACGTTATCCAACTTATATGATTCGATTAAAAACTATAACAAAATCGGAAATTCAAAAGGCTGATCACTACCAATCAGACAATCTTTTACAATTTCAGACAAAGACACTAATAAAGATAAGAAACTTGACAATAAAGATGTGGAAGCCCTTTTTGTAAGTAATATAAATGGCATGGATTTTCACAAATTAACTCCAGAATTACAAGAGTTGATTGATTGGGAAATAATAAAAATTCAAAATCGACTATACTTTAGAACCATTGAAGACATAGATAGAAATGGGGAATTTAATAAAAAAGATAAAATTCATTATTTCTTTGTTGACTTTAATAAAGAGGTATTTCGAACCATTGAATATAACATAGTGAACTAAATTATTTAGTTCACTACAATGTCAACAGACTTTGGGTTATAAGCCAGCTAGTTATTTTAAATTAACTAGTATACCTCGTATTTCCTCTAGCGTAGTTGCCTTTAAATTAACTTTTATTTTTTTATCAGTAGAAGAATTCACTCTCGTTTGAAAAATATAAGGTGTTTCCTTTTTTACACCCACTCCTATAATTTGAAGATTCATATTTACTGGAATATTACTAAACTTAACTTCCTTTGCTCTTCCTTTCCAATAGTTTTCACCCATAAAACTTTGAAGCTCTTCAAATACAACATAAAAACGAATAGATTCAATTGAATCATTTTCCACAATTAATCGTATACTGGATCTAGGATCACGTGATTTATAAAATTCATCAACATTTATCCAACCAAAATTCAACACATTTATCCAATTATAAATTTTCTGTTGAAATTTTGCTGCTTTCAATTGAATCTTTGCTTCTTCGTCTGATAGTATCCCTTCTCTATAGATACTATCATATTCAAATTCAGGCTCAAAATCTTCCTCTATAACTATAGCACTTTCAATATAAGGCTCTTTTGCTTGGGCTATTTTTAGCGTTAATTCTTCTTGTGTTGACTCCCAATTTAGAACACCAAAACGATCCCTTTCTCCAGAAAAAACAGACATCTTATCAGCTGTTAATATTGGAAACTCAACTTTTACCCCTTTACCATCTTTCACTTTAAGCTGCGTCCCATCAGAAGTCATATTCAAATAATAAGCTCCACCAGTTGTTAGTAATTCCCCATTGGAAACAGTGGGTGCATTTTGCAATAGCATACTGGGAATATCCATTAATTCTAACAATTCAATTTCAATTAGACCTTCAAATGAACCTCCACCAATGGTTTCAAGTTGATCCTGTACCAAACTAATTTTAGTTCCATTCTCCCCAACTATTGTAGTATCCATTTTTGAAGACACTGAAAATTTCTGCGACACCGTAGAAAGTGATGCAAATAACTGGTCTACTTCTCTAAATTTGTCAAGAAAATCAATTTTATCCAATTTAATTTCAGGTTCTTTTAGTACCACATTTGTGGTCTCACTTGAGCAAGAGTTGATAATAATAGCACATGTAAATAGTATTATGGATTTCAATTGCTTCATTTATTTAAACTTTTATCAGAGTAATAATAAAACGTTCTTCTAATTCAATTAGTGTATATCATCCATAGTAGTTAGAATGTAACTTAATGATCTTAAGTCCTACTTTCTTTTTCTGATGCACTATTCAAAAAACTATAAAAACAGTCAAAACGGCTTACAATCCAAATTCACTTAACTACCGCCTCCTTCTTCGTGTTCTTGCACTTATCACTGGCCGATAAACCGTAAATTCTAGCCCTAATTCCTTACAAATTTGTTGACTTTGAAGATTTGCGTCACCTTCTTCTTTAAACCTTTTAATTAAAATTTTCTTTCTATGTGATTTATCCATCAGGAAAATATCGTAGAACACCTTCCTGTCCGCTGTTTCGACAGCAGAATACATGCTTTGATGCCTTCTTATTTCAGTACTTTTTAAAACGGCGATAAAAGGGAAATCATGATAGGACTTCCATAAACCAAAATTCACCCACAAAATTTGGTAATATTCCTTCAAAAATTGCGCTTTGGGTTCAAATTCAATTCCATCTTTCCCAGTAATTATAACCAATCCCAAAATAATCCATAATGAACTAAAAAAATTCAATCCTCCAATTTCTGTAAACACCATCAAAAAAACACCAAAACCTATAAACTCCTGATAGTTCCCAAGTAATTTACCGCGTAAATAATTTATTTTCATTTTTTATGCTCAATTTTTCTTTGATTAATCTCGGATTGTTATTCAAGAGAATAAGCCATATTATCCCTTTTCAAGTACTTTAAAAAATATTTCATCAAGTTTTAAAGTATCTTATAATACCGCTATTAACGATAGTTAGATTAGAATAGCCTGAAGGCACCTATTTCTCACCTAAAATAAAAATAACTTTACTTCAATTATCAATTATAATAACATTATTTTCAACTCTTTGAAATAATAGCAAATTGGACGTAATAACAATCATTCAAAAAAACCTTTAAATAATGTCCCTGGATCGAAAATCAGTTTCGTTATATATTAAATAAGGTTTAACACATAAATTTGAATGATGAAAAACGCCATTAACTGGTTTGATATTCCAGCAAAAGATTTTGACCGAGCAAAATCTTTTTACGAAGAAGTACTCGATGCAAAAATGGAAACCATGTCCATGGAAGAAGTAGGCATGACCATGGCCTTTTTCCCTGCCGATTGGGAAAACGGAATTGGTGGAGGAATAGCATTTGGCCCAGGCTATGAGCCATCTGACAAAGGTTCATTAATTTACTTAAATGGCGGCGACGATCTATCCGCTCCATTATCCAGAGTGGAGCATGCTGGTGGAAAAATAATTGTTCCTAAAACAGCCATGGGACCTAATAGGTTTATGGCTCAATTTATTGACTCAGAGGGAAACCGAGTTGCCTTTCACTCAAGAAACTAAAACCCTAAGGGGTGAGATTTCAAAAAGAACAAGATTTTAAAATTTAAATCAACTTAAAAAAGATACAATGAAAGAATTTATGATGATTTTTATAGGGGCTGATTACGAAGAGTTGGGTCTATCTCCAGAAAAGCTTCAAGAGCAAATGGGAAAATGGTTTAGCTGGGGCGATAAAATGCAGGAACAAGGTATATTAAAAGGTGGTGCAGCACTTGTAGCTAAAGGTAAACGTGTTTCAGGAGCTGATCGCGTTGAATCAGATGGCCCATTTGTAGAGAGCAAAGAATTAGTTGGAGGATACTATACGGTTGCTGCTCATAGTTTTGAAGAAGTTATGAAAATAGCAGAGGATTACCCTGATTATGATCTTGGTGGGTCAGTAGAAATTAGAGAAATAATAAAGTTTGACAAGTAAGAATAACCATAAAATTGTTGACCATCTTTTCAGACATCAGTTTGGAAAGATGGTCGCCATTTTGTCTAAGATATTTGGTTTATCCAACTTAGAGCTAATAGAAGATGCTGTACAGGATACCTTCCTAAAAGCATCCATTAAGTGGCGCGATAAACTACCTGAAAATCCAGAGGCATGGTTGATGAAAGCTGCTAAAAACCGGGTTATTGATATTTTTCGCCAAATAAATGCTGAAAAGAAAAGACAGGTTAAAATCAGCCATGGAACAATAACATTAGAGATTAACGACTTTTTTTTAGATCACGAAGTTGCCGATAGCCAGTTGAGAATGATCTTTGTTGCTTGTCATCCTGCCCTTTCAAAAAAAGAACAAATCGCCTTTGCTCTTAAAGCAATTTCCGGTTTCTCTATGAAAGAAATAGCCGCTGCACTTCTTCAAAATGAAGAAACGATAAAAAAACGCCTGGTTAGAGCAAGACAAAAAATAAAAGATTTAAACATTACACTAGACTACCCTACGCGAGATGAAATTCAACCTCGGATGTCAGGTGTTCTTCAAATTATTTACTTGATTTTTAATGAAGGTTTTCATTCTACAAAACCGGATTTACTAGTAAGCAAAGATCTTTGCGGTGAAGCAATTCGGTTGTGCAAGCTGTTGCTCTTGAAAGAAAATTTTAGGTCTGGAAGTCTCTATGCTCTTTTCGCACTGCTTTGCTTTCATGCTTCTCGATTAGATTCTAAACTTATAAATAAGGAAATTATCGACCTAAAACACCAGGATAGGTCTAAATGGTATTTACCCCTTATTGTACTAGGTAATGATGCACTGAGAAAGTCTAGAGAATTTGATGATCCATCCATTTATTATATAGAGGCCGCAATAGCATCAGAGCATGTTAAGGCAATCGATTTTAAGCACACCAACTGGCAAAGGATATTAACCCTTTATGAAGAGATGTATCAAATAATGCCTTCTGATAGCATCCTCCTGTCGAAAGCAAATATTTACCTGCAAATAAATCAGTTGAAAAAAGCAAAAACAACATTAGACCAAATCAATAGAGCAACATTAAATCAAAGAGGATACCTCCTGAATGGTTGTTATTCTGCGTATCATGAAAAGTGTGGAGATATTCAAAAAGCACTAGAAGAACTTAATTTCGCCATACAGGGTTGCTCCAATTTATTTGAGAAACAATATCTAGAGAATAAAAAGAATCTATTGTTAACAACACTCTAAAAGACATACCCCCTCTATCAGCAAATCTCCAAAAGAGTTGTCAAACAGGTACATTCCAAATAATTTCAATCCTGCTTCGATCCAAAAAAGGAGTACACAAAATAGTCACAGAATGAATTAAGAATCAGAATGAATCCAATTCAACGCTGGTATTTTAGACGAAAAAATCTTGATTTGATCTATTTTATACTTTTGTATAAACAGCGTCATTACTGCAACTTTTGGTGAATCAATTACCAAAGCCAACTTCAAATTTACAATGAAATTTATATTCTTCTGAAAAAAAATAAATAACTCATCCAACTCTTCCTCTTCAATTTGAAATTCACAATCTGTAAAATCAGATATTACTCCTTTCACATTTTTCTGTAGCATTCGTAGACCTCTAACTTTTCGCCATGCATTTATATATTCTTGTAAAGAAATCCCTCCATTGAAGGATTTAATTAATACAATATCTTTTTCACAATAAGAAAATCTTACTTTATCTATCATTTTATGTTATAGGATAAATTACGCTACAATAACATCACAAAAAATAATCTCAAAATACATTTTTATCATTCTTTAATAAATTTAAGAATTCTAAACTATAGATACAATGTTATAACAAAAACTTACTTTAGCAATTGCTTAAATAAGTAACTTTGTGATATGGATAAAAGAACCTGTATACGAATTGATGCCAATACAAAGCAATTAGAAAATTGTAAAAGCTATCTTAATCACTTTGATAGTGCCCTAAGCCAGTTATCCAATACCCTAAGTCTCGTGGGAAACGAGGTAAGATTGAAAATCATATTTCTCATACAAAAAGAAGGACCGCTTTGTGTATGTGATCTTAGTGACATTTTAGGAGTAAGTGTATCCGCAATCTCTCAACATCTACGGAAATTAAAGGATAAAAACATCCTTAAAACACAGCGAGTAGCTCAACTAATTAACTACTCCATTTCAGCTGAGTACGTGCCTATCATTTCCATGATTCTTTCCAATGTAGCAATACCAAAAGAAGCCTTATCTAAATGAAAAAAGACAAGAAAATTTTATTTACAGGTATACTAACAGCAATAGGAGCTTCACTATGTTGTGTGATGCCTGTTCTAGCCATAGTATCTGGTGCTTCTGGCTTAGCATCTACCTTTAGCTGGATGGAACCATTTAGACCTTACCTTATAGGTCTCACTATACTAGTACTAGCCTATGCTTGGTATAATAAACTTAAGCCCCAAAATGAAGTAGATTGTGGCTGTGATGAAGCATCCAGCAGCTCATTTACAAAAGGAAAAACGTTTCTTGGCTTGGTTACTTTCTTTGCTATAGCCATGTTGGCATTTCCATATTATAGCTTCCTCTTTTTTCAAGATGAGCCTACAAAAACAATCGTAGTACAAAGTCATCACATTCAAACTTTAAAAGTGGACATTGAAGGCATGACCTGTGATGCCTGTGAACAACATGTTAACCATGCTGTAAACCAACTTGAAGGTATTGTACAAATTCAAACTTCATACAAAGAAGCTAATTCCAACATTCAATTCGACAGCTCAAGAGTAGATATTAAAGATATTCTTACCGCTATTGAATCCACTGGATACAAAACGACCCAATCTACCATAAAATGAGCATCCAACTGAAATCCATTATCACTTGCCCAAAATGTGGACATTCGAAAGAAGAAGTTATGCCAACAGATGCATGCCAATACTTCTATGAATGTGAAAATTGTAAAGAGGTATTAAAACCTACCGGTACTGACTGCTGTGTATATTGCTCCTATGGAACGATACCTTGCCCTCCTATTCAGGAGAATAATTCATGTGGTAAAAACGACTGTTGTTAACTTAGGGGGTACATAAACAAAACACCCCCCTAAAACCGGCTTGAAGACTATTATGATAGACCTCGGTTAGTGCTCAATGAGCCTATCAAAAAAGCTCCTCACGCAAATGAGGAGCTTTTTTGATATTGGGTAAATTGAAAAATGCTTGAGAACGATAAAAAGCTATAAAATAAAGTATTACTCTACCATCAACTTTTCATTCATAAGCAGCTTGCCATTTTCATATAATTGAATGAAATACATTCCTTTTGGGAATTTTGAAACATCTATTTGAACGGCTTCTTCTCCCTTTTCAATAATGAGTTCCTTAACAGACCTTCCAGAGACATCCAATATGGTTAATGTAGCCTGGTCATCATTTTCAACGTGGATATTTACGATATCACTTGAAGGATTAGGGTATAAGATAATTGAATTCTCTATCAATTCCCCAATTGATAATGGAGGACATGAATCAACCAAATAAACTTCATAATAAAACATAGAACCAAAGCTTTCAATACCTATTTGAATATAATCTTCTGGATCCTCTGGAGAAATATAAACAGCAATTTCAGCAGAAGTATCTACCCCACTTATATTTTCTAATATCTGAAATTTGGTAAAGGAGGAATCAACTTGTACATAGTAGATGTATTGATCACTTGAAAATTCTTCACACCATATAGCATTGGAATCTGATAATAATATTAAATCAAAATTAGGAGGACAAGATTCTACTATTTCCACCGTGTACACTTTTGTTGTAATTTCATCCTGGGCAGTAACCATAATAACAAGAGTACCATAAGGGCTAACAGTAGCAGATCCTGTAAGCGTTAACATAGCCAGGGAATCTGAAGGCTCAGCCGAAAGCCCTGCTAAAGACATGAACCCCGCCCCCACTGCAAATTGATAATTTAAACTATCGGGATGAAATGGTTGACATAAATATCCTGTTATACCTGTAAGAGATATTAAATCCGCATCCGATGAAGGTAACTCATATATCCAATTGATATAATATGTGATATTACCTTGGCTAGAATTAATACTGTAAGTGGAAGTACCAGGTACTACTGTGGCATCCACAATATCCACAATGATTATATCGTTCGTATCACAAAACATTATTTCAACTACTGGAATGGGTGAATTATACGGTATGGTAACATCATATATGGTATCCAAAGGCGTAAACCCTGGTATAGAAACGCCATATACAGAAATATCACAAACAATAGAATCAGAGGAAGTCTGGTATTCTTGCTGTTCGAATATTGAAATATTGGTATTTGCTTGTATTGAATAACTAGTACAAAACAGTACTATTAAAAGGTATAAATGCTTCATTTTAATTATGTTTAATTTACTGTTAAAAGTAAACAATTATCTAATAAGTACATATTGAACCAATCAATATGCAAATTAGCTATGTTTACTCTACAATTAATTTTTCACTTTGAATTAATTCTCCATCAACCAAAACTTGAATAAAATATATTCCAGAAGGATAATTTGAAACATCAAAACTCATTTCATCTCCATCCTTAAAATCCAATTGCACTATTTCCCTACCAAATAAATCAACAAGATAAAGCGCTGCATTGGTATTGAAATTACTTTGAATCCTAACTATTGATTTAGCAGGATTTGGGCTTAAATTAATTGAATTAACATGTATATTTTCTTGTACTCCTACCGTTGAAATAGATTGGTTGATTTTATGCATAAAAATATCCGGCATTTCTCCTCCATCTATAGATTGATTTACCATTCCTATTCCAAAATCCGTATATCCCGTAAATACCCCCGAAGTGTATACTTCAAAACTATCATCTACACACAAAGAACGGGCCCAAACATATCCATTTTCACTGGTTAATTTATGGGCCCATTGAAAGGAGCCTTCCGTATCCAACTTATGGATAAATGCCCCCAAACTGTCCGTACTTAAAAAGAGACTATCTGCACTAGGGTCAAAGTCAATTTCCTCCCTAAAATACCCTGTTGTATAAACAGCACCTAAAATATCAATTTCAATATCCATAATTCCAATATCATATATAGAGAGATAGGCTTCATGCCAAATATAATTTCCTGAACTGTCTAACTTCAATATTAGAGCGTTTCTTCCCCCTTGGGATTCTATATTTAGAACAGCATTCCCAGTATCTATATTCACGCTATCTATAAAATTTATAGCAGTATAACTATTATTCATACTATCAACAACAGCACTTGAAGGAGTAGCGAGCTCACTACATTTCATACTCTTTGCCCAAATAAAAGCACCACTACTATCCAGTTTACAAAAGTATATACTGTGAACCGATGGCTCTCCGAGAATAAATTGGTCTGTACTATCAGTATCAAAATCTGTTGGTCCAGATAATTTACCCGAAATCACCATATTTTCATCATCATCTAAAACTAGATTTTGAGCTGAATTTACCTGCACATAACAAGGAAACTGTTTTACCCAGACTAACTCACCGTTTTCATTTAATTTTAAAACAAAGGTTTCGGGAGTATTCATAAATCCAGAATATAGGTAATATTCATCATCGCTAGGATCAAAATCTACATTTTCATTAAATACTCCAGTTGAATAAATATTGCCGTTTTCATCAATATCCATGGAGTTAATTCTTGAATGATGAAATTCATTCACCCAAATCAAATTCCCTACACTATCCAACTTCATCACAAATGCATAGGGGTCATAGTATTGTTCCCCAACAAACAAAGCCGTATCCGGCCCTGGATCAAAATCAATCAATCCATGATAATATCCAGCCAGCACTATATTTTGGTCTTCATCGAATTGAATTGAATTGACTATTAAACTTCCAAAGGTCTCAAATTTCTTCACCCATACCAAAGTACCTTCTGGTGTATATTTTGCTACTATTCCATCCGAATTGCCAATCGTGTACCATGACCAATTAATCCAATTGACCCAATTATTATTCAATGTATCGACACCAACACCAGGGTCAACATCAATGGTGCCTCGAAATACACCAGCAACAATTAAATTTCCCTGATCATCAAGTTGAGAAGCGTAAGCAGAAGTATAATTATCCGATTCCAAATGTTTAGCCCATCCAAAAGATTCAATTTGAGCAAAAACTGAAATGTTGGCACTCATCAGGGTCAAAAAAAGAATTATATATTTCATTATAAAATGTTTCATTTGTTCTAATATACTAATTCTTATAACAACGGCATTACATAAAAATAGTCAAAAAACAAACATCTTTCTCTTTATAGAATTCTAAACAATATGGCTTCAATCACTAATAATTTTAACTGTTAAATTCTAAATATAAAGGAGTAAAGTATTAATCTATTTTCAAGCGTCAAGGATTATGATCAATCTTCCCAACCGCATAAAGTTCTACCTTTTCGCTTTGCATTCTCCAAAGTGACATTATTAATCTCTGCTTTACAATTATTCAATCCTCTACAAGTATTAACAAGATGGTACTTCTTTGCATACTTCCCAAGACATATATAAACCTCCCCAGTATTACTGGAAGAAAAGAGAATTGACAAGGAAAATACAAAAATAACAATCAGATATTTTTTCATATTCTCGAAATACTTACTTAATAATCAACTTTTCACTTTTAAGCATCTCTCCATCATTCTGCATCTGTATAAAATAAATTCCAGATGGATAATTTGAGACATCTAATTGATACTCTTTTTGACCTTCCACTATTTCAACAGTCTGTAAAACCCCACCAGAGAGTTCTACCAAGGATAGCTTTCTTGAAAACGAACCATCCAAATGAATATTTAGTATATTTTCTACGGGATTAGGAAAGAGCGCTATAGCCAACATATCATTCATCTCATCTATTCCCAAATCACAATCACCTCCTATTAGTATCGTATAGGCAGTAGTCGTAACACCATCTTCTGCTGTTACAACTATAGTCATCTCACCAGGAATGCTAGCATTTGTGACTACTACAGTAGCGTTTGAATCAGCCAGGAAAGCATTCGCCATTGGCATAAATCCAGTTAATGAATCTAATTCTAAAACATAGCTTAAGGAATCTGGATTGAATTCAGGACAAAGCTCCCCTTCACTAAAAAACAAACTATCTAATAAAGCGTTATTGGACGGCGCATAATTCCAATAAATGCTATAGATCGCTGAATCTCCATCTGGACAGTAAACTATTATTTCTGTAGTATCTGGTAAAGGTAAAACTGCTTCCGTATAGGAAACAGAAAGGGAAGTATCACAAAGGAAGTATCCCACACCTGGTAAACTGGTTACTAGTGGAGATACTTCTACATCCCAAGTATTGACACTTCCAAAATTGACAAGGGTGCCTCCATTTATTGTAAGATCGCACAATGCGGTATCCGGACAAGAAGAAGAGGATTGTATGAAATATGACCCATTGGCCCAAGTAGAATGTATTACACTAAAAAACAAAAGAATAAACGATAAATTTCTCATTATATAAAGGGTTTTATTTACAACAATATAATAAATTATCTAACAATAGCACTAAGCATTATAATCATTTCCTGTCATACAGATCTCACTAATAGAGTACTCAAAGAGAGTTCTGAATCACCTTTGTCTAACGCCAAGTATTCCAAGTCCATTTGATCCCTTATATTCTTCTAATTTAGATGGATCAATACTCCATGAATCGGCTATTCTCATGACCAATTCTTCATCTGGGTAGGTTAAATCTTCTCTATCCCAATAGCTATCGTGTTGAGCTTCCTTAGAAAAAGTATTCACTAGCTTATAGCCCTTTTCAACCTCTGTAGCCTCACCAAATATTTCAATATTCTTAACTTGTTCTCCTAGGTAGAAATAGGATCGTACTATTTGACCTTCCCATGACTTTATCCAACCATGATATTCTACCACCCTATGGCTGACATAGAATTGTGCTTCACCAAATTCTTTACTCAATGCATTCAATAGTGTCGTTACTTCAGACATACTACTCGTAGAACTTCCATCTGGCAATCCCCAACCTACTACAAAGGTCCAGCCTTGAATTTCAGGGCTAATAAATATTGAATTTTCATAAGCTCTTTTAATACCGTATTCCCAGTTAGATGGCATTTGTTTTTTTAAACCTATAATTTTAGACACTCGTTCCTTATCGGTTGTTTTGACTGCAAACCAAATACATTTATAACCAAAACCAATTGGTTGGTCTTCTATCATATTAATTGGTTGCTCTTTTTGAACATTCAAACTAAAGTCCTTGATTTCATCCTTAGTTTTCTCAGTATTTTTCACATACCAATACGAATAGATTACCAATATTAAAATCAAACTTAACAGCAAATAACCAGTTTTCATTTAGTAAATTTTAAAAGAACCTTTTTTCCTATTCAATCACCAACTTTTCACTCATGACTTTTCTACCCGCTACCATTAATTCAATAAAATAAATCCCCGAGGCATAACTTGAGACATCAAAGCTAATTTCTGATTCTGCTATTATTTCTTTTTCTACTAATCTTCTACCAAAAATATCCACTAAACGAACAGTACCTTCAGTTAATTGATCAAAACCTATATTAATAATGTCTGATGCAGGCACCGGAGATATTGTAACTGTATTCTGAATATTTTCTCCTATACTCAAAGGACAATAGGTAAAAATAATAACTTCATAAACTTCCGTAGATACCTCGTCTTCAGCTGTAACCGTAATGATAATAGTACCATAAGGAGCTACCGTCCCAGAACCTGACACAACATAAGTTGCATTTGTATCCGTAGGAACAATGATCAAATTTACCAAAGACGATGCTGTATCGCCGAGTTCAATAGCCATAACACTGCCTTCAACTGCTATACCCATCGGGTTACCTGAACTGCAAAAGAAACCTGCATCTGTATACACAGAATCTAAAGTTGCAATGGGAGAAGGAGGAGCTGGTCCCCAATTGATATAATACGTTACAGCACCTGCAGAAGTAGATAAATAAAAGGTGGAAGTACCTGGAATTCCAACTGCATGAGTAATCATTGCAGTATCAAGTGTTATATTATTACAAAACCCAAAGGTAACAATTGGGAGTGTTCCGCTTGAAGGGATCACCACATCATACACTGTATCAAGTGGTGTGAAATTTGGAATGGCAACACCATCTATAAATATATCACATACTACAGAATCAATTATCATCAGACTTGATTCTTGGGTAAATTCGGAATATGAATTCTTGGCTTGAATAGAAAAACAAGTGACCAAAAGCACTATCAAAAGGTATAAATGTTTCATCATATTAAATTTTATTCAACTAAGATATGAAAATATATAACAATATAACTTTTGTAAAATAGAGAAAAAAGACAAGCTTCTAGACATCTAGAAACTTGTCTATAAATAAGAATCATCTATTAGTAATCAAAACTGAATAAGGTAATCTAATTCCGTAATTCTTCCATATCCGTAATAAGCTCATCCAATTTTGAAATTTCCTTCCCATAAATAGCATTCATTTCAAATAAATACAATTTACCACCAATAAAGGCTAGAAATCCTAATAGGAATACCAAGGCGATTATACCAATAAGCGGCAATCCAAATACTAAATACAAATCGGGTTTATCTGCAATAAGATCGGATAAAAATATATTTCCTAAGAATACTCCATCCTCTTTAACAAACCAAAAACCGACAATTAGCGCTAGTAATACATACGGATACAAGAATCTAGATAGCTTAGTATTGACATCGATTGACTTCTTCAACCAGGTATCAAAACTTTTGAGGTAATGATAACTATCTAGGCTATTATCCACATCTACTATACTTTTATACAGTTTTTGGTTCACTATTACCACCGTCATAAAAAGCGGGAACATCGCAATTCCCAGATATACAATTCCCGTTAGATATGAGGCAATCAGCACTATGAAGGCAAACACAAATATTGCGCTCAGATTGATTTTAAACATTCGTTTGAATTTATCAACAATATGCTGGGACTTCTTGTTGTATAAATTGTTGATCTTAGGTGCTACCAATGCATCGCTTTTCAAAAAAGCTTCTTTCCACATGTTTTCAATTGACTTATCCATCCAATAATTTTTTTAAACGTTCCTTTATTCTGCTAATTCGCACACCGATATTGTTAGAATTGGTACCAATTATTTCTGCAATATCTTGATATGACTTTTCTTCTAGGTACAACATAATGACAGCTCTATCTACCTCGGATAATTGCCGGATAGCAGCATACAATTTATCATGTACTTCATCACTAAAACTAGGATTCGAATCTGTAAGTTCAGTCGGAAGACTGTCTGAAACAAACTCCTGTCCCTTAGTTTTATTCTTCTTCAATAAGGTTAGACAGACATTTAATGAGATTCTATAGATCCAAGTGGACCATTCAGAATCTGCACGAAAATTGTCTTTACTTCTCCAAATTTGAAGACAGACCTCCTGGTAATAATCTTCAAAATCTTCTTGGGAATTTGTATAGGCCCTACAGATTTTAATAATTATACCTGAATACGGTAAAATGGATGCTATATAGAAATCACTACTCACGCTAGGTTTTTCTTAGTTAGTGGTGGAAATCAAGAATTATTACAGGCAACAGTGAAAAAAAATTAAAATAAAGATAATGTTCCCTTTCATTCAAAACAATATCCTTTTCAAAATGCTTAAATTTTATGAGCTTACTAAAAGATGTATTATATTACACCTTTGATATATTATTAAGAATCCAAATAATAAATTTTTTATGAAATATTACCTTCAACTATTTATTGTGCTTCTTCTTGGTGCTAATTGTACTGCCCAACTCCCCTTCCATTGGCTGCAAAAGGCACGTGAACACTACAAAAATGAAGACTATAAAAATAGTGTGATATATTTCGATTCATTGAGTAATGCTCCAAATCTTTTCGATATGACTTTTGGATTAATTATGCAGCACGCAATAGAAGATAGTCTAAAAGCTGAACTTTTAATAGAGGAATATGCTAAAAGTTCAGTTTCTTCAAAAGACCAAATCAGCCCATTCTACCGTATACTACAAATACAAGATTGTCAAAATAAGGAAGAACTTATCGCTTTTAAAAATGAGTTGTACGAAACTATAAACCTAGCGGCAGGAAAAAATTATTATAGTGCTCAATTTAATACTATCGGATTTTTCGAACTACAAAATAAACTCCAATTTTCAAGTTCAGAAACCCAAGATTGGATAGATAAATTATCGAGGCAAAACATCAATACTGTAGCACCAAATAATGGCATCAGTGCAGTGAAAAATTACTTAAGATTTATATACGCACAACAACGATACGAATTAGGTTTAAATACCTTGGATGATATATTTAACGTACCATGTAATCCTACAGACCAAGCTTTTATAGATCGATTTATTTTTAACAAGTTTCCCGATTTTTTCCCAAATAAGTTCGAGTACCAAAAAGGTATTATTGAACAAATGGAGAATGGAACAACCAAAGAAAATTACGGGACTCAGCTGGTTGCCAATCACATAACTGATAAAAATTTAAATTGGCTAAAATCTATATACCGCAACAAGGACGACATTAAGAAAAACTGGTATAATCAAAGTCAAAAAGATTGGAAACAATTTAATCCAGGTGCTGATATAAACGCATATATAGATTCGGTGGGAAACAAAGGTACTTGGAAAATAATAGATGTATGGGGAACCTGGTGTAAGCCTTGTGTAAAAGAATTGCCTCATTTTGTACAAATGCAGAAGGCATTTAAAAAATTAAATGCAAATCCTATAGAATTCATAACACTTTGTAATGATGAGCCTGAAAAAGTATCACGATTCATGGGAAAAAATAAATATGACTTCCCCGTAATGATAATTGGTAGGCCCCAATTAAATCAATTGGAGGTCGATAAATACCCTACTACATTTTTAATCTCTCCAGATAACAAATTCGTTAGGCTACCAGGTGAAAACAAGGCGTTTTTTATCAAGGCATATACCATGCTAGATTGGTAGATAATTAACCATACCTTGATAGACCAATTCAAAAAAGCTCCTTCATTTATTAAGGAGATTTTTTATTTATTTAATGTAATAGAAAATCTTGTCATCAATACTATTCAAGCCATATCTCGGTCTTATGATTCGTCAATAGATATGAACCAGAAAATTCATCAATATCTAACACCACCCTATTCCTATAGTGATGATCTATTGAATAAAAACAGTCATTTTTAATATATATATGATCTACCTCACGGGACTTAAATTTTGCCGTTTGGATAACAACTAAATGCCCAGAATCGGTATGAGCACTCTCTAATTCAAACATTAAGGCCTCATGATTGATTACCAAAGTACTATTCTCATTAATATAATTAGCAGTACATAAGGCTATCAAATTTTCAAAGTCACAATCGTTGTCAAATTCAAAATGTTTGATTTCATCTTGGTCAATCATAAACCTCATTTTTACTTCATCTCCATCAAGGCTATAATGAAACTCAGCAATTTGTCCTATATGCATAGGAGCTAGTAACAAATAATTTAATGCAAAGATCAAATAAAACATAGGCTAATTTTGAATAATGATTTTTTTAGTAAGCTGATCATTACCAAAATTGAATTGGATAAAATAGGTGCCAGGAGGAAATCCCTCTACCGAAATTTCTTCTTGAAAACAATCTGCTTTAAAAACAGTTTTTGCATGAATATTGTACAATCGAATGGCACTGACATCATCCTGTAAATTATCCGCAAGTTCAATTATAATCTTATTTACTGCAGGATTTGGATATAGATCATAATCCAAACTGAAGGTATGATCATCTAGGTCTAAAATTGGGACAATACTACAATCAGTAGCTGCTTCTGAATCTGGGCAGTTGGGACCTATTCTAAAAGAATTATCTACGAATTTCCCTTTATGACAACGGGGTATATTTGGCCAATTATCCGTCAACACATAATAGTAAGTACCCTCAGGGTATTCGGGTGTCACTCCATATCTACCACTACATTCATCCAAATCCGATGCTATTCCAACAAATTCAAAATCCTCAAAATAAGTCCCATCAAAAGCACCGTTGGGAGCACTGATTCCATCTCCACTTCGATTCCCTGTCTTCAACACATAACTACTCTCGAAAGAAGATACACCTGCAGTTGAATCCAATGGATTAGTATATAAATACCTATAATAGATCGGAAAGCCATCTGCTGCATAACCTAAAAGAGGAGAATGACTATTTCCATCTACATTGAGATCATTCGTTATATAGTCTATTGGGGCAGTATGGTAATGATACCTTCCTAGAACATTTACATGCCCACCATTGAGATCCATATTCAATGTAAAATCTGCTTCAACATGAAAATTTAAATTTTCTTCAGACGTAGAAGGATTCACAAAATACAATCGTGCAAAAGGAGAATAATTAATTCCGATATTCGACACCCCAAAGACCACCCCTCCAGCGCAAAGCTGTGAAGTGGTATCCTCAAATAGATTGGAAGTTTCGGTATCTAATTCAGGGTAGCGACACATTGAATATTCAAAATCCTGAGCGACAATAGCCCCGTTACCTCCAAAAGGTCCATACTCATGAGACGGTATATCATTGGTATAACATTTTCTAACATGATCCTCTATTTCAAAACAGAAGGCATTAGTACTGTCATTTGCAAATATTGCACTTGAATTACATTGACCATTTGAATTTAGAAATGGCATCAAAACAAAAATCCATAAAATCAATCTTTTCGTATCCATATCGCTTATTTATTTACAATCAATTTAGTTGATACAACCTCAAATTCACTACGTATAACAATCGTATAAATACCATTTTTCAATGGTTCAATGTTTAGTTGAATAGGTTCATTTAAATTCAAATATTTTTCTTTTAATAATACTTGTCCACTGATATTGTAAACTACCAAATTGAACCCCTTTATAGAACTGTTATCTAAATTTATCTGAATACTTTTTTCAGCAGGATTCGGACTTATATTGATCAATGTTTCAATTGGACTTTCCTCAAGAATGTTTAATGAATATAAATCACAATCATAACTAGATCCAGATTCTATATAACCTTGAGGGATCAAATCTTCCCCCTCAAATGCAGAATATTGAGGAGAATATCTAATACATCTAAACACATTGTTATCTGTTGGAATAGTTTCCTGTAGGATAGGCCCCAAATCATTCACAGGGTTTATATATTCCCAAACAATTACTCCATTGGTATCAATTTCAAAAAAACGACCTCCTACTCCTTCACATATCAGCGTATTTCCATTTTCCAATCGCTGTACACCAGAAATAATATTAGAATAGAAATCTGTTGCATTAGGAGCTTGATAAGTCCAATCGAAACTAGTTGGTCCAAATGCCCCACCAGAATAAGGATAAAAACCACTTGAGTCCGCAGGTAGCTCAACAATATTCACGGTTGAGTAATTTTCACCGAATGGTGTCCCTGCTTGGTTATTATATAAAATTATCTTTCCTGCATCAGATAATGAATCTGGAATCCAATGGGTATCATGTTGCAAGAATAGTTTTTGATCAGCATCAGTTCCTTGGTTATAAGCCTGTGGATTTCCCCAGCGATATAATACATCTCCACCTTGACCATATAATCCACCTAAGGAATCAGAAGCTTCTGCTATTGAAGTTGAGTGATCTATGATCCAAAATTCACTAAAATTATGCACACTGATAATTATTTGATCCAACTCTTTATTATAATCTACCCCATTAAAATGTAACCAATCAGTGCTATTAAGGCTTAGAAAATTGATATCAATTCTTTCTGGCTTATCAGCTATGCTCCCAAAATTATCTTTGTCACTATCAGAATCCTGAACCAAATGATCCCAAGCCTTCCATTCCCAAACAACTGAGGCTCCACCATTAATCAAATCGGGTTGAATCTCTACAATTTGTTCAGAATTTATATAACTATTAGAAGTCGAACTTCCGGCTTGAGTCACTTCAGGTTGTAGTCGCTTATCCCATACAATCAATAATATATTTCCATTTGGCAGTAATTCGATATCATGATGTTGTCTTCCATGTGTTCCTGAAACTGAATGACTCCAAATGACATCTCCTTCCCAATCGAACATCTCAACAATACCACTACCTCCACCCATTCCAGGGATTCTACCAGTTCTCAGTAGTGCTCCATCTTCCAAAAGATAGGATGATAAACCAGGATAATATTCGCTTGTCCAACTATGTACTTTTTCTCCACAGTTATTTATCAAATACGTTGTTTTACTATCCTGAGGACCAAAAAGGGTATAACCATTAAACGATTCAGCCGTATTAGTAAATAATCCTACTGACTGCTGTGCTCTCGAGGATAAAAGAGTAAAAAAGAAGGGGACTATAAGTGTGTAAATAGTTTTCATAAATTCGAGGGACTAGGATTTCTATAATTAATTCTACTTCAAGATATTGTATTTAAACAATTTTCAAAAATAGATTCAACAACCATTAGCATTCTCTCAATGAAATACACAATCTATAAAAGGAATGGACGTCAATCTATAGAATAATTGCAATATAATCCCTTAGTAAATCCAATACCAGAGGAGAAGAAATCTTATTTGGAGAAATATTTATTATGGATCATAAGTCCAAGAATTGGAAGGATACCCACTCCAAAAGAAGCCAATAAATGAGTTTTCAAATTGGTCATATCATAAAATCCAAACTCATTAACATCGGAAATATAATAGACCCCCATCATAAACCCTGTTCCGAAAAGAAGGATAAACAAACTCGCTAATATTCCATATTTGTTTTTCATACTTTCCATTTTAGATTCACATTCAGCTATTAACTTCCGCCGATTTACATTCAATTACCTTTTCATCTTTGCCTTTCTTTTCCCTGAAAGCCATTTCCTTCCAAAACCTACCTGAATATTGAAACTATGACTAGGCCCCTTTACTTGATTAAAAACTGAGAAAATAGGACCTGGTAACATATCAGATTTCGGGTCATACTCTGCCGTATAGGGACCGAAATTAGAACTAGGAAACCACCGGTAGGATAATTTAAGAGCAGAAAAAAACGTATTCACTCTTTGTAAATAAATTTGGTAACTAAGGTGAAAACCACCTTTATAGATTCTAGTAATACGTGACTTTCTCCCTGTTAATTTCACTGTTATTTTTTGATTCATCAGACTTGGTCCAACCTCAAAATAATGCATTTTATTTTTAGTTCGATAAATATAATTAAGTGTGGTAGCGTAACTTTTATCGTAAATTTTAATCATATTCCCTAAACCGAACTCTGGCCATAGCCACCCATTATTCACTTCTAGTGAATCGAATCCAAATACCCTATCACTTCTTATTTTGGCGAAACTTATAGAGAATCCATTTTGCTCATTTACAAATGCCTTCAAATCTATCTCATAGCTTGGACGACTGGAAGATTTTGGATTACCTGCAGTATTAAAAATACGCATTGTTTTTTCTACAAACCCATCCTCTTTGAACTGCTGTTTTAAAGATTCTCCAGCCCCCAGCACATCCATTCCAACTCCAACGCTCCACTCATATTCCCAAGTTTTCATTTTTGAAAAAAGAGATTCCTTCGTTTCTTGAGCGGAACTTATGCCATATACAAAACATAGGATTATTAAGAGGGTATAATTTTTCATCTTATTATTAATTGAATTTATATTCTTTGCTTACTTTATTATTAGTTGTTCAGTTTGTATCCTTTCTTTCCCTTGAAACACTTCAATAAAATGTATTCCAGAACCATAATCCTGTACATCCAAAACATACTTTTTTTGCCCTTCCAAAAGAGGAATAGATTCCACCAATCTTCCAGATAGATCAAGTACTTCACAATGCGTTATCAGTTCAGAATTTAACTGGATATTCACAGATTCATAAGCTGGATTAGGATATAAACTAAACACTGGCATTTCTCCCTCTACTATATTCATCAACTCGGTAGTTAGAAGTACACTATATTGAGTAAAACAAGTATCCTCTTGGATTTCAAAATAGACTATATCTGGCAAGGGTAGTGTTCCTTGAGTATACGTTATTATAGGATTGGATAAAGAATCGCAAGGAATAAAACTCACAATGGGTAAGCTTGTAATAGAATCCGGTAATACTAAAGTATAATGTAGCGTATCTGGATGAAATCCATCAATGGTTACACCATCCACAGTTATATCACAAACAAGGCTATCTGGACAGGGAATACTATCGGAAAAGTTATTAAAAATTGAAACTTCAGCATTCAGTGTAAAACCGGTATTTAGTACTAGTATTAGAACAAATATATATTTCATGATTTTATTTCATTTGATACTTACAATATAACAAAATTTCAATAATAAATTATATTCAAAAAGACCTACCACTGCTAAATCCAATTCTATATAATAATCATGTAATAGCCCAACCTATGGTATATTCCCATTAGAAGAAACAAGTTTTTTTTGGCTTAACAATATGCCATAAAAAAAGGGCTAACCAATTGGTTAGCCCTTTAAGGGGATTATATAATAAGAACCTACTTATTTGATAATTGAAATACGTTTAACGATAAAGTCGCTAGCAGTACTAATTCTCATATTGTACATTCCTGCTGGCAATGTACTAAGATCCATTACTTTTTCCATTGTAGCTTCCACAACAACGTCCTTGTAAACAACCTTACCAATCTGATCAACTACAGAAACTGTATAGTTGTTCAAGTCAGCTGGCGTCTCTATAAAGAAGATACCGTTAGAAGGGTTTGGACTAACATTGATTTGACCCAAAATAGCCTCATCCAATCCAATAGAACAGTCATCAGATACTACATTGATAGTGTATACTTCTTGGGTAGAACCATCTTCTGCAGTAACGGTTATGATAATAGTACCATAAGGAGCTACTGTTGCAGAACCAGAGATTACAACTGTTGCATTTGGATCAGTAGGTACTATGGTTAAGTTAACCAATGAAGCAAATCCAGTACCAACTGTTAGGTTGTAAGAATTATCATCTACTGGAGACAATACCATTGCAGCAGAAGTATCTGATCCTACAATGATACAGAAGTAACCAGCATTGGTTATCAATGAATCTAAGGTAGCATCATCATTTGCAGGAGCATAAGACCAGTTTACATAGTATACTAATTCAGTTCCATCCGCAGCTGTAACTGTTACAATAGATGTACCAGGAACAGAAGGAGCATCAACCGTTACAACTGTAGCAGTTGTATCTTCAACCATTGCATCCAAGTTTGGAATTGGTGAATTATACGGCAACTCAACATCATAGATGAATACTGCAGCATCAAATCCTGCAATTGTACCACCGTTGACAGTAAGGTCTAACAAGTTAGCATTACTACTAGCAGCCTCATCAAATACAACATAATACGTCTCCATAGTAACACCATCCTGAGCAGTCACTTCAAATACAGCAGTATCTGTAAGTGGTAATGAGGCAGGTGAATAAGAAACAGATGCATTTGCATCAGCTGTAAGATAAGTCATAAATGGCATAGCCGTAGTACCATTTGGCAAGGTTACATAGTACCAGTAGGTATTAGCAACGAATCCAGGTAATGACACAGCATCCATTTGAATGTCCGCCATAAATGCATTAGAAGACAATGATTGTACTTCATAATTGATACAGTATACATTCACTGTAATACCATCCTCTGCAGTAACTGTAATAAAAGCAGTACCAGGAATAGCAACATTTAAAATAGAAACCGTTGCATTTGGATGATTCGCTACAGCCGTAATAGATGGGGTAAATGCAGAACCATAAGGATAGGTCATAGTATAACACAATGTATCCGGGTTGAATCCAGGAACAGCGTTATTACTTACATTTAATGCTGATAAAGTAGCATCTGTAGAAGCTGGCTCTTGTGTAATATACACAGTATATACTGCAGAATACAAAGTATCTTCCGCAATCACTGTAACAGTAGCTGTATCTGGAAGAGTAGATACTTGATCAATGGAAATACTAGTATAGAAAGGAGCATTAACATTTGCTCCAACATTCCAGTTTGTAGCTCCAAATGGAACAGCATAAGTATAATCGAATACTGTTGGATCAAATGATACAGGACTTGAAACTTGATTTCCAGCCACAGTAAGGTTAGCTAGAGAAGCATCTGTATAAGGAATATGCTCTTTTACTTCCCAGTTATCAAATGCAAATCCTTCAACTGGATTCAACCAGTTCGATTGGTATCTCCATCTGAATTTCACATCAGACTCACCTGCTAATCCAGAAACTACACGGATTTTATGTGTCCATGTATTTGTATTATTAGATGCAGTCCAAACATTCGTCCAGCCTGTACCACCATTGATTGATTTCTGTAATCTGAAATTGTGCGCACTATTTGTTCTAACAAAGTCAAATTCAATTTCAACATCTTCTGTATAAGAAGAGAAATCATAACAAGGTGATAATAGATAAGACAACTCATTTAAGGAAGCATCCCCTGATAAATTTGAAGCCCAAACTTCTTGATCATTTCCATTTCCAGCAACGGTAGTTGTTGGAACACCATATTCCCAAGAATTATTTACTCCATTTATTGCATCAGAAGTCCAACCACCATTGTCATAATTGAAAGTAGTAGAATCAGTTGTAAGTGTTGGAACACTTGTAGTTACTACAGATAGGTAATTTGTAGTAGTATCCTCATCAGCTGCAAATACAATTTGTACCTCAATAGTATAGGTACCAGCAAAACTCATATCAACACCTGGCATAGTAAATACCGTATCGGTTTGAGATGCCAATCCTGTATCGAAATCCCAGAAATCAATCCAAAGACCTGAATTATTGAACTGATACTGTGCTATAGCGTCATTCGCTAAAACATCATTGTTCCCGAAGTTCATAATGGTAACTGTTCCTACCTCAACGCCTAATCCACAAGCACTAGATAAACCATCAATAGACATAACAGCCAAATCATCATCTGGACATTCATCTACATGGAAACCTTCTTGAACTTCCAGATCAGATCCAGATACTCCACCATAACCATTGGTAACTTCATTACCACCGTTGTCTGCTATGACAATTCCACCACATCGAGTGATAGAATAGGTACCACCATTCCATCCATCGTCATAGGTATCCCAAGCATTCATCACATAATCACCACCAGCATACACACAAACCTCTTTGTTGTAGGTATTGTAGTTTGAATATCCAGAAGGAGGACCAGATGTGTATACATTTATATTGTTAACAGTATCTAAAACCTGCCACCAAACTTCACCTGCATACTGCCCAGTATTTACCTGTACATTGATATACATATTACCTAAGTTGGTAACTGAAGAATTGGAATTATTATCTACAGAAGATGAATCAGAAGCCAAGGCCGTCTGTACCCAAAATGCTGAATCTAAAGCTGCACTAAAGTCATAGTATCCATCGATCACAAAATTCGCTGATTCTCCTGGAAGAAGCGTATCCATGAAAGTTCCTACATTAAAGTAGATAGAATCATCCCAACTCAATTCTACTGGGAATCCTGACTGCATCTGACCACCGAAGTTGTTGATTGTAACTTCAATTTGCATAGAGTCATCTAAATTACAACCCTGTGTTGCAGGAGAAACGATAGAGGTAACACCAAGATTGTTTGCCCATGGAGTTACAAAAGTCAATTGTACAGCCTGTCCTGTTGTATCACAAGGATTCGTTAAATACACATCATAAATGGTATTTTCAGATAATCCATCAATTGTGAAAGGATGTGTAAAGGCAGTATCCGTAGGAATACTATCATATACATCTAAAGTATCTAAAACATCTACCAATTCAAGGTTCCATGAAGAATCTGGACTGATATTCAACCAATCTAAACTTACTTCTTCATCTGATAAATCTAGAACATTAAACCCTACTGGCATAGCACAATCAGGTCCTGGTCCCCATTTTACTTTATCGATATAAAGATAATCAAAAGTAGAAGCAGGTGTAAATCTGATAGCAATTCGAGTATCTGTTCCTGTATAAGATAAGAAAGGAACTGTAATAGAATCACATGTAACACCTACAGAACCAGAATACAAGGATGTGAACGTATTTAAACTATCGGCATTTGAAATTGTACCCACCTCAAAAGGTGAATTTGGAGCCCAAGTAGACCCATTTCTAGCCCAGAAAGTAAGGATGTTTGTTCCAGCAGTAATATTATTCAATTCAGGTGTGATCAAATAGGATCTCAACCAAGCTTGATTTGAATTGTACATTCTAATGTACTTATTTCCATCACAAGCTAATGAATTACTACTACCAACCTGTACAGAGGCACTATTGTTATTATAGTTGGATTTTCTATAATCCCAACAAATCAATGTATCATTTCCAGCGTCTAAACTCTCGAAACTAGTTTCAAAATCACCTATAGGCGCACAATCAGTTGTGAAATATTCAACACCCCAATCACTTAAGTCAGCACCACAATCTGACTGAATATACATTGCATATTCCGTAGCAGGATTTAATCCCGTTAAACTGAAGTTAAGCGTCGTAGTTGTATCTGTAGCAATACCTGTTGGTACACCACCATTCGTAATATCCACTGTTTCTATATACCATTGAGTACCAAAAGTACCTATGGAGTCTATCGTCCCAGAAACATTTGTTGTACCAGTAGAAGTAATATCCACAGAAGGAGCAAAACAATTTGGAAGCTCTCTAACATGAATATCATCGATACTCATATCACCCATATATCCACCTCCTTTAATTCCACGGAAACGAATCGTTACAATTCCAGAGTATGCAGAAAGATCTACCGAAGCCAATGACCAAGGAGCAGTTGGAGAAGTATGCTGTTGCCCAACTAAAGAAAATTCTTCATTGTGCCATATAGTATCAAATACATCCACGTGAAGTGTCCCCATATTTCCACCATACATATGGTAACGGAACTCAAGCGTTGGAATTATTAACGCACTTAGATCTATCTCAGGAGTAGACAATTTCGCTATTGCAGTAAAATTAGGTCCACCTGAAGCTTCAACAAAATAATAGGCGTTTCCACTATATGCCCCTGAAGGACCAGTATTACCAGATGTTGTAGAACCATTATTATCTACATCCCAACTAAAGGCTGTATTGTCTCCATCCCAACAATTGATAAAATTATTTCCCTGAGTAGTAACAACCTGTGATTCTACATCATAAAAATAAGGAGCAGCCATAGCTGCACATAGCGTAGTAAAACTCCCATTCCCAGACCAAGCACTAGAATCTACATTGGCTACACAAATAGCTTGAACATAAAACTCGTATCCTTCACCAGGAATTAATGAATTCAGGGTAACAAAGGTATCTGTAGAATTCACAAAACTACCTGTACCTTGAGCAAAACCAGCCAATCCGTACTCAATTAAATATCCACCAGCTGGAACTGTAAGATTGTTTTCAGTCCATGATAAGGTAGCAGAATCAGCAAGTACATTGGAAGTGACTAGAGAGGTTGGAGGATAACATGACAATCCTTCATCAACTTTTATATCATCTAAACTAATATCTCCAAAATATCCATTTCCTTTAATTGCTCTAAAACGAACTAGAATAGTATCTGCATAAGCAGCTAGATTAACATGTGCTTCCATCCAAGCAGCTGCAGAAGAAGTTTGCTGTTGCCCTATTAATGAATATACGCCATCATACCAAACTCCATTACTGAAAATATCCACATTCAAGGATTCTATATTGGATCCATACATATGGTATTTAAAGGAAAGAGCAGGATTCGTTAAGTTGGATAAATCAATATACTGAGAGGTCAATGGAGCCACAGCGCCAGTAGGACCACTAGATGCTTCTACATAAAAATATTTAGATCCACTAGCAGCACCAGAAGGCCCAGTACTTCCAGAAGGAGTTGAACCATTTCCGTCTATATTCCATCTATATTGATAGTTTAAATTTGGCCAGTTCAACCAACAACTTCCAACAGGCCCTGCTACAGAATTAGTAAAGGACTCCACATCATTCAAATAAGGCGTTACTGCTGGATCACAACGTGTAGTTCTATTGAATGGCCCTAACCATTCAGAAACACCATCTGTACCACCACAATTTGCTCTTACATAAAATGCATATTGTGTACTACCTGTTAATCCAGATGCCATATATGCGGTCGTTGTAGTCGAATCATCTGGAATACCTGAAGCAACCTCCCCTAAGGTTAGGTTAACTATTTCAACATCCCACATCGATTCATTATCTACAGCAATCCATGTATAGTTGATTGCATCAAATCCCGTAAAATTTTGATTCAATGATACAGGAGCTTGACAAGTTGCAACAGTTGTAAAACTGTATACGGTAGTCCAAGCACTTGGTCCATCTATTACACCACAATTCGCACGAACGATCACCTCATAATCACTGGAAGGCGTTAAACCTGTAATTGTAGGTGAATTGGAAGATAGGCCTGCGTTTGTAGGCGTATAGGAAAAAGTATCTGCAGGAATATTTGAAGTATTGATCAATTCAATATCCCAAGAAGTTTCGGAACCTGCTTGCGCCCAAGAAAGGGAAACCGTAGATTCTGATACAGAATCAATAGAAATCGAACCTAAAGGAGCACATGTTGGTGGAGTTGTAAAATTCCCTTCAAAAGACCAATCACTCTGAGGTGTTGTATTAAAAGGTCCACAGTCTGCCTGAATATATACGGCATAATTCGTTTCTGGTAATAAACCAGAAAGAGAATATGGATTTACAGTAACACCTGTATAAGTAGCCACACCCGTTGCAGTATCTCCAGCTGTTAGGTTAACAACTTCTATATTCCATAAAGCCTCAGATCCATTTGAAGACCAAGCTACATTTGCCGTAGTTGGGTTTAAATTGGAAAAGATTACACCTGATGGAGGTGGACAAGTAGTAACAATATAAGTGATATCTAAAGTAGCCGAAAGGGTTAAATTATCGGGGAAATTGTCATTATTATTTGATGATATTTTTACACTAGTCAAATTATTAATGTCAACCCCGTAAGTAGATAAATCTACAGAACCAATATTACAAAGATTTTGAGCAACGACTGAACCGTTAACCTCAACATCAAAATCATACCAACTTGGGCACCAAGTCCCAAGTGCATTTACATGTAAATCAGTACTAGTTATAAAACCATTGGTAACTGTATCAGCACAGTCAAAATTATTAAATTCCACAAAATTGGAATTATCCGATCCGAAAGAGGATTGACTATAATTACAAATCCCCTGCGCTGAAATAAGGGAATATGCAAAAACAGAAAACACGGTTGTCAGCCGTAATAAATTTTTAATCATAGTTCAAAGTTTAGGTTATAGAAAATGTTTTTGACATAAAGGCCAAAGATAGAGGCGGTAGCTTGTAAAACATGTCCAGATTTAGCACCAAAATGTGCGGATTCGCGAATCGAAGAAAAGAAAACCGCCTATTTTACGGGACTTAAGGACTAATCTTATAAAAACGTATAAAAACCAGCCTTGCTGAATTCCATTTGAAAAAAGATTGAAATACATGTGAAAAAGGGCTAACATTAGATGGAAACAACCCTAATAATTAGCGAAAAATGAATTGGTGTTGGAAAGAAATAAAATCTGAAGAGGGTAGCTTAAATAATAAAAACCGAAGTGAAAGTATCTATTAAGTTCATCGTTCAATTACCTAAACCAAAACCCCAAACAAAAATTATACGATACTTCCACTTCAGCTCTTCACCTTAAACACCTTCTTGATACCAATAAAGAAGGAATACTAAATATCGTGGATAACCAATCACACGCATCAATTGGAAAAATGGGATAAATCCCATGAGCTTATAACAAATATGTTCTGCTGTTATAATTAGATCATAACTTATGACCACTCATAATCTGTAGCAAAAGTATTAAATGGGAAGGCTCGTCCTGTCTGAAAAAGAAACCGATATATCCGAATAGGCGAATTCAGGAAGAAATAGTTGATATAATTGTTAAATGGAAGTATATATAAAAAGAAAAGGGCCATAAGGCCCTTGAAGTAATTGAATCGGAATGTATTTACGTTCCGGGTAAATGCATAAATTTCGCAGGTGTTTTATCCTCAAATTTTTTAAAAGCGGCATATAGTGAACTTCGAGATTTAAAACCCGCCTCTTGACCAACAACATCCAAGGTTAAACCTCCCTGTCTATTGTTCTCTTTCATAATCTTTTTAGCTTCCTCTACTCTATATTTGTTAATAAAAGTATTAAAATTGACGCCTGCCTCTTGGTTGATTATTTTAGACAATTTTCGATAATGTATACTCACCAAATCCGCCAAATCGACAATGGTTAACTCTTCGTTTGTATAACATTTTGAATCACTAATTATTTCTAATAACCGTTGGTAAGCCAGCGCATATTCATGTTCGATTTGAGAAATAATACTTTGTTCCTCAGATTTCTCATTTACAATTATTTCCTCAGAGGTTTGATTAAAAATGATATAATACTGTCGTATTCCAAAAAATGTCAACCAATAAGTAAACAGCGTATCTACTGCACTTTGTGCAATATAAAATACGACCATTGGTCTATATAGCGCTTTTAATTTTAAACCGAAGAATTGATACATCAGACCCCATACCTGATCCACAATAAAAATAACCAGTAAACAATATATAATCGGTGTTAGCCATTTTAATAATTTCCCTGAATTACTAGAGAAGTAGTTATCTACGGCAATTCGATTCTTTTTAATTAGCAACAAGATTTTCACTAAATAAAAGATGCAATATATATTTGCTACCGAGACAAAAACAAATGCATAGTTGGAATAATTATAGTGTAATTTTTGTTCAGGACTCAAATAGAAGAACATGAAACAAAAAACAAAAAACTCAACAATACCCGGCACTAAATGCCTTATATCCCTCTTCCATACAACTTTACCAATAATCCCTTTAACATAGAGAAAAAGTACTGGAGTCGTTAAAAAAAAGAAATTAACTGGAAGAAAAATATATTGTGGATGAGTAAAATTATATCTGAAATCTGACAAAACCAGATTCAAACTTGAAAGACCGAATACAATCAAAAAGATTCCCAATAGTAAAGAGGGCCTTTTCTTTGAGGCCAATACTACAAGGATAATTCCCAAAATAACACCATGTGCTAAGCTTAGTAAATTAAAAAATCCTGAAACTTCCAGTAAATCAGAAATAGTCATAATATCTACAAACTGTTTATTATAAAAAATGATAAACTTTGACTAGAATATCGAATCAAAAGGTCAATATACATCATCTTATATTTAATTTAAAATCACATTAGAGAAATATATGGTACTAATTTTTCATAAAAGAGGCCGGAGTATTCATTTCAAATTTTTTAAAGGCTGCATACAGAGAGCTTCGAGACTTAAAACCAGCCTCTTGACCAACAACATCCAAGGTTAAACCACCCGGCCTATTATTTTCTCTCATTATTCTTTTGGCTTCCTCTACCCTATATTTATTTATGAAAGTATTGAAATTACAGCCCGCTTCACTATTAATCACTTTAGATAGTTTCCGATAATGAACATGGCTCAGGTCTGCCAAATTCACAATTGTCAGGTCTTCATCTGTATAACATTTAGATTGAGATATCAGCCCCAGTAGCTGTTCATAAATATTTCCAAACTCTTCGCTAGTCTCTGTTTCTATTTCAACATCTTGGCCAACCACTTCAACTTTCTCCTCACCTCTTACCAAAGGTCCAATATAGAATTGCTTCATTCCAAAAAAGGCTAACCAATAGGTCAATGCCAAAAACAAAACACCACGTACAGCATAAGTTATCAACAGATTTTCATACATGAAATTAAGATCTACTTTTAAACCTTGCTGAACAATCATCAATATCAAATCACTAAATGTCATCGCTAGAAAAACAAGTATGATAGGTTTTAACCATGCTAAAAGTTTATTTTCCACATCTGAGTGATAGGCATTCACTTGCTCTCTATTTTCCTTAATCAAGAGCAGTATTTTCAGCAAATAAAGCAAACTGTATATGTTAGCCGCCAGAATATAGCCAGTGAAATAGTCCGATTTGAACAATTCTAATTTCGTCTCCCCATCAAAAATAAAAAAGGCTATACTAAAAAGAATAAACTCTAGAATCCCAGGATAAAGGTGAACCTTGATAGAACTAAATGTCAATTTTGAACGAAGGCTCTTAACATATATAAATAGGAGTGGAAATGCCAAAAAGTAAAATCTAAATGGCAAAAACATCCAAGATGGTGTATCTTCTAGAAGTCCGTAATCCAACAACATAGGAGAAAGAAAAGAAAGGCCTAAAGCCAATAAAAAAGCACCTAAAACAAGAGAAGGCTTTTTATTGGAAGAGAGATACATTAGTATAGTTCCCAATAGAACACCATGAATCAAACTCATCAATCCTAACAAACTTAGAATTTTGTACAACATAAATTTTTATCGAATAGTCTAATTAACTTCACTAAAGCCCTATCTAAATAACACAGGAGGTGAATCTATAAAATTACAATAAGTAAATTAAATTCTCAAGAGGAAAAATCAAAATAGAAGGACCAATTAAAGGCGTTATTATAAGCTTAATCATTCCCATATTCCTTTTGAGTCCCCCCTAAGGCATCATACTCCATCCAGGTACCAACAGGCTTCCCCAATTTATACTTTCCTTTTTTGATGACTTTCCCAGAGATATCATAATGCGTACACATCCCATCCAGTTGATTTTCTTTTACGAAACCATCCAACTGAATTTGACCGTTATCAAAGAAGTATTGATAAGCCCCTGTTTTAGCACCATTTATGATAAAACAAATTTCTTCTACACTACCATTCTGATAATAAATTTTCATGGCTCCTACCTGCTCCCCATTTTCAAATATCATTTCCTTTAAAAGCTTACCAGACTGATAATAAATTTTGGAAATACCATGTTGTTTACCTTCTATACAGCTGAATTCCGCTTGTAATTCACCTGTAGGATAATAAATACGTACTTGGCCATGTGGAACATCCTTTTTACCAGCATATTCTACTTTTAAACTACCATTCTCATGATATTCTTTATGCTCCAATTCTTGAGAAAATGAAAACTGAAAAGTAAAAAAGAAAATAAAAACTATAATTGATTTCATAAATTGGGACTAATTAAATTTGACTTTAACTGATTTGCAATATAATCCTATTAATTCTTCTTTAGAAAAATTTAAGCGCATTCAGTTAACCAAAATTATTCCTGAGAATCATTTCATATATTTTAATCGCTAATTAAATAGATCTTCAAGCCTATCATTAGTATATACCCAATGGGGCCTATTCGCATTTATAAAGGATTTCTTTCTACCCTGATCCATGAATAGTTTTATTCCCAAAACCCTTCTATTCATTTTAATTTTGATCTTTGTATTCAAAAATACAGGCTGTAATTCTCCCTGTAAACCTTCTACTTTTGCCAATTTGGGTGTTGGGATTAAAATTCCCTTCATACACAAGCTTTTTATGACCTCATCATCAAATGGGACATGAATAATAGACCTGTTTCTAAAATGAAATTCTCTCAAAACAGCCCGCTCCTTTTCATCCAATTCCTTGAGGATTGTTTTAATACCCTTTAAATATTTCCTTCTTAAAATATACTTATGAAGCTCTCGAAATAACCATCTCAAATTATACATAAAAAAAACAACCCATGCGATTGCAAAGATTGGTTGGAGTATTCCAATGGCAGAAGTCTTGAAAAAATAGAACTCTTCAAATAAAAATCCAGGAACAAGAATAACGATACCCAATAATAGATAAGTGAAAACAAATATCCATTTAGATAACTTTTTGGTCCACGTTTTACCCTTATACAATTTCACATCCCCTTTTTAAACTTCATCAATGCTGATAAACAAGCACTTATAAGGTACAAAAAAATAGACGAAATTCACAAAAACAACCAACTTAACACTATGAAAAACAAAGCCTTACAACTATAAATAACATTAATACAAAATGGGATATTTATATATAAATTAAGAATTCTACAAATATTAAATCCACTTTATACACATTTTTATTATTTACTACTGTAAAAAATTGCCAGAAGATTTGATAAATAATTACCGTCGTTATATAAAGCAACACCAATAATTGTATTAAAATAATTCTCTTTGAATTACACTCCTTTTGATTTTCTATTTTTCCATTTTTCAATAAAATAATCAGTAGTTAAAACAAAGCCAAAAAGAAGCGTACATTGTATAAGGGTGTATACAATTGGATTCGCTCTTTCATGAAAAGAAATATTTAGATATAACATAAAGGAAAAGCCTACTATCCATCCCAATAACAATTCTATAATTCTATATTTTTTGTCTTTTTTCATGAATTCAATTTTGATGCTGCATATCTATACGAATTATACAAAAGAACGCATATAAACAATAAGAACCCTACCATCTAATAGTTTAGAAAAAGTAGACGGACCATACTCCCTCCTATTATTTGAGCCAGCACACACTTGTTGAAAATTCACGAGAGACAAGCACGAAAAAAATAACTACCATACCCCTTGAGTAATTCAAAATGAATATATTAATTTATCAATATTATACTTCTATTTTCAATCGAAGTTCGTCTATTAAAAGTAAAGTCAAAATAATCTGCCTCCCCAGCCTTAGCTTCAATTTTTAAACTTGATCTACCTGTTTCCAACCCTTCAGTATTTAACACTTTTAAATGCATCAAGGTTGATATGTCCTTTTCAAAAATAAGATACATTGTTAGTAAATTATTAGCTCCTCCATTTACACCATTTTCAACGGAATATACCCCCATTACCACTCCTCTTTCCTTCAGAATATCAGATAGCTTTATTTCACATTTCAAAGTCCCATCAATCCCTTCGGAAATCCCATCAACAAACTCAGTAGAAAGTTCTCCTACAACCTCACCTCCTTTATTAGCCACCTGCTTTGAGGCGGACGAAATACTATCACAAGAGCTTATCAATAAAGACAAACTAATCATTAAGAAGCCTATTTCTTTCATGTAATATCTTTTTAGTTGAAATGTCGTTGAACGAATATAGAACGGAGAAATGAAAAATTCAAGCTATTAATCCGATTATTCACTAATTCATAGTTCACTATATATTACCTCCACTCCCCAAATTAGAGGACCCTTAAAAACAACAAACACCTACCGATCAACCATATAACAGATTCCCTAGATTCGAATTGTATAATTTTTAGGGAGTTTTTTTTCATTAAATCATGGGATACATTCCAAAATAGATTGGACATATTTTTACTTTGAAAATCAGCCATAGATGAAAAACAAGGTATATATCGTGCTTCCTACGTATAATGAAGAATTGAGTATCGGGAAATTACTCCAGAGAATTGACAAACATATGACAACCTTCGGCATCAATTATCAAGTAATCGTTGTCAATGATGGTTCTCAAGATAAAACCTTAGAAGTTGTCCAGGAACTTCAAGAAATTTACCCTATCGAAATTTTAAATCATGCAGTGAATATGGGACTAGGTTGTACTATTAGAGATGGACTCTATCATGCATCCAATATTTCAAATGCAGAAGATATTGTCATCACCATGGATGCAGACGATACACATACCCCTGGGTTAATCCTAAGAATGAATAGAATGATCCAAGAAGGGTTTGATGTCGTGATAGCGTCCAGATACCAACCCAACTCAAGGGTTATAGGACTTACTTTTATTAGAAAACTGTATTCCTTTGTAGCCTCATGGATATTTAGAATACTGTTACCTATCAAGGGAGTGAAAGATTTCACCTGTGGATTTAGAGCATTTAGAGCTTCGGTTTTACATCAAGCCATGGACAGATACCAATCTAGCTTTATAGATCAGGAAGGCTTTCAAAGCATGGTTGATATTTTATTGAAATTGAGAAAAATTGATGGGATCATTTTTGGTGAAGTTCCTTTCATTTTGCGCTATGACCTCAAGGAGGGAAGAAGTAAAATGGACATTAGAAAAACAATTCTAAATACAATAAAATTGATTGTAAAAAGAAGGCTAACCTAATTCATTGAGATGAAAAAAGAAACCATCCTATTAGCAGTCATTCTATTAATAGCTGCTACATTCAGAATAGTAAACTTAGATTATCTCAGTTTATGGGTAGATGAATATGTGCATGTACTCAGAGCAAATGACTTTGTGCATAATGGAGCTTCCATATTTACCAATGACAATAATGGAGTGCTATTAACCTTATTCATCAGTCCCTTCTATGCCCTATTTGAATCCAATGAATTCTGGGCTAGGTTTCCGAGTGTACTTTTTGGTCTAGCGAGTATTTTTCTAATTTTCAAATTGGCTAAATCTCTTTTCAATCCAACAATAGGTCTTTACAGTGCGTTACTATTAGCTCTTTCCCAATATCATATATTTTGGTCCCGTATTGCTCGGAATTATGCCATTTTTGCATTCTTTATGTTAGTCTGTCTATATATACTCCATCAATTGTATAAATATGACCAGCATCAAAAACAAGCCATAAAAAAAAGCAGCTTACTTTTATGCGCATTTCTCGCAGCTTTACTATCACATAACTTGGCTTTCTTTTTACTTTTCGGTTATGCATTTTATATTATTGCACTTCACATTCAGGTCAGGTACTTTACAAAAAAGTACCAATGGAATGGCTTTTTGACCAAATATAATTTAGCGTTAATACCAGCCATATTATTGTTTTTATTTATTCTTTTACCATTCTTTGGAGATCTTCTTCGCCCAATTCTAAGTCTATTCCTACCAAAAAAAATAGTTGAATGGGTAGTTCCAAATTGGGATTATTTAGCTGAATTATTTAAAACAAAACCTCTCCATTCCTGGAACCTCTACTTGGATGTTTTAAAATTCGATTATAACCACTTTTATATACTTGGCTTTTTTGGATTCATTTGGGCTATCTTGAAAAAACCCCAAGCAGGTATTTTCATTTTTAGCTTCTTTATCCCCATACTACTCTTGATGAGTTTCATTTTTAGAGAACCAGTACTACCACGATACCTTATAGGAATTTATCCAATATTCCTTATTTCAATTGCCTTTTTCATTGATGGAATAGTTCAATTTGTAGCAAAAAAAATAATCAAAAACAAACCAACTCTTGTATTCTCAGTATCCCTCTTAGCCATTGTATCTTTATGCCCTATCTCTGAAAACTACAAATTAGTCATGGGAAAAAAACATGGCCGCGTAGTTCCTAAACAACTATCTCATTGGAATTTTGCAAATTGGAAAGAGCCAGCGATTAGAGTGAAAAATCTTATCCAAGAAAATGACATCTTAATGTCCACCAACCGAAATAGTACTAGATTCTACCTCGACTGCTCAAAAGAAAGAACGATCTATCCTTTTAGACAAAGAAAGTACGATGTAAATCAACATAAATACATTCCATTAACGGTCGAAAATGGTGCAACCAATACCAAAAGTTTACAGGGAATAGTAAACCTTTTTAATCAAAATGAAAGAGGATGGCTATTCGCCGATTATTATTTTGAAAATGTACTAACAGATCCAATAGCCAGACAATTCATTATTCAAAACTTGAATTATCACTATGATTTGGGGAATGAATTTATCAAGGTATTTAGCTGGGATAAGCATAAACCGAGGTTGGCGAAAAATTATATTTTGGAGGAATTGGGGCGTGATGGCATCAAAAATCAATCTTCTGAATACAAGCTAAACTTGAAAAAAAAGGACAAAAAAATAATAACACTTAATATAGAGGCACAAGGCTTAGACTACAACAATGAACTTTATCTATTGATCAATAATAAAACAAAAGTAAATGTGAATCTTAGTACGGGAGATCAATTTAAGAAAACCAAAAATAAGAGAGCAAGACAGACCTTCCAGCTAAAACTAAAAAGTAGTTTTTTCAGAGAGGGAAAAAATACAGTCAAATTCCAATACAATCCAAAAGTCAAAAAGGAAAGAGAAAAAGGATGTGTAATTTACCGATTAAACATCTCATAGATTAATTATTACGCAATGCTTAACCTTTCCTATACCAAACAGACCTAAACAGCACTAAACACTAACAGTCAACTGATTAAAAACTAACAACCGGAAATCCGTAATTGAATATATTAACACATAATACCTTATTGTTGAATTTGGAACGAAAACAAGATATCAATCCTTCATAAAAACATAAATTTGTGACTTGTTTTATTTCAACCCCAAATTCAATTACCATGGAAAAAACGTTTGTTTTTGACTTTGACAGTACGATCATGCAGGTTGAAGCCCTAGATATGTTAGCAGATATCAATTTTGAAGGCAACCCGCAGAAAGAACACTTGATAAAAGAGTTTAAATCCATCACAGATCTTGGTATCGACGGTGAAATTTCCTTCACGGAATCCTTATCCAGAAGATTAGGCCTTCTCGACATAAAAAGATCAGATCTTGATATGTTGACGGAGAAGTTAAAACAAAAGATTTCCAAATCCTTTGAAGAGAATAAGCCATTCTTTGAAAAGAATGCTGAAAACATATACATCATTTCTTGTGGTTTCAAGGAATTCATTGACGATATAGCCAGTGATTTCGCTATTCCAACGGAACGTGTATATGCCAACACCTTCGTCTTTGATGAACAAGATAAAATCATAGGCTTCGATACCGAAAATGTATTATCAAAACACAATGGTAAAGTAGATTGTCTAAGAAATCTAAACCTTAAAGGTGAGATTCAAGTAATAGGTGATGGATACAGTGATTTCGTAATGAAAGAAGCCGGTATTGCTGATAAATTCTTTGCTTTCACGGAAAATATTGAACGCCTAAAGGCCATTGAAAATGCGGATCATATTACGCCTACAATGGATGAGTTTTTATATATCAATAAATTACCAAGAAACATTTCTTATCCAAAACATCGAATCAAAATTCTTCTCTTAGAGAATATTCATTCAGACGCTTTCGATAAATTATCCAAAGATGGCTTTACGGTAGAAACGGTATCGCATAGTCTATCGGAGGAAGCGTTAATTGAAAAAATAAAAGGAATCCATGTCTTGGGTATTCGATCTAAAACCACCGTTACTGAAAAAGTATTGGCGGCAGCCGATAAACTAATGGCAATTGGAGCCTTTTGCATTGGAACCAAACAGATTGACCTAGAAGCTAGTAAAAGAAATGGTGTTGTAGTCTTCAACGCACCATATAGCAACACAAGGTCCGTCGTTGAGTTGGCGCTTGGAGAAATCATCATTCTGATGAGAAATATTCTCGACAGAAACAATGAATTACACGCTGGAGAATGGAACAAAACAGCAACTGGAGCCCAGGAAATCAGATCAAAAAAACTGGGGATAATTGGATATGGAAATATCGGTAAACAACTATCCGTATTGGCTGAATCCATAGGTATGGATGTATATTATTACGATATCGCTGATAGATTGGCTTTAGGAAATGCCACAAGGTGTCAAAGCCTGGAGGAACTACTAAAGGTTTCAGATGCTGTATCTATTCATATTGATGATCAACCCAAAAATCATAATTTCTTTGGAAAAAAAGAGATTGCTATGATGAAGAAAGGAGCGGTGTTAGTTAACCTATCCAGAGGGTTTGTTGTGGATATTCCTGCTTTAAAAAGCGCATTAGAGTCTGGTAAAATATCTGGAGCAGCAGTGGATGTATTTCCTGTTGAACCGAGAGTAAACGGTGCCTTTGAAACGGAATTACAAGGCTTGAACAATGTCATTCTTACACCGCATATTGGAGGAAGCACTTTAGAGGCGCAAAAGGATATTGCCTCATTTGTTCCAAAAAAGATATTGAGCTATATCAACAACGGAAATACAGTAGACTCTGTAAACTTCCCTAGCATTTTACTTCCTAGCCAAGATAAAGTACACAGGTTTCTACACATTCATGAAAATGTACCAGGAGTAATGGCAAAAATCAATGATATTCTTCTGAATTATAATATGAATATTACCAGACAATATTTAGCGACCGATAGTACAGTAGGATATGCTATTGTTGAAGTAGACGACGATTATAATGAAGATGCTATTGAGGCCTTAAAAAACATTCCAAACACTATAAAATTCAGAGTGCTCTACTAGACTTTGACAAATAAAAAAGCCTCTTCAGAATATGAAGAGGCTTTTTTATTAATCCTTAATTAAACTAGCTTCTACCGCAGACAAACTACCTTGAGTAGGTTCATAATCTAATACGATATGTTTGATTCCCAATGCTCTTGCCTTATCTAGATTTTCAGAATTTATCCCATAAACTATTCGCCTATCTACTAACTTATTTTCCTTTAGGAATTCCATGTGATCTTCATCTACTCCAGAAAGAAAACTCGCATAAAAATCTGGCTTAAAATTTTTAGGGATCAAATAATGGATAAATTCCTTTCCACTATTAAAGCCCTCTAATATAGTATTCAGCTTAGGGTTTTGAAATTTCAGATACGCTAAGTAGAATAGATTCTCATCCGCGATATAGATATTCTTATAACTATTTCCTTCATCCACCATTCCAATTAATCTATCCAACACTTCGATAGAAGGTTTTTTAAGATCTAGGTATACAATATCAGAATAGGATGGTTCATTTAGAAATTCTTTCACTCTCTTGATTCTATTTCTGGTAGCCTTTCCTTCATGATGCAAGAAACTATCATTTACCTCTTCCCAAGTAAAATCTTGAATTTTACCCTCTTTACCTAATAATCTTTTACAGGCCTGATCATGAAAAATAACAAGGGTACCATCTTTAGTCGATCTGATATCTGTCTCAATTGCTCGAAAACCTAATTTCAAGCTCAACTCGAAAGATTCAGTACTATTTTCAACCGTATTCACTGGCACTCCTCTATGTGCAAATACAATGGGTCTTTCCCCTATTGTAAAATCAGCTTCAAGACTTCCGAAACCGCCCCCCAAAGTATAAAAGGAAACAATACAAGCTAAGACCAAATAGCCCAAAAATTGAAATTTTTTCTTCATTCTATCTTAAATATATAGTAGATCCAATCCCAAAAGTTATTAAATCCTTGAATTGAACAACTTCACTTTTATAGTTTTTATGCGCCATTAAACTATTGATCTCCAAATCCCAAATACTTGTATTCAAATAAACACCGACTTTTTTAAACCACTCATTATCCAAAGTCCTGAATAAATAAATATCGTTACTAAAACCATATCGAACATAAGTACTCCATCTATAGTGGTAATCCTCATATTTTTTATCATCCTTGTAGCGATTAAAATGTTCATTGAAATACCGCGAACTCAATATGGCAAAACTAAATGGTTTTATAACTGTTTTTTCATCCAGAACAATCTTAGTTTTAAAATGATAATTGAGCTTAAGCGTCAACATGATATGATCGGTACGTGAATAGGCTTCAGGTAAAAACCCAACCAGGGCTGATAATTCCAATTTCTCTTTAGATAAATTCCAGACAGGTCCTGCCGAACCAAAACCAATATTACCTGCATATTGAGCAGAAAAAGCTGTGGGTTGTATCCATTCCAATAGATGATCTACTATGCCTATTTCCTGCGTAGTCCCAACACTATTATTTCCCTGGCTATAACCACTTTGAAGCGCAAATAGACAAATTAGGCTGTACATTAATTTTTTCATCAATCTAATATTTCAAATCCATACCCACCATCCCAAATTTTTAAAATCAGGGCCTTTTCATGCGAAGTCGAATAGGTGTTTAAAAACCAAATATCGTTTTCATAAACATCCTCCCAAGAGTATTTATGATTGTGGCCATTTATATACAATAAAGTCTTTTTATACTTTTCTAAGGTATGAATATACTCCGTTTCCAATTGAGTACTGAAATCACCACTATGATGCGGAGCAACATGACTCACAACAATCGCATTTGTATAATTAGCTGTATCCGATAATTCAGCATCCAGCCAACCAACATCAGGCACCATATCACTAAAATCTTCTTCCCTGGAATTCGTGTGAATATAAATGAACTTTGTTTGTTTAAATTTGAAGCTGAAATTGAGATCTCCATACATCCTTCGATATACTTCCTTTCCATTCCCAACCATATCATGATTCCCTATCACTGCCATATAGGGGTAATTCATCGTTTTTAGAAGCTCATGAATCCAATTATACTCTTTTTGTAAACCAAAGTCTACCAAATCCCCAGTATGCACAACAAAATCAATACTACCTTTAGGAAGTTTATTAATTTTTTTAATCAATTTTTCAGTGGGATAATAAAAACGTTGCGTATCTCCAAGTACGATTAGCCTTATGGTATCACCTTCAGATGGATTATCCAGAAGTCTTTGAATATTATTACTATTGATATTGGAATATTTCTGATCAACATCCACAGCATGTGGACTATAATTAAATTTATCACAACTGGATAAGATCAATAAAAAGAATAAACTTTTTAAAAGCACAAAATAAGGCCTCAATTTTGGGGTACTTTCCATTCTTGGTATTTCTATAGAAATAGGGTTAATTCTCGCTAAATTAAATACTAAATAATTATTATTCCCAGTCAATATTATTCAATCTAGAAGCCACAAATTTAAATAAAGTATACCATTTAAGCCCCTCAATTATGAACAGATCTAAACATCTTTTTACAATAGACTGACATAATCAACAAGCCATTAAACCATATTTAAATGACTCCTAGGGGATTAACTTCTATCCTGAGTAAATCGATCGTTCAAATAATAAACAATGGCTTAAATCCACCTCAAACAACCTCATGTCAACATTTGATAATAATATTATAACTGAAAATTTCAACTACCCATGCATAAAATAAACACACTGTTCAATTATAACCTAATAAGTTGATTTTCAATCAATAAAAGAAATACTCGGCGCCGCATTAACTATGAATACATAGTTAATTTGATTAAATTTAGAATGTCAATAAATAATTCATTTTTTTAAAAACTACGGCTATGAAAAGTAAAACGATTACTTTATTCTTTTTGTTCTGTGCATTTAATCTATATTCTCAAACTACCTATATTCCAGATGATAGCTTTGAACAAGCACTTATAGATTTAGGCTACGATGCAGGACAACTTGATGATCAAATTGAAACTGAAAACATTATCAACCTAACCTCATTAGATTTACATGAAAAAAACATTACTAACTTAACAGGGATTCAAGACTTTACTAGTTTAGAGGTCTTAGACATCTCAGACAATCAAATTACAAGTCTAGACCTATCGGCGAACGGAGCATTAAAATCACTTGACTGTTCCAAAAATGGAATAATTACGCTTGAGATAGCAGAAAATACAGCTTTAATAGAACTGAAATGTTCCGATAATGCAATTGTAGAACTGGACTTAAATACGAATACAGAACTAATGGTACTGGAATGTTCAAATAATATGATCGAAAATTTGAGCATCGCCCATATTTCTGGGATGGAAGTCGTTATTGCTGCAAATAACCAGATAGGAGCAATAGATGTGACACAAAACCAAGAACTTAAAACATTAGACGTTAGCAAGAATCTAATTTCAGAATTGATTTTAGTTGCCAACCCTGAATTGGAAGTGCTTTATGCTTCTAGCAATATGTTAACAGAACTTGACTTAAATGGTAATCCAGCCTTACAAGATTTAATTGTATCGGAAAATGACCTTACAACATTAGAGGCTCCACAAAGTATTGCATTAGGAAGATTGGACGTTAGTTTAAACCATATAACAACCATTGATGTTTCAGCAAATACAATGCTTAAAAGATTGCATCTTTCATCCAATGAAATTCAAGAAATCGATGTAACTGCAAATACTGGACTTAGGTATTTAGGGGTTAATGACAACCACATTTACTACGTAGATTTAAGTGAGAACGTTGACTTGGATATATTAGAAGTCCAAGAGAACCAGATCACTTACATTGATTTAACAAAAAATACTGCGTTAATGTATGTGGATGCCTCATCCAATGATTACACGAGTATTGACTTAACAAAAAACCTATCGTTAAGAGACTTGAATATTTCACATACCAAAATAACAGCTTTAGACATTACACCAAACGCTATGTTGAGAAACTTAGCAGCCATGGATATTCCAGATCTAAACTGTATTCAAGTAATTCATGTAAATGAGGCCTATGCCAACGAAAGTTGGGTAATAGACAATAATATGAGTTATTCCGTTAATTGTACCAATCTTTCAAATTCTATCTTTGAAGTTCCTGAAGAAGGTACAATTGCAAGTATAGACTTAAATGAAAATGCTTCGAGACTAGATGAGACAATCAAATTTTATCCAAATCCTGTAAGTTCTGTTATAAATATAGAATCTGAGTCTCCAGTTATTCGAGTAATTATTTACTCTACATTAGGGAGAAAGATTCACGACATTAAATCAGGATTCAATGCCATACATACGGATGAACTTCCAGAAGGAGTTTATATAATCCGAATTGAAGCTGAAACAGGATCAATTACTAAAAAAATGATTAAAACATCCGTTCACTTAGACTAACCAAAAAAAAACAATACGCCGTTTTTGAATAGAATTTCGACTAAATATAAATTAAATATTAATGACACTAAAAAGCCACTCCAAATGGGGTGGCTTTTCATATTCAATGAAAATTAATTTATTCATCTCCCTTCATTCTGTAGTAAACAGAATGCCTCAAAGATCAACAATCGAAAGGTAAAGTAAGAAACCAACAACGTTCTAAATAACCTAGGCCATAAAATTTAGCAAGAATACGACCCTACTAAATTGATCTACTTCCTTCATCAATCCAATCCATAGCGGCTTCCATAGAGCAAAATACTTGAATAGAATCCAAGTGATACCTTTTAATAAACAATTGAATAATTGCCACTTTTGGACTATCTAGAACAAGTGCAAATTTTAAATTTAATATAGCATGTATATTGGACCGAATAAATAGATAAATAGATTCAAAGTCAGCAACATCAATTTGAAAATCACAACTTCTATAATCTGAGACCACACCGAGAATATCTTTTGATATCATTTGAGACTCCATTAGAATGTCCCATGATTTTATTAAGTCCTCAGCCAAAAGTATATCGTCATAAGCCTGAACCAATACTAATTCATTCCTACAATAGGAATAATTTACGTTATTTATCATTGCTTTAAGCTATTATAAAATGATGAAATCTTTTTTATTCAATTTAAATATTAAAAAGGGGGACTAGCTCAAAGCTATGGAAATAAAATCTGTAAAGGACTGATAATTATCAATTACTGAAAAAGGAACTTTTTACAACAACAAAAAAGCCTATCCCAATTAAGGGATAGGCTTTTATCAAAAAAAATATATAATGCAAATGTTATTGAACTTTAACATTTACAGCATTCAATCCTTTTCTTCCATCTTCTAAATCAAATTCAACCTCATCGTTTTCACGAATTTCGTCCATTAACCCAGAAACGTGAACAAAATGTTCTTGATTTGATCCTTCTTCTACGATGAAACCAAATCCTTTAGTTTCATTAAAAAACTTTACTGTACCTTTAGCCATGCCAAAAAAAATTTATTTGTAAATAAAGTGCAAACCTATAACTAAAGAATTCTAAATCAAAACATTTTAGGCGCTATTTTGATTCACCTTTCTAAAATAAGAATATCCATCGCTACATTAGTAGTTAAATTATTAATTGACAGCGCCAAAATCAACACTATATACCTCTCCATTCACCTTGCTTTCTACAACAGTCAACAACCTATATAAGACACTCGATTTCAGTAAAATATTGAAACCATATATCTTTTTTATATTTTGAGTAATTTTGTGGTAATTCCTATTCATTAACAAAATTCACCACAATCCTTTATGCATTGTTCATAATAAAAAATGAACATGGGATTTTTGCGAACAATACATCAAATAGTTCAATTTTTCAAATAGAAACTGATTTCAGTAAAATTTCCAATATATTTGCCCGGCAATTTTTGGAATTTGAACAACGTACAGAAAGTTATAACAATGGAGAAAATCAGTGTCTTCGACATATTCAAAATAGGTGTAGGACCTTCAAGTTCACACACTATGGGACCATGGGTAGCAACTCAAAATTTCTTAACTCAAATAAATGGGCAAGAATTAAAAGCTATAAAGGTCAAATTATATGGATCCTTATCAAAGACCGGTAAAGGTCATGGGACGGACATTGCCGTAATTCTTGGATTAGCGGGCCATGATTCTAAAACCATTGATGTTGATAAAATCAATCATTATATTGACGAAATCAGCACAAAGAAAGTATTGAACATCAATGGTACGAATGAAATTAATTTCAACCCATCTACAGACATTGAGTTTCTCAACGAGAAATTACCATTCCATCCAAATGCCATGACCATAATAGGTCATTTTATGGATGATACAATAGTTGAAGAAACCTATTATTCTATTGGTGGAGGATTTGTGACCCAAGAGAATGAAAAACATCAGGAAGCAGTAGATATCAAGCTACCCTTTCCTATAGAGAAGGAAAAAGATGTATTAAAATATATTAAAGAAACTGGCCTTACTATATACGATATCGTATATAAAAATGAGCTTGCATGGAGAAGTCCAGAAAAAATTGAAGAAGACATTCATGCTCTATGGCACACTATGAAAGCCTGTATTTACAGAGGTTGTCATAAAGATGGTATCTTACCAGGAGGACTAAGCGTTAAAAGAAGAGCTCAAAAAATAAATGCTGACCTTATAGGAGACAAAGATTACAACAATGTGGATGAATGGATAGAGCAGATTAAAAACTGTGATCATTCCTTTTCAAATGTAACCAAATGGGTCAGTTGCTTTGCCTTAGCAGTAAATGAGGAAAATGCATCCTTTGGACGTGTTGTAACTGCCCCTACCAATGGTGCTTCTGGAGTAATTCCTGCTGTACTTTTATATATGCTTTGTTTCAGTGAAGGTAAATCAATTAAGGATATTCAATCCTTTATCCTTATTGCCGGTGAGATTGGCTCCTTATTCAAAAAGGGATCTACTATTTCAGCTGCATTAGGTGGATGTCAGGCTGAAATTGGCGTTTCATCAGCAATGGCTGCAGCCGGCTTAACCTATTGCCAAGGTGGATCCACTGGTCAAGTCTTGCAAGCAGCAGAAATTGCAATGGAACATCATTTAGGTTTAACGTGTGACCCTATCAACGGATTAGTACAGATTCCTTGTATAGAAAGAAATACAATGGGAGCTATGAAAGCGATAACAGCTTCACAAATTGCCTTATCAGGAGACCCCGATCATGCCAAGGTAACTCTTGACGAGGTTATAAAAACCATGAAAGACACAGCTCACGACATGAACGATAAATACAAAGAAACTTCAGAAGGAGGCTTAGCTATCAATATCTCTGTGGCTGTAGCAGAGTGTTAACGATAAATAAATTTAGGTTCCCTTCAGACCATGGAGGGAACTTTCATAACTACAAAACGAAATACAATTCCATCAAAAGCTTCTGCCCTACGCAATCAATCCAATTAGAATCCTTCAGAAATTCTCACAATTACCAATTCACTTTCTACGTTTGAAATTAATGAAAGTGATGCTAATTCTTCAGGAGCTATTTGTAATAGCTCTCTTTTCTTAAGAACACTCTTTTCCTCCGCTATTTCAACATTAACTTCCCCTTTATAAATAAATACTAAATAATGATTGAAGGATGGATCCTTCTCTATTTTCAGTAATTCTCCAATGCTCAAACTTCTCCCTTGCAATTCTCCAGAACAGGAATCCATTGTCATCAAATTGAAATCCGTACAACAACCTTCTGAAACCGTATGCCATCCCCCTTCAAAATTATCAAAGTCAAATTTATTAAGATGTACTGAATGCTGACCTTCATGCTTTAAATGCATAGACCCATCCAAAATCATCAATGTTCTCGAAACTCCAGGAAGCGGTGTAAAATCTGACTTTTCAATCTCAACAGTTGCCATACTCAAACGAAACGAGAAGTCTCGATCTATATAACTTGCACTTTCAGGGTACACTATGAATTCTGTTGTACTTCCCCCACCCCAATGAGTGGTTTTGAAACTATCCGATTGATGAATGATTGAATGCATATCCGTGTATTATTTTTTGCTATGATTTTTCAAAATTAGACTATTCTAATTGCTAAGAATACATATTTGAAAAAAGAAGTAAGACTTTATTACATGTTTAATTTATGTAATTCGGTACTGTATAGCTAACATTCCTTGAATATGAGTTTAACACCCAGAGAAAAAGGAAAAAACTGAAATATAATTTATGATAGCTTCAAATAGTTTTAAGCAAATATGGAGGTTATAATAAAAATCAATCCCACTATTGTTCCAAAGACAAGGCTTAGACCCATCCTTTTAAGGCCTTTAATTTTTTTAAAAACCCAAAAATTTAATGCCAGTTGAATTGCAAAAATTGGAATTACATACATTATAAAGACCAGCCATGCTCCAGCACTTAATATCCAATCAAAATTGTAGTATCCCTCATCTATAAAGAATAACAATGCAGTGATAAGAATAGCACTCAATAATAAAACCCAAAAATCCTTATTCAATTTAATCTCAAAATATTTTTCACCAGTCATATCATTTGTCTTTGTCTATTTTCAAAACGAACAAATCACTATTTATTGCATTAGGGTGGTATTCCACCAATTATGGATCCAAACTGAACCAATTTTCAATTGATAAATTCCTTACATTTGTTAGCATTAAGCAAATGAACATGAAAATCACCATTATTGGTCCAGCATATCCATTCAGAGGAGGAATAGCTACATTTAATAATAGATTAGCAGAGGCTTTAATTGAAGAAGGGCATGAAGTGACAATTCAAACTTTTACACTTCAGTACCCAAGTATTCTTTTCCCTGGGAAAACCCAATTTTCGGAGGAGCCTGCTAGCCACAGCTTCACTATTAAAAGAACCATCAATTCTATCAATCCACTGAATTGGATAAAAGTGGGAAACAAAATAAAAAAAGACAAACCCGATCTAGTTATCTCGAGGTTTTGGATTCCTTTTATGGGCCCCTGCTTTGGTACCATTCAAAGATTAATCAAAAAAAACAAACACACTAAGATAATTACTATAGTTGACAATATGATTCCCCATGAATCTAGGATTGGAGATAAAGCATTTAGTAGCTATTTTGTAAAACCTGTGGACGCTTTTGTGACTATGTCTCAAAGTGTACTCAAAGATTTAGATCTTTTTGACACCCAAAAACCACGGATTTATACACCTCACCCCCTTTACGATAATTTTGGAGAAATAGAAGACAGGAATAAATCCCTTGACAAACTAGGCCTAGATAACACCAAAAAATACCTGATGTTTTTTGGACTGATTAGGGATTATAAAGGTTTAGACTTATTGATTGAAGCATTTGCATCCAATCGAATTGATAAGGAGGAATACAGACTGATTATAGCTGGAGAGTATTATTCTGACAAAGAAAAATACACACAACTAATTGAGAAGCACAATCTCCAAAACACTATTATTCAAGCAGATAAATTCATTCCCGATTCCGAAGTAGCGAATTATTTTAATGCCTGCGACCTAGTAGTTCAACCTTACAAATCCGCAACACAAAGTGGTGTTACACAAATCGCTTATCACTTTCATAAAGCCATGGTTGTTACCAATGTTGGTGGATTAGGAGAAATCTGTCCTGATGGCAAAGTTGGTTATTTAGTTTCTCCAAATCCAGAATCTATCACAGATGGAATATTAAAATATTTCAATGACACGAACAAGGATCAAATGGTAGAGAACATTATTCAAGAGAAGAAAAAATATAGCTGGGAAATTTTAACTGGGAAAATTGTCTCGTTATACAACCAGACAATGAAAAAAAGCCATTAGCGTAGTATGAAATTTAAGCATTTAAGTATTGATAGTTCTTGGACGCTATTTCTTGACAGAGATGGCGTCATAAATAAAAGACTAATGGGAGACTATGTCAAAACCATTGGTACTTTTGAATTTTTACCCGGCGTATTGGTCGCTGTCAAAAGATTAAGTAAAATATTCGGAACAACCGTAATAGTTACGAATCAGCAGGGAATTGGGAAAGAACTAATGACCGAAGAGGATCTAGATAATATCCATGGTTTTCTAAAGACTGAGGTTGAAAAATTTGGTGGCAAAATTGACCAGGTATATTTCGCTCCCCAATTAGCCAATGAAAAAAGTCCTATGAGAAAACCTCAAATTGGTATGGCAATAGCCGCACAGAATGAATTCCCTCACATCCAATTCAACAAATGCCTAATGGTAGGTGATACTTTGAGCGATATGGAATTTGGGAAAAATGCAGGAATGACCACCATTTTGGTCGGAAATGAAGCCGATGAGACACATCCAAATATCGACTTTTCCTTTACAGATCTCCTGAAGTTTTCAGAAGCCTTTCAAAAATAATTAGTATCAAGAACATGCAAAACGAAAACCCCATTTCTTGGGCAGACTTTCAAAAGATTGAAATGCGTATTGGTACTATACTTACTGCTCAAGAATTTGAAGAAGCTCGAAATCCTGCCTATAAGCTAACAATAGACTTTGGACCATACGGAATCAAAAAAACCTCTGCCCAAATAACTCAACAATATAGTGTAGATGAGTTAGTAGGAAAACAGATTATTGCAGTAATTAATTTTCCAAAAAAACAAATTGCCACTATGCAAAGTGAATGTCTGGTTTTAGGTTGCCTTGGCGATGAAAAAACCGTTACCCTTCTTCAACCAGAAAAAACTGTTGAAAACGGGCAACGTATAGGCTAATTATGATGCGCTTACTAAATTAGGTTCGTTTATAGCAAGTGTCCAACTATTATCCGGATGTAAGGTTGCATACATAGTAAATACATTCGGTGGAAAATATATGGGTATTGCATTAGCAATTATTTCCTCCTCCAATACGGTTGACTCTTCTATATTCCCAAAAGCCAAAAAATAAGTAGGATTAAGAATAATATTTTGCATGGAACCAGGGGTAGCACTTTGAATAAAACAAGGCTTACCACTCATAGCAACACCAGTTGAAACAGTGCCATTTGGCACATCCTCTGCTATTGAAATCATCAATTTTGACATTTCTCCTTTACCATCTTGATCTGAAAAAATAGGCACACTGTTCTGAATGGATAGTTTTATTTGATCACCTGCATTGGTCAAAACCATTTCGCTAGGAATACACTTTTCCCTAGGGGTTAATGTATTCAAATTACTCCAATACAAAGCATAACTTATATCCCAACTTAAAACGCGTTTTGCTTCAGGAGTTAGCATCTGAGTGATCCAAGCCAACGATTCCCATGAAGACTCATGCATTACCTGATCCCTTTGAAAAAGGCAAACATCTCCAAATTTACCGGACTGATTTATAATGATAATTTGATACTTCATAATTCTTAAATTTTTAACTATATAACTATTGATAAAATTAAAAGGTAAATAAGAATCTATGTACATTTTTGATATAGAGTCTTGATATAACCCTTTAACAAGTATAATTTACGATAAAACTAAATACAATTCCAAAATTTATATGAAAAAATACTATTTACAAAATAAATACACCCGTGCCTAACCATGGATTTACAAAGATTTAGTAACTTATGTATATGTATACATTTGAAGCTCTAGATTATATATTTATAGCAATCTATTTCCTCTTTTTAATTGTGATTGGAATTAAAGCAAGTAAAAAACAAGGAACAGAAAGCTTTTTAATTTCAGATCGGAAACTGGGTATAATTTCAGGGATCGCAACTATAAATGCCACCAAAACTGGGAGCATATTAATGATTTTCACTACCCTATTATACATTTATAGCTTTTCAGCAATTTGGTTTTTCATAGGGATTGCTGCTGGATACACTCTTTTTATCCCATTTGCACAAAAATTGCACGCAAAATCAGACGGTAAATTCTACACCTTAGCCGAGTACTATTATAAATTATTTGGAAAAAGTTGCTCCTATTGGGCCTCTGGAATCAACCTCATTACGATGTTCGGCTTATTCCTAATAAACCTGATTGCAACGGCAAAGGTATTTGCACTATATACGCATATTAGCTACCCATTGGCAGTTTGTATAGTTGCTCTAATTATTTTAATATACTTATTGTTAGCCGGATTTAATGCCGTAGTAAAAACCGATATTTTACAATATTTAGCCATTATTGCCATTTTACTTATATTTTCCTTAGTCCTTTCAAATGACATTCAAATACCTGTACATGAATGGGATCCATTTCATGCCAGTATAATAGATATTTCCGGTTTTATAATCCTTGGCTTTTTCATTCCCTTTGCCTCTCCAGACCTCTGGCAAAGAGTATATGCATTTCCGTCTAAAAAACTATTAACCCAAAGCTTAATTGGATCCATATTACTTTATCTTTTACTGGGTATAGTTTTGGCTTTTATTGGCCTAATGATTAAAACAGAATTACCTCAAATTGACCCAGATATTGCCTTGATTCATGGACTGGTTGTACTACTCCCTAAAGGTCTTTCAGGATTAATTGTAATAGTTCTTTTTGCAGCTTTAATGTCGTCTATAGATACCTATATCTACACCGCATCTTCAACACTTATTCAAGACTTCTTCAAGACTGAATCAAAAGACAAAACCAAAGAATTGATTAGAAAAGCTATTGTTGGATTTGTGGTACTTGGTACTATTCTGGCAATTACTTTAGCCAATCTAATTCAAACGGCTTATATATTCTCTGCTTTTGCAATGCTACTTTCAATCCCGACTTTAGCTACCTGGTTAAAACCCAAAACATCCAATCGTCTATTACTAATTAATTTTATAATTGGATTTCTTCTTTTAGGTAGCTACTTACTACTAAACCTTAGCCAGCAAAAACAACTGACTCCCTTTATATTTGTTGTTAGTTTATCCTCCGCAATAACAGGTTATATCGTTGCAAGGCTTATAATTATGCTTGATAAAAAATAATTTACACTAGTCCCTTTTACTATACTTTTTCAATAAATACCAGTGAGAAACTAAGGCTTCAAACATCCCCATTTCTTGATAGGTTAAACCATTCTTTTCTATTACCTTTTTTATCAATGGAGTGATAAAAGCATAATGTATATGTGAAATATTCGGAAATAAATGATGGGCAACGTGAAAATTGAAGCCACCAAAAGTATAGTTGATGATTCGATTTCCTGTTCCAAAATCATTCGTACTATTTATTTGATGTATTGCCCAGCAATCTTCCATTATACCAGATTCATTTGGCAATGGGAATTTAGAATATTCATTCACATGAGCTGTCAATAGTCCCATCACTGATAAGATACTTTGAAATATATGCATTATGACAAAGCCTAAAAAAATAGATCCAAAAGAATATGGAAGCAACCAATATGGAAGTATTAAAAAAATTGAAAAATAGAGTACTTTATACAAAATCATATAAATCCATTCTCGTACTGGATAGGTTTTATTGGCTCCTCTAACAAAATCACCTTTCCAAAAGTCATTGAAATCTCTAAAAAACACCCAAAATAAAGTATAGTTTAAATAAATAATTGGCATGTAAATATGCTGAAATTTATGAAACCATTTATAGGGACTTTTTGAATTCAATCTAACAACTTCAGATTGACCAATATCCATATCTTCTCCAGGGATATTTGGATAGGGATGATGGGAATTTATATGCCTTAATTTCCAAATATAGCAGTTACCGCCAATAATATTAAGTAAATTAAAAAGTGCGTTATTATACCTTCGACTTCTAAAAATAGATTGATGTGCAGCATCATGTATAATATTCAAAAACACTAAAGTATTAAATACCCCTAAGACACCATAAACAACCCATAATTCTGGAAGTGAATTAACCATAAAAAGACAACCTAGAGCAGCAATCCATATCCCCCCGATTAATGCAATTTTGATAAAATAAGAAGTATTGGCATGATGTCCAGAGGAATTAGCATCTAAATATCCATTTACCACAGACTGGATCTGTTCAAATAAATTCAATTCATCATTAGAATAATGTATTTTCCTTTTCATATTCCTCAAGCATATACCACTGGTCTCGCATCGTCAAACTAAACGTAATACTCAACCAATCAATCACTTAAAGTTAATTATTACTTATAAGAAATACAATTATTTAAATCAAATGTTGTAGAATATCGAACCATCAACCATCTATTTAATATGTATAAATGAATTCAAACATCTTAAATACATAGTCCTAGGATACAAAATCATGTCATTGGAGCTTTCCTACTCCCTCGGCACCTTCTTTCTAAGTAAGTCAAACAAATAGCATATTCTTGAACCTACCGAACTTACACCATGCCCCAGCAGACCATAAGGAAATGAAATTGATATATAGAAACAAAAAAACCGCATTTTGAATTTTCAAAATACGGCTACAAGGTTGAACGACCTTTTATGTTTTCACACCAAACTTAGTCGGTGATTGTGTATGTCATTTCTATAACCTGATTTACCTCATCAACAGTAAGTGCAGAGAAATCACCAGAATAATCTAGATAGTACGTTAAATTATGTCCATTTGAATTACCATTACCTGTAAAAGCAGAGCCAATTCCTGTAATAATGTCCGTGGGCGTTGCTGATGGAGTAACTACGGATGTAGCATCTCCTACTTGACCACCACCATTTCCGATATGTTCAGAAGCTACAACCTGCAAAGTCAACCCAGGCAATGAAGGTATCGACAAAGATTCAACTGTGATTGATCTAGAATTTCCTCCCGTAGTGATACATGAATAGTGCATCCACAATTCTGAATTTTCTTCGTCAATGATAAATTCCTCACCAGCTTCTAAATTGTCAGCTGTCAAATCAAAGGATATATTTGTACTAGTTGAAGAAGTTAATGAAAGTGTAACTAACTGCGGAAAAACGATAGCGACTCCATTCCCTGAAGAATTACCGTTTCCATTCCCATTTCCACTACTTCCACCATTTCCACCATTTCCGTTTCCGTTTCCATTGTTTCCGTTTCCATTCCCGGTGCTTCCAGAACCGCCACTTCCGCCATTCCCGTTTCCGTTCCCGTTGTTTCCGTTCCCGTTCCCGCCAGCATTATTTCCGTTTGCGTTGTTTTGGCCGTAAGCATTACCATTACCATTACTATTGTTCGAATTTTGAGCTAGGATTGACCCTAGTCCAAAAAGGAAACAAATAGTAAATATGTAAGTGATTTTTTTCATCCGGTAATTATCAAATAACTTTTATGATAGTGCTTATTTTACATTACAAGAATACAACACATCTATAAAAAAGGGCTCAAAATTTCGATGAACGGAAGGATAAAAAGGTTAAATGAAAAGATAAAAATGAAACAACTATATATTAAAACAAAATACACGCTAAAACCAATAATAACATAGGTTTTAGAATATCTAAAATAAGTACTATCTCTATTCAATTTTCAATTCAACCTATCAATAATCATCAATCCCTTTAATACAAAAAACCGAAGCTTACAGATGTAAGCTTCGGTTTTTTTAGACCATAGTCTAAAAGTAGTTTTAGGGATGTTCTAAAAGGAATTAATCTGTAATAGTATATGTCATATCGATGTTCATACCAGCTTGATCCACATTCAGATCAGCGAAGTCACCGTTG
>CAJXXR010000011.1 GCA_913063375.1 uncultured Flavobacteriales bacterium | reverse complement strand
AAGCTAAAGGAATTGGGAGCAAAAACTTCCAAAAGCTTGCCAAAAGAATACTTAGATTAAGACCATGGAAGAAAAGGAAGAAGTGCAAAAGCCGGTTGAGGAAAAGGCGGTTGAGGAACAGGCTGTTGAGAAAAAGGCTGTTGAGAAAAAGCAAGAGTTGTTTGGGATCCGTCCTGTGATGGAAGCTATCAAAGATGGTAAAGACGTCGACAAGGTATTGATTCAGAAAGGACTTCAAGGTGAGTTGATTAAGGAACTTTGGGATCTGATAAAAGGGTATAAAGTAGCCTACCAAATAGTTCCTGCTCAGAAATTAAGTCGAGTTTCAAAGAAGAATCATCAAGGGGTGATTGCTTTTATGTCACCTATTTCTTTTCAAAATGTTGGAGAGGTATTGATGTCTATTTATGAGAAAGGTGAAACACCACTTTTCCTTATGTTGGATAGAATTACTGATGTAAGAAACTTTGGAGCTATAGCAAGAACTGCTGAGTGTGCTGGAGTTCATGCAATCATACTTCCAGAAAAAGGTTCTGCTAGAATAAATTCAGATGCTTTGAAAACATCTACTGGTGCTTTGAATAAAATACCTGTTTGTAGAGAACATAATTTGAAAAACACGATCCAATTCTTAAAGGACAGTGGGTTGAAAATTGTTGGATGTACAGAGAAGACCAATGAAACTGTTTACGATGTAGATTATTCTGATCCATGTGTTATAGTAATGGGATCTGAGGAAGATGGTATTTCTATGGAGTATTTGAAAATGTGTGATAACAGAGCGTTGATCCCAATGAAGGGGAAAACGGAATCTTTAAATGTTTCCGTAGCTTGTGGAATTATCATTTACGAAGCTGTTCGTCAAAGATCGATATAAGGTACAATTGAAAGTATAAAAAAAAGTCCTATCAGAAATGATAGGACTTTTTTGTTTTATTATTCATTATCTACAAATAAAGCTTTTAATTCTGTTGCTTCACTTGGTTTCATCCTTCCTGAAAGGACGAGTGATAATTGTCTTCTTCTTAAGGCTGCATCAAAGTTTTTCTTTTCAACATTCGTTTCTGGAATTAGAACAGGGACATTGATAGGTTTTCCTTGTTGATCTACCGCAACAAAAGTATAGATTGCCTCGTTACAAAGGATTCTTTCTCCGGTGATGTTTTCCTCCTTGTATACGTATACAATAACTTCCATAGAGGAAGAATACGAACGAGAAACTTTGGCTTCTAAAGTAACAACGCTACCCATAGGAATAGGGCGGTTAAAAGATACATGGTTTACAGCAGCAGTTACTACAATTCGTTTACTGAAACGACGTGCAGAAATGGCTGTAGCAATATCCATCCAATGAAGTAATCTACCTCCCATAAGGTTGTGAAGGGGATTGGTATCATTCGGTAATACAAGTTCCGTTAAAACGGTTAGGGTTTCTTGTGCCTTTATCTTTTTCATGATCTTAAGCTTTCTTTTGAGCTGCAAAAGTACAGATCTTTTCTGAATGTAGAGGCCTTTCCCGGAAATCGAAATTTTGGGAATAAAAAAAGCACCTTGAGAGGTGCTTTTTATTTAGTTGTTGTTAAGGATCCAAGCTCCTTTGTATTTCTTTTTGAAGTCATTCAAAACAGATTCTGCATCTGCTTCAGTTGCAAATTTTTCGATGCTAACTCTATGAAGTCTACTAGAAGGTTCCTTAAGAATGGTCCCTTCATAGCCCTTCCTTTTAAGTTTTCTAATTTGCTTTTTTGCATTTCTTTTCGAAGCAAAGGCACCGACTACAATATGAATGTTTTTTCCAATCGGAATATTGACTGGTTGAATCTGCTCTAATTTTTCAACAGGTACTACTGTCGTCTTCTGAACTGAAATAGTTAGACATTCCTCTCTGTCATTATTCAGTTTTGCAATCAATTTTTCAATCAAGGCATCTTTTTCTTCCTGAGCAACTTGCTTCGATGGGATTTCAAAATGAGATTGATAATTCAGTTGACTTTCTGAAGTATTGAAAGGGACCATACTAGCATAATGATAGTAGGTATCTTTAACCTGTTCAGGGTATAGGCTTGCCCATGAACTAATTACTATCACTGGGATGGTAATTGCGGCGGCAATATATCTTAATTTTGCCCTACGAGGATTACTAATAACCTTTTCTATCTTTAGAATAGGTTCCAAATCGATAGGTTGATATCCAAATTGTTTTTGAAGTAAAGGAATTTCTGGTTGACCGTTAAAAACGATTTGATCGTATACGTTCAGGGTCATTCTACCCAAACCAGCGAATTGTATAGCCCCTTCATTGAAAAGGTGGATACGCAATTCTTCTACAAAGTTTCTTAATTCAGAAGCAGCCTCACTTTTTGAATACTCAAATTTTGCTTGAATATACTTCGTAAGTAGTCCATCATCTTCATTGAGCTGTTGATTGAAGATTAATTCAACAGATGCTGGATGAAAGCTCTGCGTTTCCTTAGAAAAGCTAGCAGGTTTTTCTCGTTTAATGAAGGCTCCAAAGTTTGGAACAATCACGCAATCGAATTGAAATAAAAGCTCTACAATAGCTTGGTTGAAGTCTTTAATCATACTTTAGATAAGTAAAGTCGATGTGAAAAAGCACCGTCGGTTAAGTAAAAATAGAAAAATGTCTAAGCTATAACAAATAGATTGCATCAATTTAGACAGTTTTTTTTCAATCTATTCCGTAAAGTACTATTTTTTGGCCTTTAAGTAATTGATAGCTTCTTCCAGATCAGCAGGATGGTCAATAGATAAAGCTTCCTCATCCGTTATTTCCAATTGAACGCTATATCCATTGGAAAGCCATCTTAATTGTTCTAGAGACTCCATTATTTCCAGATTTGACTGGGCTAGACTACTTATTTCAATCAAGCTATTTTTTCGATAAGCATAAATTCCTAGGTGTTTGTAGAAATCATGTTTTTCAAGCCATTTTTCTTGAGGTACATCTCTAAGATATGGAATCGGCGAGCGGGAAAAGTAGAGAGCTTCTTTGTTTAGATTGAGTACTGCTTTTACCGTATTTGGGTCTAGTACTTTGTCTATGGCGTCTAGTTTTTTTACTAGGCTGGCAATGGCAGTATTTTCATTTTGAAAGCAGCTGCATATTAGATTAATTTGATTAACAGAGATAAAAGGTTCATCCCCTTGAATGTTAACTACAATATCCTCTGCTTGTATTTGGGGTAGCTTTTCTGCGGCCTCTCTACATCTATCTGTACCACTCTGATGATCTGGACTAGTCATGATATAAGGAATGTTTTGCTCCTTCAAATGATTTGCGATACGGTCATCGTCAGTTGCTATCCAAGCTGCTTCAATTTTATCACAAGCAATGGCTTGGTGATAAACTCTGGAAACCATGCTTTTTCCAAGTATATCCACTAAGGGTTTACCAGGGAATCGAGTGGAGCTATATCTTGCGGGAATAATTGCGTAAAACTTCATTACAAATTGATTGTGGTTTGAAAAGTAAAGGATCTAGGTGCTCCAAGAGCACCCGGTCTTGGCTGGTATTCTCTGTTGAATGCATTTTCTACAGCCACCTGCAAATATACCTTTTCACTAAGGTCGTAGCCAAATCTAAAGTCGACAAATAGATCGCCATCTTTTAGTTTCTCACGAGAGCTTTTGATATGCATATCTTGGATCTGAATATCGGCATCTGGAACCAGTCCGTGAATGGTATAGTAAAGATCTTCTACTTCGGCATTGAATGGGTAGCTTTCAAATATTAAATCAATATTTTCCATAAAACTATTGTAACGGACATTTATCCCGGGATGAAACTTTTTATAATGGAAGTCAATATCCATTTTTGCCAGGTGTTTATACCTATATTTCAACATGTCGGGATTGGTACTTGTTCCTCGGTAGTTTACTTCACTTATATCTTTCAATTCATCGATAAGTCCATCAATTACAAATTGAGGTAAGTCATCTGGTACAATGTTCGACACGTTATCTGTGTAACTACCATACACTTCATCTTTGTTTAGCGCTATAGGGTTCATATAGGTATAACCCATATGGAAATCCATTTTCACCTCACCAATTTTTCCATTTCCATAAATACCCAATTCAACTCCGGCAACTTGTGTTTCTCCAACATTGATACTTTTAAAGCCAATTCCGAGGGGATTAAGTCTTGTAGAGTCTCCCCACATCCCAAAACTAAGCTCCATCATATTGTCAAATTTCATTAAGAAAGCCGCCGCATCAAAATAAACATTGAAATTCCCTTTTTTGACCCTTGCTAGGGCTCCAATTTCGAAAGTTTTACCAGATTCAGGCTTTAGGTCTGGGTTTGGCAAAAAGGTTATTTCTCCAGCATCTCTATCAAAATACAATTCAAACATGGATGGGAATCTAAAGGCCTCACCATAAGAAGCCCTAAGAGAAATAGATTTGTTTACCTCATAATTTAAACCAACACGCTTAACTAAATCATCATAGGATACCTGATTTAGGTAATACCTTTCATAGCGAAGACCTGCTGTAAGGTGAAAGTCATTTAAGTTAATGTCACCTTGTCCATAAAGGGAGTTGTTGATACTGTGAGCAGTCACTGCATACGCTTCAGATTTTCCTTCCACATAATTCATAGAGCTACCCAAAGTAAGGGTGTAGAGGTCGGATTTTTTTGCTTGAATTTGATAATCTAAAAAGTAATTGTTGGAGTAGTTACTTACGGTATCAATATAATTTATGCGCATATATTGAGACCTTAGATTATGCTTGAAATTTGAGCCTGGTTTTTGATATTCTAAAGTTGGGCTAAAGGAAATTTCATCTGTTCTGAAAATGTAAGGTACATCGTTGAAAGGCGTATATCCATTATCATTCCCATCATATAAAAAGGAAAATCCTTTTTGGTTGTGCATTAGATTCGTCGAAATTCCGATTTGCATACCTGGAATATTCTTTGGCCTATTGGTGGTGAAAATGGATAAACGATTTCGCTTATTTTCTAATCCCTTTATATAATGTTGCTCTTCGAAGAAATTATAGTTTAGAGATAGGTCCCAATTGTTGATTTTTCGAGAGTGGAAAATACTTGTATTGTGAAAAAATTGCGGATATTTTGAGTTGTCCCAAATTAATTCATCTCGTTTAGGGTCATCGTAAAATCCGAAATAATTATTGATAACAGTTCTCGGTTTAATACCGGGTTTTTTAGTGATAATATTAATAGTCCCATTTAGAGCAGATGAACCATATAATACGGAAGAGGCTCCTTTCATTACTTCAATTTGAGCGACGCCTTCTGCAGGTATTAAATCCCATTGGATACTTCCTGTACTTCCCATCATCATTGGGATTCCATCTTGAAGCATCATGACTCTACTACCTACTCCAAAGGCCCAACCATTTCCACCTCGAATATTCACCTGTCCTTCTATAATATGAACACTTGGAAGTTGAGAAATGGCCTTTTGTACATTTCCAGATACTTTTTTTTCTATTACAGATGCCGGAATAACATCTAGGGAGGAGGTGGCATCTTCAATTCTTTGTTTATACCTCGTGTCTGTTACTACCATAACATCTAACAAAAGATCATCAACTCCCAATTGATAGCTTTGTTCCAAAGGTTGATCTGCGCTAATTGTGATTTTATCGGTCATGGTTTCAAAGCCGACAAAACTTATTTTGACGGTATATTCACCAGGTTTTAATTTGAATGAAAAGGCTCCTAAACTATCCGTTGCGATACCAATGGAATCACTGATAAGTACATTGGCTCCGGGTAATACATCGTTATTTGATTCATATACTTTTCCATAGAAATTGTTTTGAGCCAGTAGTATAGATCCTAACAGTAAGAAAAAAGTAAGAAAATAGGTTTTGAGAAAAGACATGGTCTAAGTAAGTTTTGTGCATTATCTTTGACAAATTAATTCAATTTTACCAATTAAATAAAACTTTGAACCAAGAATTAATCTATAAGGTAGGTCTTACCCTAATCCCCTCAGTTGGACCGGTTATCGCTAAAAAGCTTATTGCTTATTGCAATGGGGTAGAAGCGGTATTCCAAGAAAGTCGTCAAAATTTGATGAAAATTCCAGGAGTAGGTAGGCAAACGGCAGATGCTATTGTTAATCAAAAGGTGCTTTCTGCGGCTGAATTTGAAATGTCATTCATGCAGCAAAATGGTGTTAAGGCTCTTTTTTATCAAGATGAGGATTATCCTTTTCGTTTGAAGCATTGTGCAGATTCACCTATACTGCTGTATAGTAAAGGAGATGTAGATTATAATAAGTCCAAGGTGATAAGTATTGTTGGTACCCGTATGGCTACTGAATATGGAATTTCCTGGTGCCAAGAATTCATTAGAGAATTGAAGGGGCACGATGTAATAGTTGTAAGTGGTTTGGCTTATGGAATAGATATTTGTGCACATAAGGCTTGTTTAGATTATGGCATAGATACGGTAGGTGTTTTAGGACATGGATTAGACCGGATTTATCCCAGCGTCCATACCAAAATGGCCAACCAGATAAGTGAAGCAGGCGCCTTGCTTACAGAGTTTGAAACTGGCATAGAACCTTTACGTGAAAATTTTCCAAAGCGAAATAGGATTGTTGCTGGAATGGCAGATGCTACTATAGTAGTTGAGGCAAGACGAAGGGGAGGTGCACTGATTACAGCAGGATTGGCAAATTCCTATAATAGGGATGTATTTGCTTTGCCTGGAAATATTCAAGCAAAGAGTTCCATGGGTTGTAATTTTCTAATTAAGACCAATCAAGCTCATTTAATAGAAAGTGCAAAGGATCTTGAATATATCATGTCTTGGAATACTGAAAATAGAAAGGATGAGACTGTGCAAACAGAACTTTTTATCAGTTTGACGAAGGAGGAGGAAGAAATTTTAGGAGCATTATCTACAAAAGATCAGATCACTATAGATGTACTAAGTTTAATGGTGCAACAACCCGTATCCAAATTAGTTCATGGACTTTTACAATTGGAGTTAAAAGGGCTTGTTAAAAGTTTACCTGGTAAAGTTTATAAAAGGACCTGAAAATGACCTTTTTATTTTGTCAAGTTGCAAATTTTTAATGTAATTTAGCGGGACTAAAATTATTCTCATATGCATGCTAAGATAAAAGCCTTCATCGAGATGGTGAAGGTTCGAAATTTACACGAACCTGAATATATTCAGGCAGTAACAGAGGTTGCAGAAGCAATCATTCCATTTATAGAGGAAAACCCAAAATATCAGGGGAAAATGTTGCTTGAGCGTATGGTTGAGCCTGAAAGGGTGATAATGTTCCGTATCCCATGGTTGGATGACGCAGGAAATACACAAGTAAACAGAGGATTCCGTATAGAAATGAACTCGGCTATTGGGCCATACAAAGGTGGATTGAGATTTCATCCTTCCGTAAACCTTAGTATTTTGAAGTTTCTTGCTTTCGAGCAGGTATTTAAGAATAGCTTGACAACATTACCTATGGGTGGTGGTAAAGGTGGTTCAGATTTCAACCCAAAAGGTAAGTCAGATAATGAAGTAATGAAATTCTGTCAGAGTTTTATGACTGAGTTGTTCAGACATATTGGACCAAACAGAGATGTTCCTGCAGGGGATATAGGTGTTGGGGGAAGAGAGATTGGTTTCCTTTTCGGACAATATAAGCGAATTCAAAATGAATTTACTGGTATCCTTACTGGTAAAGGTTCAGCATGGGGTGGATCATTGATTCGTCCAGAAGCAACAGGGTACGGTACTGTATACTTTGCAAAACACATGTTGGAAACACGAGGAGAGTCTTTCGAAGGAAAAATAGTTGCAGTATCAGGATCTGGTAATGTAGCACAGTTTGCTGCAGAAAAGGTGATCGAGCTTGGTGGAAAGGTAGTGACTATGTCAGATTCTTCAGGATACATCTATGATGCTGATGGGATTACTAAGGATAAGCTTTCTTTTATCATGGAATTGAAAAATTCAAGACGTGGTCGTATCAAAGAATATGCAGATAAGTACGGATGTGAATTCGTCGCAGGTTCTAGACCGTGGTCTGTAAAAAGTGATGTAGCCTTGCCATGTGCAACTCAAAATGAGTTGAGTGGTGATGATGCAAGAGAGTTGGTAGACAATGGTTGTATCTGTGTTTCTGAAGGTGCAAACATGCCAAGTACTCCTGAAGCTATTCACATTTTCCATGCTGCAAAAATATTATTTGCTCCTGGAAAGGCTTCTAATGCTGGTGGTGTTGCCGTTTCTGGTTTGGAAATGAGTCAAAACTCCTTGCGTTATAACTGGACAAGAGAAGAGGTGGATGCTAAATTGATGCAAATCATGGAAGATATTCACGCTGCTTGTGTTCAATATGGAAAAAATGGAGATTATATCGATTACGTAAAAGGTGCGAACATCGCTGGATTCGTAAAAGTTGCTAATGCAATGTTGGATCAAGGTGTAGTATAATCCTTTATATATCTTTTAAAAAAAAATCCACTTTCTATTTTTAGAAAGTGGATTTTTTTTTGTCCCATTCATATAAATAGGAAAGTGTTTCAAGTAAATGGTTAGGGCATATTGGTTTGGTTAAGTAGCCCTCAAATTGCTGAAGAATTGCGTCTTTGTCCTCTGTTTGAAATTTTGTACCAGAAATAAGGAACCATTTTATTTTTGAGTGAGGGAATAGTGAAAAGTAGTTAGCTCTTAAGGATTCTCCCGTCATTTCTTCTAGATGATAATCTGTTAGCACAAAGTCGATAGGAGTGTTTGTTTTTAAGACTTTTAACGCCTTTTCCGCAGATTCACAGCTTATTGTTTCACAATGGGCACGTTTTAATATATGTTCCAATACTAAGCTATTCATTTTGTCGTCTTCAACAATGAGTCCGGTATATCCCTTTAAACTTATTTGACTAGGCTTAAGGCTTTCTGTTTTGGAATAGGTTATTTTTTTCAAAGGTAAATTGAATAGAATAGTAGTTCCTATCCCAAGTGTACTCTTGACAGAGATTGTTCCATTGTGTAATTCTATCAGTTGTTTTACAATGGCAAGGCCTAATCCAGTGCCTCTATGTTCCCTTTCTAAAGAAGGGGATATAGCATCATTGGTTGCTTGTGTATATTCAGTAAATAAATGGGGTAATTCATCCTCCGAAATCCCTGTTCCTTCATCGGCTATGCTAAAGGAAATGGAATCTAGATGTTTATCATTTTTTGTAGCAAAGGCGGATAGATAGATAGTGCTATTGCTACTGAATTTGATGGCGTTATTGATTAGGTTTATGAAAATTTGCTTAAAGCGTAATTCATCCACAAGGTAGTATTGTGTTTTGAATTCCTCTGGTAAGTCTATTGAAAATTTAAGGTTTTTGAGCTGCATTTGATATTCAAAACTGCTAATTACATCTTCTAGCAACTTTCGGATATTATTTCCTTTTGGAATTAATTCCATGGTTAGTGACCCCAATTTTGATAGGTCAAGAATATCATTAATTATATTTTTGAGATGCTGTGAACAACTTATTAAAGACTGGGTATATTTTAAAGATTCTTGTTGATTGATGGTTTTACCCTGAAGTAAGTGGCTAAGGCCTATGATACTATTTAGTGGGGTTCTCAATTCATGATTAACCTTAGAAAAGAATAATTCTTGTTCTTTTCTAATCAACTCCAATTGCTCCTCCTGAATACTAACCAGGTTTCTATCTTGTTGAATTTGCTGATAGATTGTATAAAATGCTGTTTGATCTTCTATAAATAGGATCTGTTCTCCGTCCATTGATTGGAGCGTAAGGTCAACGAATTTTGTTTTTTCATCGATTAAGATGTTTAAACAGGGTATCCGAATATTCTCATTTTTGGTAGCGGATTTCCCTTCATTCCAGAGATTGGAAAGAAAATCCAATTGATCGTAAAGATTGTGCTCTTCTTTTAATTTTATCAGTGTATTACAGCTATGTTTTATCTCCCCATTCTGACTGAATACGACTAACTGAGATTTGACTTTGGAAAGTTCGGCTTTGATTTTTTTAATGTCCATTTAAACAAATTTTCTCGCCATTTCGGCAAATAGTTCTTCCACTCCAAGGTTCAATTTGGCACTGCTAGTAAAGTCTAGGCCAAGTTGTCTTGCCATTTTTTCTAATTTAATTGGGGACAATAGGTCAGATTTGTTGCCTACTCTTATAGTGGGGACTACACCTGTGAAGTTCAATATTTCATTTATTTTTTGATCGATATCTTCAAAGGTACTTGGCCTAGAAAGGTCGCAGACATAGATGAATCCATGCGTTCCTTTCAAGTGCAATGGATTGGCTTTTTCCTTGTGTTTTGGTCCTGTAATGTCCCATATGATTAAATGAACTAAATCATTATCTAGGTTAATTGATTTTTTATCAATCTTGACTCCAATGGTCGTGAGGTATTTATCGGAGAATATGCTGTGAACAAATTGTCGGATAAGTGAGGTTTTACCTACACCAAAATTTCCTGCTATTACTACTTTCTTTTTCTGCTCTCTTTTCATCTTTATTCAAAGTAATTCTGGAGGAGTTCATTTATTTTGGTTTCTGTTGTTAAGTTGGATTTATAATATTCTTCTGAAAATTGTAAAATTGTATCGTGAATTTGTTGTTTGAAGTTTTGATTTGGAATGCCTGAAATCATCAATGCTATATTGAATGCTTTCAAATTTGTGATGTGGATTTTGTACGTTTCGTATTCAATCCATTCCAGTTGTTCTTTTTCTTTTTGAAAGGCGTCTTCCACGAAGTTCTTTATAGCCATTAGCATGGCTGCTACCATGTCATTATCTATAAGATTTTGTCGGTTGTAACTAGCCAATAGAATTCCACTATCTGCCTCCAACATAAAGGCAGCCTCAATTTTCGCAGAATGTGAGCTGCTTAATAATTGGTCACTGTTTTTTACACCGCTAAAGAAATTGATTATTTGCTGTTTCCAGAATTCCCATGAGGTACTTTCATTTACTTTTTGATCTACCTTTTCTGCTAGAAGTTCTAATTCCTTTTGTAGGTATTTTTTTATCAATCGACCTACAATTGGGTACAATGCGTTTACCATTTCCCCTTTGGATTCCTGAATTCTTGTTTTGATAGTTTCAGTGATAACTTGACCAAATTCTTGAGGGAACTCATCTTTGAGATGCGTGATTTCTTTATCGATCATTGCTTGAATTTGCGGTCTAGATCGCTCTTCTTGCTGTTGGATTTTTAGGCGTGTTTGTTCTAACTGCTTTTCAAGCTGTTCCCTTTTCTCCACTTCTCTCTCTAGGAGAAGCTTTTTTAGATTATTGAACCGTTCTTCTTGCCGCATGAAATTGGCTTAACCTTCTATTTTTTTTGCCATATCAGAAAATAGGTTGACCAATAATGAGCGATCTGTTTTTATGTCGTCCAATCTGTCAATCTCTCTATTCATGTTTAGTTGGAGCTCATCTAACTGTCTATTCATGTCTTTTCTGAATTCTTCTAAAGCATCAAAGATGTCATTTTTGGCTTCTGAGAGATTATGGTCTGTTTGTTCTTTATTCTGCGCGATAAGTGATTTTATCTCATTGAATTCATGCGCATATTCTTTCATATTGTTTCCAAAGATTAGCTCTTTGATTACATCAATTTTGGAATGTGCTAAGTTTTCCTCTTTCAAAGGTTGAGTACTTTCGTTTAGTGGCTTTTCTGACATTTTGTTAGGCTGTTAAGGAGTTTTAACTAATTTTCTGAAGGTATATTGGTCCAATAATCCCGTAGGTAAATGGTTGATGGATTTTTGGTAGCTGGCAAGTGCATTTTCTGTTTCTAAATTGAAAATGCCATCTTCCTTTATGGTGAATCCTTTAAGATTTAGTTGGACTTGCGTAAAATAAATAAGACGTGAATATTGTCCTTTCTCCGCTAGAATATTCAAGCCTTCTTGGAAAAACAGCTCTTTTTCTGCTTGGAGGAAATTCTGAAGGCCAACTTGCTCAATTTTTTTAATGTCAAAATTGGTGTAGCCCTTATTTTTGAAGCTTTTGGACTGAATGAGGTCTTTCTCAATAGCTTTTATAATTCGTAGTTTTTGGAGGTGTTTTCTGCGTGCAGTTAAAGCAATGGGGTAGGTTTGTTGATCCGCTTGAATATTGATCAGATTATCGTACCAAAATTTTTGCGCCAAGGATTCAACCTCGAAACATAAATCGTAGTAATTATTCAGCTTTATTATTGCGTGATAATTGGAGTCTATTTCGGTTGGTATGGAGTACGAAAAGTCCACTGGAGGGTGGACTCTTTTGTACTGCTCATATACAACAAAGGTTGCATATAGGAATAGGCCAATAAGTAAAAATTTAAATACTTTCTTCATCTAACGTGTTGATTGTCGCTAGATTGAAGGTATATAAGTTTTTAATTAATAGTACTTGTTAGGGATAAGATAATTTTGAACATAGTCTAAGACTCCTTGTTCTAGGGAGTTGAAGTTTTTTGTAAATCCAGCATTCCGTAATTTAGACATTTTTGCCTCTGTAAAATACTGATATGTATAGCGAATATCCTCTGGAATGTCGATAAAACGGATATCTCTATCCATGCCCATAGCATCTTGGGTTGATGATACTAAGTCGTAAAAAGAACGCGCTTTACCCGTACCCAAATTGTAAATTCCATTGTGTTCTGGGTTGGCCATTTCCATTAAGAAGATTATAACATCGGCTAAATCTTTTACATAGATAAAATCCCTAAGTTGTTGACCGTTTTCATAATCGTCTCTATGGGATCTGAATAGGTTCATATACCCTTGCTTTTTAACTTGCTTGAAGGCATGGAAAATGACAGAGGCCATTCTTCCTTTATGAAACTCATTCGGACCATATACATTGAAGAATTTTAGTCCAGCCCAAAATTTAGGTTGTTTTTCCTGTGCCAATGCCCAAACATCAAAATCTTGTTTGGATTGTCCATAAGGGTTCATCGGTTTTAGATTTGGAATACCGGTATGGTTATCGTCAAACCCTTCCTCTCCATTACCGTATGTTGCAGCTGAAGAAGCATAAATTAATGGGATGTCGTATTGGATACATTTATTCCAGATATCCTTGGTGTAGTTAAGGTTTAGACGGTTGAATAATTCGACATCTTGCTCTGAAGTATCTGTTCTAGCTCCAAGGTGAATAATAAAATCAACCTTTTCGTGATTGGAATCAAACCAAGCCATGAATTCGTTGCGTTCCACTAGGGAATTGAAATCTTTCTCTTTGTAGTTGTTCACGCGATCCGCTCTACTGAAATCATCAACCAAAACTAAATCGGTGTATTTTCTCTCGTTTAGTCTTGTTATCAAGACACTAGGAATAAATCCTGCTGCTCCAGTTATTACAATCATGGTATGAATTTATTTTATACTGCTAAATTACAAATTATCCTGAAATACAGTTAAAGAATCATTTACTGAATGAGTTAAATTAGAAGTGGAGGAAAAGTTTATCTTTGTGACGTAATTTTAATTTTATGTTATACATAACTAGGAGAGAACGTTTTTCTTCTGCCCATAAATTAGAAAGAAATGACTGGTCTCCAGAAAAAAATAGGGAATTTTTCGGAGCATGTTCCAATCCTAATTGGCACGGTCATAATTATGAATTATTTGTCACTATAAAGGGAGATATTGATCCAGAAACGGGATTTGTATTGAACTTGAAGGGTCTGAGTAAGCTTGTAAAGGCTAAGATCATTGATAAAATGGATCATAAGAACATTAATTTGGAAGTGGACTTTATGCAAGGTAAGATAGCTAGTACGGAAGTGTTGGCTTATGAAATTTGGCATCAATTAGAAGCAGATGTAAAAACTGCAGGAGCCATATTACATTGTATAAAGTTGGTAGAAACAGAAAACAACTATGTTGAGTACTACGGTGCTTAGTAAAGGTTAGATAAGGATGGAGAATTTAGAATATAAATATCCAGTCGAAAAGACGGAAAGAATCGCCAAATTGTACACTGCTTTATTGGAGGAGTTGGGTGAGGACATAAACAGAGATGGCTTGCTTAAGACTCCTGAAAGAGTTGCTAAGGCAATGCAATTTTTGACTAAGGGATATAATCAAGATCCAAAAGAGATTTTGAGTTCTGCAACATTTGATGAGGATTATAATCAAATGGTTATTGTGAAGAGTATAGAGCTTTACAGTATGTGTGAGCACCATATGATTCCATTTTTTGGGAAGGCACATATTGCCTATATTCCAAAAGGGAAGATTGTTGGTTTGAGCAAATTACCACGTATTGTGGATGCTTTTTCAAGAAGGCTTCAAGTACAAGAGCGTTTGACAAATCAAATTCGTGATTGTATTCAAGATACCTTGGATCCAAAAGGGGTAGCGGTTGTCATTGAGGCAAGTCATATGTGTATGCAAATGCGTGGTGTGGAAAAGCAAAATTCTACGACAACAACTTCTGCTTTTTCAGGATTATTCTTGAAAGAGGAAAAAACAAGATTAGAGTTTTTAAGATTAATTTCAAGTGATTTATCTTAGTTATAGATCAATAAAGGAATAAAAACAAATAATATGAAAGCATATGTATTTCCAGGGCAAGGAGCCCAATTTGTAGGAATGGGGCAAGACCTGTATGATAATTCTGCAGCGGCTAAAGCTCTTTTTGAACAAGCGAATGAAATCCTTGGGTTCAATATAAAGGATATGATGTTTGCGGGTACAGCTGAAGAATTGAAGCAAACAAAGGTGACGCAACCTGCTATCTTTTTGCATTCTGTAATTTTGGCTAAAACCTTAGGAGATGCTTTCCAACCTGAAGCTGTTGCAGGTCACTCTTTGGGTGAGTTTTCTGCATTGGTTGCTGCTGGGGCTATGAGTTTTGAAGATGGATTGAAATTGGTCTCTCAACGTGCTCAAGCTATGCAAAAAGCATGTGAGATGAAACCTTCTACTATGGCGGCTGTTCTTGGTCTAGAGGATGCTGTTGTAGAAAATATCTGTAATGAGATTGATGGAGTTGTTGTTGCTGCAAACTATAACTGTCCTGGTCAGTTGGTAATTTCTGGGGAAGTAGCCGCTATTGAAGCAGCCTGTGAAAAGATGAAAGAAGCTGGAGCAAGAAGAGCTTTGGTTTTACCAGTAGGTGGAGCTTTCCATTCTCCATTGATGGAACCAGCAAGAGAAGAATTGGCAGCAGCTATCGCAGCAACGCCATTCACAGCTCCTAGTTGCCCGATTTATCAAAATGTAACAGCTAGTGCTATTACAGATCCTGAAACGATCAAGTCTAACCTTATTGCTCAGTTGACTGCTCCAGTAAGATGGACTCAGACTGTAAAGCAAATGCTAGAAGATGGTGTAAGTTCATTTACGGAAGTTGGACCAGGTAAAGTATTGCAAGGATTGGTGAAGAAAGTTGATAGAAGTATTCCTACGGAATCTGCGGCTATCTAGTCTTCTTTAAATAAAATAGTATGGAAAGCGCAACCTTTTAAAGGTTGCGCTTTTTTTATTTACATTTACTTCTTAATAATAACTTAGATTAAATAAAATAATATGAAAAATATGGATTGCAATTTATTCCTGAGGAGGTTGTGATCACAACATTGAATATTACACCAAACTAACTTGGTATAGCCAAATCAATTATTTCACAGGGAGATGGTAATACTCTACATCTTCTTCAACTCAGTAACGATAGGATTGATTTTTATTGAATCAATTTTCTATTTATTCCAATTGCAAAATTGATATGGTTCTCAGAAATGCTTAATCGATAGCTTGGTAAAATAATTAAATCATATTTCCCTTTTGGGATTTTGATACCCATTCCAACTTGTAGTCCCAAGGTATGGGTATGCACTCTGTCAATCTTTTGCCTTTCCGTTGTAGAAGGTCCAAACGGTGGAATGGAGGTTCGTGTTCCAATTCTATTTGAATCAATTAGGTAGCCAAAGTATGGGGCAAATTCAAATATAAACCGCTTATTAATTCCCAAATAATATCTGTAGTTGATAGATAGGTTGAGGTAATGGTTGGTATTTTCAATATCTCTATCAATTGTTCTTCCAGAATATGAAATGAATTTATCCTTTCCATAACGTAGTAGGGAATATTCAAATCCGATAGAAACAGTCCTATTTTTTTTATGTTTTATAGTGTCATAGATCTTTATTCCAATTCCGATTTGGTTAGAATAATTGTCTGATTGGTACCTTGTCTGATTAAGTGATAAATGGCATTCATTAATGAAAGTTCGAGAACCTTCTTGAGCAAAGGTGCAGATACTAATGAATATTGAAATTAGAAGGATTAAATTTTTCATAAGAAAAAGGTAAGCAATTTTTTTTAATTGGATAATTGCCAATTAACTCTAATTTCACTGGATACGCGTCTCTCAAATTGAAAATACGAGCGTCATTTTTTTCAATTGAGGATGTCATTATGTGGGTTGTATTGAGAAGGGAGAGATAATAAAATAGTGGAACGACCTTTAAGGTTTAGCAAATTTTATTATTCCTAGTAGTAAGTTCCAAAGTTTACGAAGGCCTTTTTTTATTAAGCGATAGATCCCCACTAGGATGACTTCAAATAGGATTTCGATAATAATATAGAGTATAAACTCATAGATTGCTCCAACAATTGCTTCCATTGGTTTGGTTATTTCACGGGAAACTCATCTCTCAAATCGGACAATACCCGACGCATTTTCTTCAATTCGGCCACAATAGCAGCATTCTTGATGGTATCCTCAGGATTGTTGCGCAATTTCTTTTTGGCTCCTTCTAAGGTAAAGCCACGCTCTTTTACGAGGTAGTAGATAAGCTTGAGTTGCTCTATATCTTTAAGGGTGTAGTATCGGTTCCCTTTTTTATTCTTTTTGGGCTTGATATAGTTGGGGAATTCTTTTTCCCAAAAACGCAAAAGCGAGGTGTTTACTCCAAGCATATTGGACACCTCGCTAATTCCGTAATATTTTTTTTCGATTGTATTGGCTTCAGTCATTAATCAAACGATTGATTTTCTTGAGAAGCTAATTTAATCATTAAATCGTATTCTTCAGGGCTTAAATCATTGAAATAATAGTTTACTGGATTTACCTTTCTATTATTTTTGATTACTTCATAGTGTAGGTGAGGAGCCGTGGAGGTTCCTGTGCTACCTATAAAACCAATAATATCACCTCTTTTTACCTTTTGACCACGTTTTACAATAAAGCGATCCATATGCGCGTAAAAAGTCTCGTAGCCGTATCCATGTTCTATCTTTACGATATTTCCATATCCTCTTCTTGAGCGTTTTACCTTAGATACTTTACCATCTCCTGTAGCGTAGATAGGTGTTCCTTTTGGTGCAGAGAAGTCCATTCCTGTATGTAGCTTACGCGTTTTGTATACAGGGTGAATTCTATATCCATATCCAGAAGCCATTCTTTTAAGGTTTTTATTCGCTACCGGTTGAATGGCAGGAATAGAAGCAACCATTTTGGCTTTGTTTTTCGTCATGGTAACAACTTCATCCAATGACTTGGACTGTACCAACATCTTTTTAGTGATGCGGTCGATCTTTTGTTTCGTTTCAACAATCAGATCGGAATTTTCAAACCCTTCGTATTGTTCGTAACGTCTGGCACCACCATATCCTGCATTTCTAACAGATATATCAATAGGCTCTGCTTCGAAAATGACACGATAGATATTATCATCTCTATCTTGCATATCGGACAAAACATGATTCACTTCAACCATATCCTCATTCAAAAGGTCGTATTGAAGGTTCATGTTTTCCAATTCTCTTGTCAATTGGATTTCTTTCGGTGATCCGAAAAACTTAAATATGATAACTAACATTGCTGTAGCCATCATTGCACTACTCCCCAAATACAAGAAAAAACGGAAAAATTTCCGCTTATTACTTCTGTAAATTTTTACATAAGTATCGGTCTTTGGATCGTAATAAAATTTCTCTTTGGACATACCCGTGTTTTTTAACTAAATTTGTGGCCTCGTTTAACCACATATTTCGTTCGTTAATCCCTATTAGGATTCGGCAAATATACGAATAATTTTAAAATTGGGTTTTTGGGTACTGCTTAAGTGCTTGAAAATGGGTTAAATGGAGTTAATTTGAGTGGTCTAACAGAGACATTATCAAAAAGATATAACAAAATGAAGTCAGTTGAAATCAGACAGAAATTCCTAGACTTTTTTGCTTCAAAGGGGCATCAAATCGTTCCATCGGCACCAATGGTGATTAAGGGAGACCCTACATTGATGTTTACGAATGCAGGAATGAATCAGTTTAAGGATATGTTTCTTGGGCATGGGAAAATAGAATTTCCACGTATTGGAGATACCCAAAAATGTCTTCGTGTTTCTGGAAAACACAATGACTTGGAGGAAGTAGGATATGATTCTTACCACCATACCATGTTTGAGATGTTGGGGAACTGGTCTTTTGGAGATTATTTCAAGAAGGAAGCTATCGAATGGGCTTGGGAATTATTGACGGAAGTTTATAAGATTGATAAGTCTAGATTATATATTTCGGTATTCGAAGGTGATAAAAGTGAAAACTTGGCTTTCGATCAAGAAGCTTTTGATATTTGGAAAGCGCTTGTAGCGGAATCTCATATTGTGAATGGAAATAAGAAGGACAACTTCTGGGAGATGGGAGAAACGGGACCTTGTGGGCCTTGTTCTGAAATCCATATCGACCTTCGATCTGATGAAGAGCGTGCAAAAGTGGATGGAGCCTCTCTAGTAAATATGGATGATCCAGATTTAATTGAAATCTGGAATCTTGTATTTATGCAATATAACCGTAAGGCTAACGGAAGCTTGGAAAACCTACCTCAGACACATGTTGATACAGGTTTAGGTTTTGAGCGCTTGGTTAGGATTTTACAGGATGTAGGTTCAAATTACGATACGGATGTATTCCAACCACTGATCCAGAAGATTGCTGCTGTTGCAGGGGTGAAATATGGTGAAGATGAAAAAACAGACATTGCTATTCGTGTAATTTCGGATCACTGTAGAGCGGTAAGTTTCGCGATTGCTGATGGTCAGTTACCTTCTAATACGGGTGCCGGATATGTTATCCGTAGAATCCTAAGAAGAGCAGTGCGTTATGCCTATTCTCATTTGGATATATCGAAGGCATTCATCTTTGAATTGACAGATATTTTGGCAGATCAAATGGGTGCAACGTTCCCAGAATTGCCTAAGCAAAAAGAATTGATCAAAAAGGTTATTCAAGAAGAAGAACAAGGATTCTTGAGAACGTTGGATAAAGGACTTCGTTTGTTGGATAATATGATGGCAAACAGTGCGGATAAAAATATTGCTGGAAACAAAGCATTTGAGTTATACGATACTTTTGGTTTCCCAATTGACTTAACAAAGTTGATAGCGCAGGAGAAAGGTTTCACAATTGATGAAGCTGGATTCCAAATTGCATTGACGGCTCAGAAAGATAGAGCAAGAAAGGCAACGGCTATCACAGCTGATGATTGGGTACAAATACAACCAGATTCAGAAGTTCAATTTTTAGGATACGACCAGTTATCAACTGAAGTTCGTATCATGAAGTACCGTAAGGTGGTTCAAAAGAAAAAGACCTTATTCCAAATTGTACTAGATCAAACACCGTTTTATGCTGAAGGTGGAGGTCAAGTAGGGGATAAAGGGACGCTTTCAAATGGTGCTGAGACTATAAATATCTTCGATACCAAGAAAGAAAACAACCTAATTGTACATTATGCAGACAAGGCTCCTGTAAATGCTGACGCTGGTTTCTCTGCGAATGTAGATGGAGCTAAGAGAAGGTCTACAGAAGCCAATCACTCGGCAACACATCTATTGCATTTCGCATTGAGAGAGTTGCTAGGAACGCATGTGGAACAAAAAGGATCTTTGGTAAATTCGGATTATTTACGCTTTGACTTTTCTCATTTTTCTAGAGTTAGTGCTGAAGAATTACAACAATTGGAGGATCGTGTGAATCATTTGATTCGCGAGAATATCCAATTGGATGAAAATAGAGCTATAGCTATTGAAGCGGCTAAAGAGAAAGGAGCAATGGCTTTATTCGGTGAAAAATATGGGGATAAGGTAAGAACGATCCAATTTGGGGATTCTATTGAGCTTTGTGGAGGTACACATACACATTCTACAGCAGAAATAGGTTTGTTTAAAATTGTTTCTGAAGGTGCTGTAGCAGCAGGTATCAGAAGAATAGAGGCTATTACTTCTCAAAAGGCTTTTGAATTCTTAGATAAGAATTATGCTTTGATGAATGAAATCAAAGCTACAGTAAAGAATGTACAGGATCCGTTGAAAGCGATTGAAAATATGCAAACGGAGAATAGCCGTTTGAAAAAACAAATCGAAGGCTTATTGGTTGAAAAGGCTAAATATGCTAAACAGGATTTAATGGCGAAAATAGAAACTGTAAATGGTATAAACTTCCTTTCTGCGAAAGTTGATTTGGATGCAGCATCTGTGAAATCGCTACTTTTTGAAATTGATAGAGAGCAGGAAAACGTATTTGCTTTATTAGCGGCTAATCAAGATGGGAAAGCAATCTTGTCTGTTTTGGTTTCTAAAAACCTTACAGAGGAAAAAGGGTTGAATGCGGGAACTATTGTTCGCGAATTAGGGCGCCATATTCAAGGTGGTGGAGGTGGTCAAGCCACTTTTGCAACTGCAGGAGGTAAGAATCCTGGAGGGATAGCTGATGCTTTAGAAGCGTTTAGAGGATATTTAGATTAAAGCTTCAAGATGCGCTTTGCGCTAAGATTAAAAGGAGATTTCTCCTATGTTTTAAAAGGGTATCGTGATTACGGTACCCTTTTTTTTGGTTTGTTTTGCGTCAAGGCAAAAGAACAAACAAACTGCTCTACGCACGTTGGAAAGTTCCAATTTAATTTTTAACTAAAACGCCTCTTTATATCGCTCGCCGCCGCTGGGCTCTTTCTTTTTTCATTTGATAAAAAAGAAACAAAAAATCTCGTCAAAATAAGGATCGCCCTTTGGGACATTCATTTCGTCACTACAGGCTACTTTTATTTATTCCTTTCAGTCATAAATAAACGTCATTTCGTTCCTACATTCTTTCGATCTTAATTTTGACTTTTTTTGGTCTGAAAATTTGTAAAACTATATTGACCTATTAGAAATAGATTAAAAATCAAGAATTCTGCAAGGCTTTTTGTCTAAAAATCTGTCTGAACCCAGCGAGTTATTTTTAGCAGCCGGGAGGAATACGTAGTATTTTCTTATCGATTTGTAATAAGTCTTGTCCCGGACGCCCGGGATCGTCAATAGTAGGATTTCCCTTTGGGATATTTACTTCGTCTCTTCAGGCTGATTTTCTTTTCCTTTCAGTCAAAGAAACGCCACTGCATTCCTGCGTTCATTAAATCTTACTATTGACTAGTATTGTTTATAATGTCGGTCTGTAAATTTTCGTAATTTTAATCTATGAAGAACTTCTTACGCTTATTCTTAATTACCGCTTTGTTTTTGTCTTGCAACTCAGTTGTTGGTTTCCAATCTGATTCTGTAGAGCCATCTCATCAGATCTGGGATGAATTGTTGGCAAAACATGTGGATGATGAGGGGCATGTGAATTATAAGGGGTTTATAGCTAGTATGGATAGTCTTGAACGATATTTGGAATTACTGAGTGCGCAGCCTGCTAATTCTAATTGGCCTGAGGAAGCTCAGTTGGCTTATTGGATCAATGCTTATAATGCATTTACCGTAAAGCTCATTGTAGATAACTACCCGTTAAAAAGTATTCGCGATTTGCACCCTACTATTTATATTCCTATGGTTAGAACCGTTTGGCATAAAAAGTTCTTTAAGATTGGCGGAAAGGATATGAATTTGGATACTATTGAGCATGAAATTCTACGGAAGCAATTTAATGAGCCTAGGATTCATTTTGCGATTGTTTGTGCTTCACAGTCTTGTCCTGCACTACTGAATGAAGCTTATAAATCGATTAGGTTGAGTGATCAACTTAAGCAACAGACAATTGCTTTTTTGGGGGATCCAACGCGGAACAAAATCCAAACGAATAGGGTGGAATTATCTAAGATCTTTTCATGGTTTAAAGGTGATTTTACAAAATCAGGGACATTAATAGATTTCTTAAATAGCTATTCGAGAGTTCAAATTTCGGAGGATGCTGATGTTGAATTTCTAGATTATGACTGGTCTTTGAATGAGTAACCCTTATTGGTCAAAATATTTTCTATATTGTATTTTATTAATTCTATCTAACGTTTCCGAGATCCAATTTCGAAGGCCATTATTATATGCAAATTACACCTAATTTCACTCAAAAAATTATCAGTTATACTTCTAAGTCTCCTGTACTGGTTGTGTTAATATGCATGCTTTTCTCTGCAAACCTATCTGCTCAAGAAAAGAAGAAGTTTCATGGGGATCCAGATAAGACTTTTGCTCTTGCGAGGGAATTGGCCTTTAATGACGAACGTGCTAGGGCACAGGATAGTCTTCGGATGCTATTGGAATACTACCCAGATTATCATGATATAAGAGAGTTTTTGGCAACCACTTATTACTGGGATGGGGAAAGGCAAAAGGCTAGGAAAGAATTCGCTTATATTTTGGATAAAAACCCTGAACGGAAAACAACTTGGGAGGCAGCCATAAAAAATGAATTGAGGGATGGTCTTCCACAACGTGCATTTGAGATGTCTTTAAAGGCCTTGGAAATTTTTCCAAAAAATGTGAAGTTGTTGTGGCAAAAATCGGCCTGTCAGCTTAAGATGAATAAGGAGGAAGATGCTATTCATACTTTAGAATCCATTTTAGAATTGGATCCAAAACACGAGCAGGCTAAGGTAAAATTGAACAAGTTGAAGATGAAATTTAGTTATAACGCTGTAGGCGTCAACTTTACTGCTGATTTTTTTTCTGAGGTATTCGACCCTCAATACTTATCCACTTTACGATATACTCGAAAAACAAAGTACGGAAGTATTACCGCAAAGGTTAATGTCCGCCATAGTTTCGATAAAGTAGGGCAACAATTCGAAGTAGATATGTACCCTAGAATTAAGGAAGGCTTTTATGCCTATGTAAATATGGGCTTTGCACGGACCAAACTATTTCCGGAGTCACGATTTGGATTAGATTTGAATAAATCCCTACCACATAGTACAGAGATGTCCGTCGGATTCAGGAATTTGAATTATGAAAGTGGAAAAACAGTAATGATTTACACCGGATCCTTTGGATGGTATACGGGGGCTTATTATCTTTTTGTACGTTCATATAATACCCCTAAGGACACTGGAATTAGTAAATCGGGTAGCTTTAATCTACGAAAATATAGGAGTGATGGAGATAATTATGCAAGCTTTACAATGGGCTTGGGGTTTTCTCCTGAATTGGAAAGGTTTCGTAAAGATGACCTTGATGTAATCATTGACCTAAAATCTCAGAATTTCGGTTTTGGCTATTATTTTACAACTGGGAGTAAAACTTTTTTATGGGGATTGACAGCAAAATTTATCCATCAAGAAATCAGTTTTAGTCCTGGTGATTATCTTTGGAATTACTCTTTAGGTTTTTCCGGAACGATTAAATTTAGATAAGGATATCCCTCTTCTAATTGAATAGGACCATAAACTGAAGAATTAGTTATAATTTAGTGCCTACAAAATCAAGCTTTATTAGAACGAGCTAATATGTTCTAACCTAGGTATTCATAGAATGGATCAATCATCAAGGATTTATAAAAATTTACAGGAGTCTATAGCCTTAAAACAGAGTTTATTGGCCAATGAGTTAGTTCAAGCTCAGGTAGCTCTAATGACACAGAAGGTGGTAGATTGTTTCAAGAAAGACGGGAAAGTTCTTTTTTGTGGGAATGGGGGAAGTGCAGCGGATGCCCAACACCTTTCTGCAGAACTGTCGGGAAGGTACTATTATGACCGTCCTCCACTGTTTTCGGAGGCTTTACATGTGAATACGTCTTATTTGACTGCTGTAGCCAATGATTATTCCTTTGATGAAATTTACGCAAGGCTAACAGAAGCTATGGGAAAGAAAGGGGATGTACTTATTGGTATGACAACTTCTGGTAATTCACCCAATGTATGTAGAGCTTTAGAAGTTGGGAATGAAAAAGGTATGGTAACCATTGCAATGACTGGTGATGGTGGAGGGAAAATAAAAGAATTGGCAGATATCTGTATTGAAATTCCTTCAAAAGATACTCCTCGAATTCAAGAGTGCCATATGCTGATAGGGCATACATTATGTGAATTAGTAGAAGAAGCTATTTTTCCGAAAGAGTAGTTGAAAGTTTATAGAAAAAAAGGCTTGCTAGTTTAAACTGGCAAGCCTTTTTTATTGTGCTAATTTTGATTCAATAGGTTCGTAAGATAGTTAAATCTTGCCGTATTAAATTCCTTTAGTCCAGGGCTAAAGGCTCCTGGATCCTTGATGTCTCCGTGATTTTTTTCAAGGCATTTATCAAATTGTTCATTGGAGTACTGTTTAAGTGTATCTGCATACACAGAGGAAACAATTAATTTCTTCAGGTCATCAATTCTAGAATTGATTCGTTGAGGTGTTAGGAGTGGTAAAACTTGCTCTTTTAAAATCTCCTCATACTTAGACTGACAAACACTGTTGCTCATTAGTAATCGATATAAGGGACGTTTTTTAGTAGGTTCCAATGGGTAGCTAGTAGGTAATTGCACCATCTCTTGATAGGTCAAATTTGGTGACCAAGCTCCAAAACTATAATTTCCATCGTAATTGATCCAGTTGAATTTATGGTCTTTGGTATTTTGATATAAATAGAAATTGTGTGGATAGTGCATATTGTAAGCATCAATGTTTACTAGTGCATTATTCAGTGCCCAAGAACGTAGGCAGTCATCAATTTCAAATTGATTATCCAAGGAAATATAATAACTTTCATCTGAAAGACCTTTTTTATGAATGTTTTGAATTAGGCCGATCATTGCTTCCCAACCTTTGTTGAAGTCTTTACTCTTTAACTGATACTTTCTTCTATAGGTTTCCTTATTTGGCCCTAGGTCAGTGAATAAGGCTTTTGGTTCCCCTTTGAATAGAACACCATCGTTTTCGTTGAAATGTCTTTTGATAAAACGCTTATCTATTTGTTCTATCATCAAGTAAAGGCCCCAATATTCCCCATTGAGGTATACTTCTGTATAAGCACTTCGTTGTGTTGGTAGACCCAATTCATTTTGCATCTCTAGGTAGAGTTTGTCTCGCATGAAAGTGGGGTCTTTGAAAAAGTTGTTGAGATGCAGTTTTTTAATTTTTTGGTATTTTTTTCCCTTTTCAAATTTATCAAAGGCTAGTTTGAATGATTTCTTTTTGTCTCCCGCAAATTCGAAAGAAGACTCTCCTTTGAATCGGATACCTATTTTGCCTAATTGGGTATTGTCAATTCGCATTTCCACTGGAAGGTAATTTGTAATTTCCAGCGAATCTGCTTCCTGCCTTTGTTGGACTAGCTTGTCCCAATGATCAGTCTCATTAAAGTCCAAATCAATACGGTGCATGATGGAGTCATCAAAGAGCTTAATTTTTTTAATCTTTTTTTCAGGTTTGTTAACTAAGGCCGTTGCGAGCGTTTCATTTGGTTGGATGAAAAGGTTATTGACACCAAATCCGGCTAGTATAATAACTGCGGTAGTAAGCAGAATTCTAAATAGGCTTATGAGTTGTTTGGTCATTGTGATGGTATATGTTAATCTTAATAAAGGTTATATTCTAAAACCAAAATATAAGGAATTCTATAAAAATTTGTACTAGGATTGAATAAAAAAAAGCCAACCGATACAAGTCCGGTTGGCTTTTTAAATAGTAATTATAAGCGTATTATCTGTTTTTTAAGTCAGACATGGCTTTCGAGAAGTTGTTTCTTATCGCTTGACTTTTTAGATGTTTTCCATCTTTTACAACCAGTTTTCCATTTGAAATAGTGCCGTATTGTTGCGTGGCATCTGCTGTATACAATATGGATGAAGTCAAATTGCTTAATGAGCTAGCGGCCAATAATGGGGCATTAGCATCCATAATACTTGCATTCAATTTATCGCCTACTTTAAAGAATTCAGAGGAGAAATTATTCATCGCTTTCCTACCAGATCTAGTAGCCATTTCGATGGCATACATCCCACTATCTCCTTGATTGGAGGAAGTGTATATATTTCGCTTATGGCTGATCAAACGTTGACCATAGTCCAATAATCTCAACTCTTCTAAAGGATTTATTCCAATGTGGGAATCTGTTCCAATACTCCAATTACCATTGGCAGCTTGGTATTTTCTCAATGGGAATAGTCCATCTCCTAGGTTTCCTTCCGTGGTTGGGCATATAACAACATTTGCGCCACTTTTGGCAATGCCTACTGTTTCTTTATCTGTAAGATGAGTTGCATGTACTAGGTGGTACCTTTCATTTAAATCTACATGATCCAATAGCCACTCAACTGGTCTTTGCTTTAAATAGGATACAGAATCCTCAATTTCCTTCAGCTGTTCTGAAATATGAATATGGAAGGGAATGTCTTGTGGTCCAGATTTAGCGATTTCGGCAATGTCCTTTGGTTCTACTCCACGCATGGAGTGAATACCTACAGCAACATTGGCACCCGAATAATTGGCACATGCTTTTTTACTGGATTCCAAAAGTTCCAAATAACTGTCTATGTCTGGAGAAATAAATCTTCTTTGGCGATCATTTGGTGCTTGTCCAAATCCTCCTTTTTGATAAAAAATAGGGGCTAGGGTGATATTGATCCCGGCAGTCTGTGCTGCAGCGATCATTCTACTTCCCATTTCTGCTAAGTTATCATAGTGTGCGCCATTTTTATCATGATGCACATAGTGGAATTCCGCAACGTGGGTATATCCATGACGTGCCATTTCACTGTATAACATAGTGGCGATGGCTTCCATCTGATCTGGATTTACGCTGAGAGCTAATTGGTACATAGCTTCTCTCCAAGACCAAAAATCATCTGAAGTACCTGTCGTTTTATGGATTTCAGCAAGACCAGCCATTGCATATTGAAAAGCATGTGAATGGGCATTTTGAAAACCAGGCAGTGCATAACCATCTATTTGAATGGCATTTTCTGCTGATCCATTTTCTATAATTTCTACAATCGATCCGTGATCATCTACTTTTACCAAAGCATTGGCTAGCCAACCATTGTTTTGTAGTAGTCCTTTGAATAGAAAACTTTTCATAGCGTGTAAAGTAAGTAGTTTATTAAATTGTTTCAAGGGTTTTGATCAACTCGGTAAAAGTCTTTCTAAGTAGTGATATCACTTTGTTTGCTCTTTCCTGATCGTAGTTCATTTCCGCATCATCCATATAGATGATTTTGTTCATTTCTAGCTGTAAGGAATGGATATTATTGGCTGGATCTCCAAAATATCTCGTAATGTGTCCTCCCTTGAATGGAGTGTTATGACTAACAGGCCATGGACCTGCTTGTAAATTTTCGATCGTTGTTTTGACAATTGCTGGATGTGCAGTTTTACCATCATTATTCCCTAGAATTAAATCAGGGAAATCAACCTTACTGATGGTGGGTACAGATCTCCTAATGGAGTGACCATCCCATAAAAGTGCTTTTCCAAATTCAGCTTTTCTTGCTTGAAGGAGCTCTGTTATCTTGTTGTAATACGGCCAATAATAAGTGTCTAATCTTCTTTGGATTTCATCCGCATTAGGGATTTTATCATCAGAAGTGTAGATCGGGTGACCAAAGAAATCTGTATTGCTACATAGTCCAGTTATGATTCTACCATCGTTGTAAAGTGCTTTACTCTCTGGATCTCTGTTTAGGTCTATTACCCATCTGCTATAATGCGCATAGATGATGGTAATACCAAATTCTGAGGCGAATTTATAAAGCTCTTCAACAAACCAATCTGTATCATCTGGTTGAGCGGCCATTTCTGGATTATAGTCTCCTTTTATTTCATCAGGAAAAGCTGTTCCACAATGTGGTACGCTTAGTATGAATGGAATTTTTTTAACCGTTGGCTCAATGATATGAAAGGGCTGTTGCATGCTTTATTTTTAGAATTATAATGGATCTATCGCGAAAATACAGCTATTTACCAGCTTAACCTAGGGCCTTCTATTTTAATAGTTTCCTAGTAGAATAGAATGGTTATATCCGGTTTAATTGTCAGTGTTCTCCAAAATAATTTTAGCTTTGCTATAAGCGAAGAAAATAAATTGAAATAAGCATACTATGGATACTAAAGATTGCGTCGGAAACGTATTAAATGACGGGGATGCTGTTATTGTAAATAAGACACTAAAAGTAAAAGGTAGTTCTCTTAACTTGAAGCAAGGAACAGTTATCAAATCTGTTCGTTTAACAGGGAGTCCTACAGAAGTAGAATGTAGAATTGGAAAAGCTACAATAGTTCTAAAGACACAATTCTTGAAAAAGAAGAATTAATATAAAAGCCTCGAATATATTCGAGGCTTTTTTGTTTAGATATAGTACTGCTTTATTTTTTTACCAACGCGATTGGAATCGCGAATATATTCCTTTATTAAGCTTATTTTAAAGGAGTCAAAGGTAAGTTGTAATGCCCTTTTTATTTTTGGTTAGTATTTCCCGGCAAAAGGATAGAAATGTTCTTTCATTATTCCGACAAATCCTCCTTCTATTTTCTCATCCTGCATAGCTTTTGGATGAGTATATGCTCTGAGTATTTCTGCTCCAGCTCCTTCCCAAGTAAATGGAATAGCACCCGCTTGGACCATTCTGTCAATAGCTCTGTTGTGAGCATCTGTTGTAGCATCTCCCATTACATCGGCTAGAATATATACTTCGTAACCGTCAGCGAGGGCATCTAGTGCGGTATAGGTAGGGCATCCTGACGTCCAAAGTCCTGTCATGATAATCTTCTTTCTTCCGGTTTTTTTAACAGCCTCTACCACTGCTTTATTTTGCCAGGCATTGAGGGATATTCTATCAATGTTCTGGACATTGGATTCAATTTCTTGTTTTATTGAGGGGACTGTTGGTTTATTTGCACCAAGGTTGACTCCAATTGTCGACTCTATCACGGGAATATCGAAAACATTGGCTGTTTTGATTATTGCTTGGATATTGTTGGTTAAGATATCTTTGTCAATATTTCTTACCATTCCCAGCATTTCATCTTGCCAATCTATGACTAGCAACACTGTATTTTCTGAAGTAAGGAGATGGTCCTTTTTTGGATTTCTGGGAATGTATTGATCTCCTATAGTGTCTTTTCCCTGTTCAGGCTTTGGATTGGTGGCTGTAAAGGCCATTGTGCATAACCCTATTATAACACTCCCTGCGATTATTAGTTTACTTGTTTTCATGATGTTTTTGTTTTGGCTATTTTGATTGTTTGTGATTTGCGAATAGGTAGTATCGAACACCAAATAGCATGAGTGTATTTAACTGCTTAATACCTGGTTCGTTTTGGTTATTGAAAACGATATCTTGACTTATGTTTAGAGAAAGATTCTTCTTAAATTGATAGTTAAGCATAATCTGACTACTCCCGCCCCAGAAATCTATTTCTTTCAAAGAGTGATAGGATTTCAAACCAATAGTCATAAATATCTTATCACTTACCGGGATGGCAGAAGATAGCAGTAATCCCATGTGGGCACCTGTATGAGAATTGGCATGTTCAAATTGGAAATTCATATATCCAACTAATAGACCTGTATACAAATATTCCTTATCTGACTTTTCATAAAGTCTGGCTTCATAACCCATCCCATAGCTGTACGATTGTTTGATTTTATAGGATTTAGCGAAACCAAAGTTGGCGCCTATTATTGGGTGTATTTTCCTTTTGGTTTGCCATTTCAATACAGAAAATGTCCAGAAGTCGTTTACTGGATTAAAATTTTCGACCAGTAGGTATTGGTATGAGCTGTTGATTTTAAGGCTGATGTTTTCACTTTGAAGTAGAATTGCGGCATTGGGGATTAATCCCAATTGATTAAGATTTCCAGTTTGCCATCGTCCTCGAATTCCTAAATTGGCCTGAATACTTGGCTTGTCAGATTGAGCTTTGACTGATAATGGAATCAAGAGCAATGTGACGATTACTAAAATAAGTATTCTCTTCATTTACGAGTGTATGTATGATAATTGTAGGTACATGAATTGTGGTAAAAAAGAATCAACACTGTTGGTTGATTCATTTATGTTGTTGACTTAATTGCTAAGTGCAGCTGAAAACTGATTCAATTGCTCTTTGAATTCAGTGTTTAGTTCTTCATTTAGAATTCCTTCTTCCGTGAAATTTTGCATAAACGATGGCAGTGAAAAGCTAACTACAGTATTTGTATTTGATCTTTTGAAAATTCCTGTAGCGTGGTTCAGTACTGTTTTTGCACCATATCCACCTGGGGAGGTTGCTAAAAGAAACATAGGTTTATTCATCCATACGTTTTGCTCAATTCTTGACATCCAATCGTAGATGTTTTTGAATGCTACAGAATAAGATCCATTGTGTTCTGCAAAAGAAATAACGATGGCATCTGCATTTTTTATCTCCTCTTTAAAAGCATGGGCCAATGCTGGAATCCCAGTTTCCTGTTCTCTATCAACGCTATATATTGGCATTTCAAAATCATTCAGGTTTAAGGTGTTCACAGTGGCATTTTCTACCTGATTTGCCGTAAATGTTGCCAGTTGACTGTTGATTGACTTTTTACTGTTGCTTGCTCCGAAGGCTACTATTTTTTTAGTCATGGTGATTGGTTGTTAATTTCGTGATGAGTTTATCTAAGGTTTTCAATTCTTCAGAATCCAATCTATCGTGCATAGGCTCATGAAGGCCGTAGACTTTTCGATCCATTTCTAAAAGAAGCTCATGACCGACTTTGGTCATGGTGATATCCATTTTTCGACGGTTGCTTGGGCAAATTTGTCTGTCCACGAGTCCTTTTGAAAGTAGTTTATCAATGATTCTACTGACATTGCTACTTTTTTGTACCATCCCATCCAAAATTTCTTGAACGGTTAAAGGTTCATCATTAGCTATCTTGAGTGTTCTCAATACATTGTATTGAGGCTCTGTCATATCAAGTTCTTTCAACTCTTTGCTAATTTGATCCGTTATCCAGTGTCCTGTTTTGATAATGGTATGAATGGTTTTAAAATAGTCCTTCTTCATTGCCTAGTCGATTAATGTATGTACAAATGTAAAACTATTTTTTAAAATGTGAATACTTTTTGGTGAAAAAATACGAAAGCAATGTAATAGGGATTAAAGAGTGGAAGCTTGATACCATTAAATGTAATGGGTTTGGGGGAGTATCTATAAAAAAAAACACCTCAGAAATCTGAGGTGTTTAAACAGTGATCTAATACTGGGGTGAAAAATTTATAACCATAAATACCCATTATTATGATGATCCTGTTATTAATATTTTGGGTGTATTTTTAATTCAAGCTACAAAGCTACGCACAAATAATAGGATAGCAAACCTCCATATTCTGGTATATATTAAACTAACGGAATATGGTGATTTAATTAGAAATTTTAACATTGTTTATTCTTCAATGTTTTTAACCACTTCTTTTGAATTTTGGCTTATTGTCGAAGTTTCTTCTTCCATGGTAAAGTAGTGTCCACACTTCTGACATTCTTCATCCATTTTATCCACTAGGTCATCACACTTGGAGCAGATGGCGATGTGATAGCCGCATAGGTTTTTAATAATCATATTAAAAAGTCTTATTAAAATTCATAATTATTAATATTATATAAGATAGTCTTGGTACAAATATAACTACAATTATTGATCAATAAAATACCAGAATCCAGTGATTTTACTACCAGAATTCAGGTATTATTAAGTAATAAAGTGCAATTAATTGTAACTAAGTTGATTAATGAGTTTATGGCGTTGAAGATAGTATGAATCGATGATTTTGATTCCTATGCATTATATTAATCCTATATTGCTGGTATACTTAGTTTAATAAAAATCGAATTTATATGAAAACCTCTTGGTTTATGAAAGGACTAATCTTGGTTCTTTTTTTTACATTTTCTGGGTTACAAGCTCAAACGTCAACTTTGGAATTATCCAGTGGATTTAGTTATTCATTAAAGGAAAAATTGTGGAAGGTTGATGAAAATAAATCAAAACAATCAAAATGGGAAACCAAATATCAGCTTAAAGACAATAAAAAAGGTACAGAAACCATTGTTGATATTCGAGTGGCGAACTACGAAGTGAAGACAGGTAAATCTAAGCTTAAGATTACAGAGGAAGTTGTGATTGCTGAAGTGAAGAATGGATTAAATAGGATCGCTGATATTTTTTCAAATTTGAATTTTGAATTCATTGAAACCAAAGGCTATAAAGACTACACGATTATAAATTTCGCTATTGTAAAAAAAGGAGAAGAGGATAATAAAGGATATTCATCTGTAGCTGTAAAAGTGGTGGATGATAAAATTTCAGTAAGTGTTCAGGTTGGTACCTTATATCATTCCTCTAGTGCTGAGGCAGAGAAAATATTGCTATGGCATTTGAAAAAAATAAAGTACTCCATTTAATTAGGAAGCGTAAATATTGAGAATCCCATTATTTAATTAGTGGGATTTTTTTTGGAAAAAAGGCTGTTTTTGAAATTTTTTAGACTCAGTAAAGTATCCCAAACAAAGCCTTTTTTATTATAATTATTATTGGGTATTCCCATCTCTTCTACCGGTTCTGGAGCATGATAGGTGCCAAATAGGCGATCCCAAATTATTAAGGTGTTCCCAAAGTTCTTATCATAATGTTCAGGTTGATTGGAATGATGAATCATATGCGCAGCTGGTGAAACTATAAGGTATTTTCCAAGGAGTCCCCAGTCGGATTTAATGTTTGAATGTACCAGAAGTTTATGTGCTTCTAGCACTATCTGGATGATGAGATAGGTTTGGATGGTGGAACCTAATATTACAACCGGGATTATGTCCAGTAGTCTTCTAAGGGCTCTTTCTACGAAATGATCTCTATATCTAGTGAAAAGGCACATTTCTGTTGCTGAATGATGGAATTCATGCAGCTGCCATAATGATGGGGTTCTATGCAGTAAATAATGTGCAAAATAGGTTTTGATATCGGAAACCATGAAGAGGATGAATAGTTCTGCATAATAATTTTTGATTTCTACTATAAGATCAAGATGTATGGTTTCGTGGATTAGGAAGGTTATAAAGTGACAAATACCGAAGGACAATACAATGGTGACTAAATCATACAATTTGAACGCGTTTAGCAGGAATAGGATGAAATCAGTTCTTACTGTTTTCTTGAAGGCCACTAGTTTTTTTAAAGAAGATTTTTCCCAGCCAACAGCCATCCATTCAATAAGTAGACTGAGAAAGGCAATGGCAAAGTAAAATACAAAGGTCTCAAAACTGAAAATATTCAGCGCCTTTTCAATGGAGCGTCCAATTTTATCAATCATTGTGGGGGCAATTATATTTATAAGTGAGTTATAGATATAGTTAAGAAAAATTTAAAAACTTGCGACTGACAGCTGTGAAAGCCTTTTGTTAATTTAGCAAAATGTTGTTAATTAAGCAAATAGCGCTTAAGATATATAGCCAAAAACGGGGCTTATATAATTCCCTTCTAGAAAATGTTTAGGGTCCAAGTGGCTTTGTAAAATGATTCCTTTGGCATTTGTTTCTAGTAATAATTGGGCAGCTTGAATTAAGGGGGAAGCAGTGGTAACTTGTATTGCTTTTAGCACATGTTTTCCTATTCTTTGCGGAAGAATTCGTGCCACGTGTTCTTTCCGTCTTAAAACTCCATTTTTGTCTTTTCCTTGAACGGCAGCGTATAGAATAATCTGGTCGTTGTCAATATGGGGAATTTCCAATTCCATTTTTTGCTGTAAATCGGAAATATGAGATTCTGAGCTTCCCTCGATTTTGGAAAGTTGGCTATCTATCCATGTGTAATGTCCTGGATACCTAAGGGTTTTATAATCTAATTTTTTCACTTTGCCAGCCAATGCATCTGGAAGATCGGCTGCACCGCCAGAAGTTAAATCTTGTTCGTATACAAAGCCATCTATTAGAATAGTGGATCGTTCGCTAAGTGCTGGAATAAATGTTTTTCTATAGTCTCTTAAAACGATTGCATCTTCAAGGTATTCTGTTGCAACTCCAACCGGGCTCCAGGTAAATCCATAATAATGTGGTGCTACCGCATGATCTGTTAGTGCCCCCACCTTCAATTCCAATAGGTCTACTTTCCTTACATTGTGAATCTTGCAGAATTGTCTAAAAAGGTGATGCCCCAAAATATCGATATAGCCTGGAGCGATTCCTGATTGTAGAATAAAACCTGTCTCTGCATTTTTAGCTATTTCTATTATTTGATTGGTTTCTTGTACATGTTCTGTAAGATTGGCATAGTGACAATTATACTCCAAGGCATATTTGGCAATCCTTGGTGCTTGGCTTCCCGGGAGGCAATCCAAGATTATATCTCCACCATTGAAGATATATTTCATTTCTTCGGTAAGTGCTGTTTCGCTTAAATGAAAGGCCTCAACTTTACAGGATTTTGTAGTCCCTTCTTGAATCCATTCAGCCGTTCTTTGAGCTTTAGATAAAGTTCTATTTCCAATAAATATTTTAGGCGTTACTTCACTTCTTTGGGCCAAAATTAATCCAACAGCTTGCGCAATGCCACCTGCTCCTGCAATTATAATATTATATTCAGTATCCATAATCTTAATATAGTGAAAAAACAGTGAAAAATAAATTTAAAACACTGGCATTTAGATGGTTGAGGTTGTTTAGATTTAGGCTTTGATTTATCCTTTGTTATTAAAATTAGTTTAGTAAAAGTGAGGATCTGTTATTTGAAAGGGGAAGGAGAATAATTATTTGATATGTTGAAAATTTCAATGATTCGGATATTTAGTGTGGAATTATTCAACTTAACAAGGGGAATAACCTTGCATTTTCCATGATTTAAAGAATTTATAGCGTTTTTCTCCAACTTTCTTCAGTAGGCTGGTCTTATCTTTGTGTCAAGATGGGTGGAGATGTTGGAAGAGATATAGTGTAATAATTATAATGGTATAATTAATTTCAATTTTCTAGCAAGGGTCCTACTTGTCTTTTTGTGTAATTAATACTTTATGGAGAATATAAGTTTGCTTAAAATTTCTGACTTGATAAGCTTGGCGTGCTTGGTTCAAGGGTTGTTGTTAGGTGTTTTTCTGGTAGCACGTTCTTCTAAAAAGAAACCTTCTTTTTTAATGGGTTGCTTTTTGCTGACTTGGGGGGCTTCTTTTATCATTCATGTTTTGGCAAATCGAGGATTTACCAGGGAAAATCCCTCTTTATTTTATCTTCCCATTCGATTCTATTTTTTGTCTTTTCCCTTATTGTATTTATATGTCAAGCGATTGATGGGGGAATTGTCTTTTAAAAAGGAGTATAGGCATTTAATTGTCGGATTGATTGAGTTTGTTTTTTTTTCGGCTCTTGCCATATTTCTACCAAAGGAGTTGAAAGTAGAATGGTTTCAGGATCCTGCTAAATCCATTTATTTTCAGAGCTATTATCTGACGGCCAATTTATTCGTGATTTATTATTTGTTGAAGATATTCCGATTACTCAAAGAAAATGAAGAAAGAATTTGCGCCTATTATTCTGCTGTAGAACAGCGTTTGTTTTCTGGGATTCAACCAATATTAAAGGGTTTTCTTTATTTATTAGTTCAGAGTAGTTTGTTCCTTATTGCGCTTATGATATTTTCGACTAAAATTGAATTTAGATTTTATATTTACCTTATTCTGAGTTTCACCGATTTAGTGTTAACCTATTGGTTAGCCATTTTTGCTACAAAGCAATATTTCATTCAAACTGAAGAAAAGGTATTGATGGTTACTAAGGAAATCAATCAAGAAATTCAAAAGAGGTATGACGATGGTTTCGATGAATTATTCAATGACATTATTGAAGCTATAGCAGAAACAAAATGTTTTAAACAAAAGGAGTTTACCATTGTAGATCTGTCTAGTATAGTCGATATTCATTATGGGAAATTATCTAGAATAATCAAGTATAAAACAAATTCCAATTTTAGTACCTTCATCAATAAACACAGGATTGAGGAAGCTAAACGAGTTATGGAGAATAAGGCCCGAATGAAGGGGATTACTTTAGAAGTATTGGCTAGTGAGGTGGGCTTCAAGGCAGAAAGTACTTTTTACAATTCGTTCAAGAAATTTGAAGGTACCACACCTGCGAAGTATAGTAAAAAGTTAAGCTAAAATAATTCCTTGTTTAGTTCTCCTCAAATATGATTTTGTGTTTTGTATTAGAAGATAGCACACCAATTTTATAATGAAACACCATTTTATCCAACCTATTTGTTCATTCTGTAACTAAAAAATTAACTCTTTTAAGTGCAAATTTCGTTTTCTACTATATATAAGGGTTCAGAAGGTTTTTATTTTCTTTCCATTTTCATTATTTAAAGATAATAGCGGTTGAAACACATCTGTTTAGCCTGCTTTCTTGCCTAAGTTTGAAGCTGTAATTTATTTTTTACAAAACATTAAACCTTGAACTTATGGTAAGATTTTTACGGCGGTTAACTACCGTTCTTTCTCTTTTTGCATATTCCTTGATCTATGGACAGGGGACATGTACTTATTCAGAATCCTCCTTTGGTGCTGATAATACCAATTATGTGGAGTTTTCCGATTTTAACTGTGTCGATACGGTAACCAATTCATTCATTACCGAAGCTGAAATATCGGTAAGTAATTTGGGCTGGAATTGCCCAAGTTGGTATTATTTTAATCTTGAAGTTAATGGGACTACTGTTGCTGAAGATTTATGTAGTATCTCAGCTACAGACCTTTCTACATATGATGTGGATATTAATAATCTTTCTAGTGTTAAAATTTATTCTCAAAACGGGGATACTTGGGTGGATAATAATACCATCACTGCAACATTAGATCTAACATATATAGTAACAACATGTCCTCCTCCATCAGGAGTGACGGCTTCAAATATTAATCCAACTACGGCTGACATTATTTGGTCATCAAATGGTTCGGAAACACTTTGGAACATTGAAGTAGTTAATTTAACTGCTGGTGATACTGCAACTGGTATTGCTACGTATTCTGGGGTTACAGTAAACCCATATAGTTTAAGTAGTTTGTCTCCAGAAAATGATTATGCTGTTTTTGTTCAATCAGATTGTGGTCCATTTAATACGACTCCATTAAGTGATTGGTCTTTTGGAGGAACGTTTACCACTCCTCCAACTTGTTTGCCACTTGGTACTATTTCTATTGATTCTGTAGCAGAATTTGTAGCAGAATTATCTTGGGCACAGGCCGGATCAGAAACTTCTTGGGATATTGAATTGATCAATACTTCACTGATACCAGCTGATACCTTTACATATACGCCAAACAATGCCGGATTATCAACCAATAATCCTTTACTATCAGGTTTAGTGCCAGAAAGCGATTACCAATTTATCGTAAGAGCAAATTGTGGAGTTATAGATGGTCCTTCAGCCTGGACTTCTGTATATAATTTTACAACTTTACCAACTTGTCAGGCTCCAGAAGATTTGGATGTTGATTCTTATACAAATAATGAAATTACATTCTCATGGACTGCAATTGACAATGAGTCATTGTGGTATGTAGAATATGTTAATTTAACATTATCTGAAACACAAACAGGTCTTGCTGATGATAGTTCTACTACTGCATCGTATACTGCACTAAACTTAGATGCAAATTCTGAGTATGCAATTTATGTAAGTGCTGGTTGTGGTGGAACAGATGGTAATTCAGAATGGATTGGTCCACTTTTGGTTCTTACTTCTTGTAATCCTGTGGCTATGCCATTTTCGGAGCCATTCAGTACTTGGATCCCAGAATGTTTTGATGTAGATAATGGTGATGCAATTTGGGGACCTTATGTTTCCTCAGGTGATACATTGGCAGCCAGAGCGAGAAACTCCGGAAGTACTAGTGCTTATGGTACACATAGACACTTACTTACGCCAAACATCAGTGTTACACAAGAGGCTTTATTGACTTTCTCTTGGTCTCATAAGTTGTATAATTGGAATGACGATACTTTACGAGTTAACTTATCGAATGATGGTGGGGCTTCATGGAATACTGTTTGGAGCGTTACTGGAGCAGCTTTTAATTCGAATGACGGAGCTGGTTCAAACTACCCAGGTTCTTATAAAGATGAAGCTTTATTGATCAACGGTGCCTATGTAGGAACTGATGTGTTGGTGGATATTGAGTACGCTTCTGAGAATTCTTATGGATATGGTGTATTCATTGACACGATGTCTGTTACAGCATTACCGGCTTGTAATATTCCATACTACGTGGTAGTTGATTCAGTAGATGGTTATTCTGCAGATATGTCTTTTGTAGTTGCAGGAGCAGGAGCAACAACCTATGAGATAGAAATGGTGACTGGTGTAAACACACCTACTGGTATTGCTACAGATACGGTAACCGGAACACCATTTACAATTACAGGTTTAATTCCTGGAACCAATTATAGTGCTTATGCGCGTACCATGTGTGGAACAGATTCAACTGTATGGGTTGGTCCAATTGCATTTACGACGGATTGTGCACCGCTAGCTGATTATTACACTAGCTTTGAAGGTTACAGTACTGGAGACCCAATAAACTGTTGGAATATGATTGACAGTACAAGTTCTTCTTCTTCATACGTGAAAGTGTATAATAGTTCTTCTTTAGCTAACACTGGTACTGGTTATATTAGATTTTACCATCCAAGTAGTGCAAGTCCTTCAACATCATTTCAGTTTGCTGTTTTACCTGAATTAAGTACGGTTATAACACAAGATCATCGATTGAGATTTTATGGAAGAGAAGCAAATAACGATGGAAACATGGTTATAGTTGGTACAATGTCAGATCCTACGGATGTAAATACATTTACCGTAGTAGATTCTGTTATGTTGACCAATCAACATGTTCAGTATACCGTAAACTTCAATAACTATACAGGTACAGATACCTATGTCGCAATACAATTGGTGACTGGCTCGAACTCTGGTTCTGAATATCTATATCTGGATGATGTTGAATGGCAAGAAATACCAAACTGTTTCCCTCCAACGTCAATAACTATCGATTCATTAAGTACTACTTCGGTTTCTGTTTCAATGGATTCTGTAGGTACATATGGTGCTGAGTGGTATGTTGAAATGGAAGATGTTTCGGGTGTCAATCCAACGGTGTTGTATACGGCAACGACTATACCTTTTACTGTGGGTGGATTAGAGCCTTCAACTGTTTATGAAATGACAATTTCTACAAATTGTTCGAATGCAATCAGTGAAGGTACTAGTATGGAATTCCAAACAGTTTGTGGGCCTATATCTGAATTTGACAAAGACTTTTCAGATTTAGTTGCCACAAACGATACATCTATTTGTTGGACCTATTTAGTAGAAACTACCACTTTTGCTAAAATTACTTCATCTTCAAGTTCATTTAGTTCGCATAGTCCAATGCGTTATTTGAGAATGTATAATTCAAGTGATTTGAATCCAGAATTGTTATTGATCACTCCTGAATTATCAAATATTACTGCAGGGACCAATATATTCACTTTTTGGGCAAGATCTTCTTCTTCTGCTCAACCTTCGCCATTTGAAGTAGGTACTATTACTGATATTACGGATCCTTCTACCTTCACTTCCATTTATTCTGGAGCGGTAAGTAATTCTTATGATTCTATTGTAGTGCCGTTCCTTTCTTATACTGGAACAGATGTACATATTGCAATTAAATTTAATCCAACAACTACCTATGATTATCTATATATAGATGATGTTAAATGGGGGGAAGCACCAGATTGTTCAATGCCTGTAGGATTTAATATTGCAGATTTGACAGATCAAGCCGTTACTTTGGATTGGTTGAATGTGAGTCCAGATACTGTATGGAATTTGGAATTGGTAGAAGTACTGAATCCATCTGATGTGTATGATAGTATTCCAACGGATACGGCATTTGTACATCCATTTGCTATTGGAGGATTGACTGAAAATACCATTTACGATGTGTATTTGTCAAACCCTTGTGATACGACTTATGCTGATATTCAATTATCATTTGTTACTCCTTGGGGAAATAATGTAGGTGTAACTGCTATTCTATCTCCAGCTCTTAAAGGATGTAATCTGTCTGATTCAATGCAGATAGAAGTTGAAATTGAGAACTTTGGTGGACAAGCTGCTACAGGATTCCCAGTTGAATTGAGTTGGGATGATTCAATTTATTTCAATGCAGGAACATTCAACGATACTATTATTCCAGGAGGTACTGCAACATTCATTTTAGATGGATATTACGATTTCTCTGCTTCTATAGATTCTTCATTTTTTGTTAGAACTTTATTGGCGAGTGATTCGGTGGCTACTGATGATATGTCTTCATCTTCCGTTACTAATTTAGGTAATATGTATGTGGATGTAGTTATTAATAACGAGGGAGGTGGAACGGCCAATGCCTGGCTAATTATGGACACCTTAAACAATATTATTAATGCACAAGATGGTGATATGGATGGTTCAGGTAATCTATCCAGTTATACAACCTATACTTATTCAGTATGTGTATTCCCTAACACGCCATACGTAATAAACGCCTATGATGAATATGGTGGCGGATGGTCAGGAGGAACCTACGAAATTAATCGTTGTGGGGGTATCCTAATTGCAAATAACGATGGGAATTCTGTAGATAATGGTTTAGATACTACTTCTTGGCCAAATTATTGGGAGCTGGAAGCTTCAGAAGTCTTTATTGTAGAAGAATGTCCTGATTATGATTTAGCCTTAATTTCAATTGATTCATTGGAGACTTCTTGTGGATTGGGTATTGAAACAGGATATGTAAAGATTGCTAATTTTGGGAATTTTGATGTTGCCGCAAATGGAGCTACAGCTCAGTACCAGTTTAACAATAGTGGTCTTTGGGTAGATTTCTGGGATTTCGATTCAGGTTTAGCATCTCAAACAGATACTTTGTATCAATTACCAAGTATCGATATGAGTACTCCTGGGATTTATACAATTGATATTCAGATTGTATTCCCTGCTGATCAAAATCCTTTGAGTAATTCTATTACTTTTGAATTAAGTAGTACGCCAAGTTATACTACGGATAGTACAGGGTTCAATAGCGACAATGGTTACTGGTATAGTGAAATATATTCTGGAACAAATGACTCATGGGAATGGGGAATTCCTACTACTCAAAATATCGGAAATAATAACGATGGAAAAGTATGGGCACTAAACCTTACAGGTGATGTAGGACATAGTGAGTATAGTTATTTATATTCTCCATGTTATGATTTCTCTGATTATACAGATGCTGTAGAGATTTCGTTTGATTATGTAAGAGTTGGTTCAAACCATAATATCAGATTACAAAGATCATTTAATGGAGGAGCTTCTTGGTATACTTGGCCTACGAGCCAATTCCCTCAATCAAACACAAATGATTGGACACATACGGTTAGATTGTTGTCGGGAATGGTTGGACAGCCGCAAGTAATCTTTAGATGGCGTTTTTACACTTATTCTTTCCAAAGTGATTTTGAAGGATTTGGTTTTGATAACTGGCAAGTGAAGGAGCATGTTCCTTATACGGATGCTTCTTTGATGGACTTAACGGTAAATGGTAACACGGTTTCAGATCCTGTAGCCTTCCAACCAGATACCTTTAACTATACCTATGAGGTTCCTTATGGTTCAACTACTTGGGATGTAGATGCTGATTTCACTATGGTGAATCCACTACTTATCACTAGTATGACAATTACTGAGCCAACATCTCTACCTGGTATGGCAACAGTTGTTGTTGTGGCAGAGGATACCAATTATGTATCTACCTATTCTGTTTATATTACAGAAGCTCTGGCTGCTACAGATGCTACACTTTCGGCCTTGTCGGTAAGTAATAGTTCTGTGCCTGGATTTAATCCAGATACGCTTTGTTATACAATAACGTATCCTTACGGGTCTACCTTTATGCCTTCAGTATCGGCTATTGAGAATGATCCAAATGCCAATGCTGTTGTTACAAATGTAAGTGTTCCTGGAACATGTACTATTGAGGTTACTGCAGAGGATGGTGTTACTGTAAATACTTACTGTATCAATTATGAAGTAGAATCATTATCTTCTAATGCCTACTTGTCGGATATCCAGTTAGATGGAATTTCTATTACTGGTTTTCAAGCAGATTCTTTGACTTATTACGTAGAATTGCCAAATGGAGTAACTAGTGTTCCATTGACAAATTATACGCCAGCTGATCCAAACTGTATTGTTTCTCAACAATTGGCATCCATTCCTTTACCAGATACAACTGTGTTTACAGTTACTGCACAGGATGGTGTTACTGTTTTGGTGTATAGTGTGATTTTCACAGAAGCACCAAGTTCTGATGCAAGTCTTATGGACTTAACCATCAATGGAGGAACTATATCTGGCTTCAGTAGTCAGACATTCGTTTATGATATAGAGTTACCGTTTAATTCTATAATTCCAAATGTTGGTGGCTTAACAACGGATACTGGAGCGACTGAAGTTGTTGTAGATGCTTCTGGAGTTCCTGGAACTACTATCGTAACCGTAACGGCTGAGGATGGTACTATAAGTACTTACTTTATCAATTGGACTTATGCAGCTGCAAATGATGATACAAGCTTGGATTCATTGATGACAAACGTAGGTTACTTCTGTATGATCTCTGGTTCAGATACTACTGCTGTAATGATGATGTCGCCTGTTGATGAAAATACGTATAACCTTACAGTTGGAGCTGGATTTGCTTCATTGGTTAATATGACCATTGTAGCAACTGATCCAAACGCTACTGTTGTTGTTTCTGGTTCTGCTACATTCGCTCCTTATGGTGAAGTTATCATCACTGTAACGGCTGAGGATGGGACAACACAAGAAGTGTATACTGTGAACGTTATCTCTGATGATTGTTCTATCGGTTTGGATGAGGCTATTTTAGGTCAAATTACGGTTAGTCCTAATCCTTCTTCTGGTGTCTTCTCTATAGCATCTCCATCTAGTATGCACAACTATTCACTACAAGTTATTAACCAATTAGGTAAGGTAGTATATAGTGATGTTGTACAAGATGAGTCTGTACAGAAATCAATAGACTTAAGCAGTCTAGCAGCTGGTGTTTACAGCCTTAGAATAAATTCTAGTGATCAGATGATTGTTAAACGTATTTCAATTTTGAAATAAGGTTAATAAACAATAGAGAGGGGAATCCCTCCTCTCTATTTATAGTGATTTTATAAGGGGGATAGGACTAGCATAATAAACTTGTTAAGTTTTAGGGTTTAGGTGATTTTATCTTGCAATATATTATGCCTTCCCCCTTTTTATTGAAATGGCATTTATTGCCATATAATTGAATGAAGAAGGGACTAATTAGTTATAATTAGTCCCTTTTTTTTCTAAAATTCAAATTGGATGAACGACCATATATTTTTTTCTTTAAGTGAGGATGGGGCTATTCTTATGGCCACTGGAACGGGTGAAATATCACTGGAAAGAATGTGGAAATCTTGGGAAAGTATCCGAGGAGAAACATCAATAATTCATAAGACTAAAGGAGTTGTTTTGGATTTTCGAAATGCAAGTTTAGCGATAGAGGAAGATGAATTACCGGATATATTCAGATTTGTTCAAAAGAATATTCACCTGTGTTTAAATAAAAGAATGGCTATTATTATGAACTGCCCTAAAGTGGCTTTGGCCTATCTTTTAAAAAAACGATATAAATTGGATCATTTTGAAATTTTTAATAGTGAGGGAGTCGCTTTGGAATGGGTTTCAAGCTGATTTTTATTTTGAGGATAGGAAACCTTATGAGAATAGAATTTGATAAAAGTAAAAGGAAAGAATTGACAATTATAATATTAGGTCTAGTTTTTGATCTTTGAAAAAATAACAGGGATAAAATACAATGGATTGTACCCTCGTTTGAGTATATGTAATATTAATAAAAATAGATGTTATGAGAAATGTAGTCCTACTTATTGGAGTTCTTATTTGTCAGTTATTATATGCGCAAATTCCAGAACTTAAGATATATCAAAAAGGAAAGAAAAAATCCCTAGAAATTGCCAAACTCTCTGTTGATGTAGAGGTGATTGGTAATGTTGCTGTGACAACTTTTGATGTCCTATTTAAAAATAATCTATCGGTTGACTTGGAAGGAGAATTGACTTTAGCGTTGAGTGATGGTCAGGAAATCTCTAGGTATGCCCTAGATATTAATGGTACTTTAAGAGAAGGTGTAATAATAGAAAAGGTGAAGGCTAGGCAAGCATTTGAGGCCATTGTGCGTCGGAAGGTTGACCCAGGAATAGCTAATTTGACAAAAGGGAATACATTCAAAACTAAAATATACCCCATCCCTAGAAAAGGGACTAAACGGGTTGTATTAGCCATATCTGAAACACTTAAAGGGGATGAAGATAATATGTACTATTCCCTTCCTATGGGGATGGAAAGTCCTATTGGAGAGTTCAATCTGAAAGTGAATATTGTAAAGGGTGAAGTAGATAATAGATTAGTTCATTCGGATTTCGAAAATATAAGGTTTGACAATGCAGAGGATGTATATTCCCTAAATTATAATAGAAAGAATTACCAATCGAAGCAGCCAATTAAATTTACCGTACCGAGATTTTCTCAATCGGATTATCAACTTTTTACTTGTGATTTTGAAGGTGAAACCTATTTTTATTTGAATGTAAAACCTCCAACACTTAATTCAAAATCAAAAATTGCTATTAGAAATCCCGTAATCTATTGGGACAATTCTCATTCTGCAGCTTCTCGTGATCTAAAAAAGGAATTGAATTTTTTAAAGGAGTATCTACGTGGTTTAACCATGGCTGAAAAAGTATCTCTTATAGTTTTTAATACTTCTTCTCAGCCGGTGAAAATATTTGATATAGCTACAGGTACTGATGATTTGATTGAATATATTCAAAGTTTACAACCGGATGGAGCGACCAATTTGGAAGCCTTGCGTTTTGAATCTTCATACGATGAAATTTTATTATTCTCAGATGCCATAAATACTATTGGGACGGAATATATGAAGTTGCCAAAATGTCCTGTATATACCATCACATCGTCGTCTGGTAGTAACTATTCATTATTGAAAAGTATAGCTGCAAAATCAAATGGTGAATTTATCGATTTGGCTGTAACGAGCTCTGCCGACGCAGTAAGATTAACGAATGAAGATGAAGAAAAATTTCTATCCTATACTTATAATCATTCTGATATAAAGGCAATATATCCAACTGTACCACGACGTGTAAATGGCTATTTTGAAGTGGTTGGAATTCTAAAAGATAAGCAGGCAGACCTAACCATCAATTATGGCTATAAGAAAGGGGCTACCCAACAGCAAAATTTCGAATTAGTTCATAAGAAAAATTCATCCATTGCTAGAGTTTGGGCAAGTAAAAAAATAGCCCAGTTGAGTATGAATTATGATGAAAATAAGGAGACTATTTTCAAATTGGGTCAGCGCTTTAATATTGTTACCAGAAACACATCCTTCATTGTACTGGATAGGGTTGCTGATTATGTTCAATATGAAATAGTACCTCCCAATGAATTAAAGGACGAATACTTTAGGCTTCTAAAAGACCAAGTGAAAGAAAAGAAGGTCTCCAAGAGAGCAATACATAGGAAAAATTTAAATGTTTTCTCTTCGCTGATGAGCTGGTATAGGTCTACATATAAGCAACCGGAATATTTAAATTATAAATCAAATGTAACTCAAATCCAATCAATGGATGAAGAGGATATGGTTATAGAATTTACTGCCGATGATGAAGCATTACCTCCACCGCCTGTAGAAGTTGAGGATAATGATGAAATAATGAATGAGATTGTTCTTGAAGATGAAAGTCCTCAGATTGAGCGGGATAATACTGGAGGGCAGGTAGTCACTAGAGAGGAGTTTTCTGCGCTTCCAGTAAGAAGTATTGCTGCATCTACTGCTGGTGTTTCACAAAGGGACGGAGATGGAGAAGTTAATGTGCGTGGAGGAAGAGATGGCCAAACTGTATACTATGTAGATGGTGTGAAAATGGTGGGGGATGCTAGCATTCCAGGCATGCGAAATAGAGGTGTCCGCAATAAATCCTCTATAAAGGTGCTTCCCTGGATTCCAAATGCCTCTTATTTGAATAAATTGCGAAGAGCAGATCCAGATGAATTACACGCTTTGTATTATGATCTGAAGATAAAAAATAGTAATCGACCTACTTTTTATATTCAAGTATCGGACTTCTTCTTTGAGCGGCTAGATCATCCTTTTGGCGTACAAGTACTGTCTAATATCCTGGAATTGGATTTAGAAAATCCTGAACTTCTGAAGATTGTAGCAAGGCGATTGATGAATGAAGGTGAGTATTCCTTGGCTATCGATTTATATATCGAAATAAGAGATTTACGCCCAGAAGAACCACAATCTTATAGAGATTTAGCTGAAGTCTATTCAATGGATAAACAATATCAATTGGCTTTGGAAAATTACCAATATATTTTGGATCGAAATTGGGGTAGATTTGAATCTATAAAAGAGTTGGTTTTTAATGAGTTCAATAGTCTAATTGCTCTGCATGCTGCAGTTTTAGATTTAAATGGAATTGATGAGTCTTATATTCAATCCATGCCTATGGATATTAGAATTGTTATCGATTGGAGTAGTAATGATAATGATATTGATTTATGGGTGATAGATCCTAACGGGGAAAAGTGTTTTTATAGTCACAAGGAGACGGCTTTAGGTGGGAAAATAAGTACGGATATTACAGGTGGATATGGGCCTGAAGAGTTTAGTTTGAAAAGTGCGAAATCTGGAACGTATACCGTCTATGTTGATTACTATAGTGAAAGCAGACAAACCATAACTGGACCAGTTACTATATATGCAAACCTATATACAAACTATGGATCAAAGGGTGAGGAGGTTAAGAAAATCGCCCTTCAATTGGAGAAAACCAAAGAAACCTTACAAATTGGACAGTTGGAATTTAATAAAACAATTGCGAAAAATAAATAGTAGAGATTTCAAGTAATAAAAAAGCCCTATATCATTTATGATATTGGGCTTTTCTATTGATTAATATAATCAATAAGATTATCCTGGCACTGCAGGTACAATTCTCTTCATTTTACCAGTTCCAAAGCTGAAGGAGATATTTAGGAAAATGATCCATTCCCGATTTGAAGCTGGATTTATGATCGTATCGTCTAAGGCATCTACACTAAGTACTTCGCTCAGCGCTTTATGAAAGGTAAGGATATGCTGTTCTTCAATTTCCACACTAAGGGTGAGTGCAAGGTCAGAAAATAAGGTGAAGTTGACGATACAGCCATCATTGTGAGAAATAAGATCCTTGATTTTCTCTGTAATTTCATTTCTATCCTTACTGGTATAGGCTTGCCAGTTGAGTTTCTTTAGCATTGTGCGGAGGTTTTTTCAAAGGTAAGGATATGCCATATAAAAATAACAGGGTGGCGCTCTATTGGTTTTATTAAAAGTTAAGAGATGAACTACTCTTTTTGGATTTGATCTTCTTCGATATCCATAAATAGTTTACCCAGGTGTTTTATCATGGCCAAATAGCGCTTTCGTTCTTCAAAACCATCTACCTCCGCTTCGATAAAATAATTAAGTTCATAGGATTTGTAGTGTAAGTATTTTTTATTTTGATAGACTGATAAATAGGTTATTGTTCCATCGGTTCGCGTAAATATACTTCCTCGCTTAAGTTGTACACCATCCTTAAAATAGGGCTCAGGATCTGTCTTAAAATCACAGTTTAATTTGGTTTGATCGAACTTAATGCTATCCTGTTCTGTGTAATACTGAAGAAACGACCAGTACAGTTTATAGTCCTTTTTATTGATGTGCTTTCGTTTCATCCGAGACCTTTTCCGATTGGGTTTAAATTTTTGGAGGAATTTTTCAATACTTCCATCGGTATTGAAAACAATGAAATATCCAACTCCCTTTGACCAATAATTGGAAAATCGAAGATGGAGAATAAGGGCATTTTCATCGTCTAAATGAAGAGAGTCTAGATACGGATTTACTGATTCTTTTTGGCTGTGAAACTCCAATGGAGGGATGTTATCTTGTGCTTGAATTTTATGTAAACAAAGAAAGAAGACTATTGCATATAGTATTTTAAATGTAATAGGACTACCAAATTGATCGTTCATAAATATCGTTTTAAGGCTGGTTTTACTGTGATCCACTAGGGGGATCAAATTAGGCCAATTTTTAGCAAATGAACTATGCTGCCCAGCTTATAATTTGAGTATTAACTTTTGTTTGTGGATTCACCAACAATTGATAACTTGTATCCAATGTAATTATTAAAATTAATTTGATACAGATGAAATTTAATTTCTTAGCATTTTTAGCTTTCTTTTTCTCCATGAATATTCTTCTTGCTCAAAACGACCATATCTATGGATTGCAATGGATTGGTTCCGGCGAATTGTATGCCGTGGCAACGGATATTGAGGCCGACTCTTTCAATCTAATGAATGAACAAATAGGCGTAAATGAGGTCCATGGTTCTACAGGAACTATAGACGTTGTAGGAGGGAGGTATTTTATGTTGAACAACCGAGGAGTTACCATTACAAATATCTATTCGGGTTTAGTAACAGATACAATAGCCTATCCTCATTTTTTATACGGGATTCGGTATCATCATAGTACCAATAGTCTTTATGGCTTGAGGTATGTTGATGCCAATTTCCATTTGATAAAAATAGATATTGGGAACAAATCTAATTATGAATTGGCGAGTATAACCTCCTTTGAAACACTGTACAATCCTACGTATGCGATGAATCAAGCGGCTGGAATTTATTATACCTCGACCTCGGTAGGTGTTACTGGAATAGATATATTTTCAGGAGCCATTGTGGATTCTATGTCTTCTCCTATTGAACTAACTTGTATGGAATATGATGTGACTACCAATAATTTGTATGGTCTTCGCTATGTAGATGGTATCTATATTTTTACTTCCTATGATATAGATTCCGGGGTTTTTGTCGATATAGATACTATCGGTAGTTGTGCCTTGGCTAGTTTTGACAATACGGCCATAGATTCTTGGAATAGACGGTATTTTGTGGTTGCAAGTGGGGGAATCCTATCCATCGATATGGAGACTGGTGCCATATTGGATACCTTATCACAAGGGGAGTATATTTTTGGGATCGATTATATTGAATCGTTCACCTATCTAAATCTAGAAGAAGCTGAGCAGGAGGTATGCTGCCAGTTATATCCAAATCCGAGTACTGGAAATGTTCAAATTGCCTTGAATGATAGCTACGCTGAAATAAACGTTGAGCTAAGAGATTTACAAGGAAAGTTATTATATACAGAGGAATTTTCTGAACAAAAGAACTTGAATTTAGCATTTCATTTCCTTGTTGAGGGGAGCTATATTATACATGTACGTGCAGGTGATAAGTTGGGCTTGGTAAAGTTTGTGAAACAGTAAATGAATTGTTTTGTGTCTAGCTAATAGTCTAGTTTGCTATAATAATTTATGATAAAAATTATTCTCTATAAAAAAGGGCCTTGTGAATTTCAAGGCTCTTTTTTTAGGGATTAAATGTATTCTGTTAAATGTTTCCCCACATATTTGTTTTCTAGTAGTTTTTCTAAGTTGGTTACATTTATAGAGGTAGTGAAAGCAAAATTTCCTTAGTAAAAATTGTCAGATTTTTCTTTTACCCCTTTTACAAGGGCTTGTTTTCTTTTGATTTCCTAAAACACTAGAGCTAAGTTGGTTTTCTTCTTTTGAATTCCATAATTACTAGGTCTTTTTGTATAAAATCTTTGCTGTTTTTTATGCTAAAATGTTCTTTTGGGTAAAACAAAAGCTATATGAAAAAGACGAAATTACTATTTGGTTTAATTGCAGGGTTTGGATTCAACTTAGCCTTAGCACAGGACACAGACTCTGAACCTCACAATGTGGTTATCTCCGCTCCAGAAATTGCCATCTTGGATATTGAGTCTACGAATACTTTGGACCTTTCCTTTAGTTTGGATGCAAGTGGATTAGAATCTGGAGAGGAATTTATAATTGATGAAGAAAATAATGACCTTTGGATCAATTATACTTCTTTAGTAGCTACATCATCAAGCCAAAGGAGTATCACTATAGAATCTTCTTCTGTTCCTTCCATAGCTGGATTGACACTAACTGTACTTGCATCTGCTCACTCCGGAAATGGCGGAGGGAATATTGGAACACCTACTACAGTTGTAACTCCTAGTGCGACTCCTGCCAATATTATTACAGGAATAGGAAGTGCTTATACTGGGGATGGAAATTCCAATGGTCATAACCTTACTTATTACCTTGATTTTAATGGCGATTTTGGAGATCTGAATGTAAGCGATGCTGCTGCCAATATTTCAATGACCTATACTATTACAGATTAACTCCCCACTTTTTATAGGCTCTAAGGTAGGGTCATCCATATGGGAAGAAGCTTGGTTTTTAAATAGTTTCTTCCCTTCTTAATGAATTATGAAAAGAATACTATTATTCAAATTACTATTTCTCCTTGCTACAACAAGCCTCTACGGTCAAAATGATTGTGAGGAATGCAATAATGATATAAGTACAGGACCAACTATTGATGTTCTAGTGCAAGAAACTAGTATTGCTATACTATTGCCACAATTTGTGTCGGTACAATTGGAAGGGGACAATGGAACGGATGTTTTATTTGCTTTGAATGCAGATGAGCTTAGTACGGCTGGGGAGGAGTTTATAATAGATGAAGCAAATTGTAGCCTATGGATTACCTATTCTTCAATAGCCAATGGGCCCAGTAATAAAAAATCGATTTCAGTAAGTTCAAGTTCAGTTTCTACTATACCAGGTTTGATAATCAGTGTTTGCGCTTCTTCGCATTACGGCAAAGGAGGTGGGCAGGTAGGCACCGCAAATACAACCGTTATCCCTTCTAGCACACCTGCACCTATTATTACCAATATAGGAACTTCATTCACGGGAAAAGGAAATTCAGAGGGTCATAAATTAACCTATCATTTAGATTTTACTGGAGATTTTGGAGACTTGAATGTGGAGGATATTTCAACAGTTATAACAATGACATACACCATCTCTGAGTAAAATATCCTCTTTTCAATTCAGTATCCATTTTTGGTGGAGGTGTACACCAATTCACCTGTTTAATTACAGCTCCTTTCTCAAGTCATTTTTTAAACTCTGGCGCTTCGATTTATACTCCTTTTTCACCTTTTTGTCTTTAAAATCAGAACCTGTAAATACCTTTACAGGCTTGCCACGTTCCAAATTCAAATGGTTTTCCCACTGATCGTGAACGGATGATTTTAATTGTTCCAGATTATTTAAAGCCAGCTTTTCCTGAAGTCTCTTGATTGCTATTTTTTTATTTTGATGCTGAGACCTACTGTCCATAACCAGGACTTGAAGGCCTGTTTTTTCATGAATAGCACGTATTGCCGAGCTCACCTTGTTGACATGTTGTCCACCAGGGCCAGAGCTTCTAATGGCTTGGAATTTTATTTCTCCAAGGTTTATTTCTCCACTTTTAGGGCTTTCAATTTCATACATGCCAATAAACCAATTCTTCCTTTTATGGAATTTTCTAAAACTAGAGGTTCCAATCCATTGAATGGAACCCATCCAGCCATCTAAAAATTGATCTAGGTTATTTCCTTCCAGTAGTAGGGTAGCAGATTGTAAGGTTCCATTCTCGGGACCCTTTTCTCTTTGTATAAGCTGATACTTTATTTTAGCAGTTTTAATTGCTTCAATAAATTCTTTTAAGACCTGTGCTACTACCCAGCAACATTCTACAGGGCCTCTACCAGCTGTTAGTTGTATTGTTTTTGTGTCCATTTTATTTATCCATTCTAACGATCTTAGGGGTGAAAGTGCCAATTACTTCTACCAATTCCTGCTGACTGTTCATTACTTTTTGGATGTCTTTATAGGCCATTGGGGCTTCATCCACACCTCCTCCAATTAGGCTGACATCATGTAATTTTAATTGCTTTTTGACATCGCTGCCTGTAAATTTGTTTTTGCAAGCTCTTCGGGAATGTACACGTCCAGCACCGTGCGATGCGGATTGTAAACTACCTGCATTGCCCAGTCCTCTTACTATAAATCCGGGAGCGGTCATGGAACCAGGGATTATTCCCAATTCACCTTTTGCAGCAGGAGTTGCTCCTTTTCGGTGAACAATGCGTTCTACCCCAGCGACCTCCTCCTTCCAAGCAAAATTGTGGTGATTCTCAATTTTGGCAATCGCTTTAGCGCCTAATAATTTCCCAATACGCTCATGGATATTGTCGTGGCATGCCTTTGCATATTCTCCGGCAAGGTTCATCGCTAACCAGTACTCCATACCATCGTGGGTATTCAAGTCTAGCCAGGCTAGATGTTGAACTTGCTTTGGAAGTGGACATTGTTTGGTGGCCAAATAGGTATAGTGCTTAGCTATGTTTGCTCCCAATCCTCTAGAGCCACTGTGGGACAATAGTCCCATATATTCTCCAATGTCCAAGTCCCATTCGTTGTTCTCATCCTGTATAGATACGGCTCCAAATTCGACAAAATGATTTCCTCCCCCAGAAGAACCCAATTGATTGTAGGCTTTTCCTTTTAAACGTTTTAGCAATGGAATATCACTAAAGGCTGGATCTTCAAAAATTGCATGGTCCATCCTTTTCTGATGTGTTTCATACATACCAAATTGGGTATGTTCCTTTAGGATATTTTCCAATTGCTGGCGTTTTCCTTCTAAGTAGGAAGCCTTTATAGGATAGATTGTTAAACACATTCTACAGCCTATATCCACACCTACACCATAAGGGATAACGGCATTATCCGTTGCTAGAACGCCCCCAATAGGTAAACCATATCCCGAATGTGCATCCGGCATCAGGGCTCCTGCTACAGCAATGGGAAGCTTTAGGGCATCGTATAATTGAAACTTTGCCTGTTCGTCTATTTCGTCTTCTCCATAAATGCTAAAGGGAGCTCTAGTGTTTTTCAATTGATGCATCCTGACTTCTACAGGCTTTATCAATCCTTCGGCCACCTTTCCCCAAATGGCATTCCCTTCAAATTTTTCAGGATGTAATAATACCTCTTTGGCCTCATCCAATATTTTCTGTTTTTTTTCTCTTTTTCGGTATCTATTGATTTGCCCGATGGCAATATTGATACTGTTGTTTTTGGGGAAACCTATTTTTATCAGGTCTCTCCCTTTTAGTTTATTTCCCATAATGAATCTTCATTGTGGATATCCTTAAGGGGATATCTACAAAGCGATTTTAATATTCGCTTTGTCTTATTATTTTCTTTTTCTACCAGTGTTAAGTTCCAATAGTCTATCCATCTGTACCGTGCTATATTTGCCTCGAAAAAGCCACTTTTAAGTAACTGCTGATTCAATAGATCATATTCCATTTCTAGACTGGGATCCATGCGTTTGGATTCAGTGATATAGGCTCTAGTGTATTTTTTCCTATAGGCTCCTTTAGGCAGTTTGATGGCATAACGAAGCTGCATCTTTTTTTCTTCATCTCGAAAATGATACGGGCTGCAAAGGCTTTTGGCTTTGGGACTCAGTTGGTCAAATTCTGCTTTGCAAAAAGTAGGGAAGTTGTTATATATTAGGTTTTGGCTAATAAGTTCTTCCCAGCTTTTTTCAACCTTCTCTTTGGATCCTCCCCAGAAAAAATTGGGGCAAACCTTTAGTATTTCCAAAATATAGGCTTGGTTTTTATAGCGTTCTATTTTGGAGCTTACTACGATTTCTTTGAACCATCCATGTCGCAAGGGTTTGTCCAATGGCATATAGCCCAAGGCTATGATTTCCTGTTGAATGGCCTGCTGCCTACGCAAAATTCGGCGTACCTCTTTCTTTCGTTTGGTTTTGATATGTACCGGTTTCACTTGTCATAATTTGTTGTTATGCTTGTGTTCCGGAGGGTATAGTGATGCGGACCCCAGAAAAATATGGGGCATCAAAAAAAGTCCGAAACGTGTGGCTTCGGACTTTTTCATATAGATAGGTATAAGAACTATTTTATAGGAAAAGAAGTCTCGAAGCAGTGCACAATAGAACCTGGTTCTTGCTGTGGAATTGTAGTTGTATACAGTTCATAATTACTTCGTTTTTAAAAAATTGTTTTGCTTTATTGCGTTGCAAAGATTCAATACATTTTTGAATTACACAAGGAAAAATAAATAATAAAACACTGATAGTCAGACGGTTGCTGTAGTTTTTAGACAATAGGATTCCTGTCCGTAAATTACAGATAGTGCATTTTTTTATAACTGTTTGTTACAGTTGCCATTGGCTGAGAGGCTATTATTTTTCTGATAGAAAAAAAAGCATAAAAAAAAGCATCCAATTTTTTGGATGCTTTCTTCGACTTAGTATATTTTTCACCTATTCCATCTATCATAGAAATCGCTTTTCAGCATCCTTTGTATGTCGGTATAAGTTATTCATAGGTTCTAATTCGTTCTTTTGTTGGTTTTTACTGCTGCAAATATGACCCTTTTATCTTGAACTCGCCAAATTTATAGACGGAATTATCTTAGTTTTAAAATTGATCGTTGTAATAAAAACCCATTTTCTAAAAATAAATCAAAGTCCTTTATACGGTAGATGTCTAGAGGAAGGGTTGGATCTTTCCTTTTGAATCCTACTACTTATCGACTTGAGCAATGCCGCACTATTCTCCGAGACTTCAGATGTGAATATGGATATACCGACCTGATTTTCAGCGTGAAGTGCGAAGGTTGTATTCTCGTATTTGAAAATCCATGACCTTTGATTTGGTTCGTTTTTTGTCTCTATAAATTCAACTATAAATTCATAGTTAATGAATCGAGCGATAGCTCTGAATAAGGTTGCATCGGAATCTTGGGAGATGTTTACTTCTATGCTTTCTTTTTGACTCATGGTATATTTGCTTTTCCAGTATTAACAATAGGTTAGGTGCTTCGTTAATGAGTATTTTCAGTCTCCGTTCAAATTTTGAAATTTCCATTCTTAGAAAAGCAATACTTGTCGGAATTAGTCATTCGGCAAGCATTACTTCTTGAAAAAAGTCCATACTGGCTAATATATGTTATTTTTTGGCAGCCTTACGTTCAATTCGTAAGAATAAAGAATTGAGGAATAGCTTTCATTACAATCCCTATACTTGGGTTTTAGATGAGTTTTTTTGATTTAGTATTCGCCTAATTTATTTATAAGTTGATCAATTTGAGATGTCCAAATTGATTTTCATTTGTTTGAACTTTCAATAGATAAATACCCTCTTCTTTAGGAGAGATACCAAGAATTTCATCGGTATCAAAATAGTTTTCCTTACGGATCAATTTCCCTTCGATACTGTAAATACTTAGGCTAATATTTTCGTGCTTGTTTCCCAATTCGATGGTAAATAAACCATCTCTTGTAGGGTTTGGATGAAGATTTAGTTTTAAAGAGATATCAAACTCATCTAGACCTATCCCTTTTTCGAATCTAATGCAATCCGAAGTGTCTACACAGTTGGCTATACTTACTGCTACAGCGTAAGAACCGGTGATAGAAGGACTGAATGATTGGTTGGTTGCACCGGAAATAGCGCTATATCCATTGTCGCAATCAAGCCATTGATAATTTGCACCAGTCATAACGGCTAGTAGGCTAGAATTGGTTTGTAAAATGGAGCTATCTATTTCTATAAAAGAAAGATTTATGGTGTAAATACTGTCAATACTACCAAATGTATTATAAATTGTATCCATGTAGATTCCATCTGTATACCAGATAGAGTCACCGCTTGGGGAAGTATAGCTGTCCTCACAAATTGAAAGGAATAGGTTTTCGTTAGTGACTGTGTTTTCACCACATAAGTCGGTTATCTCAGAGGCTGTTAATGCTCTATTATAGACTCTAAACTCATCTACCTTACCGTGAAAAAATCGGTCGTTGACTCTTGTTTTACCAATGGAAGCATAACTATTTCCATTGTTGGAAGTATAAGTAGATGTACCTATGGTTGAAACCAAACTGTCGCAAAGGTAAAAATAGGTACTATCAACAGTAACCACTGTAGTGGCTAGATACCATTGATTGGTATTCAGGCCTGTCATATGATAAACAGAGCTTCCCTGTTGCCATTTCATGGTATTTTGGCCTCCTATTAATTGAATAGAAGCACTTGTGCGTCCATAGTCTAGATTTGGCTGATCGGATGAAAATATACAGCCAGATACAGTACCAATAGAATGTGGCTCGAACCAATATTGATAGGTCCGCTCTTCATAATCGAAATCGGAGGTGAAACTTATATAGTCATTTATTCCGTCAAATAGATACGCCGAATTGGGATTCCCAAAACGGTCATTTGTAAGTGTAGCTCCTGAAACTGTTCCATCATTGTTATTTCCAGAACCGTCTAGGGAGTTCCCCGTCATTTCTAAATGAACCAGTAAACTGTCCGATAGTGTTTGGGCTTTAGCTGAGAAAGCAAAGCCGATCAGTGTAAGGACTTGTATTATTCTTTTCATTGAATGTTAAATTGTAGTAAATATTTTTATTAATATGCTAATATACAATTAATTGAAAAATAGCATAATCCTAGTAGTGTGTATACTATTTAGTTTTTTTTCTCCTCAGCTACCAAATGGCCTAAAATATACTGACTGATAACCAGTGTTTTTCCGCTAGAATCTGAATATACAAAGGTTCCATGCTCTTTACCATAGCTATAAGATCCTTTCAAGCTATTTCCTTTTTCATCTACCTCTGTGGATACGCCATGTTTTAATCCCATTTGGTAATTATGGCTGTTTTTTACTTGATTGCTTTTGGAGAAATATTCCAATTGAAATCCATGTAATTTACCCTTCTTGAATCGTTCAATTTTATGTAGGAATCCCTGACCATAAATCTTAGCTGTTTCCGTTTTTGGATCGTACACTTTTAGGGTGTCTCCGGTATTGAAATCATATTCGATTTGTGTATCAATGGCTGTTCCCTTGTTGTAATGTTCTTTTTTTAGAATAGTTCCATTTGCGGAGTATTCAATATATTCTCCATCTAGCAGACCTTTGTAGAAATTTGCTTGGTGTCTGATTTCTCCTTTTAAATTCCAAGATGTTACAGGTCCATCCAATTGTCCAGATGTGTAGTTCATTTCTATCAGTATTTGTCCAGTAGGGTAGTACAATCTATATATACCATCTCTTCTTCCAGCTTCGTCAAGGATTAGGTCTTCTTTCAATTGAAGCTTTGGGGCTGCCACCCACTTAAGCCTATTAGGGAATTTTGAGACCTTTTTATTTTCATTCCTTAGGCTCAATCCTCTTATTGAATGTCTTGCAATTAGGTTCTTACCGTAGGACTTTTTATAATAGGCAGTTGTCACCTTTCCCTTGGTGTCATACAATATTCTAAGGGGGTGAATTCTAAGTTCTGCCAATACTCCATTCTCATGGTATTTTTGATACAACTTGGCTTTTTCATGATGTTCTAATGTTACTTCGCCATTTTCGTAATAACTAACTTGATTTTTGAATTTCGAAATATTTCCATTTTTATGCCAAGATATGCCTTCATTTATTAGTTGAGCCCCATTATCATATTGGATTAGCTCTAAGAGTTGTGTGCTATTTGGATAGAAAATTTTAGTAGTACTAGCTGGTATCCCATCCTCAAAATGTTCTTCCTTTTCTAGTACTCCTTCCGTTGTATAATGTTTCCAAATCCCGTTCTTTTTACCCTTGGCGTAAGCGCCTTCTACTAGTGGTAATCCCTTCTCAGAAAAAATGTGAAATGGGCCATTTGGTACATCATCTTTATAGTTTGCTTCATACAGTAATACCCCCTTTCCACTATAATAGTTGAATGCTCCTGTTAATTTCCCATTAGAAAAATCAACCTTAAGAATGGGAATACTTTTTTGATCTTTAAGGAGCCATTTTCCGGTTGGTAAATTTGTTTTGGCAGTATATTCTCCTTGAAAATATTCAGCATTTCTTTTACCATTTTTATCAGATACCCCCCATTGTTTTAAATTTTCATCCCAGTTAACCCAGGGAAGGTATTTTTGATAAGCGGAAGAATATCCTTTGATACTAAAGCTTTGAAGTTGATTTCTATCTTCAAAGTATTGGAAGTAAGCGCCAACTTTTATCCTCTTTTCGTAATTGTAATCCCTGTTGTATAGGTTGTCATCGCGTAAAGGAAGGGTATAATGCTGGGAATAATTTCCGTTGGGCTTGTATATCATTTTATACGCCAAGGCCTGGCCTTTTTTCCTTTTTACCAATGAAGTTAACGTTCCATTTTCAGCATAACTCATTAACTTTTGGCAGACCCTGTCTTTATAAAATTCTACTTTTTCCAAGGGGCCTGACTCTGTATAGGTATAAACAGAATCCGACCAGTGGCCATTTGCTATATTTCCACTGATATGTAGTTTACCGTTGGTGTGATATATCTTTGCGAGTTGGCTGGTGCCGGCTTGCTTTTTCACCTTACAGGCATGCACTAGTAAAAGGCTTATAAGTAAAATGCCAAAGCGAAGGATGTTTTTCATAGTGCGGTATATATCAAAAATGTTTTATACAAGGCTAAAAATAATATTTCTAGTGGGATTAGTGGGAGAATGTTGGATTTATTCCTGTGACAGTAGATTGCGTTAAACGTAAAATCATATATCATCTTATTACTGAATCGTAAAGTTCTAGTCTTGAATTTGTTGTATATTTATATTGTTGATATTTAATATGTTAGCATAATGAAAATTCTAGCTATTCTAATATTGTTTTTTAGTATTAATAAGGGTATTGCTCAAAGTATAGAGCTGATGCCTGGAACAGAAAATGTATTTGTGGATATTCAGTTTATGGAAAATATGAGTGATTCCAGCTTCAAGTATATAGTCTATAGTCAAACACGTGCAATTATCAGTCAAGAGAATAACGCAACCATGAGTACGGTGGTATTTTTCAATTATAAGTCTAAATTGGGATTGGGGGCAACCCTTGCAAGTAGAATTACTAGTGGTAATGGGGCTAGCGGTCTTTTTGGATTGAGTTATTTAAATATTGATAAGCGCTTTTTAATCTATAGTCTATTAGCGGTAGAACAGCATGATGAAACAAGGTTTGGCTCTTTTTCTGTCTTCAAATACTATCCACAGCTTTGTGATAATTGGAAACTCTACACCTCATTAGAAGTAAATTCTTTAATAGATAAAGAGCACCATTTAGACAGTGTACAGCGTATGCGCTTGGGGCTCGATTATAAAAATAATCAGTTTGGTTTGGCAGCCAATCTACGTGAAATTGGTAAGGATTATAACATGATTGAGAACTATGGATTGTTTTTTAGAAAAGTGTTTTGATTTCACTTATGCCGCTAGGCATTTTCCTTTATCATTTGATGTTTTTTTTTCCTAAGTACATTCAATCGGACTATTCTCTTGTTAATAAATAGTGAATCCAGTAAAACTATTTCGATTTATAATAGGCCTAGATCTTTTGGTCTTCTTCCCATCAATGGGAAGAATAAAAGGGTTTTAACTATTGTAAATTGTTTACAAAAGTAAAGATGAAAAAGGAGCCTTTTTCTCCATTCAGTACGGAGATTATACGGATGTAAGTTCATTCAATAAGCGGCTATGGATACTGATACTCATCTCGGAATAAATTTTATCTTTGGTTAATGTTTTAAAATTATATTTAAATATGAAAAAGATACTTTTTGGAGGCGCTTTATTATTGAGTAGCCTTGGTTTTGCCCAATTTGAAGGAACTGGATTTGTAAGTGTTATCGTGGGGAATTCCAACCCTACAGGTGAATTTGCTCGATCTGAATTGTATGAGGAAAATGCTCATTTTGCACAAGAGGGTACTACCTTTGGTATTAATGGAGGTTATATGCTTAATAAGAATTTTGGATTAGCAGGAAGGTTTTCAATGAGTTCTTGGGATACCGAAATTCCAAATGTAACCAATGCATCTCCAAGGTTTATTACTACTAGTTTTTTGGCTGGAGGTATGTTTAGTATCCCTACTGGGCGATTTGCCTTTGATTTTAGATTACTTGCGGGAATGGCTTCCACGACCTATGAGAAACATAGATTTGATAGTTCAACTACCTGGGGTAATGGAACGTCTACAACCACTATCTATGTGCCAGAATCAAATATGTCTGAAATAGCGTATTCTTACGGAACATCGGCTAGATTTCATGCTAGTGATAAGATTGATCTTATGGCAAACGTTGATTTTTTTAACACTAAGCCAAGGTCAGATTATTATATAAGCAGTAAGAATATTTCTACAACGGATTTTACGGTAGGAGTAGGGCTTAGATTGTAAAATCACTCTTCATTAATATACTAAATAGCGCTTTATTCCCTCTCAAGATCAATGGATGAATGAGGATTTTGATGGGGGAATAATATTGAATTATTAATAGCAAACGGGAGGCTCTTAGTTCCTTGGGTGCAATTCATTACTCCTCAGTGCATTTCTAGCATTTTTCAAATTTTCTTTGGTTTCCTTGTTCGGATTTTCCAGAAAGTCAATATGTGGTTGAATTAATTCAGGTGTATCTCGTAAATTCCAAGCAACCAAGTTTCGAGTGCTCAATGAAAAAAAAAACAGACCTACCAAGGTGAGTACAGAAACTCTTTTGATCATCACTCTATAGTAGCGATCACTTCTCTTTAAAAATAGGAAAATTACGACAGGTAATAATAGGTATAAACTGGTTCCTAATAAGTCGTCCCTGCCTTGCCATAGTTGAATTTTAAAGAGAATGCCTAAAATTACCAGTGCTGTTGGTATACCGGATCCTATGGCGCCTATAATTTTTGCGGATCCAACTTCAGAAAATGATTTTCTTCCAATTTTTCTAAACCTAATTTGGTTGAATAATGCAAATCCAAAAATGAAATACAATTGAGCAAGAAGACTTAACCCTAATAATTGAAGTTCGTTTGCCCCTGGCCAATGTAAATATTGAAAAACCAGTCCAAGAAAGGCCATGGCTATAAGAATTTTCTCTAGTGTTTTCATATTGAATTATTCTCGGGAGTGTTATGTCTGGTTATCTATTTATTGCTGCCTAATATAAGTGCTTTTAGACGGTTTTAAAGTCTGAATATGATAAAAAATATATGCATTTCTAAGTTCCTTTTTATTGCTTTCTGATCTAAGGTTGATTCTGGAAATGATGGATTTAGTGAATAATAGAAATTTTAGGCCACATAAAAGCTCAGATTGAATTAGCTTTGCCCGCAAATAGTGTCATACCCAATTCACTGCTTCAAATTGAAACTATTGCATTAGTAGGGGGTGAAGGAAGGGCGTTTATATTTGATCAGGTTATTCCGGTGAATCTAACAAAACAAGTTTAGTAATTATGGAAAAAAGAATTAAAATAGCATTGGAGTTTTTGAAAGATGGTCATTATTTTTCTGTAGGAGATATTAGGTTGGGAGTGAAAGAATCAAATATTGTAGAAGTTACTGGCTGGTCGAAGTATACAAAATCTACAGATTTGTCTAAAGATAAATGTTTAAAAGAGCTTTCGGAATTAAAGGACCTATTTGCTAGTATGGTTGATTCATCAAAAGATCTCAGTGAATTTATTGAAAATAAGTCTTTAGAATTTAGTTTCTTCTATGATGACGATGAAAAAGGTTCTACTGCAGTATGTTCAGAGAGATACGGTGTGGTAAGTTGGGATATGGACTTAAAATAGGCCAAATACCGTATATCCGTTAGTATTTTTAAAAATGTAATCCCATAAAAAAAGCCATCTCAAAAGAGAAGGCTTTTTGTATTTAAAGTGGGAATCTAACCGACACCTACACAGATATTAAATCGGTCTGGAAGATTATTTTCAACACTTTTTTGAATTAAGATAATCTTTTGAAGAACCAGCTAATTAATATGGTTTATACAGATGAAATTAAATTGGACCTGGTTTAACTACAACCACCACATCCGCCGCATCCACTACAACCGCCACTGCTGCATCCGCTGTCACTTGAAAAGCTTGCTTCCGAACTGTCATAGTTACTGTCAAAAGAATCTTCGTACGAGTCAAATGATCCGTAGTCTTCGAAGTCATAAAACTCATAGTCACTAAGTTTTTCAGTCTTTTTAATTTCTTTGAACAATTGGCGGTCGACTTTTTTCAGTAGTTCAAAGTCAAAATTGTTCAGTAGGAATATATTTCCTTTAATAGAGTGAAGGATTTTTAGCGCCCTTTCTTCGTCAGAAATAAGGATTTCATGGAAGTCCTTTTCAAGTATATTAATGGATTCTTGAATCTTTATTCTTGCCAATTTACCTTCCTTGTTCAGTTGGATAATTCCAAATAGTTTGTGGAATAAACTACTTTCAACATAGTGCTGTAACTGTGGAGAGCTCAATAAATTCTTTTGAATGTATCTCCTTTTTCCTTTTGAATTTTCAAAGGCCATTGAGATCAAATGTTGAAAAAGGATTTTTATGGATTTATTTTTAGTGTAAGGTGTCAAATAGATCAATTCATGCGATAGAGCTTTGTGTTCATTGAAATTTATACCTGTCAAAATATAGTTGTACGTTCTGATTTTGCCTCCATTCTGATTTTGTCTGATTACTTTTTTAGGAGCAAGCACTTTTTTAAACAGCAGATCCATATAGGTGTATTTCATTAAATCCTTAAGTTCTGCTTTTGATTTATGAAGTAGAAGATGTGTCTCAGCTGGAGTGAGTTTTGATAATAATTCCATTAACGCTTTTTGATTTTTATTTTAGGAAAGATCCAATTTCTATGGCGATTGACTCTCGTGAAGTTAATTTCCCCAAATCTAATTTCACTTGAAGGCCAAATATCTTCTGGGCAGATTTCATTGAATACTACTTGATACAACTTTTTTGTATCGCTATAAAAGTTTTGGTATTTATCCTTTTCCTGTTGTCCCCCTTTAGTTGGGCCATGGTGGATGTCCCTATTTAGAGTTTCTTTACACATATCAACCCAATAAGAATACGTATAAAGAAGGTGTAAATGCCATACTTGATCGACTTGATCAGAGGGCGTTAAGAGCTGCTCAGAGATGCAGATTAGGAAAATGAATTTTTTGTATTCTTCAATAGCTCTCAATGAAAATTCAGTAGTCCATCCATTTTCTCTGGCCAGCCTGTTTGTGAAATTGAAGTCGGAATCAATATCGTCTAATTCGATATCTTGAATTTTAGACCATAGTAATTTCTGGTTTTCTGTCATAATTCGTTATAATCTTAAATAGATACGGCTGCTTAATGAAGGTATTACAGACTGGACTTTTTTAAATCTATTTTGATATCAAATATAGCGAAATTATAGTCTTGTAACTATTCGGGACTCAGATGGTTCTAGAAATTCCTATCTACTGAAACATACACTAGCGTTGTAATTAACAATTTTAGAATTATAAAAAGTCCTATTGAATCCATAGATTTGGAATAGAATGTAGATAAATAACAGATGTTACTTATCTACATGTTGTAAGCCATTATAAAAAGTCCAGGATAGCGTATGAAAGAGATTGAAGACTATTGTCCTTATGACAGTAAAGATTGGAGAAAATGGCTCGAATTGAACCATAATAAAAAGGATGCCGTCTGGCTCATTTTTTATAAGAAAAAATCGCCGGATCATAATCTAAGTTGGAGTGAATCAGTTGATGAAGCACTTTGTTTTGGTTGGATTGATAGCACCAAAAAGACAATAGACAGTGAGAAATTCAAACAGTATTTCAGCAAACGAAAAGCAAAAAGTAATTGGTCTAAGATAAATAAGGATAAAGTGAAAACCTTAATTGATCAAGGACTTATGGAAGAAGAAGGTTATAAGAGCATTGAAATTGCAAAAGAAAATGGTTCTTGGACCATTTTGGATGGAGTTGAAGCACTTATAATTCCAGAAGATTTAAAAGAAGAATTTGCAAATTACAAAGGCTCAATAGAATACTTTGGTAGTCTAAGTAAGTCTGTCAAAAAGATTTTATTGTACTGGGTCGTTTCTGCTAAAAGAAAAGAAACAAGACAAAAGAGAATCTTAGAAATCGCAGAAAATGCAAGTAATAATTTGAAACCAAAACAATTTAGATAGCATAAAAACGGCTTACAACATTGTGTATTGCAAATGCCATGTGGGACATGAGCCATACACACCGTTAGTACTAATTACAAAAGAATTACACCCCCTCAGAGTCACTATCATAGAAAATTAGCGCATAAAAATAGCTTCCCCATTTTCATGAGAATGCTTTAGTACCTAAAGCGAAAATCGAACTCGCACGGACATTACTGCCTACTTTATGGTAGCCTATTATCATTGCTTTCAGGCTGTTTTAATGTCTGAAAATGATAAAAAACGTATGCGTTTCCGTGTTCGTTACTATTTGTGTTGAACCGAAGTGTATAAACTCGCGGTAGCTGAGGGAGGTAGAATGTGCGCTAACCTCAAGGTTCGTAGGTTAAACATTTCAGTATTTTTTGTTGTTTTTTTTGCTTGCCTTTCGAAAATTCAGTCTCTAGTAGGTTAAATGCCCTTAATTTTTGGATAGGGTGATTAATCACCTTTTTGAGTGTGGATTCTGAGATACGAACAGTGAAATTTACAGAACCACTCCATACTCCCTCGCCGTTGCTGCAGTTAGCATCTTCTAAGATGATTTTTTCTCCATTTGTTAGAAATAATTCGATTTTTCCACTCGAATTTGTGAGACTGTCTGATAGGTATACTCTGGATGCTGCTACTAAAATTAGATTATATTTTATGTGATTTTCGTGATCGATTTCTTTTTGAATAAGTAAGGAATAGTGGTCTTTTGAACTTACTATTCCACCCTTTGTTTCAATACCTGTTTTTATGTCTTTTGTTCCGCTAACCATCCAGCAATTTTGTCCGAAGGTATTAGTGGCGAATAATGTAATGAATATTATTAGTAACTGTATTTGTTTCATTTTATCAAATTGGGATTGAAAGAAAGACAAGAATAGATTTATCTTTTAATATGATTTTAAAGAGTTGAAATTAATGAATTTTAAATTGAAAGTTGATTTAGTGGCTGATTTTTTTGATTTGAACAAATGGAAATTTGAGACTTCAAATTACTGTTCTGAACCACCAGTTTACAACTGGTGATTAATATAATACCAAAATCAAACTCCATGAAAAAAGGCCTTCTCATTTTGAGAAGGCTTTAGTACCAAAGCGGGAATCGAACCCGCACGGACATTACTGCCCACAGGATTTTAAGTCTAGTTGCCTATTTATGGTAGCCTATTATCAGTGCTTTCAGGCTGTTTTTTGTCTGAAATTGATAAAAAACGTATGCGTTTCCGTGTTCGTTTGTGTTAGATTAAAGATAGAGAAAGTATGGCTTTGGTTTTAACGACTAGTTACTAACGTTTATATACTTTGTAAATACGTAACCATCATCGGCTGGGCCAGCAATTTCTAACACGTCCTGAGATAAATGGATAACATCCCAAACCTGATACTCATCACCAATAATAATATGAAATTCACTTTCTGATAAAAATCGAAACCCTTCTACAATTTCATAGTTAAATACAGTGTCTAAATCGGTAACATTGGAATAAAAATAGACTTCTCCATCCGAATTGAATATCATCCTTCTATTAGTATCTACAAATGGTGAATAATCGATATTATCAACATCTAATGGGATTCCTCCCAAAATCCAAAAACCACCTGAACCAATAGGTTTCCAAGTACTACTTAGCATATCTTCTTCTGTTTGGATAGATGAATCACTATCACACGAAGTAATAAAGAAAACGATTCCAATAAGTGCTAATATTTTTTTCATAATAAATACGTTATTCAACTATTAAGATCTTTGAATCGGATATCTGACCATCAACAATAAGTGATACCTGGTAATTTCCAGTATTGAATTCAGATGTGTTAATACTTATCTCTGTAACTAAGTTATTTAAAATATGGTTGTTAACCAGTTGACTTGAGCTATTTGTTATCATTAGGTGTGCTGAAGTTGCGTTTTCAGATAAGGAATATTGTATAACAGTAGATACATTTGCAGGATTTGGAGATATGGATTGAATATCTCCACTAACTACAATAACAGATGTTGTGCTATAATCCTTATATCCATCTTGAGTTGCAATAACCTCTAATTCATATTCCTCTGACACTTCTGGATATAGTGTAAACTCAGTTCCTGTACAAACTAAATTTCCTTCCATGTCATACCAATTATAAGTAGCATCCTCATTTATTTCTTCTGCCATCAAATTAACACTTGCTCCAGGCATAACCATTTGTGAAGAACTTGACGTAGCTTCAAAATACTCTCTATCACTCCGATTTACTTGAAAATGCTCTGCTCCCAAAAGTAAATTACTTCCCTCATTGTATTGAGCTATATGAAAAAGATATTGCGATTCTTCCACATATTGTGTCAAGAAATTGATATAAGGCTCCAAAGTATAACTGCTGTTTGCTGGAAGGGGTATACCCGATATCTCGGCATTAATCGAGGTTAGAGTAATAGAATATGGATCAGTTCTATGGTTTTTAATATCTATACCATTTGCCCCACTATTTATCCACATATCGTATAGTTCAGGGGTTAATTTCACCGATACTTCAGCCTCATTTAGCAATATTGGATCTAAATCAAAATCAATACGAGTGATAACTTCTGCGTTATCACTATTTCTTAAAATTATTTCAGCTGCCGCTCCAACAGGACCAATAAATGTAAATTGATAAATAGTTAAATTTTTCATAGCAATATTGTTGTTATAAAAAACCTCCCAATGGAGTTCACCCGGATATTCATTAATGGGGTCTACACTTGAATTTGTGATGCGAGCAAGTAAACATGCATTGATGTTAGTTCCTTCAAAGTCAGGCATATTTGAATTGTCCCATGGAAACTCTAAAATAGTTTCTTCATCTCCTTGTAATATATTAATAGTCTGACTTCCAATTAAATTCCCTAAGTCTGGATCAAAGCCATCCCAATTATTAGGCCATGAAGATGATGTCGATGCTTTAGTCCAATACAAATTCAAAATTTCATTCCCTGTAGATTCAATACAACTGTTGGCATTTTTAATACGTACATAAACGTATGGTGTATTAGATGGATCATATAAAGGGTTTTCGTGTACTTGATTGACGAAACCATCATTGCTGTTTCTCACCCATATATCAGGACTATTATCATAATACCAACCCCAAATATATCCAGGTTCTTCGTAAGTATCTTCTGGGCGATCTTTCATCGCTAAATCATAGTCTTCGATTACAATAATGTCCTGTAATAGGGTATAATTTTGTATCCCATCGAACATGCGAACTCCTTGGCCGTCGGTAAAATGAATTCTGCAATCAGTACAAGAGTAGGACATGATATTTTCAGCATCCGGATTATATCCGCCGCCGCCAGTGTACTCACAATCAGGATATGATACGGTAGGATTACTTAAACAATTTAACATTGGGTCCGCGGGAGTGTCACATACCAAATCACCACAAGTTTCGCAATTTGATCCGTCAATGAGTTCATTACAGTTACCTGGCGAAGGGAAAAATCCATGCGTATGATATAAGTTAAGACCATGTCCAATTTCATGAGACATTGTACTAGAGAGTATATGTGTGTATGCAACTGCCAAAGATGTAGAAGGGATATAATCAATGGATATTCCTGTTATTCCTATCATATATAGTATTTGTGATTCAGGATTATACCATGTTATATGTTCCAACATATAGATATTTATTGCGTTTGAGACATGATAAATATCATCCAGCTTATTAGTAGTATAATCAGAATTGTTTCCAGGATTAGCGTAGTTATTCATAAAATCACTATCATCTATGTATTGATCCCCAGCACTTTCAAAGGATATATTTACAGGGTTGAAATCATTATTAAGGTTTACTAATATTTGATCAATAGTGGTCTGTGCATCTAGGCCCCCAGATCCATCAGTATTTCGAACAAAATGGAAATACAGTTTTACCGTATAACAAGATGGCATTATTGCGCTTTGTTGCGCCGGAACATCGTAAGCTAAAGGAGTTGCCGGGGCCAGTGTTGCACAAGTTTGAGCAGATGTTTTTTGACTAATAAGGAGATAAACCAAGAAGCATAGAAGAATATTTAGTTTTTTCATTATTATTTATTTTTAATTAAGGAATGAATATACATTAATTTTTTAATATCAATTACTAAACAAAAAACCCCATAAAAAAAGCTTTCTCAATTTCTTGAGAAAGCTTTAGTACCTAAGGCGGGAATCGAACCCGCACGGACATTACTGCCCACAGGATTTTAAGTCCAGTAGCCTATTTTTGGTAGCCTATTATCAGTGCTTTCAGACGGTTTTAAGGTCTAAAATGATAAAAAACGTATGCGTTTCCGTGTTCGTTTGTATGGTTCAAATATAGATAAATTCTGGATTTGTTGCTTTTTGAGTTGAAGCAGAAGTTTCAACCTGACGGTAGCCGGGAATAGTGATGGGGACAGTATACTATTTATAGAAAAAAAATAGAATCTTAATTTAAAAAAAAAAAGGTCAGCTCTAAAAGAGCTGACCTTTGAGAAAAGTTCTTAAAATCTGATTAATCATTTTTTCAGATTAGTAAGTACTAATATTTAATTGTTGGTACTTCTTATATAAGTATCAAGATAAATTATAGATTCTCCATAAGCAATTGGAAAATAGTGGTGGGACCTAAGAGTATCGTCAGCTAAAAATTCGTCAGTAATAGAATAGTAATATTCACTAAAATCATCGAACTCAATTCGAAAATCACCTGATTCATTGATTATTTGTCCGTGCCAATCACGATCTAGTAAAGAATCTGAATATTCCACTGTACTATCCGATAATATCTCAAGGCTTACTTGTTTAATAATCTCAACATCTTCTATTTCTCCAGCGGGAAACCACCATTGTCTTCTTACTAGTGTCCATTCTCCTGTAAAAGAGTTATTTTCATCAATACTGTCGCTTTCATTTTCGCATGAAGCAAAAAGAGCAAAAGACAACATTAGAAGAATAATATTTGAAATTTTCATGATTATTCGGAGTTTATTATTGTTTAATAAATGGTTGTAAGTCAACTATTATACCATCGATGACTAAAATTGCCTGATATGATCCGGAATTATATCCAGAAAAATCAATATTCAGTGAAGATTCACCTGTATTTGTGATAAAAAAATTATCAATAGGCTGATTAACTGAGCTGAATATCATTAAGGTTGCGTTACTCGTGTTTTCAGAAAGCTCAACAACTATATCTGCTTGATTGGTAATTGGCTGAGGAGTTATGCTACGAATAATTCCAGATGTTACCAAAATTGATTTTTGGTCATAATCTATATATTTATCGTTATCCGTTATTACTTCCAACTTCAATTGTTCAGTTTGTTCAGCTGTTAGCGTTATATTTTGACCCGTAAATAGTAGATTTCCATTTGAGTCGTACCAGTTATATGTTGCGTTTTCTCCGATATCTTCTGCTAATAAGTCTATACTTTCTCCTTGTAGAACAGTAATGTTTTCGCCTGATTTAGCTTCAAACATCTCTCTTTCAACTCTTCTTATTTCATAATGCTCAGAGCCCAAAATTTCTGGATTCCCTTTATGTCTTTGTGAAAATCGTAAAGTGAAATTATCGTTAATAACTTCAGACCTCAAAAAGTTTATTCCTGGTTTCACAGATAATCTTTCCTTAGCCTCAAGAGATATGCCAAAGAGCGTTACATTAGGATTTTGTATGAGGATAGCATTTCCTATTCTAGGATGACTAATTGCACCAGGACTTCCACCGGAATTAAGCCATTGACTAAATATTTTTTGAGGTAATTCAAAATAAACTTCAGCTTCGTTTAGCAAGGTTTGGTCTGTTACAATATCAAAATCAAACCCGGAAGACTCTTCCATTAAGTTGTAGATATCAAAAGCCAAAATAAATCCATCCTCACCTCCTGAATCTACAGCCATATCACTGTAATCAATAATAGTTAGATTTCTAAGAACAACATTATTATTTCTTATCCATAAATTATGGGTATAGATTCCCTCATATTCGGCTATAGGATCAATTATCCCACCTTCAATCCGGGCAAGTAAACAACTGTTTATTTGAGATCCAGATGGTACATGCGGCATATTAGAGAGAGGCCAGGTCATGGATAGAATTTGAGTTTCTCCGGGTTGAATTATAGGGATATTGATCGTTCCTATTTCAGCTCCTATCGATGGATTAGGACCATTCCAGCTGTCTGGCCATCCAGTCCAAGAACTTGCATTGGTCCAAAACACTGAAACCGCTTCATTTCCAGTGTTTGGTGCACAGCCGTCATTAGTTATTCTAATTTTCACAGTTGGGTTACCGTAAAAGGGATGGTCTACAATAGGATTTTGATGTAATTCCTGATTCCCCAAATTTGAACGTCTTACCCATAGATCTGGACTATTATCATAGTCACTGGTTGTATAGTTTGGCTCTGAAAAATAATCAGCATCATTATCTTTCATTGCTAAATCGAAATTGTTTGAGTATACACTACTTAGGAAAGTTAAATTGTCTGGATGAAATATCCTATCTATTTGACCTTGTGTTAGGTTAGTAAGGCAATTTTGCATTTGAGTAAGCCCAATTATATATGACATGACGTTATCGGTTGCAGGAGGTGGTGATTGAGGTCCAGTATAGTTGCAATTTACATCAACATAATTGGTGAAAGTGTTATTAGAATTTATACCATACAAACCTTCATCTACTGGTGTGTCACAAATATAGTCACCTGTATTTTCACAATTATTAGGATCTTCTGGAATTCCACCACCAGAATTGGGTTGTCCATGCCATGTGTGAAATAGATTTAAACAATGTCCTATTTCATGCCGTATAATGTTTGGTCTAAAGGCGGTTTGAGAATAAGAAGCTGCGCAAGCTAGTGATTGAATTCCTGATGCAACCCCTCCTAATTCTGCTATTTTATCTTCTCCCATTTGATTTTGATATGTGTATGTTACATCACTTACATAAAAAACATCAATTGCATTCGGTGAATTGGCATACGTTGCGAACAGTTCAGCAGCCACATACGAAGGACTACCCTGGCCATTTTCATCAAAGTTGGAATTAAAGTTAGAATTATCAATATAATCATACCCAATATCTATAAAAGAAATGTTTGATGGATAAGCCTGATGCAATTCATTTAACCTGTCATCAATATAGTTCACAATGGAGGGTATTTCAGGATCTCCAGGTGCCATTGTCCCGTCATCCTCTCTTACAAAGTGAAAAAATAATTTAATAGTGATACATTCATTTGTGTTAATCAAAGGATTAGGAGCAGATAAATTCTGACTAGTTATATTATTTGATCCATTTGAATTTCCACAAGGTAAGGGAGTTTGAGAAAAAGCAATAGAACTAAAAATAAAAAAGGAAAACAGCAGGTGTTTGATGTTATATTCGTTCATTTTAAAAAAAAATATTATATATTAATAGTTGAGGGTTATTAAATCATTGCAATGTTATATAATATAAGAATTATGGCAAAGCTATTTTAATAGATTTGTTGAAATTTCACTGAATTCAGTGATGAGTCTCTTGTTTAGATTTCACAGGGTTCAGTGATTGTTTTTCTATCTTTTCTATCTGATTTTGATGATAGAATATTTAATAGACATCTATTAAATCAAGAAAAAAACTTGTAATCAAGTTGCAGAAAAAAGACTGAACTTTTTATAATTATTTACCAGGATCATATGTTTTAGAAATGGTGGGTGATTTTTATACAAAAATGAGTCAGAAATTGATTATTCGATGACTCGGCTAACTCCATTATGTAGTTCGTTGATAAGATCCCGAATCAAAAACAAAACTCCATAAAAAAAGCCTCCTCATTTCTGAGAAGGCTTTAGTACCTAAGGCGGGAATCGAACCCGCACGGACATTACTGCCCACAGGATTTTAAGTCTAGTTGCCTATTTTTGGTTGCCTATTATCAGTACCTGCAGACGGTTTTAATGTCTGAAAATGATAAAAAACGTATGCGTTTCCGTGTTCGTTTGTATTGACTCGAAGGTAGAGAAAATCATGGTTTGTTTCTAATCCTGTTCAAACACAGTTGTTATCTGGCGACTGAAGCCTCGTTGAAGTAACTTAATTATCATTCTACGACCAGCTTTAATACCTCTGCTCCATATTTATCTTCAACATGTATAAGATAGATTCCCGGTGTATATTTCGATAGATCAAGAATTAGGCTTTGCTGATCTAATCTGAATTGTTCTATAGGTTTTCCGGAGCTATCTAGTAGGGTTATTTGTCTGTCTTCTTGGTCTCCTAGAAATAGGTAAGTAAAGTTGGTCGCCGGATTAGGGCTGATGGAATATTGTACTCCTTTATTGAATTCTGATATACCCACAGTAGATATATTCTGACTTATTTTATGGATGTATATATCATGGATATTTCCTCCATCAAGAATTTGATTGGGAGTGCCTATTCCGAAGTCCGTATAACCTGTAAAAATTCCAGAAGTATATACTTCAAAACTATCATCTACACAAATGTTTAATCCGTAGACGTCTCCATTTTCACTAGGGATTTTCTTTACCCAGATTAGCTCCCCTTGATCAGTTATCTTTTGTATAAAGGCACTACGGTTTGTTGAATTTAAAATAGTACTGCCTGCGTTAGGATCAAAATCTGTGGAGCCTGCGAATAGTCCAGTGATGTATAGATTACCTAAAGGGTCTATTGCAATTCCTATAGGGGTGGTGAATTCAAGTCCTTGATAAGGTATAGACCAAGTATAGTTTCCTAAACTGTCTAATTTTAGTAGAAATCCATTACGATCACCAAGGTTGTTCATGTTCTGAATACCTGCGCCTGGGTCTACATCGATACTGTCATGGTAGTACCCTGTAAAATAAATATTGTTAAATGGGTCCGTTATTATGTAATTCGGTCTTTCATTGGCTAATCCTCCTATGCTTTTCGCCCATAAGAGTGTGCCGTTGCTGTCTAATTTACAGAAATATATATCTTCTTCACCATTGGTGTTAAGATTGTATTGGTTGAGTAAAGTAGGATCAAAGTCCGTTTGTCCTTTTATGTAGCCAGAGGTAATAACATTATTGGACTGATCAATAGCTATTTCAAACCCTACATTCGCTGAATTCGTAGAGAAATATTGTTTGGTCCATATGATTTGTCCGTCAGGATTGTGCTTGGAGATATAGGTATTGGAGGATGAAAAATCCCCATAGACTAGAAGTTCTGTCGTGTCAGGATCAAAATCTATTGTGCCAGCAAAACTCCCGATGGAATAAAGATTATTAGATTCATCAATCGTTAAGGAATTAATTGAGGTGTGTTGAGAGAAAGCCCAAATATAATTACCTAGGCTGTCTAGTTTACAAATAAAGGCATCACTATGATAGTTTGATATTGCTGTAAATTCTTCAGTGTCCACTCCTGGATCTAGGTCAATAGTACCTCTGTAATTACCTCCTAAAAGAATATTCCCTTCTGAATCAAGATCTAAAGAGGAACTATATGAATCCGCATTAGAACTGAAATGTTTAACCCACATTAAAGCGCCATCTGGAGCATATTTTCCGAGATAAATATTCTCAAAGGAATCTGAAACTAAATTGTTTATTCCTGTTCCTGGATCAAAATCATTTATCCCTTTAAAAGAGCCAGTTATAATTGAATTCCCATTATTGTCGATTCTTAGGTTACTTATTGAGTTATAATCTTCACCTGTAATCTGTTTGGCCCATTCAAAGGATTCAGTTTGGGCGATTGATTTTTGGTTTGATAAAAATGTAACAATAAGAAGTAGGGTGTAGAGAACGTTTTTCATTTAATCATTAGTGTTTTAGATTCTGAACCTAATCAGTAGATACTAATATATTAAATAAAGTGAAAGGAAGATCCCTTCACTTTATTTAAATCTCATTCAAATTATTTAACTAATAATTTGAATGATTCTGTTTTACCATTTGAATAACAATTCAAAAAGTAAATCCCGCTCGTTAAATCTGTAGTTTTGATAGATACTGATTCATTGGTGATTTGAAGTAGTTGATCTATTAGGATCTTTTGTCCATGTATATTCCTTAATTCATATTGGTTTTGATCGAGTTCAAACCCTTCCAATATATAATTATCACCATCATTAATTAAGGTCCATTCTGATGTTTCAGTAATAGCCAATCTTTTTGAGGCTGTTTGGTTATAAACTATCTTATTGTGGAGTTCGTAGCTAGCAGGAGCGCCACCGTTAAGATTCGCAGAACCAAATAAAAATGCGTTATAATCACTGTTAGTTGGAGCCTGTTCATTACGTGTTTCTGCAATGGAAATAGTGCTATTCCAAAACTCTAATGTATTGGTATTGTTCACTTCGAAAATTTGATTCCCGTTTATGTTCCCGTAAAATTGCGGGTCTAATTCTGCCAATAAAACGTCTTTTGTTATAGCATCAGTGAAAGGAGTGATGTAAGAGGAGTTTCCTGAGGTATAGTCAGCTGTCCACATGCATTTAATTCTATCTGAATTATAGCAAACTACTGGATCTCTATTATCTGAAGTTCCTGCTGAAGTGGAAATATCATAATCTTGATAGGTCCCGTTATTAGCAAAGTAAGAAAAACCTCTAATCATATTGTTTCCAGCAGAAGCTACTACAGTATAATCTTCAGAATTTAAACCTCCAGATTGATTGTGAGGGCTAGCTATTCTTCCAGCATTATACCCATCTGTTGGCGATGTGTATACAGGGGTCGGGGGAATAACACTCATTAAATCACCCCATGCTCCGGTTTTTACTTTAATTTCGGTATTATAGGTCATATACGAGATGTGATATAGCTCAGAATTGGAGCAAACTGCTACATCAGGTCCTCTACCATCATCTGCAATTTCTACTCTTGGAGAAATGGCTAATCCTTGGTCAAAGGCACATGCATAAATTTTGTCGGCGCCATTGTAGTCATACCAGGTAATTACTCCTTGAGGTTCTCCTGAATACATTGCTATATCAATATTTGAAACTCCAATGGTTCCTAGAGTTGGGATAGTGACTTGTGAGATGAAAAAATAGTCTTGAAAAAAGTTATCCCATGTCCATTTTTGTATGTGTAGGCTTGTGGAAGCACTATTTTTGAATGAAACGAAAAAGGTTTCATAATCCGGACTAAATTCAACATCTGGATCAGCTGCAGGAATAGATATTGTATGTGTGTTACCATTCGTTAGCATCCCTAAAGAGTTGAATTCTTGCCATGTGATGAGACTCACTGATTCCATATAAGGTAAAATTGAAAAGTTATTTGGGTATGGTGTGTTCGGATCAACATATTGGAAAATATAGCTCCCGAATTCGTATGCAGGCTGTACTTGACTGCTTTCATATACATTGACAACCATATGGCCGTTTCCCTTATCTTGTGCTGCTACTCCTGAATTGTAGAATGGTTTTGTTTCAGTATTAGCTGATTGAGGGATGGTGTTGCCCGGTTGATACATTTGCCACTGAGATTGTAAAGAGGAATTTACATGTTGGTCGGTGACAGTTGCCCCTATAATGTTTGTTTGCGCAGACCCTGTAGAAATGCAAAGTCCAATTGCTACCAGCAATAGATTTAATTTTGTATTCATAGTTTTAAAATATTTTAGTTTGTGTAATGTTAGATAAATTTAAAATAATTGCCAAACACTTGATTTTGAGTGTTTTTTTTGATTTTTAATATTAGATTGGAGCTATTGTTGGATTGGAGAGCTAAAACTCACTGAATTCAGTGATTCGAAAAGCTTACTGAATTTAGTGAGTTTTGATGTGTGTTTTTAACACATTGATGTGTGATTGTGAAATAATTATTGAATTAGAAGTCGGGTTTAGGATGTAAGAAAGTACGATATACATTTCTTATGTTTAATCCTTTAAGTATTTTCTTGATTAATTTGGTGTGTATTTATATTAAAATGAGTCAAAAATTGATTATTCGATAACCCAGATTACTTATTTGTGTTTAAGCTAAAATCATTAGAATAATCTTCGGGTAATTCAGCGTCAATATCTCTCAAGTATTTTTCCAAGGCTTGCATTGAAGAATGGCCAGTAATTACCATTAATTTACTTTTAGTCTCAAATGGAGATAGTTCCTCTCTATAATTCTGATATAAGTTTGTTATAAAGGTGTGTCGAAAGCTATAAATGGAATATTCTTCTCCAAGATTCAATGCTTTTTTGATTTTTTGAAACCTTCTAGTGAAATATTCTCTTCTTCCACTTTCGGATGTCTCCCATTGTCCTGGAATACCTTCTGGAGTAAATAAGAAGTGGCTTGATGGGAACTTATGTAATTCTAAAGCTTTAATTTCTTCTAGTAGAATACTTGGTATTATTTTGGTTTTAACGGCTTTGTTTTTGGCTTTAACCGTTAAGAGTCCTTCCTTAATGTTGATGTCTTGAATTTTTAGCCTGGTGACTTCTATTGGTCTTAAGAAATTCCAGGATACGAATTTGATAAACAGTAAAAGGTCGGGTTGATTTTTGCCTATAAACTCAAATATTTCATTCACCTTATCCTTTGAGTACGTTTTATTTCTAACTGGTTTAGAAGATAGTTTGGCGATTGTGGAAACTGGATTTTTTTCAATGATATCCTGTGCTACCATAGCGCTTAATACTGAGCTAATATCTCTTCTATAGTTGTTTCTATTACTTGCAGAAGAGCTAGATAGCATATGGCTCAGAAATCCTAGTATATGAGCTTTAGATAAACTGGTGATATCCTTAAGGTGAAGGTTCTTGTTTTCGAGATAGTGAAGGAATTTTGAAATCTTACTATGAAGAACTTTATAGGAGGTTTCGGTCAGTACAGCCTTTTTCTCCTTCATTATTAATTCAAAAGCTCTCTGAATTGTATAGTGTTTTCGAGTGCTTTCTAGATTTAATCTTGTTTCAGTTGTATCCGGATTTTCATATGGGTTATAGCCTTGTTTAAGTAGGGATTCTAGGGCTAGTTTAAAGGTTGAAAGGATTTCCATTCTTTCTGATTTCGTTTTGAACCTATTTACTCCTCCATAAATAGGAGTTTGTCGATGTAATTTACCCGTATCAGGATTTCGAAAAGAATAATAAACATACCACCTTTTTGAAAGGTCATTATTGGCAGTGTAAATCTTTGGAGTAGAGTAGAGTTTCTTCACTTTTAAATCGTATGCGTTTCCGTATTCGTTTAGTAAAATTCTCTGAAATATAGGCATAAAAAAAGCGTTTCCAAATTATATGGAAACGCTTTCGTTTAAAAGGCTAGCGCCTTTGTACCTAAGGCGGGAATCGAACCCGCACGGACATTACTGCCCACAGGATTTTAAGTCCTGCGTGTCTACCAGTTCCACCACTTAGGCGTGATGTGGAGCGAGTGAAGGGATTCGAACCCTCGGCCTCCACCTTGGCAAGGTGATGCTCTACCCCTGAGCTACACTCGCATCGTATTGCTTCATTGTAGCGGTGCAAATATATGCCAAAAACTAGAACCTCCAAATATTATTATAATAAATAATTCAAAGAATTTCTATGGGCTTCAAATACATGAAATTAGCCCTTGAATTAATTCTTGCCAATCATCTTTTTTATCTGATTCAGCTTCATCAGGGCCTCTACAGGCGTAAGGGTATTGATGTCTGTCTGTGTAATTTCATCCTTTATAGAAAGTAAAACAGGATCGTCTAGTTGGAAAAAGCTCAATTGCATACCCTCATCCACGGTTTGACCATTCTGTTGCTTTAACGTCTCCGTATTTTGTTCACGAGATCGGCTACTTTCCAACTGCGCCAAAATAGTATTGGCACGGTTGATTAGACTAGCAGGCATTCCCGCCATCTTGGCAACGTGAATCCCAAAGGAATGCTCAGAGCCCCCTTCTTGAAGCTTACGTATAAAGATGATCTTATTGTCCAGTTCCTTCACCGCAACATTGAAATTGCGAATCCGTGGGAAAAGCTCCGTCATCTCATTCAGTTCATGGTAATGCGTAGCAAATAAAGTTTTTGCATGCGTAGGATGCTCATGTAGATACTCTGCAATAGCCCAAGCAATGGAAATACCATCGTAAGTACTAGTTCCACGACCAATCTCATCAAGGAGAATCAAGCTTCGGTCTGAGACATTGTTCAAGATAGAAGCCGTCTCATTCATCTCCACCATAAAGGTAGATTCACCCAGCGAGATATTATCCGAAGCACCTACACGGGTAAAGATTTTATCCACTAAGCCAATTTCCGCCGATTTAGCCGGCACAAAGCACCCAATCTGAGCTAAGAGTACAATCAAGGCTGTTTGACGCAGTAAAGCCGATTTACCGGACATATTTGGCCCAGTAATCATCATGATCTGTTGCGTAGAATTGTCTAGGTAAACATTGTTTGCGATATAACTTTCACCCAAAGGTAAATTCTGCTCAATAACAGGATGTCTACCATCCTTGATATCCAAGCCAAAGCCTTCATTCAAGTTGGGCTTATTATAGCCATTTCTTACTGATACCTGTGCAAAAGAAAGGTAACAGTCCAGTCTTGCAATCAACAAAGCATTTTGCTGAATAGGCAAGATATATTCTGTCAATGCGAATACTAGGGCATTGAACAATTTGTTTTCAATCTCACTGATCTTTCCTTCAGCCGAGATAATTTTTGTTTCCAGTTCTTTCAGCTCCTCCGTGATATAACGCTCTGCGTTCACCAAGGTTTGCTTACGGATCCATTCTTCAGGGACCTTGTCCTTTTGGCTATTTCTAACCTCTAGATAATACCCAAAGACATTGTTGAAGGCAATCTTCAAATTGCTCATGCCTGTACGCTCTATTTCACGTAGACGGATTTTCTCTAGCAGATCCTTGGCATTGTGAGCTAATCCACGGTATTCATCCAATTCAGCAGAAATTCCTTCCTGAATGATATTCCCCTTATGTACCAAAAGTGGAGCATTGGGTTGGATCTCCTTAGCAATACGGTCTACTATCAGCTGACAAGCATTAAGCTGATCGCCTAGTAATTTCAATCCAGGCTCATCCATCCTTGCACAAAGGACTTTGATAGGGGAGACATTCTCCATGGCCTGTTGCAATTGCACCACTTCACGAGGATTTATTCTACCGGTAGCTACCTTAGAGATTAATCGCTCTAGGTCTCCAATTTGCTTGATATGCAAACGTACAGTGTCTGCCAATTCCCCTTTGTTGATAAAGAATTCTACAGCATTCAGACGTTCCTCAATAGCGTTTAGATCCTTCAATGGAAGCGCCAACCATCTTCTAAGGCTTCTAGCCCCCATTGGAGAGGAGCAATAGTCTAAAATGTCAATCAGCGTAACAGCCTCTTGATTGTAAGATTGGAACAACTCCAAGTTGCGGATCGTAAAACGGTCCATCCAAACATACTGCTCTTCCTCAATACGCGTAATAGCACTGATATGTTGAACTTCGTGATGCTGCGTCTCGTCTAGATAATGTAAGGCAGCACCCGCAGCTATAATTCCAAGCTTCTTTCCATCTATACCAAAACCTTTTAGAGATTTGGTACCAAAGTGGTTGATCAGCTTTTCATAGGCGAAATCGTGTTGAAAAGCCCAGTCCTCCATGCGGTAGCTATAAAACTGATCGCCGAAAGCCTCTGTATAGGCTTGTTTCTTTTGTTTTTGGTAGATCACTTCAGCAGGTTGGAAACTCTGGAGTAATTTATCAATATATTCTAATTTCCCTTCCGCCAAATAGAATTCACCCGTAGAAACATCCAAGAAAGCAATACCACCATGCTCCTTGTGAATATGTACAGAAGCCAAGAAATTATTGCTCTTAGTATCTATGGTTTTATCGTTATAGGAAACCCCTGGAGTAACCAGTTCAGTCACACCACGCTTGACGATTTTTTTCGTCATCTTCGGGTCCTCCAGCTGCTCACAGATGGCAACACGTTGACCAGCACGAACTAGCTTTGGTAGGTAAGTATCAATAGAGTGATGAGGGAAGCCAGCCAGCTCCTCATTGGTGCCGCCATTTGCGCGCTTCGTCAATACGATGCCCAAAATCTTAGAAGCCTTTATAGCATCCTGTCCAAAAGTCTCATAAAAATCACCCACACGAAATAACAATACCGCATCAGGGTATTTTACTTTGATCGCATTGTATTGCTTCATCAAGGGGGTCACTTTCTTCTCCGTCGTTTTCTTCTTTGCCAAGGTGGTAATCTTTATGCAGTTAATTCCAAAGGTCTAAAATACTACAATTTCGCTCAAAAATTCAATGCAAAACTAGAGAAGTTATACACAACTTTTCCACGATATTTGAAAAAGGTTTTCTTAATTTTGTCCACGGTTTTAAAACATAAATAAAACAGCTATGCAACGCAGAAAACTAAAGAACAGTGAATTGGGAAGAATGGAAGCCTCAGAGTTCAAAGAGAGCGAGAAGGCGCCTATCATTGTTGTCTTAGACAATGTGAGAAGTCTCAACAATATTGGTTCTATATTCCGTACCTCAGACGGACTGCGCGTGCAAAAGATTTACCTATGTGGGATCACCGCAACTCCGCCACATAGAGATATCCACAAAACAGCCCTCGGTGCTACAGAGTCTGTAGACTGGGAATATGTGGAAGATACGGTGGAAGTGATCAAAAAGCTTCAACGCGAAGGTGTTCATTGTGCCGCCCTAGAGCAAGCTGAAAATTCTATTATGCTACAAGACTTCCCAAAAATGAATCAGCCGGTGGCTATTGTTTTAGGGAATGAGGTGAAGGGTGTTCAGCAGGAAGTAGTGGATCAATGTGATAGCTGTATTGAAATTCCGCAGTTTGGTACCAAGCATTCTTTTAATGTTTCGGTAAGTGCTGGTATGTGTTTGTGGGATTTGTATTGGAAGGTGCAGTAGATTTCAGATTCAAGTTTAAAGGAGCCAATCCCCTCTTGAGAGGGGTAGGGGTGTGTATTTTTTAAAAAGCCTCTTTATCTCACTCTCCGCCGCTAGGCTCTTACTTTTTTCATTCGATAAAAAAGAAACAATCCCGGACGTCCGGGATCACTACTACAGGCTACTTTTATCTCCCTTTGGTCGATAAACGCCATTTCGTAGTTTCATTCATTCGATCTTAATTTCGATTTTATAAATTAGGCATTCAAACCAGTAATGATATAATGACATTTTTAAATGATTTGAAAGTCAAAAAAAAAGCCCTTTAACAAAAGAGTTAAAGGGCTAATACTATATTTTTCGAACGACTAAATTTCTTCAAATAAGGTTGCCGGATTTTTATCTGGACACTTCTCATTCAGTTCCTTAATAGGAGCGTTCAAGGTGGGGTGGATCCAATCTGGAGCAAGTTCCGTAAGTGGCGCCATTACAAATTTACGTCTATGCATACGAGGATGTGGAATCGTTAGGTCATCCTCTTCGATGATTTGATTTTCGTACAATAAGATATCAATATCAATGATACGATCTTCGTAGCGTTCTTCCGTACGTACACGTCCCATTTCATCTTCAATCTCTTGAATCATTGGAAGGAACTCATGCGGTTGCATTTTGGTTTTCACCAATACACACATGTTGAGGTAATCATTACCGTCATATCCCCAGCTTGGGCTTTCGTAAGATTTTGAAGTTTCAACTCTACCTTTGAACAATTTGTGAAGTTTACTCACTGCATTCATCAGGTGAAGATCTCTTGGCTCAATAGATGAACCTATGGAAATAGCACAATTCATGATTCTCTGAATTTTTTACAAAGGTAGCTTTTATCTTATTTTAACTGAATCTTTCTAGGCTTTTTATAAATTTGTTTAATAATACTACCATTAAATAAAACTGATATGAAAAGCTTTTTAAAATATACCCTTGCTACAATGGTGGGGATTGTCTCCTTAGTATTCATCTTTTTTATTATGCTGATAGCTATTGGCTCTTCAGGAGATGAGGTGAAGATACGCCCCAATTCTGTTTTGAGTCTGAAGCTGAATAAGAAAATTGTGGAGAATGCTGAGAAAAATCCATTTCTAGATTTTGGAATCGATGACTTCAATGATAATTTCCCACTCGGGCTAAACGATATCCTAAAGAGCATAGAGCATGCTGCTGTCGATGAAAATATTGAAGCCATCATCTTGGAGTCTGGTTCGGTAGGTGCTGGAATGTCAACTATCAAGGAAATTCGTGATGCGCTGATAGATTTTAAGGTTTCTGGAAAAAAGATCATTGCCTTTGCCGATGGATACACCCAGACGGGTTATTATTTAGCCTCAGTTGCCGATGAGATTTACCTACACCCGGAGGGAGATATGGAGTTGAAGGGAATAGGAGCGAATGTAATGTTCTTCAAAGACTTTTTTGAAAAGATAGGGATAGAGCCGCAAGTTATCCGTCATGGGAAATTTAAATCTGCGGTGGAGCCTTTCCTGATGAATAAAATGAGTGAGGCAAATTTTGAGCAGACAAAGAAATTTATCGATGCGTTATGGAATAGTATGGTCGATGATATCGCTAGCTCACGTGGCGTGTCTGTAGAGGATTTGAATGCTATTGCCGATGGGTTTTTGATCCGAGAAGCTAAAGATGCGATCAGCCATAAATTGGTAGATGGACTTATTTACCAAGATGAGGTTAAGGCTAAGATTGAAGCAGCTGCCGGTACAGAATACAAGCAGATTGTGAAATTGCAAAAATATATGAGTACCAATGGTATGTCTGGAATTGGAAAGGACAAAATTGCAGTAATCTACTGTGAAGGTTCTATTATTCATGGGAAAAGTTCAGATGGAACCATGGGTTCAGAAACCATTGCTAAAGCCATTGCTAAAGCACGAAAAAGTGAAAATATAAAAGCAATTGTACTCCGTGTGAATTCTCCAGGAGGAAGCTCACTAGCTTCAGATATTATTTGGAGAGAAACGGTATTGGCACAGAAAGAAAAGCCATTGATTGTGTCGATGGGAGATTATGCTGCCTCTGGTGGTTATTATATCGCAACTGCAGCGGATAAGATCTATGCACAGCCAAATACACTAACAGGATCTATCGGTGTTTTTGGCGTATTGTTTAGTATGGAAGAGTTGCTAAAGGATAAGCTTGGATTGAATGTGGATGGTTACAATACACATACCTACTCAGATATGGGTAATGCAACACGTAAGCTAACCATAGATGAAAAGAATATTATACAACACAGTGTAGAGCGTGTGTACGATACCTTTATTACGCATGTAGCGGAAGGTAGAAAGATGAGTAAAGAAGAAGTAGATAAAATAGGTCAAGGTCGTGTATGGGCTGGTTCCGATGCAATAAATATAGGTCTGGTAGATGAATTAGGAGGTGTTGATGAAGCTATCCGTGAGGCAGCGAAAAGAGCCAACCTTGAAGATTATTCTATCCGTGAATACCCAAAGAAAGATGGATTCGGATTTTCCAAAATCTTCGGAGGGATGATGATGCAACATTCTCTAGAGTCTCAGCTAAATGAGATTTCTCCAGAGCTTACAAAATGGTTGGAGCTAAAAGATATGAAAGGAACTCAAGCGAGAATTCCTTTTATGTTGGAGGTGTACTAGGGGAGTCTAGATTATAATAACATGTTAAAAAAAGGAGCTAATTTATTAGCTCCTTTTTTTATGCTTAAAGTTTAGGTAATAGGATAGGACCCATATATTCAAATGGCTAGGGGTGTGTTTTTTTAATGTGCGTTGATGTTTCGCTCAAGCCGCTAGGCTTTTCTTTTTTCATTCGATAAAAAAGAAACTAAAAATCTCGTCAATAGAAGGACTTCCCTTCGGGACATTCATTTCGTCACTACAGGCTAATTTTCTTTTTCTTTCAGTCAAAGAAACGCCATTCCATTCCTACACTCATTAAGTCTTACTATTGACTAATTCAGTATTCAGAAATGTTTAAACCAGTAAAAATATATTGACCTATTTAGAAATAGATTGAAAATCAAGAATACTGAAAGGCTTTTTGCCTAATCCCGAAGCTTCGGGAGAGCGTAGCGAGTTATTTTTAGCAGGCTGGAAGAAGTTGTAGTATTTTCTAATTATTAAAAAGAAGTCTTGTCCCGGCTATCCGGGATTGGTTCATTTTGCATCTGGGCAAAAGAACAATGAAACAACTCTACGCACATAGATATGTTCCAATCTAATTGCAAATTATAATAAGTCTTGTCCCGGATGGTTCATTTTGCATCAAGGTAAAAGAACAAAAGCTCATTGCTTTAGATGAAAGCTTCAAGTTAAAAGGATATATTCCCCTCTCGAGAGGGGTGGGGGGTGTTTATTTTAGTATCAAGGTAAAATAACAATATCGTGTCGCTTTAGATTAAAGATGTAAAAAAAAAGGACAGCCTGAATATTAACTTTTAACACTCATCTAATAAGAATTTTATGCTTACTTTTAAAAAGTCAAATCAGAATAAAGAATTGAGAAAGAGAATTTTCGCAGAGCAGTTGTACCTGATTCTTGCCGCTATGTTCATTGCAGCATTGGTTGGCTCGAATCTGATATTCCAGAAGTTTTTCAGCTGGGATTTTTTTGGGATCAAAACTTTTGAGCTCTCAGTGGGTATCCTTGCCTATCCCGTTACCTTTTTGATTACCGATATTATATCTGAAATTTACGGTGCCAAACGCGCCAATAGAGTTGTTTTCTCAGGGATTGCAGCTAGCTTCTTTATGACCTTTATTGTGTATCTGGCGGATGTGATGCCCGCGGCTTCTTGGTCTACCATAAATGATGAGACCTTTCATTCGGTATTTGGCTTAAGTGGAGTGGCAGTAAGTGCTTCTATGATGGCTTACCTATGTGCTCAGTTTGTGGATATCCAGTTATTTCATTTTTGGAAGAGGCTAACCAAGGGGAAGATGTTATGGCTAAGAAACAATTTCTCCACCTTCCTGTCGCAAATAGTAGATACCTCTCTGGTATTGGGATTACTCTGTTGGTTTGAGGTGATTTCTTGGGACCTTTACTGGTTGCTGTTGTTTGATGGCGTACTCTTTAAAATTATTATTGCAGCACTTGATACCCCGCTCTTGTATCTGAGCACCTATTTTATTCGAAAAAAACTAGGCCTGCGTTTTGGGCAGGAGTATAGAGATTAAAAAAAAAAGATGAGCTGTTGGCTCATCTTTTCTTTTTAAACTTAGTAATTTTTCTGGTGTCTTGAGGTCCAGCGAAATTTTTACCTCTGGCGGCTTTCACTCTTTTCCCTTTAGACAGAATAGCTACTTTAGATTTTTCTCTTTTCAATGCCTCAATGGCTAAACGTTGATCCGAGTATAGCGCACCTTCTGGAAGGTTTAATATTTCAAAGTTAAATGGTCCACTTTTTTCTAGCTGCAGGAAGAACATATGCTCTTCAATAGTAGCAAGGTTTATAGTAGAAGCTCCTTCAGGTCTGTTCTCTACAGCAGACTCGTTAAGAAACTTGGCTAAGTCGTGAGGGATCTCAAAGTTGAGCCATTTGTCAATCTTTGTAGAGTCTAGCTCATTAATATAGTCTTCAGTAAGAAGAATTACCTGTAGATTTCCTTCCTTAAATTGATAGATGTTTTTTTCGCTGATTCGCTCATCGAGTCCTGAATGTGCCAATCCATATGCCCCTACTGCATTTTTTTCTAAATACTGAGACAGTAGAATAGCAGAAGATGTAGAACGCGTATAGATTACCATAGATTGTTCTGGTTCCAATTTTTCAAGATTCAATAAAACCATATTTAGCTTGGTTCTATTGTTTGGAGCCTCGTACAATTCTGTAGCGACTAATTCGCGGAATTCATACGGTTGATCTATCGTATATTCTTCAAAGAAAGGGATGGTACGTTCGATAAGGTTTTCAGCCTTTTCGAAATAACTCTCAGAGAAGATGATGACTTGCGCCTTTCTAGGCATATCTTCCAAAATCATCTGGATATCTCCCTGGTAGTTTAGATCTGTCATGAAGTCTAGGTCATCAATTAGGATGGTCTGAACTTCATTATATTTTAGGATGTTGGACATGTAGTAGTTCCAACAAAGACCTGGAGTAGCAATTAATACATCAATACCTTCTTCTAAGATAGCAATATTACCCTCTTGGTCTTGCCCTTTTGCAATAGCCATAATACGAAGATCGGTATGGGCAGCAATGGTATTAAAGTTTTTTTCTGCTTCCATTACTTTCTCGCTATTCGGTAAAAGAATGATGAGACGAGGAACGTAATCTTTAGCAAAAGCAAGTTTTTTGACAGCACCAGCAATATAAGCCAATTGCTTTTTCTCTCTCAGGTTACTCACACACACAGTATGCTGACCACTGGAAAGTCGCTTGGCAATTTTTAGCTGTTGTTTATCGAATGATTCTACTCCAGCCTCCTGAAGTGACTCAATCATACGCTGGCTAAATTTTAATTTTTCGAATGCTGTCATGGGCAAATAATTTTTGCAAAGCTACAAATTTGAATTGGATAAATAAGCCAAAAAAAAAACCGCTGCAAGAGCGGTTTTTTATAATAGGTGAAATAAAGTCTTAATTAGCTCTTAGCACAACATGCTTTTGTGCAATCTTTTTCACATTTTGTAGCTTCTGAGTCAGTGCTAGCTGCAGTTTTACTACATTTTGATGCGTCTTTAGAAGAACACTTTTTTGCGTGTTCTGTAGAACAAGCTTTTGCGTCTTTAGAACATTTTTTTGAATCCTTAGCACATGCTTTAGCATCCTTAGAACACTTTTTTGAGTCTTTAACACAGGTTTTAGCATCCTTAGAACATTTCTTTGAATCCTTAGCGCAAGCTTTGGCATCCTTAGAACATTTCTTTACATCTGCTTTTGCACAACATGCTTTCTCACATCCTGGTTTACAATCTTTAGCTTCTGCTTTTACACAACATGCTTTTTCACAACCTGGCTTACATTCTTTAGCTGCTACAACAGTTGCAGTGTAAATATCATTGTTTACAAGTGCAATAATATCATTTTCAGATAAGTTGTTCTTGTCGTATGTTACCGTAGCTAATTTATTTTCGAAGTCAACTTTTGCATCGCTGATACCTTCTGTTTCGTTTAGTTTGTGTTGGATAGTTTTCGCACATCCTATAGCACAAGTCATACCTTCAATATTCATGTTCATTGAGGTCCATTCTGTTTCTGTCTGAACAGTTTTGTCTTGTGGATTTGCTACTGCAGATTCACTACAAGATTGCGCAAACAATGCGAAACAGCTAATGCTTACAACTAGGAAACTTCTAAATAATGTTTTCATTTTCATGAGATTTTACGGTATATATTTCAGTTTGATTGATGGATTGGATTACCGTTTGTAGATCTAACTGGGAGGAATCCAATTCAATTGAAGCTTTGCCTGTAGCCAAATCAACAGAGGAGGCTGTTATACCGTTGAGGCCATCCAGTATTTTTTGGATAGAGGCTACACAGTGTCCACAGGAGATCCCTTCAATTTGAATAGTATAAGTCTTCTTCATCGGGCACAAAGGTACACTAATTTGTTATTTTTTGTAAAAAGGGGGGTGATATTAAACAGAATTTAACATTAATAGTCTTTAAGAATTCAAGTGGAATACAAATACTAATGCCGCGCTGAATAAATTCCCTTTAAAATGGTATACATTTGCTTAAATTAAAAAAGTAGATTGTGGCAAATTGGTTATTACATAGAAAGAATCAGTGGATTACATTGATTCTATTATCCATAGTTTGGGGGAGTTCCTTTATATATATGAAAAGGGGAATGATTGCATTTAGTACGATGGAGGTTGCTGCCTTGAGGGTATTTATTGCAGGTTTGGCTTTTACACCAATCGTACTCGCCAAGCTAAAGAGACATGCGTTGGGAGCCAATTGGTTTGTATACCTCAGTGGTTTTCTCGGTAATCTAATCCCTGCATTCTTGTTTACCAAAGCTGTTTCTGGAATGAGTACTGGAGTGGTTGGGGTAATGAATGCATTGACGCCATTATTTGCGCTATTGGTTGGTTATTTTTGGTTGAAGACCAAGGTGAGTATTTATAATATTATAGGGATAATTATAGGTATTATTGGCACTTATACGCTGTTGGTACCAGATTTGGAAATGGATATTACCAATGCCCTAGAGTTTTCAGGTTATGTAGTTCTTGCAACCTTGTGTTATGGTATCAATGTAAATCTGATTAAAAAGAAACTGCAGGAGGTTCCTGCAATTGTTATAACTTCCTATTCATTGAGTTTTTCTGCTTTATTAACAGGTATCTTCCTGTTTATAGAAACGGACTTTATTCATCACCTACAAACAGAGAAAATGGCCATGTATAGTTTAGGGTATACAGCCATTTTAGGATTGTTATGTACAGCAGGTGCTCTCTATGTATTTAATGAATTATTGAAAAGTACGAGTCCAATATTTGCAGCTTCTTGTACCTATATAATACCTGTTTTTGCACTTCTTTTTGGTATTCTAGATGGGGAGCCTCTGTTTTTCAATCATATAGTAGGAACGGGTGTTATTTTACTTGGAGTCTATCTGGTGAATAGTAAAAAGTCATTTTTTAGTAAAAATATCAATCGGGTAGCTAGTAAATAAGAAAAGTTTGATTAAATTTGCACACGCTAAAAGTGTAAACAAAATAAAAAGATCTTTTTATGTACGCAATCGTAGAGATAGCAGGGCAGCAATTCAAAGTTGAGAAAGATCAACGTGTTTATGTTCATCGTTTGGCAGGAGAACCAGGAGATTCAGTATCTTTTGACAAAGTTCTTTTGAT
>CAJXXR010000010.1 GCA_913063375.1 uncultured Flavobacteriales bacterium | reverse complement strand
GCCGATGGAGGGACTCGAACCCACGACCTGCTGATTACAAATCAGCTGCTCTAGCCAGCTGAGCTACATCGGCTTTTCGCTTTTGCGGTTGCAAACATAGTACAAATTTTATTTATTCCACAAACAACAAAAGGAATATTTTCAAGCTTTTTCATAAGGTTCTTGCAATTTTATGTTTTACTGATAGTTATGGCAACAAAAAAATTCATTTTTTCACCAAGATTTATCGTCCAAACTTCCATCATCTCAAAAATCAATACATAGACCTGCCTAGATTTTTTGTAAATTATGATAATTAACTGTTCATGACCTAACAATTATCAGGTATCAGCCTACCCCCACTTCGTATCTTTGGAGGACAAAACAAAGTTTATATTATGATTAGCGGCAAAGGAAAATTAGAAGATTACCTAACATCATCTAGCAAAATATTTATCCATACGGCAGCCTCTTCACCACAATTCCTAATAGACCAAATGTGTCATTTAGCTTGTGAGAAAGATCTCAACGATTTAAAACTCTATCAACTTCATACAGATTGCAAGGCAACTTATCTAGAACCGAATTGCATCAAACACTTTGAAATAAACAATTTGTTTATCGGAGCCAATGTAAGAAAAGCCGTTTGGGAAGGAAAAGCCAACTTTATTCCATCCTTCTTAAGTGAAGTACCGGATTTATTCAGAAACGGAATTATTCCTTTAGATCTTGCGTTGATTTCAGTTTCCCCACCAGACAAACATGGTTATTGCAGCCTGGGATTATCTGTGGATGCTTCGCGAGCCGCTATGGAATCTGCGAAATATGTAGTAGCCCAAATAAACCCCTCCTTACCAAGAGTACATGGAGATGGCTTTATCCACATTTCTAAGATCGATGCCTTTGTAGAGCACGATCAGCCTATCCACGAAACTATTCTTCCTGAACCGAATGAAGTGGAACGAAAAATTGGAGAATATATCGCAAGTCTTATAGAGGATGGTTCTACCCTACAGATGGGGATAGGAACTATACCAAATGCGGTACTGAATCAATTGGGAAATCATAAAAACCTTGGAATACATACAGAGATGTTTTCAGACGGTGTTTTACCATTAATTGAAAGCGGGGTAATCAACAACAGTCAGAAAGTCCTAAATCCAGGACTTACCATTTCTGGATTTATCATTGGCTCTAGAAAACTGTATGACTTTGTAGATGACAATCCTTCTATTCACCTTTTAGACATTGCTTATGTAAACAATGTCAGTAATATTAAACAAAACCCAAAACAAGTATCTATCAATTCTGCCATTGAAGTAGATATCACTGGTCAGGTATGTGCAGACTCTATAGGAACAAAATTCTATTCAGGCGTTGGAGGTCAGATGGACTTTATCCGTGGAGCCTCTCTTTCCAAAGGAGGAAAACCAATAATAGCACTTCCATCAACTACTAGTCGCGGAGAAAGCAAGATAGTAAGTATGTTGAAACGAGGAGCAGGTGTAGTAACTACAAGAGCCCATGTAAGATTTATAGTAACAGAGTACGGAATTGCGGATCTTTACGGAAAGACCATTAAGGAAAGAATTATAGCAATGATCAATATTGCACATCCAGACCATAGGGAACAGATTCAAAAAGAAGCCTATACCTACTATCATTTGTAAAATATCGTAATAGTAAATACCTCATTTTGGTAAGGGAAGGTGGGCACTCACACTTTTTAACATGTTAGGGTAAATTTAGCAGGAACGATATGTCAAAAAATATCGTACTTTTAATGCTGCTAAATCAATGCATCTATATGAATATAAAAGTAATTGCCCTCATCTCTTGTCTTTGCTATGGTAACCATGCCTGGTCACAAAAAGCAGATGACGATAAAATAATCAGACAAATTTACGATGAAGCCCTGGAAAATGGGTACGCTCACGAAGACCTTCGAGACCTTTGTAAAAATATTGGCGCACGATTAAGTGGAAGTAAAGAATTGGAAGAAGCTGTAATTTGGGGAGAACAAACCCTAGCAGCATTGGAACCAGATTCAGTATATAAGCAAGGTGTTTTGGTTCCCAACTGGATAAGATCAAAGAAAGAGACCGGTTATTTTTACTCTACCACGGGTAGAGTCAATATGGATTTGAGTGCTTTAGGAGGATCAGTAAGTACTGGAACCAATAATTTTCTATCCGCTAAGGTTGTGGAAGTTCAAGGTTTAGAAGATTTAGCCAAAATGGACACCAATGAAATCAAAGGGAGATTTGTTTTCTTCAACCGTCCTTTTAACGAGAAAGTTATCAATACCTTCCATGCCTATGGAAGCTGTGTAGACCAACGTTGGGGAGGCGCAAATGAAGCTGCAAAATATGGTGCAATAGGAGTTTTTGTACGGTCTATGACTAATGCACATGACCATTTTGCCCATACAGGTGTAATGCATTATGAAAATCTAGACAAGGCCATTCCAGCTGCTGCTATCAGTACTGAAACAGCTAATTTACTTAGTGCTCAACTCAAAAATGACAGTACGCTTACTGCATATATGAAACTAGGTTGTTACACCAAGGATGATGCGGAATCACACAATGTAATCGCTGAAATCAAAGGGACAAAATACCCAGAGCAATACATCACCATTGGTGCACATTTGGACTCTTGGGATCTTGGAGAAGGAGCACACGATGACGGAGCGGGAATCGTACAAACCATAGAAGTTTTACGTATCTTTAAAACATTGGATATTCGACCAAAACACAGTATCCGATTTGTACTTTTCACCAATGAAGAAAATGGTGCAAGAGGAGCAAGAAGATATGCAGAAATGGCCGATAGAAACAATGAGACACATATTGCTGCAATTGAAAGTGATTGCGGTGGATTTTCGCCTAGAGGATTCAATCTAGATGGATCAGAAAAAGATATGTCGAGAATTAAAACGTTGAGGGAAATATTGGAACCATACGGATTATACTATTTTGAAAAAGGACATGCTGGTGTGGATATAGGCCCCTTGAAGAATGAAAATCCTGACATTTTACTCATGGGATTATGTCCTGACAGCCAAAGATATTTCGACTATCACCATGCAGATTCGGATGTATTTGAGACTGTAAATAGAAGAGAATTGGAATTGGGAGCTGCCTCGATGGCAAGTCTATTGTATTTGATAGATAAAAACATGTTCAATTAGCGAGATTAAATCGAATAGATTCGCTTTTTATACGTATTTTTGCGCAATATTTAAAAGGAACCCATGAATCAGCAAACAGTTACAAAAACAGAGGCTTTAAAAGAAGTCATTGTAAAAGGAATACAAGAAATAAAAGGTCAAAAGATTACGATCCTTGACCTTCGAAATATAGAGAATGCATCAACTAGCTTTTTTATTATCTGCGAGGCAACTTCCAATACACAGGTAAATGCAATCGTAGGATCAGTAGAAAAGATGTGCTTTGAATTATTAGATGAAAAGCCATGGCACATAGAAGGTGCAAGAGAAGCAGAATGGGTTTTGATGGATTTCGTCAACCTAGTGGTACATGTCTTTCAAAAAGAAGTTCGTGAGCATTATAAGCTTGAAGAACTTTGGGGGGATGCCATTTTTGAAACGATAGATGATTAAGTAGCTAAAAGCTGATATGAGCAATAACGAAAAGAACAAACAAAAAGGTAAATTCAATAAAGATTTCAAAGGCCCTAAGAATTCCAAGGCTTTTAATTTCTATTGGATTTATGCCATCATAGGGGTCGTATTTTTTGCCTGGCTAATGATGCAACAAATGAACACTACGCGTGTTTGGGGTTGGAAAGAACTTCAAACAGCGATAGAACAAAATGAAGTTGCAAAAATTGAGGTAAGTAATAAAACCACAGCTTATATCCACATCAAAGATAACTCTTTGGAATTGGATAAATATAAGCTTGTGCGTCAGCCTGAATTTGGACAAAAGCCAAACAAAGGACCTCATTATAGTTATACCATTGGTGATCTGAAACATTTCCAAGAGCAATTGGAGATGGTACAAAATGAAGTTCCAAATTCCGAAAAGGTAGATTTGAACTTCACCAATTCAGACTCTATGTGGGATGGACTTATTGGTTGGTTACCTATGATTGTTATCATCGTATTGTGGATATATATCATGCGAAGAATGAGCGGTGGTGGTGCCGGTGGCGGTGGCGGCCAGATTTTCAATATTGGAAAATCTAAAGCTCAGCTATTCGAAGGAGATGTAAAAGTAAATACCAACTTTAAAGATGTTGCAGGTCTTGAAGGTGCCAAGGAAGAAGTTCAAGAAATTGTAAACTTCCTTAAGAACCCTAAGAAATATACAGCGCTAGGTGGTAAAATACCAAAAGGAGCCTTATTAGTAGGACCTCCAGGAACAGGTAAAACTTTATTAGCAAAAGCAGTAGCTGGAGAGGCTGAAGTTCCTTTCTATTCGCTATCTGGATCTGATTTCGTTGAGATGTTTGTAGGTGTTGGTGCCTCTCGTGTAAGAGATCTTTTTAAGAAAGCAAAGGAAAAATCACCTGCTATCATCTTTATTGATGAGATTGACGCCATTGGTAGAGCCAGAGGTAAGAACCAAATGACTGGCTCAAACGATGAACGTGAAAATACCCTTAACCAGTTATTGACTGAAATGGATGGTTTCGGAACAGATCACCATGTAATTGTACTAGCGGCAACCAATAGAGCAGATGTACTGGATAAGGCACTTATAAGAGCAGGTAGATTTGACCGCCAAATATTTGTTGATCTTCCAGAATTGAATGAACGTAAGGAAATATTTGAAGTACACTTACGTCCGCTCAAACATGTAAAAGACTTAGATGTTGATTTCTTAGCAAAGCAAACTCCTGGATTCTCTGGAGCAGATATCGCTAACCTGTGTAATGAGTCAGCATTAATCGCAGCCAGACAAGACAAAAAAGAAATTACAAAGCAAGATTTCTTAGATGCTGTAGATAGAATTGTTGGAGGATTAGAAAAGAAAAATAAGATCATTTCTAAGAACGAAAAAATGGTAATTGCGCATCATGAGGCTGGTCACGCGATGACAAGTTGGATGTTGGAGCATGCTGCACCATTGGTGAAAGTAACTATCGTTCCTAGGGGAAGATCATTAGGTGCTGCTTGGTACTTACCAGAAGAGCGTCAGATTACAACTACTGAACAAATATTAGATGAGATGTGTGCGACCCTTGGAGGTAGAGCTGCAGAAAAACTTATCTTCAATAAAATCTCTACAGGAGCACTTAGTGACCTTGAAAAAGTAACCAAACAAGCACAAGCTTTAGTTACTGTTTATGGTTTAAGTGATCGTATAGGAAATATTAGTTATTACGACTCAAGTGGGCAAAATTCTGGTTTCTTAAAACCATACAGTGAGTATACTGCCCAAATTATCGATGAGGAAATTAGCAAGATCATTGAAACCTCTTACCAAAGAGCTTTAGATGTACTTTCAGCAAATTTAGATGGATTAAAAGAAATTGCTAACCAACTTTTGGAAAAAGAAGTTATATTTAAGGAAGATTTAGAAAAAGTGCTTGGAGCTCGTCCCTGGAAAAAAGAATCTGAAGAGACGATAGAGATAACTACTAAATCTGAAGAACCAAAAGAGGCGTCGGATAAAGAAGTTGAGGAGAATAACGATGAAAAAAGTACTGCATAGAATATTTGGCTTTTCTGATACAGAACAAGTAAAAGAAAGTCAATCTACAAATAATTCAAGTCAGGCTGCCAATGAGCAGCCTGACATGAATACTACAAGAACCTTCACGGAACTGGATGAAGAATTTGCCCATAACCTTACCCAACAAGGTGGTAAATTCATTTATTGCCCTACCCATCAGGATTTAGTAGACAATATTGCTGGAATTACCCAACAGTGGAGTTTAAAAAACCTTGCTTGCTACGAGCAATCTATCAAAGCACTATTAAGCACTATTCATCAGGATATTCAAATTACCAAAGCGAATATCGCAGATGTTTTCATTTGCAATTGTGAAAGTCTTATAGCTTCAGATGGTCGAATTATGGTTACGTCTATCCAAACGGGGTACAACAAGGTTAGAGACCTTCCTGAAAAAGTTATCGTAATCGCAAAGACCTCTCAATTGGTTAAAAATATGGGAGAAGGACTTACCCAAATAAACTTCCGTCATAAGAAAAATATCCCTGGACAAATTACCAGTATCCGAAATAAAAATTCAGATAAAACAGGTATCGATCGTCCAAATGATAAGCAGCTCTTCATCTTAATGATTGAAGACTACAATCAGAATTAGTATATGAACAATATGACACTTAGAGCCATCAGCGGTACTATATATATAGCTGTGCTCTGTTTCGGGATTCTCGTACACGTGAATGTTGCATTTGGATTGTTTTTGGCACTGGCCCTAATAGCCTTTTCTGAATTCACCAAAAATGGGAAAGAAAGCCTAGAACTCAAGTCAAACCTATTCAGTTACCTCAGTATTGTTTTACTATTTATTGGAATCAATGGGAGCTTTATAGGTCTATCCGAGACTACTACTAAACTATTCTTATTCTCTTCAATCTTTGGAATTGCTGGAACCTTTCTATATGAGCTCTTCAAAAATTTTGAAAAAGGAGCTGCTAATATTGTTTTCCAATTAGGAGGACTTGTTTATGCAGCACTACCCTTCTGTTTTGCACTGCCTTTTGCACACCTAAACGGAAATTATCAAGGAATGGTTTTGATTTCTCTATTCATCTTAATTTGGTCATCAGATACCTTTGCCTATTTATGTGGGCGTACATTTGGTAAGCATAAATTATTTGAAAAAATTTCTCCAAAGAAAACTTGGGAAGGATTTATTGGAGGAGCCATTTTAACAGTAGGTTCTGGAATAGTCCTTTATTATACTACGGACATTACGAGCCTTAGCAACTGGATACTATTTGCCTTACTTGCAGTCATCTTCGGATCGATTGGTGATCTTATAGAATCAATGTTCAAAAGATCCATCGGTATAAAAGATTCAGGAAACATAATACCTGGACATGGAGGTATTTTAGATAGAATGGATAGTTTTATAGTAGCCTTACCTGTGATATATGCCTTTTTTTCTATCTTTGGCCTATAATTGGATAGGGAACAAAAACAGATTACATGATTAGATTTCACAAGGAAGGAAGCGTAATTATATTAAGAACATTACTTATAATTGCTGCAATTAACGGCACAGTAATAAGCTTAATAGATTCTACATTAGCACATTATATTATTGGAGGGATATCTTTAATATTCCTATTTTTGATTCTTCAATTCTTCAGAAACCCAAAGAGGAACTTTGAAAATAATGAAAATCAATTATTCTCACCTGTAGATGGGAAAGTAGTTGTTATAGAGGAAGTTGAAGAAACTGAATACTTTAAAGATAAACGTATTCAAATTTCAATATTCATGTCTCCAATAAATGTACACGTTACAAGGTATCCATTAGGTGGCTTAGTAAAATTTGCAAAATATCATCCAGGTAAATTTTTGGTTGCTTGGCACCCAAAATCTTCAACGGAAAATGAAAGAACTACTGTAGTAGTAGAGAATGATACATGGGGACCTGTACTTTTTAGACAAATCGCAGGTGCAGTAGCTAGAAGAATTGTACTATACGCAAAAGAAGGACAAACAGCTAAACAATCTGATGACTTTGGATTTATCAAATTCGGTTCTCGTGTAGATGTATTCGTGCCTTTAGACACAAAAATAAACGTTTCTCTTGATCAAGTAGTAAAAGGAGGAATGGATGTAATAGCAGAACGCTAGAGCAAAGCTTTTAGTTCTGACAAACAATGAATCTGGGCTGTAAACAAATGTTTACAGTCCATTTTTTTTGGATTAAAATATACCTGGTCTAAACCTATATTCTTCGCACCTAAACAATCTGACTCTACGCTATCCCCTATCATTAAGGAACTTATTTTCTCAGCTCCCGCAACAGATAAGGCATATTCAAAGATCTTTGGATTTGGCTTCTTTACCCCAGAATTCTGAGAAGTAGTAACAGTATCAAAAAAATCAGCCAACCCACAATTATTCAATTTAATGTGCTGAACCTCCTCGAAACCATTCGTTATAAGGTGTAGTCGATACCTTGATTTCAAATAGGATAATACCTCCTTGGTATAAGGAAATAGATGTGTTTGCAATGGAGCTTGCTTAGGATACTCTAGAACAAAATGATTTACTATATCCCTATTGGTCACCCCAAACTCCGCTAGACTCAACCTAAATCTTTCTAACCTCAATTCAGCTTGCGGAATTAAATCAACACCATATAACCCCCAAAGTTGATCATTATGGTAGGAATATCTATCAAAGAAATCGTCAAAAGATATATGCGTTAAATGATCAGCACATTCCAAAAATAACTTTCTTAAAACAATAGCAGCATTTTGGTCAAAATCCCAAAGGGTATGGTCCAAATCAAAGAAAATATGATGATAATTCGTGTCTTTCATAAGCTATAATCAAAGGTAGTTCATTCTCAAAATATCCACTTTAAATTTCTAAAAACTTTCTCACCCCCTCTACAAGACCTTATTTTATAGCTAATTGCCTAAAAATGAAGTTTTTTTTGAAAACATATAGTAAAACACTATATTTGTTTCTTACTTGATAGAAAATGCGTTATCTAAAAATCTTATGCATAGGCCTACTCAGCCTAATTACTTCAAGTGTCTCCGCAGGAGGCACGGAAGAATCTACTGCCGATAGAAGTAGTGCGTTATTTCATGTTTCTGGTTTGGTTACTGATTTGAGTGAAGCTTTTCATGTTTCAGGTCACCTTGTACATATAGAAATTCGTGCCCTAAATGACAATACATTATTAAGGAACGATTCTATTTATACAGGAGGTGATGGTGAATTTACATTTAACTATAAACCGAATCAGTTACCAATTGTAGAACAATATTATTATGTGTTAACTGCTCTCGATATTTGTTCAGACGATTTGGTTATCTTTGAAGGAGAACTAGATAAGTTTACAGAAGAATCTGTTCAGCTAGAAGTATGTAATTTTTGTGAGGTTCAACTAGCCGAACAAATTGAGTACAGAAGAGTAACCTTCTCATTAGAATACGACAAACGAATTGAGTTCAATGATATTGAATGGTATTTCGGTGATGGTTTTTCTTCCTCTGGAAACGATTTTGTTGAGCACTTTTATCAAGAATCAGGAGAATATGATGTCTGCGTATCTTACCTAACGAATTACGGTTGTTATGATGAGGTTTGTACTACTATATATATTGATGAAAACAGTATCAACGACCAAGACATTAACAATGTTGCATTCGGAAATAAAGGAGTAACGTCATTTGATTTCATACAATTTGATAATGGAAATACAATTACCCTTATCATGAAAGAAATCTTGGATTCTGGAAGTGGAGACAACAATCAAATTACGAAAAACGATATTAACTATGAAGTTGAAATGATTTCTGCTTCTGGAAGATCAATGTATAAAGTAGAAAGTTCTAATAACATTCTTGATTTACCAAAATTTAATTCTGGTATTTATTATATTTTGATTAAAAATAATTCTAATCATAAAATTACTTCTCTTCCTATAGTATTTTAATTTGAAGAGATCACAGTATACAAAAGGCCTGTTTATTTAGATAAACAGGCCTTTTTTTATGTTCCAATCACAAGGATAGAATAAAGCGATTTAAAAGCTTGAAATAACCATCATAGGCCGTAAGCGGTAAAGTTTCATACCTGTCATATACATCGTGGTAAGCCTTTATACCCCCCAAAGTATATATAAAGAAACTGGGCACATTCCTTTCATGAAAATGGCAGTGATCACTATTACAAGCAGCCCCTCTGGTTTTCACTTTAGTCAGTAGATTATCACGTCTATTTAACGTTTGAATTTTTGAAAACAAGGCTGTATGAATAGATCCATTTACTATTTGAATTCCCTCATCACCAGTCCCTGCTAAATCCAAGTTTAATAAGAATTTAATTCTATCCAATTCAATCAATGGATGCGCTACATAATAACCAGACCCAAGTAAGCCTATTTCTTCAGCTGCAAATGCAATAAACAAAATAGAATAGGGCCTTTTTACATGCTTCAATTCCCTAGCCTGGTTCAATAACATAGCAACACCACTTGCATTATCATTTGCCCCAGGAAAATAGCACCCTTTCCCCATTCTACCAAGGTGATCATAATGTGCTGATAAAACAATCACACTATCGGTATTTTCTCCTGGTAGATACCCTATAATATTATTAGAATGGTATTCCTTTCTGAATTTATTTTTGACATTGAATGTTAGTGTCGAATTTTCATTAAGACCAAACTCACTAGCCTTAACAGTGAACCTTGGAAGGCTAAGAAGTCCTGTACTTCCAGTCCATGTCAATTTTTCAGTGCTATATTCGACGATAGCAGATAATTTTGAAAAGCCATTTCTTTGAAATCTAGCTAGATTGGCCTTCAATTCATTTCGTTTTTCCTCAGACAGATCAGATAGACTAAACCAATCTACAACCAGAACAAAAGATTCCTTTCTACTATTCAATCTATTGACTAAAGCATTTAAATTGGAATATTCCTTTAAAATACAAACGGGAAAAGATCCTTTAATTCCTGGAGAGGCTGGATCGATTAAAAAATCATACCCTGGACTTAGAAGATTATCATCAACTTTAAATTTCATTTTGGATGGAAAACTATTCACAGAGAAGTCAAAGCCCTGAAAGTAATTATCAGACAAGGGTTCCAATCCAATACTTTTGAACTCTTTAGCAATAAATCGAGCGGCCTTAAAATCTCCATTTTTAACATATCCCCTACCATGCATTTTGGCTGAACTCAAAATTTCGATAGTTTTTTTGGCATAATCAATGTCTTGAGCATTGGAATTCCATGCTATAAGTACCGTTATTATGGATAAAACTGCAATTTTTACACTTGTCATAAGCTATGGTTCATTTATCTAGTTATTATTTCCTTGATTTTTATTAGATTTACAATTACGATAAAACTAAAAAAAAAAGAACAATGAAATTCAACTATTTGTTTAAAATCCTGAGTGCATTTCTAGTTATTTCCGGTCTCTATTCTTGTAGTGTTGATGAAGAGGATACGAACGAAGAATTTTCATTTACCATAGATGGTACAAACTATAGTACAAAGGACTACTATCTGACAAACTCCACTGATGGCTTATACCTAGTTGGAAGATTTGGAAGTGATTCATTAGTTTTTAACCTACAGGCAACACAAGATCTTCCAATTATTATTGGTGAATATGAATTTACAGGTAACAGTTTTTATGCTGCAATTCATGCTACAGATACTTCTATGGCCATTGGACAAATAGGCTCTATCGATTTCGAAAGCGTATCCAAAAGAATCAATGCCGACTTTAATTTTATGGCAACCCCTATTTTGGGTTCTAGTTATTTGATTGAAAATGGGAAATTGAGAAACCTTTTAGTCACTCAACTCTTAAACAATCCTGATATTGACGTAACAGATCCAAATGCTCCTTTCAATATTGCCTATATTACAGATCTTCAAGATGGAGTTTCGGCAAACATAAATGTTTTCCCATTTATTTCTCCATTAACAACTACGTCAGGAACCATGGAAGAAAATAAAATAATGGTATCGGGAGAAGACTTAATTGGTAACAAAATTGAAATTACGCTAAATGACATTTCAAACACTTTCGTAGGGAAAACTTACAATGCTGTGGATGATATCGATTTGGCATTTTCAAATGCAAGCATATACTATGAAAATGTAGATAGTCAATTCAAGTCTATCACTGGAAAAGTATATGTAAAAAGCATTGATGAAGATAATAGAGCTACTATCGCATTCAAATGTCTATTACAAGATGTAAATGATCCTACTAATCTATTTATTGTAGATGAAGGAGCAGTAAAAAACGTTCAATTGAACTAAGCGATTAGCAAACACATATAAAAAAAGGGAACCAAATTGGTTCCCTTTTTTTATGCTTGTAATTCTTTCAAATAATCGGCATACATTCGTTTCAACATATAATCACCATTCGGAAGCGTATTTACAATCCATTGTAAATGGATATCGAGTACCTCAGCATCTGTCAACTTCCAGTCTACACCCTTCTGATCCATTTCATGCCGTAAGTGATGTATACAAAGAGCACCCGCAACTGATAAGTTCAAACTTTGAGTAAAACCAACCATAGGTACATGAATATATTCATCTGCCCATTCATCCATTTCTGGCGTTATTCCGTGCAACTCATTCCCCAATACTAAAGCAAAGGGTCCTTTTGTAACATCAAAATCTCGCAACGCCACAGCATCCTCTGTGGCCTTCGTCGCTACTATACGAATTCCTTTAGCCTTTAAAGCTTTTACACAAGCCACGGTATTGTTTACTCCTTCATCACTATAATAATGGTGGCTAATCCATTTATCGGAACCTTTAGAAACCTCCGCACGTTGTTCATGTGGATTAATGGTTTCTATGATGTGTACATCTTGAATCCCAAAACAGTCACAAGAACGCAAAACCGCATTTGAATTTTGAGGATTGTAAATATCCTCTAAAACAATAGACATATACGTCATTCTATCCTTTAGAATAGTTGCCAATTTTGCCTGTCGCCTCTCCGTTAATAAAGGCTCAAATTCCGCTTTAGCTATTTTTTTAAATTCGCTGTTCATAGGTCAAAAAATTCATAAACGAATATATTAAAAACAAAGATGCCACAACAAAGTTGTGGCATCCAATACTAACCAAATTTATAGGAAGTTTATTTTACTTCTTCAAAGTCTACGTCTGTTACAGAATCTGCATCACCAGAAGCAGTAGTATCAGCAGTATCTGCACCTTCAGCACCTGCATCAGCAGCTCCTTCATTTTGGTACATTTCCTGTGAAGCATCCTGGAAAATCTTGTTCAGATTCTCTATTGCAGCATCAATAGCTTCAATATTTTCTTCTTTATGAGCAGTTTTCAACGTCTCCAATGCCTCTTCAATTGGCTGTTTTTTATCAGCAGGAAGTTTATCTCCTAGCTCAGACAATTGTTTTTCAGTTTGGAAGATTGTTTGATCGGCTTGGTTAAGCTTATCAACACGCTCTTTTACTTTGTTGTCAGCATCTGCATTGGCTTCTGCCTCCGCTTTCATTTTAGCAATTTCATCGTCTGAAAGACCTGAAGAAGCTTCAATCTTGATGTGTTGTTCTTTTCCAGTAGCTTTATCTTTTGCAGTAACTTTTAGAATACCATTTGCATCGATATCAAAAATTACTTCAATTTGAGGCTCACCTCTTCTTGCTGGTGGAATATCTGCCAATTGGAAACGACCGATTGATTTATTGTCATTTGCCATTGGACGTTCCCCTTGAAGTACGTGGATATCTACTGCTGGCTGATTATCTGCAGCCGTAGAGAATACTTGTGACTTCTGTGTTGGGATCGTTGTATTTGCATCGATCAATTTAGTCATTACAGACCCCATTGTTTCAATACCTAGAGAAAGTGGAGTTACATCTAAAAGTAATACATCCTTAACCTCTCCTGTCAATACACCACCTTGAATAGATGCTCCAATTGCAACTACCTCATCAGGGTTAACACCTTTAGAAGGCTTTTTCCCGAAGAAGTTCTCAACGATACTTTGGATTGCTGGAATTCTTGTAGAACCACCTACCAAAATAACTTCATCAATTTCACTAAGGTCAAAACCTGAATCTCTCAATGCAAGCTTACAAGGCTCTAAAGATCTTTGAATCAAAGTATCTGCCAATTGTTCGAAAGCAGCTCTAGTCAAAGAACGTACAAGGTGCTTTGGTCCACTAGCAGTAGCAGTAATATATGGTAGGTTGATTTCAGTTTGTGTACCTGAAGACAACTCAATTTTTGCTTTTTCAGCAGCTTCCTTCAAACGTTGAAGAGCCATAGGATCCTTCTTAAGGTCTACCCCTTCTTCATTTTTGAATTCTTGTGCCAACCAGTCAATAATAACTTGGTCAAAATCATCACCACCTAAGTGTGTATCACCATTTGTAGATTTTACTTCAAATACACCATCACCCAATTCAAGGATAGAAATATCGAAAGTACCACCACCAAGGTCATAAACAGCAATCTTCATGTCTTGGTCTTGCTTATCCAATCCATAAGCCAAGGCTGCAGCTGTTGGTTCATTGATGATACGACTAACTTTAAGACCAGCAATCTCACCAGCTTCTTGTGTAGCTTTACGTTGAGAATCGTTGAAGTATGCAGGAACTGTAATTACAGCTTCAGAAACTTCTTGTCCTAAATAATCTTCAGCAGTTTTCTTCATTTTTTGAAGAATCATTGCTGAAAGCTCTTGTGGAGTATACAATCTACCATCAATATCAACTCTAGATGTATTGTTATCTCCCTTTACTACTTTATAAGGTACATTGGACACCTCTTTTTGAACATTGTCAAAAGATTCACCCATAAACCTCTTTATAGAAGAAATAGTTTTCGTTGGATTAGTAATGGCCTGACGTTTTGCAGGATCACCAATTTTACGTTCTCCATCTTCAACAAATGCCACCATTGATGGAGTTGTTCTCTTTCCTTCCGCATTCGCAATTACAGTAGGCTCGTTACCTTCCATTACTGCTACACATGAATTGGTAGTACCTAAATCTATACCTATAATCTTACCCATGTCTATCTATTTTTACTTTAATGTGTTTCAAAATTTTACAATTCACTTAAGTCAATCATTGTGCCAGTTCAAAAAGTAGAAAGATTACCTACAAAATGACAGGTTTTACTTCTAGAGAACACTTTTACGCTGTCAAAATGTCAATTTGGAATGACATTTTGGACTTTTCAGCACAAAAAAAACGCCATCAGTATACTGACAGCGTTTATATATTATAGTGAAATCTCTTTAATCCAATTTTTTCTCAATCTGATAATTGTTTCTTTCAGGCCTATTCTGAGATACCATTTCTGCTAAAAATCCAACTAAGAACAATTGAACCCCTATAACCATGCTGATAAGGCCTACATAAAAGAAAGGCCTATCTGTAATCAGTCTGCCAGAAGTATCAAGGAATAATTTATCTACCCCTAACCAAATAACGGACAAAAATGCTACCATCATAACAGCGATCCCCATATATCCAAAGAAGTGCATTGGACGTTTAGAAAATTTTTGTACAAAAATAATAGACATCAAATCCAATGGTCCATTGATAAAACGCTCTAAACCAAATTTAGTAACCCCATATTTTCTTGCTTGATGAGCAACCACTTTCTCTCCAATATTACTGAAACCAGCCCATTTGGCCATTACCGGAATATAACGGTGCATCTCACCATATACCTCTACCGATTTTATAACCTCATTTTTATAGGCTTTCAGTCCACAGTTCATATCGTTTAGTTTAATACCCGACATGGCTCTCGTTACTCCATTATATATTTTAGTAGGAATAGTTTTAGACAGTGGATCATATCTTTTTTGTTTCCAACCAGAAACTAGATCATAGCCACCTTCCAAAATCATTTTATTCAATCCTGGAATTTCATCCGGACTATCTTGCAAATCGGCATCCATAGTAATCACTACTCTTCCAATAGCTTGCGTAAATCCTACTTGTAAACCTGCAGATTTACCATAGTTCCTACGAAATTTAATTCCAATGACATTGTTATCCTTGGTTTTCAAATCCTCCACTATAGCCCAGGAATTATCTTTAGAACCATCATCAATAAAAATAACTTCATAACTGAAATTATTTTCATTCATCACACGAACAATCCATTGATGTAACTCCGGTAGTGATTCTTCCTCATTATATAGAGGCACTACAATTGATATATCTTTAAGGTATTCCATAGACATTACGTTAGGCTTCAATTTGATTAGGATTCATTCGTTTCAATATTGCAGCGATTGGCAAGCTAATTAATCCACCAAAAATGACATTTGCTGCCACGGAAGCTGCTGCCATAAATCCTGGCCCCATATGTTCCTCATATTGAACCATTGCTTCTTGAACTTCCTCAGGACTCTTACCTTGATTTGCGTATTCCAATCTGGTCGATTCCTCCATAAGAATCATAATGTCCGGATCAATGGAAGTCAAATAAAAATAAAAATAAACAGCATATAGAAGAGCCGAAAAAGCACTCGTCTTAACACCTTGAATAAAAGCCTCCTTAAAACTAATTAAGCCTCCTTTCTCATTTTCCCTACAATCATATACGGAATAGTAAATAAAAATAGAGAACAATAAAACATTAGACAAATTGACTACAACAGCATTTTCTTTCAGTCCCCCGTAAAAAACAACTAAATTGGCTAGAATGAGTGAAAAACCTAAATAAGTACCATAACGAATGGCTGATTTATTTTTCATAAAATATCTGTACTACTTTTATTAATAATCCTTTTTAATACGGTCCATTTGACGTTTGTTGTCACGGTCCTTAAGCGTATTACGCTTATCGTGGGTTTTCTTACCTCGCGCTAAGCCTATAGTAATCTTAGCATAGCCATTATCACTGATAAATAACAACAAAGGCACTAAGGTAAAACCTTTATTTTTAAGCTTTTCATAAAGCTTAGTTATTTCACGCTTATTCAACAATAATTTTCGCAACCTTCGAGGCGCATGGTTATTGTATGATCCAAAATCGTATTCACCAATATACATGTCCTTAATCCATGCCTCATCCGATCTTATATAACAATAAGCTTCTCCAATACTAGCTTTCCCCATACGCAAGGCCTTTATCTCAGTTCCTTTGAGAATAATACCAGCGGTATAGGTATCCATAATCTCGTATTCAAAACGAGCCTTTTTATTGGAAATACTAACTTTAGATGAAATCTTTTCTTTTGCCATCTCGCAAATTTAAAATTTTAAATCTTCTATCATAGAATCTGCCACAGTTTTCGCCATTGAAAAACAAGCCTGCAACAAATATCCTCCTGTTGGGGCATCCCAATCAATCATTTCTCCTGCCAAGTAGCTATTTGGCACCTTTTTTAAGCTTAAGTCTTCATTCAATTCTTCCTTTGAAACTCCTCCAACTACACTAATTGCTTTTTTAATATCTGCCAATTCTTCCACGCGGATAGGAAAGGATTTAATCCATTTCACTAAATCCACAGACGTAGTATAGTCCAATTGATAAATTTTCAAAAGCATTGAGAAACTAGGATGTACCGAAAGGCTTTTAAGGGTTTTGGAAAGTGAATTCCCCTTTAACTCTTCAAGCTTTTTAAGTAAATTCTCCGCTGACATATTGGCTTTAAAATCTAAAGACAAAGTACAATCATCTCCCTTTCTTAATTCTTTCCTTATTTCCGGAACCAAATGATAGATAGGCTTCCCCTCAAATCCATATCGAGAGATTCTTATTTCTCCTTTAACCGACTTACCATTGAGTGATAATTGTACATTTTTTAAAAACTGACCATTCCATTTCTCAAAAAATGTGGCATCGGCAGATATTTGAACACCACAGTTGGAAGCCTGCCAAGGCGCTAATTGTATTCCTTTAGCTTTGAAACTATCAATCCAATTCCCATCAGACCCAGTCATTGGCCAAGAAACCCCTCCCATCGCTAGCATAGCCTTTTTTGCATAAACGGTAATAAGATCACCAGAACGATCCTCAAATTGAAGGGCATTATCGTCAATCCAGCCAATAAATTTATGATGTGTAAATACTGCTAACCCCTGTCCTTTTAAATATTTTATCCAAAGTTTAATAAAGCGTGCACCTGATAAATCTTCCTTAGGGAAAACTTTACCACTCGAACCAATATAGGTTTCTATCCCCAAGAAATGAAGTAGCGTTTCTCTTAAATCTTTATTGTTAAAATTAAGAATGAATGGCCTTATCCACGCTGCATCATCACCATACATTTCAATAAACGATGGATCCTCCAAACTATTGGTTAAGTTAAGCCCACTTTTTCCAGCTACATTAAATTTTTTGGCCAGGCTTGAAGTATACTCATATAAACGTACCTTCAGTCCAGCATCCAACAAAAAAGTAGCTGCCATTAGAGCTGATGGACCACCACCAACTAAGGCAATTTCTGTCTCGATATGTTGGATTGGCTTTTCCACTATTTCTTACGACAAATCATCACACCATCACGAAGCGGCAAAAGGAAACTTTCAACTCGATCATCCTCCTTAGCCAATCGATTGAATTCTAAGATTCCTTGTGTACTTTTGTCGTTTATATTTTCGTCTTGTATTACCTTTCCTGACCAAAGTACATTATCACCTAAAATAACGCCACCTTTTTTCATTTTGGGCAAAACCAAATTGAAATAATTCGCATAGTTCTCCTTGTCTGCATCAATGAAAACAAAATCGTATTCCACATCTAGCGTTGGAATAATATCCAAAGCAGATCCTATATGTACATTTACCAATGGATCAAATCCTGATTCATCTAGATATTTCCGAACCATTTCTTCCAATTCTGGATTTACATCTATGGTATCCAATCTACCGTCAAAAGGTAAACCTTCCGCCATACAAATAGCAGAATACCCCGTAAAGGTTCCTATTTCAAGAATATTTTTTGCCCCTGTGAGTTGGACCATCATCTTGAGAAACCTCCCTTGATAATGCCCAGATAACATACGAGGGTTAATCATTTTTACATGGGTCTCTCGATCCAATTTTTTGAGCACTTCGGGTTCAACTTCAGAATGGTTAATACAATATTCTAAAAGTTTTTCATCTATAAAATCCATTCTTAACGCTTTTTAAAAATAAGGGTAGATAAATCATCAGGACAAAATATTTCGTTGGCCACATTTTGAATTTCAGCACTACTTATTTGCCAAATCTTGTCATATACAGCCTCTAGACTATCTACCTTTCCATAGGTATGGTAACTCTTGGCCATTGTAGTCATCAATTGAGCATGGTTTTCTTGTGCTATAGCAATTTGACCTATTATTTGGCGCTTAGCCTTGTCCAATTGACGAATACCTAAAGGTTTATCCATCAATTTAAACAATTCTTTTTCTACCAATTTCCCCACTCTATCTAGGTATTTTTCATCCGTACCAAAATAAATACTGAACAAACCAGTATCAGAATAATAATGGTAATTGGATTCCACACTATATGCAAATCCATATTTCTCACGAATCCCCATATTCAAGCGACTACTCAAACCTGGACCACCCAATAAATTATTCAGTAATACCAACGTTTTTCTCTTTTCATCTTTTGCTCCATAGGCTCTATTTCCAATCATGCAATGCGTTTGAAATTGAGATAAAGCTTCTATTTTATGCTGGGGAGTATAGAGATTAACTTTACTACGCTTATTTTCTTTTCCTTTTGATGGAATATGTTCAAAATACTTTTCTACTAGCTTAAACAATTTAGCTGGTTCCATATCTCCAACAGAACTAAAAACCATATTCTCTGGTTGAAAATAACGATCTACAAAAGATTGCATATTCTCACGTGTTAAGCCTTCCAAACTTTCTTCAGTTCCCAACACATTTCTACCAAGAGCATCCCCATTGAAGATAAGTCCTTCAAAATCATCAAAAATTTGTTCTGAAGGAGAATCTTTATAAGAATTGATCTCATCAACAATTACATCCTTCTCCTTAAGTAATTCCTTTTCAGGATAGGTTGAACAAAAAAGTATATCGAAAAACAATTCTATTGAACGTTCATAATAATCCTTTATAAAACTAGCATATATATAGGTATCTTCTTTGGTTGTATAGGCATTCAGTTCTCCTCCTACATCCTCCAACCTACTCAGTACATGAAAAGCTTTACGGTTTTTCGTCCCTTTAAAAAGGCAATGCTCAATAAAGTGCGACAATCCCTCTTCGGCATCTGACTCATCTCTACTACCAACATCTATCATTATACCAGCATGCGCCACCACATTTGGGACTTGCTTGTGAATGATTCTCATCCCGTTTTTTAAACAGTGTGTATAAAATTCCATGGGACAAAAATAATCGTATTGTACAAATAAGGAGAGGTTAAATGACTTTAATTCCATCATTAAATACGAATTAGATTCATTTTCTTCCTACTTGATAAGTAAAAAACAAAAAATGGAACATTTATTGAACTCCATGACCTATAACAGCTAACATTTTGTTATACCGATAAATAGCTGTTAAATCCAGTGAACACAGAAAATATAGCCTAGATAATCCACGTTATTAAGGCAAATATTTATTACATTGTTCTAAACAAAATCTAAGAAATGGCTTCTTTTTTCTTTAAGACACAGAAAAACAAAAGGTTCGAAATTAAACCGCGCTATTACGATGAGCGAAAGGAGAAATTGGAAGAACTAATAGGTAAGCATGAGTCTGATGAAAATGCAGACAAAAGACTTTCTAGAGGTTCTCTTCGACAACAATGGGATCAACGGTCCTATTACCATTCGGAAAGAAAAAAGACCAGTAAAAGATTAATTTTTATAATCCTGGCTTTACTTTTTATAGCTTGGAAACTTTTAATTAGCGATAATGATTTACTGACTGGTGTTTTCTAGCGATAAGAAAAGTGCCATTATGTCAATAGATTGAGCCAATTTTTAAATTTTCACTGACTATTTTAAACACATCCAATTCGGAATAGATTTTGTTCTTTAGTAAGTAGATTAAAATTAATTATCATGGACGATAACTTCTCAAACAGAGTTAAAAATATAATATCATACAGTAAAGAAGAAGCCTTAAGATTAGGACATGACTTCATCGGTACCGAACACCTTATGTTGGGTATTATCCGTGAGGGTAGCTCTAATGCCGTTCAGATTTTAAAAGATGCAGGGGTTGATTTAAAGCAAATCAGAAAAAATATTGAAGCTTTACACAACAGTATTGAATCGGAAAACGCTTTAGTAAAAAGCAGCCTACCTCTCACAAAACAAGCGGAAAAAGCACTTAAGACAACTTTTCTTGAAGCAAAATATTATCAAAGCCGTACTGTAAACACTATTCATTTGTTACTGTGTATTCTTCGTAATGAAAATGACCCAGTTTCCAGATTGTTTACAAAATATGGTGTGGATTATCATAAAATTAAAAATGAATTTGAAATGTTAAGCGGTGAATCAAGCACGAAAGGTCCGAGTGCGGAACTACCATTCTCTGGTGGACCAGAAGGACATGTGGGTGGTTCAAAAGGATATGGACAAAACCCACCGAGTAAAGGAAAAGAATCTAGAACACCTGTTCTAGATAATTTCGGAAGAGATCTTACAAGAATGGCAGAAGAAGGGAAACTGGACCCTGTTGTTGGTAGACAAACTGAAATAATCCGCGTTTCGCAAATTCTTAGTAGACGTAAAAAAAATAATCCATTATTGATAGGTGAGCCTGGTGTAGGTAAAAGTGCCATCGCTGAGGGATTAGCACTAAGGATAGTAAAAAAGAAAGTTTCTAGAGTACTTTTCAATAAAAAGATTGTTAGTCTAGACCTTGCTTCCCTTGTAGCTGGAACTAAATATAGAGGTCAGTTTGAGGAGAGAATGAAGGCCTTGATGAATGAGCTTGAGAAGAATAGGAATATCATTCTATTCATAGATGAGATTCATACCATTGTTGGAGCTGGAGGTGCCGCAGGTTCTTTAGATGCATCCAATATGTTCAAGCCTGCTTTGGCAAGAGGTGAAATACAATGTGTTGGTGCTACCACACTAGATGAGTATAGACAACACATTGAAAAAGATGGCGCCTTAGAAAGAAGATTCCAAAAAATCATTGTGGACCCTACCACTGTAGAAGAAACAATAGAAATTCTAAATAATATTAAAAGTCGTTATGAAGACCATCATAACGTAGTTTATACAGATGGAGCAATTAAAGCTTGTGTACATCTTTCAGACAGATATGTAAGCGATAGGTTCTTACCAGACAAGGCTATAGATGCCTTGGATGAAACGGGCTCTAGAGTTCATATTTCAAATATTGTAGTTCCTGAACATATTGAAACTCTTGAAAAGGAACTGGAAGACCTAACAGCTAGAAAAAAAGAAGTAGTAGGTAAACAAGACTTTGAACAAGCAGCAGAAATAAGAGATATAGAACGTAAAACAGAAGCCAAATTGGTGGAAGCCCAAATCAATTGGGAAGAAGATCTCAAAACACACCGAGAGGTAGTAACTGAAGATTCCGTAGCTGAAGTAATTGCGATGATGACAGGAGTACCTGTTCAAAGAATTGCTTCTAAAGAAAGTGAACGCCTAAAAGGTATGGCGAAGGAATTGCAAGCATCCGTTATTGGTCAGGATGAAGCTGTACATAAAATTGTAAAAGCCATTCAACGTAATCGTGCCGGATTAAAAGACCCAAATAAACCTATTGGTTCATTTATTTTCCTGGGACCTACTGGTGTTGGTAAAACCCAACTTGCAAAAGAATTAGCGACTTTCTTATTTGAATCTTCAAGTTCTTTAATTAGGATTGACATGAGTGAATACATGGAAAAATTCGCGATTTCAAGACTAGTTGGTGCACCTCCGGGATATGTAGGATATGAAGAAGGTGGACAGCTTACAGAAAAAGTAAGAAGAAAACCATATTCTGTTATATTACTTGATGAGATAGAAAAAGCCCATCCTGATGTATTCAATCTATTATTACAAGCCTTAGACGATGGCCATATGACAGATAGTCTGGGTAGAAAAGTAGACTTTAAGAATACTATCATTATTATGACCTCCAATGTAGGTTCCAAAAAGTTAAAAGATTTTGGAGCTGGAGTTGGGTTTAGTTCTCAGACAAAAGAAGATAACCTAACCGATCATGCGAAAGGAATTTTAGAAAGCTCTTTGAAAAAAGCATTTGCACCAGAATTCTTGAATAGAATAGATGATGTTATTTTATTCAATAGTCTTTCGAGAAAAAATATTCATTCTATTATTGAAATAGAATTGAGCAAACTTTTTAAGCGTGTAGAAGGCCTTGGTTACAACCTGAAAATTTCAGATGAGGCCAAAGATTATATCTCGGATAAAGGATACGACAAGGACTACGGTGCAAGACCATTGAAAAGAGCTATTCAAAAATTGATTGAGGATCCATTAGCAGAAGAAATCATCAACTCCCATGTGGAAGAAGATGATGAAATTATGATAGACGTTAATGCCGCAAAAGATGGTATTAGTGTAACCATCATAAAGCCAAACTCTGAATCAAAAGAGAAAAAAACAAAAAAATAAAATAAAAAAACTCCCTTGAATATCAAGGGAGTTTTTTTTATCCTTCAAAGCTTATTTCATAAGCAGAATGTGCGCGAACATTAAATACGGAATCGTCCTCAAATATGAGATACTGTCCTTTTATACCTGCCAACTTCTTTTGAATAGTTGGTAATTTATCCAATTTGACACTTTTAGGTTTTTCAGGAAAACGTTGTACTGGGAAGTTGATATCCATAGGGGCAGAATCCTTTAAGATGAACGCTTGTAGTTCTTCTGGGATTTTTGTTATCAATTCATCACGAAGTGATTGAATACTTTTTTCAGGAGCATCACTCCCTTTAAGCATAGTCCTCCAATTGGTTTTATCTGCAACAAACTCCTTGAGAGCTACCTCAATCAAACCAGCAGCTTGTCTATAAGGTGTTTCTGCAATTTTCATTGCCAATGTAGCACCTTGATCAATCCACCTTGTTGGAATCTGTGTATACCGAGTTACACCTACTTTAAATCCACTTGTATAAGATAAATATACAAAGTGGGGTACCACATGATGTGCTATCTCCCAATCCAAATCTCTTCTTTCAATTCCCAGATGAGCTGTTGATAACTCTGGACGTATAATACTCTCATCAGCCATAGGAGAAGATCTAAAAGCCTCGTAAGACATTCCTTCACCAAAGGTCTTTTTTATCTTCTTACCAGTAACTACGCAGTAAATATTACCCGTAAACTGTAGACATACTTCTTTACCGATATATGGGTTGAGATGTATCTCCTCTCCCCTTTCCAAATTATTGTATAAAGGTAAATAGTATTGAACTTCTTGATTCAATTCTGTGCGCATCTTGCGCAAGTTTCCACGATGATCTTGCTTATTCATAACTATGATAATAGGAGTATACACTAACTTCTTCAACCTTCAATGGATACGATGTATCTTCCGATATAAATGGAATTCTTAAAGTATCTCCAGGTAATAAATTAAAATAATTCTGTTTGAAATAACCTAAATGATTTGCTGACAAATTAATCATTTTCATATAGCTTTCAGAAAACAATTCTAAATAACTTTCCTCTTTTTCTTGCACAACTCTATAGGCCGGTGAAGGTAAAGGTAAATTAGGCTTGGTATAAGAGATAAAATCAAATGTTTCCGAGTAGCACAAACTATCTCCATTAAGGTATTTCACCTTCACTATCCTATCCGTTAATTCCTTCTCATAATCCTTAAAAAATACCTGACCACTATTATGATTTGATAACTGCAAGGGGAATTTGTCTGCCATAATTTTAACCCCCAATAGATTGTACAATTCAACTTCTACCACGCCATGCAAGACCTCACCAGAATTATTATTCATCCCTATAGAAAGTGTTGTTCCATTTTGATCGACTTCAAATGAATAGGATTGCAAGGCTTTTTTTAGACTATAATAAACGGCCTTTTTTGTACCAAAATAACTCTGAACTGTTGGACTAATACTTGGCCACATTTCATTATATGCAAGTGGAAGCAATACCAATTTATCCGTTTTTCTATTTTTCAAATAATCTCGTAATTTTTCATCTTGATCCAATTCTGAAAAATAGATCAAAGCTTGAAGATCTATTGGTGATGCAAAATTTGACAACATACTATCGTAGTAGTTCAATAGTGGTTGTTGACTTAGATTATGACAATCCCAAGACTTACTATGACTGAAAATTTCATTGTCAGACAACCATAATTCCAAATACTTATAGTCGGTCATTGAGCTAGGACGAATCACTTCATCCATTTCCCAAAAGGTATTGGAATTGGCAAAAAATCTCAATCCAGACCCAGATTCAACAATCTTTGGAGCAATATATTCAAAAAGTTCAATATCCTTTTTCAATATTTCTCCTTGCTCCTCTTTTGTAAAAGTTGCCAAAGGTGAATTAATATTATTTTCAATATTCCCTATCCCTAATGCCATTATAGAGGGGTGACCTCTGAACTGTAATACAAATTTTGTAATTTGATTTCCCACATTAAATCCATCAGGTATGGAATTACCAATTGCAGGTCTACTAAAGTTGATATCTTGCCAAATCAATATCCCCATACTATCGCACAAAGTAAGTAAGGACTCCGGTGCATGAAAATTATCACTATTAAGTTTAATGCAGTTAACTCCAATATCGGTCAGATCCATTAATTGCTTTCTCCAAAAGGCCTTTGTTCCCCTCGGTTGATAAATATCAGCAGGACTTAATTCAATGGCACGTACCTTGTATGGTTGATTGTTGATATAATATTGATAAGACTGATTTACCTTTTGCCATTGGTGAACATTAAAACCTAAACGAATTGGCAATTCTTCCACCAAACCATACTCACTTGATAGCTTCAATGTTGCAGACACCATATGTGCTTTCCCAAGCCCTATTGGATTCCATAAGTTTTCTGATGGTACTTTAAACGAAAATGAAACATAACCTGATGAATCAATGGCTTCTTTTTCCATCGTCATATCAATGGCTAGTTCAGGAATAACCAATTGGACTTCATACCCTAAATATTTTTCATTGCGAATATCTGTAATTAACTGAAACGAAGTGGATTGTTCAACCTTATCTATTGCTTGTACAAAATAACTCCCTAAAGATAAATTATTATTGAAATGGATAGAAAGTCCTTCTAATCCAGCGTTCCTGTGATTAGGACTTAACGCATTCCCATTTCTATATTGTGGGATGGAAGTAGGATCTACCTCTTTTCCTTCCTCAAAAAGGGGGGCAAACCTTAATTGAATAAGGTTACTTCCTTCAACCAAATATTTCTTTATATCTACCCATTCAATCTTGGCTTCATTATTTTGTTCTGCCAATTTTTCATCATTAATATAAAGGCTGGAAAAGCCATCCAAATGCGTTAGCTCTAACAGGGCCTCCTTATATTCTAATTGGCTTTTAGTAACTATAATTCTTTTTTCTAAATTCCATTTCTTTTCAAAATCAATATATATAGAAGCAGCATTATCATCAAAGTTTAAATCTTCAACCAATTGATTTTTATACCAAACATCCATAAAATTCATAGGAATAGATATACCTATTGTATCGGTACTCTGTTCTGCATAAAATTTCCAATTATCAAGACTATTTACATTTTCATTCAAACGCTCCGTTTCACAAGAAAGGAAAGGAAGTGTTAAAATTAAACTTATCAGAATATTTTTCATCTTATAATATATTTAGAGATCAAATCTAATGAAAGAATTCAATCTAATGAATTAATGGAAACATAATACCACATCAAAACGGTACGTTTTGAGTTTTCAAAAACTTATTTAATGTGTATCCATAATATTGATCATTCGACAATAAATATTCACTAGAATTAAGCACAAGTTCATTTTGATTAAAATAAAAAAAGAATACTATTTTCAATCAATTAAAATGATAACAAACAGTTTACATATAGAAAATATCTATATGTATTTCTAGAAACAAAAGCAGTGTATGAATAAATTTAAAAACTGTCTGAGAACAGGATAATTACAGCAATTTTATGAAAAATAAAGTTCAATAATTACTATTAATTGACAACAAAATTACAGTATGAACATTTTCACTCCCAAGCCCTTAAAAATATGGACAATAGCAGATTTAGCTAAAACAAACAAGAAACAAAAAAAAGCCCCAAACCTATAGTGTTTACAGCACTTAACAAGGTTTAAAGCTATCAAACTTAATCCAACTATTACATAGTTAGGTATGGACATCAACCCCCATAATTTGAATAAAATAAAGTTAGAATCCAATAGCAAATTCATTTTTTTATTAACTTTTTTGTCCCCACTTTTGTCTTCCCACAAAAAAGCAGAAATGCTAAAGGTGGGATTGAGGGAATAATACCAATAACGATTTATCATATTACATGAACAAGACCCCACAGTATGTTTGGGAATGTTGTCTAGACTTCATCAAGGATAATATAAGTCCACAGAGTTTCAAGACTTGGTTTATGCCAATAAAGCCTATCAAATTGAAAGGCGATATTTTGCATATTCAAGTTCCTAGTAAATTCTTTTTTGAATGGTTAGAAGAACATTATATCAAATTGCTCCGTGCAGCTATCAGAAGAGAGCTGGGACAGGATGCAAAACTTGTTTATAGCATTGTTATGGAGAATACCTATGGAAATAGTGATTCACCAACGGTAAAAATACCTAGTTCTTTACCAAAACCTACACTTCAAAAAGGTGTTCAGGTTGCAGAAAGAATAGCGACTAAGTTTAACAAAGGTACAATAGACATCTCGACTAGTTCAGATGCTGTCAAAAACCCTTTCGTTATACCAGGCTTAAAAAAGATTCACGTTGAATCTCAACTAAACCCAAATTACATCTTCGACAATTTTATTGAAGGAGATTGTAACCGTCTTGCAAGATCTGCCAGTATTGCAATTTCAAAAAAACCAGGAGGAACTTCTTTCAACCCACTTCTTTTGTATGGAGGAGTTGGTCTAGGAAAAACACACCTTGGACATGCAATAGGTATTGAAATAAAAGACAATTACCCTGACAAGACAGTATTATATGTTTCTGCTGAAAAATTCACTCAGCAATTCATTGACGCTATCCGTAATAATACAAGAAATGACTTTGTTCATTTCTACCAGATGATTGATGTTTTAATCATCGATGATGTTCAATTCTTTGCTGGAAAGGAAAAGACTCAGGATGTATTTTTCCACATATTTAATCACCTGCATCAACAAGGGAAACAATTGGTTCTTACTTCAGATAGAGCACCTGTTGATATGCAAGGAATGGAGCAACGTTTGCTTTCTAGATTTAAATGGGGATTATCTGCTGACCTTCAAATGCCAGCTTTGGAAACGAGAATTGCAATCCTTCGCAAGAAAATGTATAAGGATGGTATCGAGTTACCAGAAGATGTAATTGAATACTTAGCTTACAGCATTACTTCAAATGTTAGAGAACTAGAAGGAGCTTTAATTTCATTAATTGCTCAAGCTTCTCTAAACAAGAAGGAAATAAATGTTGAACTAGCGAAATCAGTAGTTGATAGATACGTTAAGAAGATTGTTAACGAGGTATCTATTGAAATGATTCAAAAAGCAGTATGTCGCTATTTTGAGCTTAGCATGGAACAATTAAAATCCAAAACAAGGAAAAGAAATATTGTTCAAGCGAGACAAATAGTAATGTACCTAGCTAAACAATACACTAAAAAATCCCTGGCTTATATTGGTTCTCAAAATGGAGGACGTGATCACGCCACTGTACTGCACGCCTGTAAAACTGTCAAAAACCTCATGGATATTGACAAAACTTTCAGGAATTATGTAGACGATATCAATAAGAAGTTGATCTTCAACTAAAAAAAAAAGCTCATTTTAATTAATGAGCTTTTTTTTTGCCCTTTTTCTATCCTATCATTAAAAATTATGACTAAGTTTGTTTCAAACAAAGACAAAATGATCCAAGTTGTGCAAAATAATTTCTTCAATAATTCGAATTTCTATGAATTTCGAGAAGCTTTTTTTGTGCACTAATCTTTAGATAAAAACAACTATTGCCAAAGCCTTCTCGATACAAATCGAGAAGGCTTTTTTTTGTTATGTACCAAATAAATCAAAATAATAGTAATGCCAATAATTCACTCCATCGGTGAACAGGTATACTATTGTTTAAACTCTAGGCCCGTTCATCTTGTATGAATGGGCCTTTTTTTTACCTAAACAATTCATTAAAATGAACACAAAAACTAAAATGGATCCAACGATCCCAGAAAAAAAAATGGAATGCTTTGAATCAGAAAAAGCCATTCAATTTATTAAACAATATTTTTCAAACCTATTAAGCGAATCCCTGCAGCTTCAAAAAATTGCAGCTCCACTATTGGTGCAACAATCTACTGGCTTGAATGATAACCTCAGTGGATTGGAAAAAGCCGTAAAGGTACAAGTCAAAGGCTTGGAGAAAAAAGATGCTGTTGTTGTTCACTCCCTAGCAAAATGGAAAAGAGAGAAGTTAGCACGATATGATATAGAAAAGGACAGCGGAATCTATACTGATATGCAAGCCCTAAGACAAGATGAAGACCTCTCAGACATTCATTCTGTTTTTGTAGATCAATGGGACTGGGAAGTACATTTAAACGCAAATGAACGATCTATTGCAACGCTAAAAAGCAAGGTTAGAATAATTTACAAATGCATTAGAAAAACGGAGCAAAGCCTTAAAACTATTTATCCATACTTAAATACAATTCTTCCTCTTGATATATTCTTTATTCATGCGGAAGAATTACTCCAAAAATATCCAGAGCTGAATCCTAAAGAAAGAGAAAATGAAATTGCAAAAATAAAAGGAGCCGTATTTATAATTGGTATTGGTGGATTACTATCAAACGGAGAAGTTCATGATGGTAGAGCTCCCGACTATGATGATTGGTCCAGTATAGATTCTTTAACAGGCTTAAGAGGATTGAACGGTGATATTCTCGTTTGGAACCCAATATTACAAGTTGCCTTTGAAATATCTTCTATGGGAATACGTGTGGATCAAGAAAGCCTACAAATGCAGTTGAAATTGACTGGACATTTGGATAGGTTGAAACTCCCCTTTCACAAACAGATTATGGATGGTAATTGCGTACAAAGTATAGGAGGTGGGATTGGACAATCCCGTTTGTGTATGTTCCTTTTAAAGAAAAGACATATTGGCGAGGTCCAAGCCAGTGTATGGCCAGAGCATATAATATCGGAAACAACTGGGCAAAAAATCAACCTATTATAAATACAAAAAGGGCACTCATGAGTGCCCTTTTATACATGTATAGAATTGAGATCTACTGTACTTTACTTACTTGTACAAAAGAAACTTCTTTCTTTATATACGTTTTTCTTTCCTTTGCTTTCAACTTCCTTTCAGCACGAAGCTTCTTTCGTTCAAGGTTCCCGAATTTATATTTTTCGATTTCGGTTTGTTTCCGAAGAGCCATCTTTTCCTCTTTTTTCTGAGCCTTAGTCTTTTTAGCTGGCTTTTTCCTTTTGACTTTTTTCTCCGTAATAATTCTCTTCAGTACATTATTCTTCCAATCCATATCTGTAGGAAGAATCATATAATCATTGATTTTATTTACATCTGCATGTAAGTCTGAAGGATTTAATCGAATAGCCTTAACATCTTTCAATGCTTCATTTATTCGAACTATAGAATAAGGATCTGTCCAAGGTACAGGGATTACGTTTACTTGTTCATATTCAAGTGGGAAAAGCTGCTTTCTCCCATACATAGAATAAAGTGGTAAATAATACATTACTTTTCTTCCGTCCTTCATTTCAACCTCCATTTCAACCGGCATACTCATCTGCCCATTTCGATCGATTTTGACATAACCAGTACCGTTGTCCTCTTTTACCTCTGCTATTTCATAATCGATATGCTTAATGGTTTTTGTCCATTGCATTAGGTACCAATCCAATTGAACTCCTGATTCCTGCTCAGCAATACGGATAAAACGCTCAGGATTTGGATGTTTAAATGCCCAAACATCATAGTATCGCTTAAGGACATCCATTAACTTTTTCTTCCCTATAATATCAGAAAGTTGTTGTAAAAAGATATCTCCTTTTGAATAGGCTGAAATTCCATAGACGGTATTAGAATGATAAGTATCAGCATGATTACAAATTGGCTCCTCTTCCAAGTCGGAATGAACTAAAAAATCATAATTTCTATAAGAACCACTATGGGCTACTTTATCCTCCTTTTTCAGGAATTTCTCTTCCAATTCTTCACTAGCCCATACGGTGAAACCTTCATCCATCCATTCGTATTTAGCTTCATTAGTTGCCAACATACCTTGATACCAAGAATGCATCATTTCATGGATAGCTGTTCCAATACTCCCACCTTTTACCATGGTACACATAGGGTATTCCATTCCTCCATCTCCACCTTGTATAAAGCTATATTGAGAATATGGATATAAGCCAAATAATTCATTTGCTCCTAAGAAAATAGCAGGCATTTTAACTTGCAATTTTTCCCATTCTCCATCCTTATTATCCTTTTCTTGGTACAAGAAATGAAGTTGACGACCATCTTCTAATGTAACGGTCTTATGTGTATAATCTGGATCTGCAGCCCATGCAAAATCATGCACATTATTTGCTACAAAGTGCCATGTATTTTTACTTTCATTTTTAGTGTATCTGTTTGGCTGAACCTTTCCGTTATAGTGTAGATAACCATGCTTGGCTTCCTTTATCTCTTCAGGGTTTTGTAAAACACCTGATCCACCAACAATGTATTTACTATCCAAGGTCATACAGACATCAAAATTACCCCAAACACCATGGAACTCTCTACCTATATACTGATCCAAATGCCATCCCTCTTCATCATATTCAGCCATTTTTGGATACCACTGAGTCATCGTGAATTCTATTCCTTGCGCGTTATCTCTACCACTTCTTCTAATTTGAACTGGCACTTGTGCCTTATAGTTCATTTTAATAGTTGTGGTTTTTCCTGGCAACAATGATTTTGCCAATTCTACTTCCATCACTGTACCTACAATTTCATACGAAAGACTTATACCATCTTGCATAATCTCAATAGGCTCTATATATCCCTTCTCTTGATTTGAAAGATGAAATATTTTATCCCCAACTCTTCCATCCGGATCTTGAATAGTTCTAGATCTAGTATCCATCATACTTCCCGGTTGGAAAGCATTGAAATATAAATGGTAATATACCTTCTTTATAGTTTCTGGAGAGTTATTGGTATAAGCCAATTCTTGCTTTCCTGAATATTGATTATTGTCAACATCCAGATGAATGTCCATTTTATAATCAACCGCTTGTTGCCAATATCCATTTTGAGCAAAAGCAGAAAGACTTACTAAAAAGCCAACTAGTAATTTTTTCATATAATTATAATAATTAATCAGAAGGAGGAATTCAAATTGCCAAAAGCAATATTCTTAATCTTTAAAAAGGGAATCTACGAATTCGTGTTTATTGAAGACCTGTAAATCATCCAGTCCTTCACCAACACCTATATATTTAACAGGAATTTTAAACTCATCAGCTATTCCAATTACAACACCACCTTTGGCAGTACCATCTAACTTTGTCAATGCTAAAGCATTCACATCGGTAACTTTTGAGAATTGTCTTGCTTGTTCAATAGCATTTTGACCAGTTGAAGCATCCAAAACTAACAATACCTCATTCGGTGCATCTGGAATTAGTTTTTGCATCACTCGCTTGATCTTAGCTAGCTCGCTCATCAAATTAACCTTATTGTGTAATCTACCTGCGGTATCAATAATAACAAGATCTACATCCTGAGCGATCGCTTTTTGCAAGGTATCAAATGCCACAGACGCAGGGTCTGAACCCATATTTTGACGTACAATTTCTACGCCAACTCTCTCAGCCCAAACTTCCAATTGATCTATGGCAGCAGCACGAAAGGTATCGGAAGCTCCTAACATTACCTTTTTACCTTGTTTTTTAAATTGGTAGGCTAATTTCCCAATTGTAGTTGTTTTCCCTACACCATTTACCCCTATCACCATAATGACATGAGGCACCTTTTTTGCAGGAAAAACAAATTCACTTTCATCTCCAGTATTGGATTCATCCATAAGAGAGGCTATCTCTTCACGAAGAATCTTTTTCAATTCAGAAGTTCCAACATACTTATCATTAGCCACTCGCTCTTCAATTTTTTCAATAATCTTAAGCGTAGCATTTACTCCTACATCGGAACTAATTAATACTTCTTCCAGCTCATCTAATACATCCTCATCCACTGTAGATTTACCTACTACTGCACGTGTCAGTTTAGAAAACATACTTTGTTTTGTTTTTTCTAAACCTGAGTCTAAGGATTTCTTTTTATCCTTGGAGAAAAAGCCAAATATTCCCATAGTATTTATATCAATTTAAAGCACATCTAACTGTGCAATACTTAGTGGCACAAAAATACCACTAATTGGATTCCGTTTAATGTTCCTAAAATTAAACATTACATTGGTACCAACAAAAAAAGCTTCGTACCAAATTGGACGAAGCTTAAATATTTTTAAGGGTAATTAGTGATGAATTATTTCTTCATAAAATCACTAACTTCACTTTTGATTAGCATTTCTTCAACAAAAACATACGCTCCTGTTTTTTCAGATTTTACCATTTTTACTGCTTTGGTATAATCTTTTGCTCCCTTCTTCTGTAGTGTTGCAACGGTTTTCTTTGCCATGACCTAAATTATTTTATCTCGCGATGTACAGTTTGCTTTCTTAAAATAGGATTGTATTTTTTAATCTCCATTCTGTCTGGAGTATTTTTCCTATTTTTTGTCGTAATATATCTAGAAGTACCTGGCTGTCCACTAGCCTTATGTTCGGTACACTCTAAAATAACCTGAACTCGATTACCTTTCTTAGCCATCTTTAATAATTTTTCGAGCTGCAAAGCTATGACTTTTTCAAACCAGCAGCAAGTATTTGTTAAAAATATATCCCAATAAACTTAGGGATACTATCTATATGCTTCTTTCTCTTGTCTCACATTCAATTAAGAACGGCACAAAGGTACAAATTTATCTTAATCTGAGTAACTCTAGACTAATTAATTTTATCTTTTATAGTAAGAAATATGCTAACAGGTAAATTATCGGTTATTTAACCCCTGATTTTATTTCTTATTTAAAGCAATAAGGACAATTATTCCTTTCTATCCTTTCCAAAATATGTTGAATTAATGGAAGCACAAGAACGAATCCCCAAAGCAATATTTGCAAAACGAATTTTCAATTTCTCCAAACCTGATTAACTCAAGAGAGCCATGGTTCTTTCGCCATCAAAAACAACTGTGACATGCTCCAGAATACTTGTAGACAATCTAGTCCCTACATAATCCGCCTTAATTGGGAATCTATTATGGTTCCTATCAATCAAAGCAACGGTATTTATCTTTTTCAAAGATGCATTCAAGAAGTGCTTTAAACCGTAAATCATGGTCATTCCTGAATTCAACACATCATCCACTAGGATAATCACCTTATCTTGATATTCCTTTTGATCTAAACCAATAGAAATAGCATGATCAAAAGGTTCTTCTTTATTGATAAGAATTTCAGTTAAACAAACCTTAATACTAGAAATTTCAGATAGAACCGAAGCCAATTTTTGAGCAAGCATAAAGCCATTCCCATTTATACCAGCCAAGATTATTTCTTCTTCATTGCTATTATCTTCAAACAATTGCCATGCAATACGATTGATCTTATTTTCAATCTGATTAGCATTTAATATAACTGTCTCATTCTTTTTCATACTACCTATACTCTTTGTTTAGTAAAAATAATAGATAAAATGGAATTGCCTTCATCGATTAAAGTAATTCCAAATGTCTTAATAACACTTTATTTCTTTTGAAAATGAATATACAATTCATTCCCTAATCTCGGCTTAATAGAAGTGGCACAAGTCTCTATTTCTACAAGCGTAAATAATGTATCAAAAATCAGCTTATATGCCTCTATATCGCCTCCAAAGGGAGGTTTATCAGCATTTAATGGAATATTAAAAAGCAATCCCGTTAAAATACCTTCTGACTTTAATAATTCATATACCTTTTGCGCATAAGCATTCCGCAAAGTTGGCTCCAAGGCACAAAAAAATGTTTGTTCAATGATTACATCAAATGAATCCTTCATTTCAAAGAAATCACCACAATGAATATGTGCCATCGGAAAATGGGGAACTCGATCTATAAATAGCGCTAATGCCGTTTTGGAAAGATCTATAATGTGGACATTTTCATAACCAAGATTCAATAGTGCTTCAGCTTCATAAGCATTCCCACAGCCAGGAATCAATATTTTTGCATCTTTGGCAATATTAGCCTTAACAAAATCTACAATCGCTGGTGAAGCATGACCAATATCCCAAGGAGTATTTTCGGCTTCCCACCTTGCTTGCCAATATGCATCGTCTAGAATCATCGCTCGGCTAATTTGATTTCAAACATACTTGGCCAGTTCTTCCCTGTAACATATATTTTATCAGAAGCTTTATGATAGGCAATCCCATTTAGATAGTCTACATTTTTATCATTTGCTTCTTTATCCGTTAGCAATCCACCCAACTGGATAATTCCTAGAACCTCCCCTGTGTTTGGCTCTATCCTAAGAATAAAGTTGCTGGTATATACATTGGCCCATATTTCACCATTTACCCACTCCAATTCATTGATTTGAGTAAAAACACTTTTATTACTTGTTATCTGGATATTATCCAACTCCTCAAATGTCACCGGATCTAATTTGTATATCTTATGAGAACCATCACTTTTATATAGATACTTCCCATCATTACATAATCCCCAGCCTTCTTTACTCTTTCCATAAGGGAATGAACGAATATAGTCGAAGCTATCCTTATCGTATACATAACCCATTACGGATCTCCAGGTCAATTGGATTAATTTATCATCAAAAATAGTTAAACCTTCTCCAAATCTGTTTAACGACAACTTATGCTCTTTCAAAACCTCTCCAGTCGTTAGAGATACCTTGCGAATACTTGAATGACCATACTGACCAGTACTTTCGTATAATACATCTCCATCGAACTCCAAGCCTTGTGTATAAGCCGTGGTAGAGTGTGGGTATTTATTTACAACCGTATAATCATAAAATATAGGTGTATTACCAGACATCAGGTTCAATTTTCCCGACATTTTTTTCAAACGTCCATTTTGATACACCTTTGCTACAACCTGTCTACGTCCAAGCTTTTCACCCTTTGTATCCCAATCGATTCCTTGGGTACCAACCTGAACACCTAGTTTTTTTGTACCTGCAAAATAGACTACCGAATCAATCTGTTTATCTTGACGATCAGCGATTTCTAATTTAATAGATTTACCCGTAATATAAACATCCGTAGAATTTGGGCTCTTCCAGAATACACCTTTCTTGACTTTTCGGGAGGACTTCGGTGAAGTTTCCAAATCGCAAGAAATTCCAGAAATAAGTAGGGCTAGGCCCAGGCAGTAAGAGACTATTTTTTTCAAAATTCAAAATGGTTTTCGCAAAGATAATTTATTCACTGAATAAATAAAGGCTATTATACTATCCAAAGGTGAACAATCTTAATATTTAAACAGTATTAGGTATAAGAACGAAAAAAAGGCCAATTCCTTATACAAGAATTGGCCTTTTTCACCCATATTGACAAGGGCTTTTATTGTCTCTTAATCTTATCCTTTTCTTCCAAACCAGATAGGACTTCAACATTTTGAGCATCGGATAAACCTAGCTCCACATATCTTTTTTCGAAAATTTGAGAATCAATTTCTACCTCAACGAAGCTCTTTTTCTCCTTGTCGAACTGTAAAACAGCTTCATTCAACATCCAGATGTTCTTTCTTTGATCCAATACGATATCCGCATTCGCACTATATCCTGCCCGAATAAATTTATCTTTAGGCGTTTTTAAATTCGCCTTAATTTCAAACTGTATAGCGCCATTTTCTACCTTCCCTTTTGGAGATATATAATTCAACTCAGCCCTAAATGTATCTCCTGGCAGTGCTCCAATTCTAATTAATAAAGGCATTCCATAAGCCAACTTACCAACTTCTGCTTCATCAATCTTTCCTTCAAAGATTAAATCCTGCATATCTGCAATTACAGCAATGGTAGATCCATCATTAAAATTATTGGACTCAATAACTTGGTTTCCTTCTTTTACTGGAATATCCAAAACCATTCCCGCAGTAGTAGCTTTTATAAGTGTATTACTCACCTTGCCCATCTTTTTAGAAGAACCATCTTTCACAATTTGAAGGTTGGCTTTTGCCCGACTCAATTCTTCCTGTGCCTTTAGGTAATTTGATTCGAAGTTTTGAAATTCAGAAAATGAAATCACTTCATTGTCTACCAATTTCTTATTTCTATCATAATCACGCTGAGTAGCATCAAAGGTGATTTGAGCAACACTGACTCTGTTTTCAGCATTGTTCAAGCTCATTATATTAGGGATCACCTTGATTTTCGCAATATGATCGCCAATATTAACCTTATCACCAGCCTCCACGAAAATAGTTTCAATAATACCAGATATTTGTGGTTTTACCTCAATTTCTTTTCTTGGAACAACAGTACCATTAGCAACTGTTTTCTTTGTGATACTTCCTTTTTCAATTTGAGTTGTTTCAAAAACTACTTCAGGCTCTTGATTCTTCTCATAAAGAAAATACCCTGTATACACTACACCACCAAAAAGAAGTAGCCCAAGCATATTAAAAATTACTCTTTTCATACTATCTGATAATTTATAACCTAATCTTATTCGTACCTCAAAGCATCTACAGGCTTTATTTTCAATGCCTGAATTGCGGGAATCAAACCTGCTAAGGCCCCTGATACCACTAAAATGATAAATGCTTGAATAATTACTCCTATTTCAACTTCTGGGTCTTGAACCATAGCAGTTGGATCTCCTGCCATTGCCATGCCCATATATTCTAACAACCAAATCCCAAGAATAAATCCTAGAATCCCAGCCAACATAGTCAATACTACTGACTCCATAACCAACTGTCCTAGTATCTGAATTGGAGTAGCTCCCAATGCTCTACGTACCCCTATTTCTCTTGTTCTTTCTTTAACCAGGATAAGCATGATATTACTAACCCCTACACATCCGGCAATCAAAGACATCAGGCCAATGAATAAACAAAGTAAACTAATCCCACTAAAGAGACTTTGCATCTTTCTGAATTCCTTTTCAGCATTATATCCCCCTAAAGCCCTACGGTCTTCTGGATGAATTATATGACGCTCATAAAGCAATTTTCTAACTTCCTTTTCAACTGCGGCAGAAGAAATATGATCCTGTGCTGAAAATGCTAACCAGCCAACTCTATCTCCATAATTAAAAGCTTGCTGAAAGGTGGAAAATGGGATTTTAATGGATTCACTGTCTTCTTGTGAATCTCCCCCCATACCTTTAGGAGCAAAAACACCAACTACTGTAAAATTAATTCCATTTACCTGGATCATTTCCCCAATTGGATCTTCATCCGTAGTAAACAAGGTAGCCAGCACACGATCACCTATTACGGCAACCTTCCTTCTATCTCGAATATCAATTTCATTGATCATTCTACCATGAAGAAAATCAACAGGTTTTATCTTAATATGGTCCGGATAATCACCGTATACTGTAAAGGAGCCTGTTTCCAATCCTCTAACAATATTATTATTACTTCCGTAACCTCCTAATTGATTTCTTGGCGCGATAATATCAATTCCATCAATTTTAGTATTGATAGCCTTGACATCTGAATTATTCAATTGTATTCTCCTATTTGCTGAATGACCTCTATAAGGTTTTGCAGTACGTCCGCCCCAGAGATAAACGCTATTGGTTACTCCCATATCAAAGGTCTTACCAATACCCTTTTGAAGACCATTACCAGCACCCATCAATATAATAATCAATAATATTCCCCAAAAAACGCCAAAACCTGTCACGACAGACCAGAACCAATTTTCGGTTATAGTTTGGGTAATTTCTCTCCAACGATCTCTATCTAGTAAAGCGCTCATCTTATTCTTCTCTTAAAGCCTCAATAGGTTTAATTTTCGCAGCTCTGAAAGCAGGAATAAATCCAGCAATACTTCCGCAAATAACTAATACCAAGGTAGCATTTAGTACCACTCCAATGTCTACAGTAGGATTTTGAACCATCTCATGTAAACCTTCTGGAAATTGAGCATTTACATATTCTAAGGTTCCAATTCCTAAAAGCATTCCAATATATCCTGCAAATGACGTAATCAGCACTGATTCAAACATAATACTGGAAACAATAGACCAAGGTGTAGCACCGATGGCTTTTCGGATCCCAATTTCACGCGTCCTTTCTTTTACAACAACTGTCATAATACTACTGACGCCTACTACTCCAATTAGAATAGTCAATATAGATAGGATAAATACAAAGCCCTTTATTCCAACTATAATATTACTTATTTGAGCAAATTCCTTATTATTATCTCTAACATAGACCGCCCTTTCATCATCAGGATGAATATTGTGCCTCGACTTTAAGGTCAATTCTATCTCCTTTCCAATCTTTGCCGCTTCTTCAATGCTTAGATCTCCCGTTGAAAAAATCATCGCTCGAATATCATCTCTACCTACAAATACTCTTTGTGTGGTAGTAATCGGGATAAAAGCCTTAGAATTCTCACCTACATTCCCTTCATCATTAAAAACCCCAATAACCTGGAAAGGAACCTCCATAAGGTTCAAATATTTCCCAACTGGATCTACATCTTTGAAAATTTCGAAAGCTATATTTTTCCCAATAACAATAACCTTTCTATTCTCATCAAGGTCAGTTTGATTTAAATATCGCCCCTTTTGAATAATGGTTTTTTCTAATATTTGATGATCCGGGTGTACGCCTCTTGTTTGATAATTCGAGGCTTCATTTTTGTATTGAATATTTGCTCTCCAGAAATTATACCTCGCTGTTGCGTAAGGTAATTGTGGGAATTTATTCTTTATTAATTCAAAGTCTGCATTGGTCCATTGTACATACCTCCCCACTTGGAAACCGGCATATTCCTTGGTCGTCCTTCCACTCCACAGCCATAAACTATTGGTAGCATCATCAGAATAGGCTTTCGTTACCCCATTCATCAGTCCATTTCCAGATCCAAGTAAAATAATAAACATGAAAATCCCCCAAGCCACACTGAATCCAGTAAGGAAGGTTCGCAATTTGTTTTTACTTATTGATTCTACGAGTTCTTGCCAAGCTTCTAAAAGTCGCATTATTTCTTGACATTTATTTCAATCTTCTCAATCTGCCCATCCTTTAACCTAATGACTTTATCAGTCATAGCGGCAATATCTTCTTCATGGGTTACGATAATGATTGTTTTACCTTCTTTATTTATCTGACGAAACAGATCCATAACTTCATGAGAGGTTGTAGTATCTAACGCTCCTGTAGGCTCATCAGCCAAAATAACCTTAGGTTGCCCAACAAGTGCCCTTGCTATAGCGACCCTTTGCTTTTGTCCACCTGAAAGCTCACTTGGTCTATGTTCAGCCCAATCTTTCAAGCCTACCTTTTCCAGATATTCCATTGCCAATTGATACCGTTTCTTCCTTGGCACCTTCTGATAATAAAGTGGTAATGCAACATTTTCCAAGGCTGTTTTGAATGGTAATAAGTTGAAGGATTGGAATACAAACCCCAACAATCTATTCCTTAAGCCTGCAGCTCTTTTTTCAGTAAGACTTTCTATAACGGTCCCTCCCAGTATATAATCACCTTCATCATGAGAATCCAATATACCAAGAATATTAAGCAATGTAGATTTCCCAGAGCCTGAAGACCCCATAATAGCAACCAATTCACCTTCCTGAATATGGATATCTAACCCCTTAAGGACTTTCAATTTCCCAGAGCCAACCGAATAGCTTTTATGAATATTTTGTAGTCGAATCATACCAATTATTAATGGTGCAATATTAATTAAATAAGGAGGACCAATGCCCTGAAAGGGGGTTAAATAATGTTAAGCTTTTTTATAACCATTCTTAATACTCCAAATTATAAAAGGATTGAATCGCAACGGGAAGGAAATCAATAATATCAGAAGGAATCAAACTATGTTCTCCTACCTTCCTTGCCCCCAAATCACCAGCCACCCCATGTATATACACGCCAAACCTTGCAGCATCAATGGGAGAAATGCCTTGAGCCAGCAAGGCGGCGATCATTCCCAGCAATACATCTCCACTCCCACCTGTTGCCATTCCAGGATTTCCTGTCGCATTGAAATAACACTTTCCTTCAGATGAAACAACTGCTGTATAGGCCCCTTTTAAGACAAGAATACAATCATACTTTATAGCAAATTCCCTAGCTGAACGTATACGTTCTTCATGATTAGTATGTGTATTGGTAATTCGATCAAACTCCTTCACATGTGGAGTCAAAATTGTCTGTTTTGGCATATCATCTAACAACCCCTTATGCTTTCCCAATAAATTGATAGCATCTGCATCAATGACTAATCCACCATTCGAATTTGCTAAAACCTCTTTTAGTAGTAATAAGCTATTTTCCTTTTTATTCAATCCAGGACCAATTCCAATGGCGGTAAATTTGGCATAATCAATCGTTGAAAACACCAATTCCTTGGAATCTTCAGACAGCAAACTCATAGCCTCAGGCAGACTTGTCAATAAAGGACCATAAACATCAGGCAAACAGGACACGGTTAACAAACCTGTCCCCATGCGCATAGCTGCTTTTGAAGCCAAAAGAATCGCACCGGTCATTCCAAAACTTCCTCCCAGGAGTAAAGTATGCCCAAAAGTACCTTTGTGTGCATACTTTGGCCGTGGCTTTAGTACGTGTTGAATATCATTAGGGTCCAATAATTCCGTATTTAAGGGAATTGTATCCAGAAATCCGAGCATAAGCCCAATATCCAATATCTTCCAATCACCGATAAATTTGTCATTTTCAGGCAAAAGAAAAGCCAATTTTGGTACCTGAAAGCTTAACGTATAATCGGCCTTAAAAACCGCTTGATGGGTAAAAGAAAAATCTGCAGATATTCCACTTGGAATATCAATTGAAATTTTAATTCCAGGTAAATTATTTATTTTCTCTAAGAAATTGGCATAGTCACCTTCAATTGCTCTATTCAACCCTGTACCAAAAAGAGCATCAATAAGTAGATCATTTTTAGTAGGCTTGATGAAGTCACCATATTCCTGAAATGAATTAATCGGAATTCCTTCCTCCCTTGCCCTTTTCAACTGCTCATTGAAATCATCACTTCCAGTAGGCTTTGACTTCAAAGCAAAAACATCAACATCTTGGCGATTACTTTTTAAGAATCTAGCCATGGCAAGCCCATCACCACCATTATTACCTGTACCAATAAATAGAATATACTTCCGCTTTCCTGAAAAGTTGTTTTGTAACCATTTCACACATTTGATAGCGGCTTTCTCCATCAAATCTATGGAAGATATAGGTAAGTTTTCAATCGTATATTGATCCCAAGCACGAATCTGATTTGTAGATAATATTTTCATAGAATCCTCCTTCAATATTATCTATTAAAGATACAATAAAGGACATAAAAAAACTCCTTAGAAATAATCTAAGGAGTTTTTATTTTATAGTAAAGGATAATTATCTAACGAAGATACCACTACCTTCAGACCAATCTCCAGTTTTATGTCTATCATACCAACGGTTGTTTTGGCTTGACCTTGTCTTTTCTAAATTGATTCCCACAAAGAATTCATGTGATCCAGAATTATAATCTGACAAATCGGATGTACCGTATTCGTATACATATCCAAAGCTAAATTTCCGACCTCTAAAACCTACATTCATACCTACAGCATCCTGTAACCTGTACATTAAACCAGCATAAACGAAATCTTGATAAACAAGATTTACATTCACATCAGTTTGGAACTGACCCTTTTCAGTAAAACGAACTAACATTGCGGGTTCTAAAGCAAAATCATATAAATTTCTGAGCTCCAAATAATAGTGACCAAATACTTTATACTCTCTTTCTATAGCATTGGATTTCACATCCTCATTAGACAATTTAAGGTCAGATTCTATAAGGTTGTCTATGGAGAAACCTGCCAATAAATCATCACTAAAGATGGACCATCCAAAATTAAAATCTACATTAAAAGAAGATTGATCTTGCCCATTAAAAACAGGATCATATCCCATATGTGTCTGTGCCTCTGAATTTCTAAAAGTTAATTGACCTAATTTAACCCCCAATCCAAATGCCATATTATAATCCAATCCTACAGGAGTCCTATACGCATAGCTCAAAGTTGTGAAACTTTGTTCTATTAGTCCATATTCATCCGATTGAAATACCAAACCAACTCCATTATTATCGTCAATTGCTGTATGCGCCGATAAAGTTGTAGTACTTGGACTTTCATCCATACCTGACCATTGTGTTCTATGCACTAATTGCACTGGAATATAATCATAGATCCCAGAGAATGATGGATTTATAGACAACTCACTTGAAGCATATGAACTATAGAGTGGAGATTGTTGTGCCATTGCTACTCCGCTAATAACACTAATACACGATATTATTATTTTTCTTAATGACATCTTAACGCTTTATTGAGATTGAACCATTGAAAATATGCACACCGTCACCCAGATCAAGGATATAGAAATAAGAACCCATCGGCAATTCATTTCCATCATTATCTCCAACCCAATCAGAATCATAATTAGAGGTTTCATAAACTTTCATTCCCCAACGATCGAACACTTTTAAGGTATTATTTGGATGAATTTCAAGACCAGAAATAATCCATTCATCATTATAACCATCACCATTTGGAGAAAATGCATTTGGTATCTTAAAACAATATTCACCACCAACAGCATCACCAACAGCCTGGATAATAGCAGTAGTTGAACAACCACTTGAATCCGTAACCGTTACAGTATAAGTATCTATATGGTCTATGTAAAGTGTAGAATCTGACGAACCGTCAATTTCCCAATATATTTCATAGGGAGGTGTTCCTCCCCCTGGGACAATGCGTATAAATTCCTCTAAACTATCACAAGGATTGTAAGCTACAACACTAGAAATGTATACAGGATCTACCACCTCAACAATAAAGGTAGTATCAAATGAACAACCCGTACTGTCAGAAGCAATTAAAGTATACTGTCCTGCAGTTAGGCTATCTATAAATGCAGTTGTATCACCTGTATTCCATATTAAATCCAACACCCCTTCTATACCTTCGAATCTCAAGTTAATAGAAGCGTTTGAATCCCCATTACAGGTATTTGAAACTATTTCAAAACTATCTAAATAGAAATGCGGCACAGCTGGAACTTCAACGGTAGTATCCATTTCACAGCCATTATGATCAACTATTGAAAAAGAATAGAATCCTTCTTCCAACCCAGTCATTATGGTATCCATCGCGTTCCCATTATAATACACATTGGAATTACCTGATCCTCCAATAACGTGGGTTATAATAGAACCATTAATCATATTACAATTTGTAGGCGTAATTTCGAATTCAACTGTAAATAAATCTGGACTTACAACATCAAAAGAGTCTCTCAACACACATCCTCTAGCATCTGAAACCTCTACCCAGTTAATACCTGAATAAACTACTGAAACCAAACTATCTGAATCTGTACCAGACCAAACAATCTCATAAGGAGCCATCCCTCCTTCAATTTCCATATTTGCAAGCGTACTATCTTCAGCACAACCTAACATCCCAAAGGTCAATTCTATTGATAAACTATCTACTGAATCAATAATTAGGGTATCGGTAAATACACACCCTAACGAATCCATAACTTCATACGGGTAACTTCCTGCAATCACAGCATTGGTATCCAGTCCAAACCAGTCCAAAATATATGGCGAATTTCCGCCAGTAATACTAGTTTGCACGCTATACGTATTTGTATTACAATTTTGCAATTCAAGACTCAAATCCACTTCAATAGAAGCTTCACTGAGTATGTGGTACGCAACTAACTTATTACAATTACTAGCGTCAGTAACAGATACATTATAGGTACCAGGAGCAACCGCTGTTGAATCATTTCCTAACCAATCAATCTCATAGGGAGGTGCACCTCCTAAAATAAACAAGGAAACCGATCCAAAATCGGAAAAGCACATTGGGTTACTAACTACTGGGAATACTTCTAGATCAGGGTTCGTAATAATTTCAACCTCCATAGTAATCGTACAATTACTTTGATCAGTTACGGTAATACTATGAACACCTACCGGTAAATTGGACGCTGTAGAATCTTGAGAGCCATTCGACCATAAATATTCATAGGGTGGATTCCCTCCCAATACAGAAATAATTCCTGTACCTGAATCGCCATCACAGCTAGGATAAATACTCAAATCTTGGTAGGTCATAGTATCTGTTAACAATACTTGAAATCCAGCAACAGCAGTACAGTTGTTGGAGTCTATAACAGTAACTCCATAGGATCCAGCTACCAAATCGATAATTGAATCTTGATCTGTATCCCCATTTGTCCATGAAATAGTATAAGGCTCTAGCCCCCCCGAAATGGATAAATGAATACTTCCATTTGGACCTATCCCACAAGGATTTTCATTGATAACATCGCCAGCAATGACGATATCTGGGCATTGTGCGGTACTTGTTGCAAATAACAGGCAACAAATACTTAAAAAGTATATTCTTAAAAAATGCATAGTTCTTTAATCCAAGATTTAAAAAATTGCGAAAAGCAAAATTAAAATTATTAAAGTATATATAATACGATTTTGAAATTATTAGGTTAATAAATTCAAAATAGTTCCAAGAAAAAAATATTAAGTCTATACATTATACCAAATCCAAAGCATATATTCCTACTTTTATATTCAATCCACAATTACACAGGTGCAAAACTTTGGAAACCATGGTTCCATGGTTTTATATTAAAGCAGGTAATAAATATAGAAAGCCTGTAAATTCTATATGCTCATATTTAAATTTATGCAGTATATTTGATAGGTAATTGAATATACATTCCAAACCAACAGCAGACCATGATTTCATGTATTAGTTTCAAATCTTTAAAAAGCAATACGCTATTATTTTCCTTTTTATTACTCTTAATATTTCCAATTTTCACAGCACAAAGCCAACCGGAAGAATTTGAATGGAAAATAGCCCCCTTAGTTGCCGTAAATAGTTCTAGTCAACATCATAACATTATGAGTTATGGCGTTAAAATTGACTATTTTGAATCTGAATATTTCAGCGCAAGTGCAAGAATTGAAGGTGGGGACGGATATTTCAGATGTTCTGCCAACATTCTAACAATACTATATAGTCAGGCCGATTATATGTTCTATTATGACTTTCAAGAGCTTTCCTACTTCTCTGGAATGGCTGGACATATCCCTTTGAATGATGAAACTATTTTATCCCCTGAATTGAGCCTTTTAGATTTTGTTTTTATTGATGAACGGAATTGGTTAATAGATGAACCTATTGATCCATATTATGGAACTCCCACTGAAATATTTGGAGGCTCCTCTATCGGTTTAAATTTGAGTCATAGCCTTACTGATCAATTCGATTTCAATATATTCATGGACGCACTCTATATATGGGGTAAAAGGCATACTACCTTAAACTCTGGATTCAGATTAGGATTCAAATTTGATTAAGGAATGAATACTCGGAGAATAATTTTGACAGGGGGTCCTGGAACTGGAAAATCGAGTGTATTAAAGACGCTCATAGAAAAGGGTTACCCTTGTAAAGAAGAGGTCTTTAGAGAATTTATTCAGGACACTAGTAATGAAACACCTGGATCTAACTATCAAGAGGCACCACTCCATTTTAGTACTTTATTATTCAAGGCTAGAACAGAGCAATACGAAAGTATACTAAACAATCAGTTTAACTTTTTCGACAGGAGTCTCATTGACATTCTGGCCTATTTAAAGCTAGATAATATTTCTCCACCATTAAATTGGTTAGAATATATCAAGATGCATCCTTATAATAATAAAGTCTTGTATTTTCCATTTTGGCCCGAAATATATCACAATGATCAAGAAAGATTTGAGGATCTAGCTCTTGCCCAACAAATTGATAAAGAACTACGGGCTACATATACAGAACTGGGATACGAAATACTAGAAGTCCCAAAACAAAGTATCGCCAAAAGGGCTGAATATATTTGTGATTTATTAAAAAATAACCTTTTATAAGCCTATATAATTTAGGCTATTCAGAAGAATGAAAGATAGGTGCAAACAACTATTAAAGGAATATTGGGGTTATGATGACTTCAGACCTTCACAATGGGAAGTTATAGAGGCTTTGCTTAACGGTAAAGATAGTCTAGCACTTTTCCCTACTGGAGGAGGTAAATCCTTGTGTTACCAAATTCCGGGGCTTTTCATGGAGGGCTTGGCAATTATTATTAGCCCGCTTATTGCACTTATGGAGGATCAAATCCAAGAATTAGTAAGTCGAGGAATTACAGCAAAAGCCTATAATAGTACACTAGATACCAATCAAAAGATTAAATTATTGGATGATTGTGAGGCTGGATCTATCAACTTTTTATTCATTGCTCCCGAGTCCTTAAAAAATGAATTATTCATTCAGCGACTTCAGCGATTAACCATAAGTTTTGTTGCCATTGATGAGGCCCACTGTATCGCACAATGGGGGCATGATTTCCGTCCAAGTTATTTTGAAATTGCACTCTTTAGAAGTAAAGTTCGGCAGGTACCCTTTTTGGCTTTGACAGCTACGGCTACAGAGAAGGTAATTACAGAAATCATTTCCAATTTAGGTTTGATAGATGTGAATATCTTTAAACGTCCATTTTTCAGGGACAATCTATCCTATTTTGTAGTACATGAACAAAACACCTATCAGCAGTTAATCAACATAGTCAAGAAAAATCCTCAAACAGGAATTGTATACGCGAACAGTCGAAAAAAAACCATGGAAATAGCCAATTGGTTATCCAATCATGGTGCTTCTGTAGCTGCCTATCACGCTGGAATCCCAAAAGACAAGAGAAGTGAAATTCAGGAAAACTGGAAAAAGGGTCAGATAAAAATTGTTGTAGCCACGAATGCATTCGGAATGGGAATCAACAAGGAAAATGTTCGTTGGGTATGTCACCTACAGATACCAGAGAGTTGCGAAGCCTATTTTCAAGAAGCGGGTAGAGCAGGTAGAGATGGGAAGCCAGCCTTTTCCGTAATTTTATATCAAGATAATGGTAAAAAATGGCTTGCAGAAAAGGAAGAATCGCTACTGGATAAAAATGAATTGGTAGAAATCTATCAAAAAATCTGCAACTACTTCCATATAGCTATTGGAGATGGATTAGGTAATGTATACTCCTTTTCAATGGATGACTTTCTTAATAAAACGGGACTTACCAAAATCAATAGCTTAAAAGCCTTTCAGTATTTTCAAGCCATTGATTTGTTAAAGATGAATCAAGTTGCAAATCAGGAAGTAAAAATTAAAATTCTAAATAAGCGATTTAACATACTTAATTTCAATCCTAATCAAACCAAAATCATCAAACTCTGGGAAAACCTATTAAGAAATTATCCCTTAGATGGAAACCAATGGTTTGGATTAAAAATGGATTATTATGCCCGAATTTTAAATGTGAATCAGGAACGTGTGAAATCCTACTTAAGGTTGATGGAAAACATGCGACTTCTAAAGTTCCAAGACAACAATCTAAGTAAAATGAGTTTCCTTCATAGTCGTGAAGAAAGCAAGTTTTTGCGTATAAATGAGTCCAAACTAAACTATATCAACAAACAGGTACTACATAAGGCACAACAGATGTACTTATATGTAGAAAATAAAGATATTTGTCGAGCCAATTGGATATTGGATTATTTTGGAGATTCAAATACTGGGATCACCTGTGGTACTTGTGATATTTGTATTCGGAATAATAGAAAGGGACATAACCGAAAGGATATGGAATCCAAAATACGGACTATCCTACAAAAAGGCTCCATTCATTTAAAAGACCTTGTAGGTCAATTCAATTATTTTGACAGACAAGACATCTTAGACATTCTAAAGGAATGGGAAGCCAATGAAAAGATTAGTCTATTCAGAGATCTAATACGGTTGAAATAAAGCCTAAAAAAATAGAATAGAACTTCGGTTCTATAAAAATAATAGCATGGAAAATAATTTACGTGTAGTATTTATGGGAACACCTGGTTTTGCATCCCATATCTTAGATGAGATGGTTCAAAACAAATATACGGTAGTTGGAGTAGTAACCACTCCAGATAGAGCAGCAGGAAGAGGATATAAGCTTCAATCATCCGATGTTAAAAAAACAGCCGAAAAACATAATTTACCACTATTACAGCCAGAAAATTTAAAAGATGAAGGGTTTCACCGTTCACTTGCAGACTGGAATGCGGACATATTTGTTGTAGTAGCATTTAGAATGCTTCCAAAAGTAGTCTGGTCTATGCCTTCTAAAGGTACCTTCAATTTACACGGTTCTCTTTTACCACAGTACAGAGGCGCCGCTCCAATCAATTGGGCAATTATAAATGGGGACCAAGAAACAGGCGTTACTACCTTTTTCATAGATGAAAAAATAGACACTGGAAATATAATTCTCAAGGACAGTTGTACTATAGCACATGAAGATACCGCAGGGACCTTACATGACAAATTAATGGTGAAGGGATCTCATTTAGTACAAAAGACTTTGGATCTAATATATGCCGAGGAAATTAATACCACTCCACAAGAAGCACTCTTTTCAGATGAACAAAGTTTAAACGATGCTCCGAAAATCTTTAAACCAATGTGTAAGATAGACTTCAACCAGTCTACCACTTCAGCATATAATTTTATTCGAGGACTCAATCCATACCCAGCTGCACATTGTGAGATTGGGCAAAGTACAGCTGATGGCATAATGCATAAAATATTTACCTGTAAAGATACCATAGAACAACACGATAAATCTCCAGGTGATATAACCACTGATGGCAAAACATTTTTCAAAATTTATTGTCTAGATGGTTTCCTTGAAATTTCAGAAATACAACAAGCAGGAAAACGAAAAATGGAAATTGGAGATTATTTAAGAGGATTAAAACAAAGTAAATCCTTAAAAGTAGTTTAAAGACCAATATACATAGGGAAGGAAGGATTGTTCATATAATCCCGATGCTAAAACATGTTTTTTGATCCAATATTCAAAGATTTTTTACGAAAAAGTTGCGTAATAGCCCAGAAAGCCTATATTTGTTACACTTAGTTGCAAAAGTCTACTAAAATCAAAAATTTATTTGCTATGAACAAATCAGAACTAATTGATGCAATGGCTGCAGAAGCAGGAATTTCTAAAGCGGCTGCAAAAAAAGCTTTGGATGCCTTTATGGGGTCTGTTTCAGGAACATTAACTAAAGGTGGAAGAGTCTCTCTAGTAGGATTCGGATCTTTCTCAGTTTCTAAAAGAGAAGCAAGAGATGGTAGAAACCCACAAACTGGGAAAACTATTAAAATCCCTGCGAAAAACGTAGTTAAGTTTAAAGCAGGCGCTGACCTAGTTAAGACTGTAAACTAATACAGATCTTTTCAACGACAAAAAAATAAGCTTACCATTCGTGTAAGCTTTTTTTTTGCTTTAAACTTTTTTAAAACTGGCTGGAATAGAGTATCTTAAACTTAGTATTTAATATAATCTAAGGAAATTTTTATACAATGGATAATAAATATGGTATTCCTTCAGTGGATTTATTGGACTTTCAATCTAGCGACCTCAATACAAAAACAAAATTTGTTGAAGCTTTGGGTAAAGCCTATGAATCAATTGGTTTTGTTGCTGTAAAAAATCATGGAATTTCAGAACAACTTCAGGATGAACTTTATCAAAATATAAAGGACTTTTTTCAGATGGATCTTGCGATCAAAAAAAAATATGAATTTGAAGAATTGGCAGGTCAAAGAGGTTATGTTTCATTTGGTAAGGAATCGGCTAAAGATTCTAACCACCCAGATTTAAAAGAATTTTGGCATTTTGGTCAATACCTAAAAGAGGATGACCCGCTAAGGAAAAATTACCCTGATAATATCATTGTTGAAGAGCTTCCTGCATTCAATACTATAGGAAGACGAATATACCAGCAATTGGAGCAGACTGGAGCCACCATTTTAAGTGCTATAGCGCTCCATTTGGGATTGAATCAAGACTTTTTTAATGACAGAATATTCAGAGGGAATAGTATCCTCCGCCCCATTCATTATCCACCTATTATTGGGGAACCAAAAGGAGCTGTTAGAGCAGGACAACATGAAGATATAAATCTTATAACCCTCTTGATGGGAGCGAGTAGTGCTGGCCTTCAGGTAATGAATAAGAAAGGAGAATGGATTTCTGTAACTGCACTACCAGAGCATATTGTAGTAAATGTGGGAGATATGCTCCAAAGGCTCACCAATAATAAGTTAAAATCTACCACCCACAGAGTCGTAAATCCACCAAAAGAATTGTGGGGAAGTTCAAGATATAGTATTCCCTTTTTCTTACATCCAAAATCTGACGTATCTTTGCGATGCCTAGACAACTGTATTGACGAAAATAATCCTAAAGGATATGAAGATACAACTGCCGGAGAATATTTAATAGAACGACTGAAAGAATTAGGATTAAAAAAATAGCCATGGCTAAATTGAGTGGATTAGACGCATTGAGTAATTTATTGAATGAAATGGACCCCAAATTCGTTAGAGAAGAGGAACCTGAAGTAATCGATAAAGAGGACGTTATCCCAGCAGGGAAACAAAAATTACATATCCAATACGAAAGAAAAGGAAGAAAGGGCAAAGAAGTTTGTCTTGTTAGAGATTTTCAAGGATCAGAAAATCAACTGAAAGAATTGGCTAAGAAAATAAAGAGTCACTGTGGTGTAGGTGGTGCCGTAAAAGACGGTGAAATTATCATCCAAGGGGATAAAAGAAAAGAAATTCAAAAATATTTAGTTGACCAGGGATTTAAGGTCACTAAAAACTAAAAAAAGCTCCTTTCAACTAGTTGAAAGGAGCTTTTTAAATTATAAAAATCGATTTTTATCTATGTCTAGCCATTCTAAAGTGCTATTGCAGAAGATATCCTCTACGACCCCTTCACTCAAATCCATCTCAGTGATGAATTTTCCAATTTCCAGATCTCCTAGAGGGAAAGGATAATCAGAACCCAAACAAACCTTTTTAGAGCCTTGCATTTTCAATACATAATTCAACATATCTTCATCATGGGTAATGCAGTCTATCCAGAACTTACCTATATACTCACGAGGATTGATAGGATTATCTATCGCAACCAAATCAGGCCTACAGTTAAACCCATGCTCTACCCTACCAATAGTTGCTAACAATGAACCACCAGCATGAGAAAAACAAACTCTAAGCTTAGGGTAGCGTTCAAGTACACCAGAGAAGATCATAGAGCAAGCAGCTCTTGATGTTTCAGCAGGCATTCCTACCAACCAAGGAAGCCAGTACTTTTCCATCTGAGCCTTCCCCATCATATTCCAAGGATGAATCATTACAGCCATTCCTAGACGCTCACAAGCTTCCCAAACAGGATCAAATTTTGCTTCACTAAGGTTTTCATCATTGATATTTGAACCAATCTGAATTCCAACAAATCCCATTTTTTTACAACGCTCCAATTCCTGTACACATAGCTCAGGAGCTTGCATTGGAATGGTAGCTAAACCAAGATAATTTTTAGGATATTTATTTACAATATCTGCAATATGATCGTTTAAAAATCTTGAAACATCCAATCCATCTTGCGCCTTAGCCCAATATGAAAATAATACAGGAATGGTACAGATTACCTGAACTTGCGTATTGTACTTTTCATAGTCCGGAATTCTAATAGCCGGATCCCAACAGTTTTGTTCAACTTCTCGGAAGAACTTTTCACCTTGCATCATTCTGGCAACCCCAGCTTTATGATGTTCTAGATGAATAAATCCATCATAACCAAACTTCTGTGCCCAATCCGGCATTTTATCTGGCATGATGTGCGTGTGCATGTCAATTTTTAACATCGCCCTATTTTTTATTTTGTTTTTTTGGCACTGGATCATGACCATGGCCTCCCCATGGATGACAGCGCAAAATACGTTTAATGGCCAATATCCAACCTTTCCTCACCCCCCATTCTTCTATTGCTTCAACTGCATATCTAGAACAAGTTGGGTTATACCTACAAGCAGACGGTAACAAAGGAGAAATCCCCCATTGATAGAGTCTTATAGGGAAAATGAAAAGGGCTTTTATTAACTTTTTCAACATCGTTTATCTTAACTTCTAAATTAGCCAAAAATAAAGAATCACAGTGTAAATTGGACTATGAAATATTAGCAATATTGTTAAAAATTTAATTCAAGCCTTTCTTCAGCTTGTAAAGCTTGCAGATAGTTTATACTGAATCTATAAAACAAAAAAGCTGTACAATCCTATTGTACAGCTTTTCAAAAATCACATTATAACCTGCTTTTGATTATTTACCACTTAACAACTTTCGTGGTGATAGTTCTATAGTTTAGATCCACCACAACTTGATACAATCCAGGCTCATATTTTTCAGTATCCAATTTTAATTCATGTGAAATCATATTTTTCTGATCAATTAACTTTCCATTAATTGCATAAATCTTCACGGTTACTTCTTCTGTAATATCACCTATATTAATCACCAATTGGTTTTTAATTGGGTTAGGATGAATTAATATGTTATCTGCATTAAACTCACTTAAACCAATTGGTTCTACTAGCAGACAAGCACTTGTATCCACACAACCATTATACCTTATTTCTAATGCATAATTCCCTGTGGTTATAGCCGAAAAGCTTTGCTGATCTTCTCCTGAAATTGGCGTCATATCTGGACAATTTAGCCATTGGTATTCTGCACTATCTAATTCAGCCGATAATTCCAAACCACTACTACCGATTGTACTATTAATACTTTCAATTGTAAGGTCTAAATTTACCACTGAATCACAACCCATTGAGTTCTCTAAATTAACAGTATAATTTCCCGTTGAATTAAAATCTAAATCACCTAACTCATAACTTTCTCCGTCACAAATAGTAATCGTAATATTTTCTGAAGTATTGAGGCTTGTACAATCTATACAAATTCCATCTGTCAAATCTTGAAAACTAGGATTAAAAGCATTGTCATTACAAATATACCCTGCAACAGTCCCATTATCCACCAAATTTTGGAGTGGACAATAATTGATTAAATTCTCATTGTCATATATCCAAAATGTATGCCCTACTAAAGATAAATTCTCTAAACCTATAAGAGAGGTGAGTAAAGGCTGCTCAGACAAGTAAAACTTTTTGGTGATTGTAGTCAAATTATTTATCCCCTCTAGGGAGGATAACTGTTCATTGCCTCCTATCATCAAATATTTTGTTGAGGTTAAACTAGAAAGCCCAGATAGATCAGTTATGGAATTGTTACTTCCTACTCTAAGGTACCCACCCACTGCAGTAATATTATGTAATCCATCTAGATCGGTTAAACCTGGGTTTAAACTGATCCATAGATCACTTCCTACATAAGTTAAATTACTTAATGGAGATAGAGAAGATAATAAAGGATTATTATAAAAAACACAGGAATTGAATACTTTCTTAAGGTTCTGAAGTCCATCAAGAGAGACTAGAGAACTATCTGATTCAATTGTCAAAGCTCTCACTGAATCCAAATTAGATAAACTCGAAATAGAAGTTAATAATGGATTTCCGACAATACTAAAACTCTTATTATGAAATGAGAGGCTATCAAAAGCTGCTAGATTAACCAAAGATTCATTAAGAGATATATTAATATAATCGTGTACTAAAGTCACTTTTTCGAAAGCCATAAGACTAGTTATAGCTGGATTTTCATTGATACGAATAAACCCATCCACTTCCTTCAATTCGTTCATTCCAGAAATTGACTCCAGAGATTCATTTTCATAAATTTTAATAAAGGAACCAACATATTCAAGATCTGACAATCCTTCAAGGGTCTCCAATTGAGGATTTAAATGAATATAAAGATAATCTCCTAGCGTATCTAAATTCTCAAAACCATTCAAATTGGTTAACATCTCGTTATAAGAAATATGTAATTGTCCTCCAATATAACTTAAACTATCTAAGCCGCTAGTAGAGTTCAATGAATCATTATGCTCTATATTTAAATTACCATCCACGCTCTCAAGTCCAGATAATCCCGATAATGAATCAATTTGATCATTGGCCATTATTTTTAAAGAACCCTGAATCTTATTTAGGTTTTCTAATCCATTTAATGAGATTAATACAGGATTATCCACTAATTCTAACCCTTGTATAGTTCCTGTAAGTTTCTCTAAACCTTGAATAGAGTTTAAAGAATCATTCCAATTAATCTTAACATAACCGTCAATGGCTGAAAGTTCTCCTAGGCCATCGAAGTCTTCCAGGACTTCATTTTGGTATACATGAAAGTTTCCTCCTAAAGATTGCAAACTATCCAAGCCGTCGATAGAAATCAATGATTCATTTTGCCAAATTTCAAAATTTCCGGCAATGGTCTTTAAACTGTCTAAACCTGAAAAAGAAATTAGGGAATCATTTTTGGCAATTATTAAATAGCCTCCAATTGAATCAATACCAATTAGTCCCGATAAATTAGTTATATCAGTATTGTAGATAGATACATTCCCTGTTATTTGAAAATAATTGTTCAATCCAAAAGTATCAACTTGAGCTTGATTGGATAAAAAAACATTACCATTGACAATTTGAGCATTTACAGCAGAAAAACTGAAAAGGAAAATCCAAAGAAAATGGGATAAGAGGGTCCTCATAATTATACTATTTTTTAACATTAATCCTTATTATTGTTTATTTTCAAGAGGTAAAAGTAGAGAAAATAGCAATTAGGCTAAAGCAAAAAAATAGTTTTAATGTTAAATATTTGAAGCAAAGGAATAAGTTGAATGTGATTTATGAATTAAATCAAATTTTTGCATCCCACAATATTCAGAATTTTTCAAAAACACCTAATCCAAACAAGGCAAAATCATACTTTGAAGGATCAATAGGGTCTAATTTCCTCAAAATCTCATCAAGCTCAAGCACAGCCTTAGCATCATTCTGTTTGCGTTTCAATAGTCCAAAATCTCTTGCTACACGTCCAGAATGCACATCCAAAGGGCAAGAAAGAATGGCAGGACTTATGGAATCCCAAATTCCAAAATCGACACCCATATTATCATTTCTACAAAACCATCTTAACATCATATTTATTCTCTTAGCGGAGGAACCCTTTAAAGGATCACTAACATGCTTTTGGCTTCTTGATGGGTGTTCTATTGAGAAAAAAGTTTTTTTGAACTCATGAATGGCAATTTGGGTTGAGGTATTAGAGACATATTTTGAGAAGACCGCTTCCATACCTTCGTGTTTGGAATAAATATTTCTGAGACCATGTAGAAAGAAGATGAAATCTTCAGTATTAAATGTTCTATGAACAAATGCATTTATCTTGTTGAGATGTTGCGGTTCAAAACTCATGATGAAATCATAAGGGGAATGCCCCATTAATTCCATCATTCTATTGGCATTTTTAATAATCATTTTCCTATTTCCCCAAGCTATCGTAGCGGTAAGAAACCCAGCAATTTCAATATCTTCTTTTACCGTAAATTTATGGGGTATTTGAATTGGATCGGATTCAATAAATTTTGGATTATTGTATTCGAGTACTTTCTCGTTTAGAAAGTCTACCAACTCAGCATCAATGGAAATAATTTTATCTTTCATTACATTTGCAATATACAAAAGTGGATTAGAATAAACTTTTTAACTCAACCGAGGTAATTTGCTTTTTAAAGTAGATGTTTATTACGGAGGGATACCAAGTGAAAGAGGGATAATTGATCGAAATGATTGAAAAACATAGCAAGTATTAGCCCCCTGTAAATATGATTATGCCCTTTTTAGCCTAGGCGTAAATAAAGATTTTGAATAATGAATTGGAAAACAATTGTGAACAATACTATGTCCAAAGAATTGGGACAAGGGTTGGTATATTACTTTGCAGAAAACCCAGATAAAATTCCTGAATTTCTAGAATATATTGCTTCAAACAATGGAAAAGGATCAAGCAGAAGCGCTTGGGTATTGACTCATATTTGGGACAAATTCCCTCATCTATTACATCCCTATATTTCAGATATAATTCAAATTTTAACCCAACCAGTAAGTGAAGGGACTCAAAGAAGTATAATTCGAATTTTACAATACAGTGAATTGCCTGAAGAAGAAGATGGTTTTTTAGTAGAATACTTATTTTCTAAGCTCATAGACCCGAAACAAGCCATCGCTATTCGCGCATTTTCAATAGCCGTACTTGGGCGATTAGTGCAGAAATACCCTGACCTTCATTCCGAATTCAAACTCTGCTTAGAAGCGCTTATTCCGAATGCTTCTTCAGGATTGAAAAACAGGGCAACAAAATACTTGAAGCAACTCAACAAGGATTACATCATTTAATCATAAAATATATTTAGTATATTCAGGAGATACAAACCATTAATCTTAAGGAATATGCTACAGGAATTTAAAAAATTTATAAGTAAAGGAAATGTTATAGATATGGCAGTAGGTCTTATTATGGCAACTTATTTTGGAGCGATAATAAAATCTTTAGTAAAGGATATAATAATGCCCCCTATTGGACGAATGATGGGAGGAGTTGACTTCAACTCACTTAAATATGTGCTACAAGAAGCCAGTCCAGCATCAGACAGTAGTGCAGCTATTGCAGAAGTAGCAATAACCTATGGAAAGTTTATCAATCATATTATTACTTTTGTAATTGTAGCCTTCTGTGTATTCTTAGTTATTAAATCTATCAATAATTTAAAGAAAAAAGAGGAAGCTGCTCCAAAGGCACCTCCAGCTCCTAGTAAAGAGGAAGTATTATTAACTGAGATTAGAGATTTATTGAAAAAGGACTAAAAACAAAAAAAGCACCTTCCAAATGGAAGGTGCTTTTTTTGTTTTATATCTGAATCGTTCTTACTTAAACCAAAAGAAATAATACCAAGGCATAAGCAAAGAATCGTATATATCTAAATAATCCTAAGGTCAAGAGTCGCTTGGAAGAGAATCCTGATACTCCCGAAATAAGGGTAACAATAGAAAATGGGATCGGTAATAATGCAGCTACCACAATGAGGAATCCTCCCCACTTCTTAAACTTCATGAATAAATCCTTGTACTTTTTAGTCACCCAAAAATGGACTTTAGGCATTCCAGCCAATAGCTTTCCAATATAATAAGCTAAAACTCCACCTATATAAGATAACGAAGCCAAAAGACTCAACAGTAGCCAAGGATTAACTCCAATAGCATCTGCTTCTGTTTTTGTCCACATGATAAATAAATCAGGTGGAATTAAACCCAAAATAGTCTCTGATACCGTAAAGAATAAAAAGACAGCCCAACTTTCTGTATTTTGAACAATCAATTTAAAGATTTCCTCAGTGGTTATTACGTACTTGGAAATAAAGAACCCTACCACTAAAAAAACGGCAATAAATATCCCTAATTTCATTAAGTTTTGAGCCAGAAAACTAAATAATCCCGTCCTCCGTAAATAATGATAGTACAGCCTACTGGTGTTGGTTAATTTCTTCAAAGTCGTTAGGGTTTAAGGGTTTTTCAAAGGATTGCTAATTTATACATATTATTTCAAAGTCATGACAATTATTATGTTAATTAACAGGATTACTAATATCTTATATAAAATAAAACATACAGAATAAAAACACAAACCCCTTATTACCAATGAAGTAAATGATATATAATTTTAATGTTATCATTTAAATTATATATTATTAATGCACCATTTGTCCCAAAAGTCGATTACTCTCTACCGTCCCCTTTTTCAATTCAAAAATCAAAAAACTGAATACAAAAATATACTCTAAACTTGTTAAAAATAGGTTTTCCTTAAAACCTTCCACCGAATACGCAAAATAAGATAACATAATTAGACCTGTCCATATTACCACATACCTATACCCAGAAAAAACAGACAAAATCAAAAGCATAGATATATACCAAGGATGCACTGTAGTGGCAAAGAAATAATAAACACTCAATGCAAAAAGCATATTCTTAAGAATTACCCTCCAATCTCGGTTTTCCTTTTTTAAAGCAAAATACCAAATTAGAAAACCACTTATAAGACTTAAAACGGGTCCTGCAGTCCGTATAATATTCCAACCTCTAAACTGATAGCCTACCTCTCTTATCAGGTAGAATATACTGGCATTGAATTCAAAATGATCAAAATATAAGGAAATGGTATCTATGATATTATTGAATGCATTCCCTCGTAAAAAAGGAATATAACTGCATAAAAAGAAAAATGCTGTACTTGCATAAAAAAGTATCAACTTCCTCCAGCCAATTTTCAGTAAGAAGAAAGGCAATAATACGATGGGAATTAGCTTCATTGAAATAGCCATCGCCATAAACAATCCGGCAAGTACCATCTTATCCTTAATTAAAAAATAAATACCTGCAATCACAAAAAATATCATCAGCCCCTCCCAATGAACATTGCCTGTCAATTCAATAATAATAAAAGGATTCAGAGAATAGAGTAGAATATTGTGAATGTTCATTTTCAGTATCTGAAGCAGCTTCATCCCAAAGAACATGGTGCCAATCTCCGCCAATAGAATCAACAGTTTCATACTAAAAACATTCGCCTGTATACTATCGGGAAATATTGCAGTGGTTCCTGCAAAGACCAATTGATTCAAAGGTGGATAACAGGTGAAATTCTGTTGAGACAACTCACCCATTCCTTTATAAAGTAAAGGCATATCAGCAAAAATACCTTCACTATCCTTCATCAATTCTACAGGTGTTCTTAGATAAGGATTCAATCCATTTAGGAACAATCTACCATCCCAAATAAACCTATAGTAATCATTGGAAAGTAAAGGGTCACTGTATAGAAAAATGACTCTTGCAATAATTCCAAAAACCAATAAAGGAATAAACCGATTGGATTGATACCCCCTCCCTAGGTTGAGAATATAAATTATAAACAGGAGAAAATATACACTAAAAAATGTAAATATATCCTCCCTAGGCACCAGGAAGGCTATAAGGATATAGCCTATCAATGATACCAACAAAGAAGTACGGAAAAAGGATACTGAAGCAAACATTAGTTTGACAAGGATTTTTTAAACACCATAAAATACCCGAACAGCAATAATCCATGAAAAGGCATCATACCATAATCTCCAATATATACACCATAACCTAAGCCAAATAGAAAATACAACATCAATAAACCTTCAATAAAGGTTACTAAGTTCAAACTTTTCATATTGTATTTATTTCCTTTCCAGGTATCATTATCCGATAAGATATTGAATTTTGGCGTCCGAACGAATGATGACTTTTTACCTAAATAACCTTCTATTACGGCAATGGAATTATGAAAGGATAACCCCATAGAAAATGACAAAAATAGCACAAAAGTCTTCAAAAAGTTAAAAACGCTCTGTTCCTCTTTCTGTTTAGTATCCTTATACGCTTGCCAATAAAAAGCCATCAATATAAAAAAGCTAATAATAAAAAAACTACCAATATTGAATAGTAATGCATATTGATCTGAAGCATTTTTTATATAAAGAATTGGGATACTTAGTACAGATATCAAGAAGATGAAAATAAACACAGTACTATTGAATAAATGAAACAACCCATGCAACCGTGTATTAAATGGTTTATCACTTTTCAGTACTGCCATGGCGTTTTTCTTGAAATTTTCAGCCCCCCCTTTCATCCATCTAAATTGCTGACTCTTTAATGCACTCATGGTCACTGGTAATTCCGCTGGAGAAATTAAATCAGGAAGGTATTTAAAATCCCAACCTACCATTTGAGCTCTATAGCTTAAATCCAAATCCTCCGTAAGGGTGTCATGGTGCCAACCTCCAGCTCCTTCAATACATTTCTTCCTCCAAATCCCAGCTGTCCCATTGAAATTAATAAAATGATTACTCACATTTCGACCAACCTGTTCTATGGTAAAATGAGCATCCAATCCAAAAGCTTGAAGTTTCGTCAATAAGGAGTAATTCTCATTTATATGTCCCCAACGGGTTTGCACCACTCCCAATTTCTTATTTTGAAAAAGCGGTACTGTCTTTTTCAAAAAATTAGAAGCAGGTAAAAAGTCTGAATCAAAAATAGCTATAAACTCCCCTTCCACTTTATCCATACTATCTGCTAAAGCACCAGCTTTATACCCCTTGCGGTCTACCCTATGAATATGATCAATCCAAAAACCTTTTTTGGCAATTTCGGCAACCTTAGCATTTGTAATTTCAACGGTATCATCAATAGAGTCATCCAATACTTGTATCTGCAATTTATCCAAGGGATAATCCAACTTCACCACAGAATCTAGGAGTCTTTCAATTACATATTTCTCATTGAAGATTGGCAGTTGAACTGTAACAATTGGCCATTCTTCATAATCTGATAGCTGTAGATTTTCATCCACATTTTTTCTATTCCTAACATAAGCCTTCACTAAACTCAATTGTACCAAACTAAAGGTAAAAATGATTATTAGCGCAATTCCGTAAATACTTAGTATAATAACTTCCATTACAAATATTTAAAAATTGTCCACAAAATCTTATACCCAGCCATAATGGTCCCTTTTACAGTTCCTGAAACTTTTGAAATTCCAATTCTCGCTTTATAATCCACCGGAACTTCTACAGATCTATAGTTATTTTTGGCAGCCTTAACTTGCATCTCTACCGTCCAACCATAGGTAGTATCTTCCATATTTAAGGCATTCAATTTATCCAACTTAATGGCTCTAAATGGCCCCAAATCAGTAAATTCTACCTTGTAAAATAATCGGATAAGATTGGTTGCTAACCAATTTCCAAAAATTTGAGGAACCGTCATAGAACCACCTTCTCTTTTCCCCAATGCTCTGGAACCAATTACCATATCCGCTTCACCGTTAAGAATAGGATCAATAACACGTGTCATTTGTGCTGGAAAATCCGAATAATCGCCGTCTAAAAACACGATGATATCTGGTCCCATTTTTAAGGAATTAAAATAACGTATACCTTCTAAACAAGCGAAACCATAGCCCTTTCTTTTTTCAAGTAAAACAGTCGCTCCTGCTTCCTTTGCTCTCAATGCTGTATTATCCGTGGATGCATTATTAGTTACAACCACTTCAGAAACATAAGAAGGTATATCTGCAATAACCTTAGCTATGGCTCCTTCTTCATTGTATGCGGGAATGATTACACCAATCCTTCCCATATCTCTTTCAATCAATCCTTCTTCCAATTTAGATATTCTTCATAACTAGTCCAGCGTCCTAATAATTTTCCCTTTTCATATTTGGCAACTGAAATTAATTCATCATTTTCAAAACGCTGCCAATATCCTTCCTTCAGGCCTTTTTTAAATTGACCTTTTCTCATCACCTTATTAACAGGTTCAAACGCTCTCCACCATCCATTTTTATTCCCATTGCGAAAATGCCCTTCTTGACTCAATTCACCATCGGAATTATAAAATTTCCAGAACTTATTTTTTTGACCGTCACTATACCAACCTTCAGCCTCTAGCCTACCTTGGTCATAATAACATTTCCAATAATATTCTTTAATTCCATTTTTATAAAAGCCCTCTTTTTTCAATAAGAATTCACGGGAATAGTGCAATTTCTCTTGGGGACTATTAAAAGTGGAATCTATCAAAAAATAATAACACCATCTAGCATTCTTTACGCCATCTTTGTAATTACCATCAGCCAATAGTCTACCTGAATCATCGTATTCAGTATGAAAACCATTTTTAATGCTTATAATTTCTTCTGTACAATCGACCTTCAAATCTACCCATGATGCAAACCCGGTAGCTAAACCAATACATGTTGCCAGTAGAAATAATTTTAACCAGGTCATCATTTTAATTGATTGAGTAAATCCAAATCATCATTTCCCATTAAGGAAGTTTCTGACTTGATTCTCCCCTTTTCTGGACCATTCTCCAATTTCAAAACACCTCTAGGGCAAACAGCAGCACATATACCACATCCAACACAAGATGATCGTACAATATTTTGTCCCTTTTGAGCATAAGACCTTACATCTATTCCCATTTCACAATAGGTAGAGCAATTTCCACAGGATATACATTGAGATCCATTGGTAGTAATTCTAAATCTAGATTTGAACCTTTGAACCATTCCAATATATGCTGCCATGGGACATCCAAATCTACACCAGACTCTTGATCCTAAAAGAGGATAGAATCCAACACCTACGACTCCCGAAAAAATTGCGCCAATAAAGAGACCGTAAGGTTTAGTAAAATAGGTGTAAATACTCAATCCAAACACCTCTGAATTTCCGGAAAAGTACCCATATAAAGAGGCCATGGTCATAAGCGTTACTAAAACCAAGACAGTATGGATCATCCAGCGTTCTATTTTCCATGATTTCAAAGATTTGCTCGACAATTGTCTAAACGGGTCACCAGCTGTTTCTGCTAAACCTCCACAACCACAGATCCAGGAACAATACCATCGTTTTCCAACATAGTATGTGATGATAGGTGTAAATACCAGAAACATAAATATCCCTAGCACTAAATAGAACATCCCTAAATTTCCACCATCAACCATATTAGTGAGGTGCCATTCTTCAAAGAAATAATAATTAAGGGGCCATATATTTTTGATATCCTTTGCGAAATAAGCCTCTCCAGAATACAGTCCTTCTAATATTTCAGGTAGTAAATAAGCCAATAATAATTGGGCCAAAACGACCACAGAAGTCCGCATCAATTGGTATCGATTATGACGATACTTCAACATAAATTTTATCCCTAAGGATAACATTGCAAGGGTATAAAAAGTCCCATAAACAAACCATTGACTTGCAGGCTGCCCCTTAAAAAACATGCTCAAGGGGTCAAAAAATCCAATTAACCCAGTATTCGTATCTCCTTCAGCTGCCAATCCTAAATATTCGGGATATAAGTACAAAAGGATATAATAACCGGTCAATACAATCCCAATTAACCAAGCAATAAGCCCCTTATTGCTAATTTGTCTGTGAAAAACACCATCATTCTTAATACCCGCAGATTTATTTAAATAAATCCCAACCGCATACAGTACGATGCCCAAAAAAGTACCCCCGAGAGAAACCCCAAGTAAAAGGGAGTTTGCCTCCTCCAAGAGATTGAAGGAGGCCATCACAAAAACAATAATGGATAGCAGACCAATCGTTGTACCTAGTTTTGGCAAGGCACCCAATCCATTATAATCGGGATTTGCAATAGATAGACTTTCTTCTTTTCTCATAGCTTTACCCAATATTTAGTATTTGATAAATTTCAAAATTCTTGACCAGTTCTTTTTCTTCACCCTAATCTGTGTCGCATTTTGCTGATTAAATTGAAGGATAAATTGATCCAAATAGTTGGTATAAAATTCAGGATCAAATTTTGCATCCATTAAATGACTTAAAACCTCGGTAATCGTTTTCTGCTCCTCTAGGTATTTATTAAAAAACTCATGTCTCAACCTTATACCAAAGGAATTGATCCCTTTAAATTTACCTGTTTCAACTTCCCAAACGATATGAATTGCTTTAAGACCATCATCAGATTCCCAATAAAGGTCTTTTTCTCCTTCCAATCTTTGACTAAGAACAGTACCGTACGTTTGGTATTCAATATCAAAAAACTTTGCGCTATTAAACCAAAAACCTGGCTGATAGGCTGTCCTATTACCCGTTAACGTTTTTGCCAAAGTCTCGCCCATTATTCTCCCGGTATACCAGACTTGCTCTATAGGTCTTCTACCAAAAATAGGTTCGGAAAATTGAGCACAGTCTCCTATTGAATAAACATCTGGAATATTTGTCTCAAAAAATTGATTAATCAGAACACCACGCTCAAGTGATAAATCCGAACCTTTTAAAAAATCTATATTGGGACTTACCCCAACCGTTAATCCAACAAATTGACAAGCTATCTCTTCACCAGATTTGGTTTTAATAGCACAGGCCTGTCCTTTTTCATTGCCTATAATTTCTTCTAATTCTTCTCCCATCACCAAATTTACATGATGACTCCGAATATGTCTTTCTAACATTCTAGCCTCTTGTTCGGGCAGAACATTTTTCCAAAACCATTTTTCCCGAACCAAAAACGTTACTTTCTTACCTCTACTTAGAAGCATTTCGCATAATTCAATACCGATAAGGCCTCCACCAATAATAACAGCATGCTCAATGCTATCTGTCATTGCTTCCAAAGCGTTTAAATCTTGTAATCCATACAATCCTTGAACACCTTCCAAGTCTTGACCAGGCCAACCAAACATATTCGATTTAGAACCTACAGCTAATACCAACTTATCATAGGAAATTTTTGTCCCCGATTTCAATTCCAATACTTTATGCTCATATTGGATGGATTCTACAAAATCATGTACCAATGATATTCTATTCTTTTCCCAAAAGTGGGGTTCATATGCCTGAGTATGAACCTGGGTCATATGTCCCATATAAATATACATCAAGGCAGTTCGTGAATAGTGGTATTTGCTTTCTGCAGAAATGACTACAATTTCATCATTCGATCTTTTCCGAATATGACGTGCTGTACTGATTCCAGAAATTCCATTTCCAATAATTACAATTTTTGACATGTCATTTCAGCATTAAATTATTATCAGTAACTTATAAGTGTAATGAAAAGAAATCATCTTATAGTACAAATATCTATATCCTAATTGTGGCTTTGTGTCGGTTGACTGACACATTTAAATATTAGGATTGATTTATTTTGTTTAAAGACATTTACCTTTTCATATAAAGGTAATAATTTAAGAATAATGAAATTAACCAAAACTATAACCCTAATATTTCTTTGTTTTATTCAATTCACCTTAATAGGGCAAAATAGTTTTTTCAAAAAAGCTGATTCTTTCTTTCAGAAGAATATAAAGAACGGGCTAGTGGATTATAGAGAAATTCATATTGCTCCTTCGGAATTGGATACCCTTATACTGGAAATCAATAACTTCGATATTTCTGTTTTTAGTGATAATGAGAAATTAGCATTCTATATTAATTGCTATAATCTTCATGTAATTAAAAAAGTAATTGAGCATTATCCCATTTCCTCTCCCATGGATATCCCAAATTTCTTTGAATCCGATATTATTCTGATTTCAGGTAAGAAAATGAGTTTAAACAAACTAGAAAATAATATCATAAGGCCACAATTTAATGACGCAAGAATTCATTTTGCACTTGTATGTGGAGCTTTAGGATGCCCACCTTTGATGTCTGGGGCCTATTTCCCAAAAAATGTACAAGCCCTTTTAGCTGAAAGGACTCGGATGGCACTACAAAATTCCAGCTTCCTCCAATACAAAGAAGGAAAGTTAATCCTATCACAGATATTCAATTGGTATAAAGTTGATTTTGGAGAAAATTCAAGCTCCATTATACAATTCATAAATCAACATAGCCAGAAAAAACTACCTACGAACCTTCAAATTAGTTATAACAATTATGATTGGTCACTTAATACACAAAAGTAAATATTTACAGAATATTTTTCTGATTTTCATTCTTTTTGGATGCTATAATATAATGGGGCAAGATTTCTTTTCGAAGGCGGATAAATTTTTTCAAACACATGTTCACGAAGGCATGGTAGACTATGTACAAATAAAAGAAGAGCCTAGTTTATTGAAAGAATTGATTCAGTCAATTGAAGACAATCCCTACAAACACTTTGATGAAAAGACCAAGAAAGCTTATCTAATAAATGTCTATAATCTCTTTGTGATAGAAGGTGTCCTTAAACATTACCCTATCACTAGTCCAATGGAAATTAATGGCTTTTTTGAAAATGAAAAACACCTAATTTATGGAAAAAAGTACGATTTAAATGGAATTGAAAATGACCTTTTGAGAAAAAATTTTCCAGATAGCCGGTTACATTTTGTTTTGGTCTGCGGCGCGCTTGGCTGTCCTCCACTAATCTCAGAAGCCTACCATCCTAAACACTTAAACAATCAACTTGATAATCAAACAAGATCGGCCATAAACAATCCAAACTTCATCCGATTAAATCACAGCGAAAATAAAATTGAAATTTCTGAAATATTCGCTTGGTATAAGAGTGACTTTCTTTTGAAGTCGAAAAATTTGAAAGCCTATATTAACCAGTATAGAATCTTTACCCTCCCTGAAGCTTTTAAAATTGACTACTATAGTTATGACTGGAGTCTGAATATAGTGCGTAAAACGGCAGCATTCGTATTGGATCCAGTAAAAGAAGTACAAACTTCTTACCTGCAAACATATACCCCATCAAGCCTATTAGGAAAGGGACATTGGGAATTTAGTATTTTTAATAACTTATACACTCAAACTAGATCGACTCAGAAGGATGGTTCCATCGTGAAGGTTCCTAGAAGTAACTTTTTCACTAGTACCCTCAAAACCATTTACGGAATTTCAAAACAGAAGCGAATCAATGTCGGTTTACTCATAAATTTAAAATCCACCACCTTAACCTCCAATAGCCTTTCCCCATTATCTCTTAAGGCTAATGGGGTAGATAGCAGAGCGGGAATTAGCTCTATAGCTCCGTTAATAAAAATAACCCCTTTTAAGAGCATCGGGAATTTCTCCATTCAAAGCTCCATTAGTATACCGCTAGTTTCAAAACCAGAATCCCCAATTTTCTTGGATAAGAATAGTTATGTATGGAGTAATCAATTATTTTATGATATTTCCTTTGCCAAAGATCAGTTTCAAATCTTTACAGAACTTGATTTCAATTTAATTTTTGGGAATAAAGACCTTGGTTATGCCAATAATAGCTTGAACATTCCTGCCAGTATATTCCTAAGCTATTTCCCTAACCAATTAATAACCTTTTACACCATGATTCAGCATGCTCCTAGCTATGGGTTAGGGACGTCTGGTTTTAATCAAAATTATTCTCAATTTGGATTTGGAGGAAAATACCAGCTTACAAATCATATGAATCTAGAAATCCTTATTACAGACTTTTTCCGAGGGAAAGATTCCGGCATAGGAGAAACGTATAATTTAGGTTTAAAATACATTTTATAAGGCAGGGCCTACATTTCAAAGCTTGGGTATAGTAATAATTTTGTCTTTTTATGATGGTTTTTGAACCAATTCTATCGTACATTTGGTTAAAACAGTAATTTTGGTGAACCATTTTTCAATTAATTCATTTATTGAATTTCATTTTCACTTAGAGACCAATTAATCACAACTCCTACTGTACCATTAGTATAATGCATAAATTTTACCTAATATTTTTCTTTTTCACTGCCTTTTTAAAGGCTCAAACACCTATTATTGATAGTGTGTTTATAGAGGGAAATAAAAAGGCTAAAATTCAATATCTAGAACGATTTATTCGTGCAAAAAAGGGAGATAGATTAAATATTGATTTATTAAAAGATGATGCACAAAACCTTACCAACCTTCCTTCTATTTACGACTGTAGGTATAAAGTAGATACTACAAACCAAATTTGTAATGTGTATTATATCATCCAAGAAAGTCAGACTTTAATCCCCTTCATGAATTTTGGAGTATCTGATGAAAAAAGCAGTAATTGGATACTAGGAGGTATTACTGAATACAATTTCTTAGGATATGGGATCATACTTGAAGGTTCTTACCAGTACAATAAAAAGAATACTTTTCAAATTCTGAGCACCATTCCATATATTGGGATAGGGAATATTGGTATGGAAATCAATTTTAAAAAATGGGCGAGTATAGAACCTTTGTACTTTACAGACACCAAAGAAAAAGTGCTCTATGATTATAATAATAACTCCTTCGAGTTGGCTTTCCTTTACCATTTAAATTTAAAAAATTCACTTAGGATATCCTACTCCTTTTTTCAAGAGAAGTACGAACGTATAACAAATAAATATCAAGACAAACCAGGTCATGCAGATGAATTGAAAAATGCAATTTCCTTACAATACAAATGGGAAAAGGTAGATTATTTCTATCACCTTCATAGTGGTTGGAGATTTTTTGCCAATACCACCAGCGTAAAAAGTAATGGTCGTACACTTGGCGATTATTTCCAAGCAGACTTTAAATTGTCCTATTTTAAGCGAATTAGAAAGAATGGTAACCTAGCCATGGCACTTACTATGGGATGGGCGAACAACCCTGACAGTCCATTTACCAGCTTCGTAATGGATAACCAAATAAATCTAAGGGGTGTAGGAGATAGAGTTGCTAGAGGAGCTGCCATAGCCTCCTTTAATACAGAATATAGATTTGACATTTACAGTAATAATTGGATGGCTGTTCAAAATGTCATTTTTCATGACGTCACAACCATTCAATTAATGGAAATGAGCTATTCCAACAGCATGGATGTCAAAAATTTCAGAAACTTCACAGGACTTGGACTGCGGTTTATTTTAAAGAAAGTACACAGTGCCATTTTTAGGATTGATTTTGGTTTAGAGACCAATGAACCATCTACAAATGGTTTGGTGATAGGATTTGGACAATTTATTTAAACTGCTCAAAAGGTATTTCCAATTGAGGATTTATCGGTTCATTCCCTTCTAATTTCGTCATTGACAAACCCAATAAACGTATTGCACAATCTCGATCGGCTAACACCGAAGGGAGTACGCCCATTACTTTCCCAATAATCACTTCCAGTTCATTGGTCATTTCTGTAAGTGGAATAGCCTTGGTACGAATCTGAAAATCTGAATACTTAATTTTTATGTTCAGCAATTTTCCTTTTTGTCTATTCTTTACCAAGCGAGTATTGAGCTCACTAATTAGGTCCATTGTACGTTCCATCAATTCAGGATCTTGAACATCAATATCCTTCTCAAATGTTCTTTCAACAGCCAATGATTTCCGAACCCTATTTGAATTTACAGCTCTCAAATCAATCCCTCGTACGATATTATAATAGAACTTCCCACTCTTTCCAAAAAGCACATTAAAACGAGATTCATTCAACCGTTTTAAGTCTTTCCCTTTATAAATTCCATTTTTATACAGACGATCAGCTGTTTTTTCTCCAATTCCAAAAAATCGTTTGATTGGCAATTCATCTAAAAAAAGGGAAACCTCATCTTCAAATAGAGATTTTATTCCATTTGGTTTATTAACATCGCTAGCAATCTTGGCTAGAAATTTATTATATGAAACACCTGCAGAAGCATTTAAACCTGTTTCTCGTAAAATATCTGCACGAATAGCATTGGCTACCTCTTCAGGTTCCCTCGTTAAACAGTTTTCGCTTATGTCCAAATAAGCTTCATCCAAGGATAATGGCTCGACAAATGCTGTATATGATTTAAAAATCTTCATTATTTTTTGAGAAACCTCCTTATACCTAGCAAACCTTGGCGCCACAAAAATCAAATGAGGACATAACCTATAGGCTGTTATTGAAGGCATTGCAGATTTCACCCCAAACTTTCTTGCTTCATAACTAGCAGCAGCAATAACCCCTCTTTCTCGTGAACCACCAACAGCTATAGGTTTCCCCTTCAGTTCTGGATTATCCTTCTGTTCAATCGATGCATAAAATGCATCCATGTCAATATGAATTATAAAACGTTTCAAAAAAAGTATAGAATATTAGTTAACCGAAAAATCTATTTTATAACGCGAACACTTGATAATTGGTATCACCCAATTCGAAATAACAATTTGGATGTTCCTCAAAAATTCCAAAAACCGAAGAGCCGCTCCCACTCATCGATGCAAATAAAGCACCTTTAGCGTATAATTCGAGTTTAAGATCTTCTACTTCTGGATAAAGTGGAAAAATAGAATTTTCAAAATCATTGAAAATGGTTTTCTTCCATTCTGATATGTCCGATTGGATGACGCTTAACAAATCCTTTGATCTGGTAGGTTTAACCATACTATACGCTTCTGCCGTCGATGAATGTATAGTTGGGCAGATCAATACAAGGTATTTCCCCGCTAAATTAACGTTACAATCTGTGAATTCATCTCCAATACCTTTAGCATATTTTGCACTATTATCAATAAAGAAAGCACAATCGGCACCGAGTTTTGATGCATAAATAGCTAATTTTTCAGTAGGAATAGCAAGGTTAAACATAGCATTCAAGCCTTTGAGCGTAAATGCGGCATCAGATGAGCCACCTCCTAAACCAGCTCCAACAGGGATTTGTTTATGAAGATGTATCGTAACAGATGGAATCTGGAAGTCCTTAGCTAATAGATAATAAGCCTTTGAACAAATATTGTCTTTTGGCGCTCCATCAAAAGTTATCCCGGACTGACTGATTTGACAATCCCCTATTCCACCTTCTGAGTTAGGAACAATTTCCAATATATCACTAAAGGGAATAGGATAAAAAACGGTTTCCAAATCATGGTATCCATCCGTCCTTTTATGGACAATATTTAATCCTATGTTAATCTTGGCGTTTGGGTAGAAAAGCATTTTTTTTTACGAATTTAAAAAAGTAATTATAAAACGTATGAAATAAGATACAGGAAAATTTAAATTTGTAGTTCACTATCTATTAAAAAATTGATACATGGAGTATTTAGACTTCGAGAAACCTATCCAGGAACTGGAGATTAAGTTAGAAGATGCTAAAAAGCTAGGAGATGACACTGGGGTAGATGTTCAAGATACCGTAGATAACATTGAAAAGAAGTTAAGCGGGCTAAGAAAAGATATTTATTCAAATTTAAGTTCATGGCAACGTGTCCAGATATCTAGACACCCTAAAAGACCATATACCTTAGATTATATAGCTGCTATTAGCGATGGCGATTTTATGGAGCTTCATGGAGATAGAACTGTAAAAGACGATAAAGCCATGGTTGGTGGCTGGGGATCTGTTGATGGAAAACCAGTTATGTTTATTGGTCAACAGAAAGGTATCAATACCAAAATGCGTCAATATCGTAATTTCGGTATGGCAAATCCAGAAGGGTATAGAAAAGCATTGAGGCTAATGAAAATGGCTGAACGCTTCAATCGTCCTGTTGTTACTTTTATTGATACGCCAGGAGCATATCCAGGTCTAGAAGCAGAGGAACGTGGACAAGGAGAGGCTATTGCAAAGAACCTTTTTGAAATGGTAAAACTTAAAGTCCCTGTAATCTGCATCATTATTGGTGAAGGTGCATCAGGTGGTGCTTTGGGTATAGGTGTTGGAGACAAGGTACTCATGCTTGAAAACTCATGGTATTCTGTTATTTCTCCGGAGAACTGTTCTACTATCCTATGGAGAAGTTGGGATTATAAAGAAAAGGCAGCAGAAGCACTTAAACTTACTTCTACAGACATGTTGAAGAACAAGTTGATTGATGGTATCATTCCAGAACCTTTAGGAGGCGCACATAATGACAGACCTTTTATCTTTGAACAGGTAAAGAAGACCATCTTAGAAAACATTGCTGAACTAGAACATACTGACAAGATGAAACTTGTAGAAAACAGAATGGATAAGTTTAGTAAAATGGGGTCCTTTAACGAATAGCGTTACTAGTTACCAAAAATTATAAAAGGCCCAGTATGGAATTCCATACTGGGCCTTTATTTTTTTCAAAAATACCTACGTATTCTTTTTAGGCTTGTTTTCTTCTAAAATATAGACTGTAACCAATAAGCGAAATCATTACAATTGCTAAAACAATAAACTCTAATCCATCAACGGAGGTAGAAGGAATATTCGATGGCTCTGCATCTGGCATTGGCTGTGCGATGGCTTGGTAAAACCCTAAAAGGATTCCCAAAATTAAAGATACCTTTTTCATTTTTAATTATTTTAGTTACAGATTGCGGAACCCATCTATTTGCTTGATTACTTCAAGAAGATTATTCCAATATCCTATATTATAAATTACAATACTATGTATATTAGGAGTTCCCTCCAATGGACCAAAGTTAGTGATTTTCAAGGAATACTGCACTATAACTAAGTAACAATCAATAAGATATAAACCTATTGTTATAATACTACTTTCTCATCACTTCTTTCCAATCAGAAATCTCAGCAACAATTCCATCCAAATAATTTTGGAATTTAGTCAATTCAGTAGGTGCATCTCCATTTTCAACCACCTGTTTTTCAAGCCCTCCATAATGGACTAAGATAGTAGATCCTGGCATATCAGAAACTTTTGTTTCATATACATCTTGCATTTCCAAGAATCCAATAGCCTCCATTCGCTCGGCAATTTCTTGATATCTCATTGGATCCATTCTACCAATGAACATTCCTATTTTATCCGTATTACGGATTCCTTCATAACGCACTATTCCATTTCCGTAAATAGTAATATTGTATATAGGACAGGGACCAAAACAACCACTTCTCGTTAATTTAATCCAATCCTGCTGATATTTATTTTCTACGTTTTCAGCCTGAGGCTTCACCTTATCTTTTGATTTGCAAGCTATATTCCCAAGGCTAAGTAAGCAGATAGAGAGTATTAAAAGAGATCGCATGCTATTTGTTTTTGATTAGTTTATAATTCGAAATGGTTAATCTAATAGAACCTAAAACTATGCCAATATAGGCATTTAATAATGGTCAAAAATAAAAACGCCTTTAAGAGATTCTCTTAAAGGCGTTTAGTATTATAAATTGAAAATAGAAATTATTTCTTTCTATTTTGTTCTTGCATTTTAGTCATATCATCCAAACGACGTTGTAAACGATTCTTTTTGTTTGGATCAGATTGTCTTGCTTCAATCTTTTCTAACAGATCTTCATCCTTTACAGATCTTCTGATCCATTGCTGTTGAGCGAAAGTCATCATATTCGCAATAAAGTAGTAATAACTTAATGCAGATGCATAACTATTCATAACCCCCAAGAAAATAATTGGCATGAAATACATCATATATTTCATTTGAGGCATTTGCTGATTAGTAGCCGCTGAACTTTGGTTATTATACAAGATTTGTAAATAAGAAGACATAGACATCAATAGCGCAAATAAACTGATGTGTTGCCCATAAAAAGGTATCTCAAATGGTAGATTAAAAATAGAATCATAAGAAGATAGATCAGTCGCCCATAAAAATCCTTGTTGTCTCAACTCTATAGATGCAGGGAAGAAATTAAATAAGGCAAACAATATTGGCATCTGAGCCAACATTGGTAAACACCCACTTAAAGGACTTACACCAGCTCCACTATACAAACTCATGGTTTCCGATTGCTGCTTCGCTGTATCATCTGGAAACTTCTCTTTAATCTTATCCAATTGCGGTTTCAAAACACGCATGGCAGCCATCGACTTATAAGACTTCTTGGTGAATGGGTATAAAATCATTTTTATAACCAAGGCCATGATAAAGATGATCAAACCATAATTTAGGTTCATTCCATCTAATAGGTCAAATAATTCAATTACAAAGAATCTATTGATCCAACCAAATACCCCCCATCCTAATGGAATAAGGTATTCGAAGTCGTTTTTAAAACTTTTTAAGGTTTTAAAGTTATTTGGAACATAGTAAAAGCTAAAATCATAAGATGCATTTCCACTTACTTCAAATGAAGTTTCAGCAGATAATTTCTCAATATAATTTTTTGAAGAACCTAAAGATGACGAGGTCATTTCAATCTTAGCAAAATCCGATTTTGGCGCTAGAATTGTTGAAAAGAATTGATCTTTAAATGCAATCCATTCCACCTTTTCAATAACTTCATTATCGTCTCCTACTTTACTAAGGTTATCTACTTCACCACTTTCCTTATAGTAAACAGTTGATAAATTTCTTTCATTATCTTCATTTTTCTCTTGTCTTGGAATATCCAATGACCAAGCCATGGTCATATCAGTCCCAACCTGAAAATAATCATTCATACCTACTGTATGAATACTGAAATTCAATTCATAGCTTTCTGCATTTAATGCATAGCGATATTCTATATAACTATCTTCATCAACACTTAGAAAAAGGCTTAAATCGTTTCCGTTTTCTTTAGCTACAAAATTGAAGTCTGCTGTATTTAACTTACGCTCTTTTGAATAAAAACTTAAATCAAATTTTGAAGAATCTTCATGGATTAAGTGAAGTTGATCATCGTCATACTTCTTATAATCCTTCATTATTACATCAACTACTCTGGCCCCTTTATGTGCAATCTTTACTTGAATAAATTCATTTTCAAGTGTTGTATACCCATTTCCAGATAAAGAAACTGAAGCAGCACCTGCAAAGGCACCAAATTTATCTTTATTAAGTGCTAATTGAGCAGAATCTGAAAGGCTGGTAACTGGAGCAATAGAAGGATTTGACTCCTCACTTTTTACGTGCTCTGTTTTAGCTTCTTCATTTTCAACTTCAATCTCTGATGGCGCATTAAGGTTCATCAAAAGCAATAGGAATCCTAAAATTAGCATTCCTATTAAGGCGTTTTTATCCGTCTTTTTCTGGTTTAACATAACTTATTGCTTCTTATTATTCAAGGCTGCTTTTACAAAGCTTACAAACAAAGGATGTGGTCTTTCAACCGTACTTTTATATTCAGGATGGAATTGAACACCAACAAACCATGGATGTTCTGGAATTTCAACTATCTCAACCAATCCAGTAGTTGGATTGTATCCAGTAGCTTTCATTCCCATTTTCTCGAAATCGGCTTTGAACTTACTATTGAATTCAAAACGGTGACGGTGTCTTTCCGAAATTTCTACTTCACCATAAACCTCAAAGGCTTTACTGTCTCTTTCTAATGTACAAGCACAAGCTCCCAATCTCATGGTTCCACCCATATTGGTTACTTTCTTTTGCTCTTCCATCAAGTCAATAACTGGATGCGTTGATTCAGGATTTATTTCAGAGCTGTGTGCATCTGCCCATCCCATTACATTTCTTGCATACTCAATTACTGACATTTGCATTCCTAGACAAATCCCTAAGAATGGAATGTTATTTTCACGAGCGTAACGTACTGCTTCTAGCTTTCCTTCAATTCCCCTTTCTCCAAATCCAGGAGCAACCAAAATCCCATCAACATCAGCAAATGTTTCTTTCGCGATTTCAGGATTTAAAGATTCTGAATGAACCCATTTTACATTTACCTTACATTCATTAGTAGAACTTGCATGGATAAATGATTCCGAAATAGATTTATAAGAATCCTTAAGTTCAACATACTTACCAACTAGGGCAATAGTAACTTCTGCTTTAGGATTTTTTAAGCGAGTTAGGAAATTATTCCATTCCACTAATTCTCCTTCTTCACCTAAATCAAGATTCAATTTATTCAGTACTACTTCATCTAATCGTTCCTTTTTCATAAGGTTAGGAACATCATAAATAGTCTCAGCATCTAACGCTTCAATAACTTGCTCTTTCTTTACATTACAGAAAAGTGCTAGTTTACGTTTAATATTATCATTGATCTCATGCTCTGATCTACAAACAAGGATGTCCGGCTGAACACCACTTTGTTGTAACATTTTAACAGAGTGTTGGGTTGGTTTTGTTTTTAATTCACCTGCTGCAGATAAGAATGGAACTAAAGTTAGGTGGACTACGATGCAGTCCCCTTCTTTTTCCCATAACATCTGACGTAAACTTTCAATGTATGGTAAAGATTCAATATCACCAACGGTACCACCTATCTCGGTAATAACGATATCAAACTCACCCGTATTCCCCAACAATTGGATTCTACGTTTGATTTCATTGGTGATATGAGGGATTACCTGAACAGTTTTCCCTAGGAAGTCTCCTTTTCTTTCTTTTTCTATTACTCTCTGGTAAATTCTACCAGTAGTAACATTATTTGCTTGTGAAGTAGGGACATTTAGATATCTTTCATAATGGCCTAAATCTAGATCAGTTTCTGCGCCATCTTCCGTTACATAACACTCTCCGTGTTCGTAAGGATTCAAGGTTCCTGGATCTACATTTAAATATGGGTCAAATTTCTGAATGGTTACAGAGTATCCGCGTCGTTGAAGCAATTTTGCTAATGATGCAGAAATAATTCCTTTCCCCAAGGATGATGCTACCCCACCGGTAACAAATACGTACTTTGTTGAAGACATAGTTCTCATTAAAAAGGTCAGGCAAAATTAAAAATAAAAAAGGACTATCTAAATGCTTTTACCAGCTTTTTATAATGATTTATTTATCCAAGGCATAATTCCTATCTATTCTTAAAATCAAAACAGTAAACAACTAAGCTTTAAGAATATACCACAACTCCCCTAATCACTATTCTGGAGAACACATATCTTGATCCAATAGGATTTGACTAACTTGGGTCATGGAAGCATAATAATCCTTCATTTTTTTAATCAATTCAGGATAATCCTCCGCAACAGAAACCGTACTACGATCTCTATAATTGTATAAATAATCCTTTCCTTCATTCACAATAAGGTATAAGCTATCATTCACAATACCATATTTTGAATCTGCACTAAAATACATAAATGGTCTTTCCTCTTTTAGCAAGTTAACACCCAATGTATAGTTATTAAAATCAAGTCCTATATATTCTGCTAGCGTAGGAAGTAAGTCAATTTGCCCTCCTAAGGATTCAAATACCTTACCTTCTTTTATTCTTGATGGTTGATACATGACACAAGGAATATGGTGATACGACAAGGGCATAAGATATGGATCATCTACTCTTAGTCCATGATCCGCTACAAAAACAAATACCGTATTTTCAAACCATGGTTTCTGTTTTGCAGAATCTATAAATCGCTGAATAGCCCAATCCACATACTCTACCACCTCATCTTCAACATCCTCTCTATCTGAACTGAATCCTACTCCTTCTGGAATAGTATACGGTGGATGATCTGAACCAGTCATAAAGGTGGTGAAAAATGGTTTCCCCATTTCATGGATTCCATCGATTTTATCCAGACCGTACTCATATAAATAATGATCAGGAACACCAAGGGTACTTAAGACCTCTTCACTTGGATAATCCTTTTCAGAATAAATGATATCAAACTTATTCTCATATAAAAATCCACCTACATTATCGAATTGATCATCATGTGTAGTAAAATAGGCGGTATAATACCCCTGCTCTTTCAATACTTGAGAAAAGCCATACATTTTAGGGATCTTCACTTTTTTCATTGCATGCTGCTTCAATAAAGCCGGATGCCCAAACAAACTGGAATAAATACCATTATAGGTATGGATTCCTGCAGAGTAAAAATTATTAAAAGACCATCCATTTCTTGCAATTTCATCAAAATGAGGTGTCATTTCTTTTTCATTGCCAAAAAGACCCATTTTCTCAGCACTGAAACTCTCCATTAAGACTAAAACAATATTAGTTTTTTCCTCCATTTCTTGAGAATCCTGAAATCTTGCAATTGGATTATTTGGAATGGAACCTGCACCTTCAAGATTAGACTGTACCATGGAAATGGCTTTTTCATTTTCCATAAAATGAATCTTTCTATTGACTGGTTTTAAATCATGCTCTACACTTTTTAGTAAAGTAAATACAGGATTCAACCCTAATTGATTCATAAATGAATTGTTCGAAAAAAAGGCTGTTCCAACTCTTATGGGACTCTTTTGAGCAAATCTACCTCTCATACCCGTCAATAACAAAAACAGCATAATGGGTAACCATAGAAACTTCAACCAAGTACTCTTCTTTATAACGGATTGCTGGAATTGGATGAATAAAGCTCTTTTTCTTTTAGTCACCAATCGAACAAAAAATAAGGATCCCAGAATAAACAGAGCAATGAAAACCCAATATTTTGGTTCTGTAAGGATCATTTTGGCAACAAATGATGGACTATCTGCCCAAGCAAATGCCGCAGTATTAAAACGTGTATAAAATTGACCGAAGTATGGAATATCTGAAGCATGTACCAATAAACTAATAATGCCAAATAGATAAATAATTCCAAAAGCAATATGCACAAAGACCTTTCTACGAAAAGTATCGAAAAGAAAGAGTAAGATTAATGGCAGGGCCAAAATATAAGAACTTATTACAGTATCAAACCGCCATCCCATCCACAGGGCACTTAAGAACAGATTCATATCCACCTCTTCCAAGGAAGGATTTCTCCCTACTTCACTTGCGACGAGTACCAATCTGAAAATGGTAAAAAACAGAATGAATATTCCATATACCTGGAGAACAGTTTTTATGTAAGATGGAAGCTTAATATCGCGCATAAATAATAGTTTTCAAAACACTAAAAAGGAGACCAATGGTCTCCTTTTTAGTTAATACAATCACAAAATTAATGATAATTAATGTTTTACAACAAACTTCTCCGTCATTCTGGTGTTTTTATTTTCAACAACCAAAACGTAAGATCCTATTGGTAAACGAATATCAAAATGATGTATTTCGTCACCATCATTTAACTTCATACTATTCGTTACTCTTCCTTGGCTATCGAAAATTCTAGCCATAGCTCCAGAAGCATCCTTCGTGTTTAATTTAAATTTCAACACATTTTGAACAGGGTTCTGAAGTATATCCAATGAAGAGGCCTCTTCTAAATTACTTAGTTCTTCTACTCCCAGAATTTGATCTATACTATTGATATGCGATGTGAAAATCCCATTTCCATGGGTTGCAACCACAATTAAACCGTCTTCCTTTCTAGTCAATACTTGTTGAATAACTACATTCCCAATACTCTCTGCGCCTATTTGCTTCCAAACGGTCAATGAATCATTTAAGAAATCTGTTGCATATAAACCAACACTAGTTCCAACAAAATAAATATTCTCACCTGAATCAAAAGGCATAATAGAAGCCCATCTTACGGATGGTCCATTTCCAGATCCATCTGTAAACTCCTCTAAGTTACCACCAATATCAGACCATACAGCACCACCATCTATAGAATGGAAGATACTACGTTTTTCATAGTTCGTTCTAATTAGCATTACTTCATGTCCATTTTCAGGATTGGCTGTAATACAGTTAGAATTCCCTGACCCTAAAATTTTCACACTGTCTGCATTATCAGTACCAAGCTCTACCCATATTGGGTTTTCAGAATCTGCATTATCCACACGATAGGTCCATTTATTAGAAGTTGCTAAATAAACACTGTGCGATGGATTTTGGTTGGTAACATGTGTTGCACTAATTTTCAAAGAAGGAATTGGCGCTTCAATTTCACCATCCATCAAAGACCAACCAGTAGCTAAAGGATCTTCAAATTCACCATCCATTACCACTGAATTCATTGTCGTATTTCTCCATAATTTTTTACCATCTGGGTAAAACATGACATTCTCATTATTAGGATCCAATACATATTGATGCATCCAAAAAATATTATTCTCACTTTGGATTCCGTCTGGGTCTACTCTGGCAGACTCTAATATATTTCCATCTGAATCCAATTTAAACCGACCCACTTTACCATTCTGAATAGACAGATAAAAAATTTCTTCTCCGTCTGTTATATGTGAAAAGCCTCCGTCACCATTATACGGCATACTCCAAGCATCATTAGGATCAGAACTTGTAGTAAAAAAGTTACCATTGTCCTGGAACCCTCCTATCATGGTAGCTGTTGTATCGTGATAGTTTATACCCACACCATATAACTGTGTTGTATAATAACCATTATTTAAGCTTTCCCATACTATGGAATCAGCCATATTGTTAACCGTTTTAAACATCCCACCATCATTTGCAGAAATCATTATATCGGGATTCGATGGAAGAAATAGTACTTCATGTTGATCAGGATGATGCGTTGCATAAATATCCCAATCTGTATTAATACTTTCAGGGGCGTATCCACCACAAAAGGTAATACTATCACCACTTTCAAATCCATCATCGGATCTATAAAGATTGGTTCCTCCAATAAATATTGTATTTGAACTATCCGGTTTTACACGTATAGTTAAATCATATCCTCCTTGTGTAAAAAGAACAGCGAATTCAGTCCCATCATCTGGTAAATTATCTGAAAGATCGGACCAAGTACCTTGGGGAATTCCTGAAGTATCATTTTCAGTAAAGGTGTACTTCCACAGACTGTTCCAACTATCATTGTCAAAGAAACCTACAGTGTGTTTTCCAAAATTTGGTGTATTTCCAAAGAAATAAACCTCATTTTCATTTGTTCGCTTGTAGTCAATCACCAATCGTTCATATACACCAGGAAAATCTTCAGGTGTAATGTTTGTCCAATCAATTCCATCTTCAGATCTCCACACACCTCTTTGACTAACAGATGCATCACTATTTAGCACTGCATAATGCACTCCTGTTTCAGTTACAACAATATCTGAAGTATACGCATTCCCTCCATTTAGAACAACCGTCCAAGTATCTCCACCATCAGCACTTCTACTTATACCTCCATAAGTAGCAGCATAAACAATATCTGCTGTATCAATAGATGGGTCCGTAGCCACTCTCCAAATAATATCGAAATTATCATCAAATAGGGTTGGTGTATTCGTAGCAGAACTAACTATACTATTCCAGGTTTCTCCATTATCTTCAGATTTGTACAAACCATTTCCGAAATAATAAGCACCAGCAGCACTTGCAGAATTACCATATCCTTCACCAGATCCTAAGTACCAAATATGCTCCTTTCCTGCTCTTTTATCTTGAATTAAGGAAGTAACAGAAGGTAATTGCTCTGGAGCGGTCTTCTTTTGCCAATTGGCTCCTCCATCCGCACTTTTCCAGACACCACCAGATACACCAGCAGCCAAAATATTGTCTTCATTTAGAACATCAAAAGCGGCAGCACGTGTTCGCCCTCCAACATTATAAGGACCTCTATGAATCCAATTTAACTCATCAGAAGCAGCCATTTTAGGAAGTCCCTGTGCGAATAATCGCTCTTTGTGAAAAATGCCTTCAGGTATTTCTCCTGTTTCAGGATTACCTAGCTCTCTTCTCATCAAGTCACGTTGTGATTTCCAATCTCCATTAGCCGGCACCAAAGCTGTAACATCTTTCCTACCCTTTTTCTTCTTCTTTTTCGCTGTGACTTTTCTTTCTAGCTCTAAAGTATGTTGATACTTCTTAAAGCCTTCATTTACCCCCAATCCCATAGCCAAAGCTAGGAGGGAATAACCTACAAATTTCAATTTCATTTCACTGTTTTTTTGTACCAGACAACCTTATAAAAAGGTATGGGAGAGTTTAAATTGGGTTGAACAACCAGTATCACAACTACAGTATCCTTTATTTTTAATTTTGGATACCTATATGTATTAGCATCATCATCCACGGATATAAATCCTTCATGACCAAGGCTAAAATAAAAGTCCACTGTATCAGCATTCTGTAAGGAATGTGTAAGTGGACTTGAGTTTCTTTTTAATAAGGTTTGAACAAAGACTTGAGCGGTTGAATCTTGATTTAAACTCAAAATTTCCACTTCTACCTTCATACTATTTCCTCCAGTTAAAGCTGGTCCTGGAGTAGGTTTCAACTTACATGCTACAATTGAAAAAAAGGTAAGTACGATGAGTATCCCTGTACGCATGTTGTTTTTTATTAAGGTGCCGAATAGTTTAAATTGGTGAATGTTCCTTCCATTTCATCAGGAATAGTATCTCCATTCCAGAAACTAATTTCAAAGAATCCAGAAACATAATTTTCACCTGGTAGAACATCATCTATATAAAAATATGACCCTTCTACGATACTATCAACATTTGGGAAAGTTACATCGGCCTTATATATTTCATCATTTAGAAAAAAACGATCCGTTATTACTAACATGGATTCTAAATCTTCAAAAGAGTACTGTCCTTTAAATAAGGACACATTATCAACTTGAATATTTCTTGTCATATAATGATTATCTACTCCTTCTCCCTCGTTGACCTCCTCTTTATAGGTGAATCCACTTATCGTTAAAGTACCGTTTTCATTATGCACAGCTCCAAAATTATTAAAAATAAGGCTATCTGAATTCCATAGAACCTCAAAACTTGGGGTTCTATCTACATCATCATCTATTGTTTCACAGGAAATAACTGCAAATGACAAAACAACAAAAAACAATAAGTACTTTTTCATAAAACGACGGTTAAAAACGAATGAAAGAATTAAAACTAATGAGCAAGATACAAATTTATTTGCCTTCTATACGCTCAATTTCATTAAGTGCTGGTAGATATCCAGGTTTTAGTAACAAACATGACTTATAATCTTCCAAAGCCTTCTTGTTATTCTCCAACTGTGTATATACATAGCCTCTTGCAAAATAAGCTTCAAAATAAACATCATCAAATTTAATAGCGTTCGTGAAAGCTAATTGTGCCTTATCAAATTCCTTCATTGAAGTATATACAAAGCCCAAGTTATAATACATACCTGCATTTTCTGGCGCCAACTGTAATCCTAATAAATAGATGGAAGAAGCCTTTTCATACTCTCCTTTTGACTGATAAAATGTAGCCAAATTGAAATAAGTCAAACTCCTATTGGGATCTAAGTTCAACATATTATTATAGTAATCTACTGCAATATACTCTCCCTTCAACCCATATAGGTGGGCCAATTGTTCCATCCCTCTTAAGAAATCTGTTTTCTTCTCTAGAGAAGTTTGAAAACTGTGGATAGCTCTAGCAGTATCCCCTTTCTCCATAAAGGCCATTCCAGTATAAAAATAGGGCATATGCTTTTCAGGAGCCAAATTTGAGACCTCTTTGGAATATTTAAAAACATCATCATATTGCTGAACCAAAAGATATAATTCTGCTAGCTTCAATCTACAAGAAACATTCGATGAATCAACTTCAGCGCATATTAACCAAACATCTTTAGCCTTTCTAGATTGATTGGTAAATAACATATGGTTACCGTAAGCCAACAAATATTTGGTATTTGAAGGTTCCAGATCCAATGCCTTCTGAAGGTCCAAGTCTGCCCTACCATAATTCCTTTGCTCCAAAAACCATTTAGCTCGCTCCATGTACAAGCTAGCATCTTCTGGATGCAATTCCAGTAACTCATTCAATGAATCCAAAACACCATTTGAATTTTCACCAACCGCTGCCTGGTCCTTTCCAGAAGCGTTTTTCAATTCTACCTCTTCAACAGGTGTTGAAGTACAAGATGAGATTAGACCTAATAAAAGACCTACAATTACAATACTATAGCGCATAAAAAAGGGCTGTTTAATAACAGCCCCGAAATTATGAAATTTTTCTATTTTTCACCTTGATTTTTCAATCATAAGGAAAACAATTCTCTTAAAACAGATTAGTTACCAGCTAATTTCTCTCTGATTTTCATCTCTACCTCATCACTAAGGTCTACGTTATCTTGTAATAATGCACGAACAGCATCCCTTCCTTGTCCAAGTTTAACATCACCGTAACTGTACCATGATCCACTCTTATTAAGGATATCCATTTCTGTTCCTAGGTCAATAATTTCTCCAATTTTAGAAATTCCTTCCCCATACAAAATATCAAATTCTACTTGACGGAATGGAGGTGCAACTTTATTCTTAACAACTTTTACTCTAGTACGATTACCAAAGGCACCATCTGCATCCTTTAACATAGTACTACGTCTGATATCCAAACGAACAGAAGAATAGAATTTCAATGCATTCCCCCCTGTAGTAGTTTCAGGGTTTCCGAACATCACACCAATTTTTTCTCTCAACTGGTTAATGAACATACAAGTACAACCTGTTTTAGAAATAGTACCAGTCAACTTACGAAGTGCTTGAGACATAAGACGCGCTTGTAGCCCCATCTTTGATTCTCCCATTTCTCCTTCGATCTCAGCTTTTGGAGTTAAAGCAGCAACAGAATCGATAACCAGTAAATCAATAGCTCCAGAACGGATCAGATTTTCCGCAATCTCTAAGGCTTGCTCACCATAATCTGGTTGAGAAATCAATAAATTATCAGTATCTACTCCTAAGGCTTCTGCATAATCCTTATCAAAAGCGTGTTCCGCATCGATAAAGGCAGCAATTCCACCAGCTTTTTGCACCTCAGCAATAGCATGAATTGTAAGCGTTGTTTTACCAGAAGATTCAGGTCCAAATATCTCAACAATTCTACCTCTTGGATACCCGCCTATACCAAGAGCAGTATCCAAAGCAATAGAACCACTAGGGATTGACTTTATATCAACAACTGGGCGGTCTCCTAATTTCATTACAGAACCTTTCCCGTATTGCTTGTCTAACTTATCCATAGTCAGCTGCAATGCTTTCATTTTAGCAGCTTGTTCTTTGTCCATTGTTTTTTTATCCTCAGCCATGATTTTATCCTTAATTATTTCTACCACAAAGAAACCTTCTTTCAGTGACAACTTGTGTCACCTAAGCGTAAAGCTCTAATATTTGTGTGGTATGATGTTTTGTTTTTACTTTTAAAATGATGTTTTCTATAATCCCCTCTTCACTAATAATAAAGGTTGTTCTATGGATACCATCATACTCTCTTCCCATAAATTTCTTTAAGCCCCATACGCCATAAAGATTAAGAACTTCACGCTCTGTATCTGCCAACAATGGATATGGAAAAGCATATTTATCTGCAAATTTCTTATGCCTTTCAACCGAATCCATACTTACTCCGAGAACACTGAAACCTTTCTCAATCAACTCATCAAAATTCTCCGATAAATTACAGGCCTCGGCAGTACAGCCAGGAGTATTATCTTTTGGATAAAAGAACATTATCAATTTTTTTCCTTTAAAATCCTGCAGACTGATCTTTTCTCCACTTTGATCCAGCCCTACAAAATCCGGTGCCAAATCTCCTACTTTTAAATGAAACATAAAGCTTTACTTGATTGTTTTTACAAACTTTAAAAGTAAACAATCCTAAAAAATATCAAGACTAAAATTCACTTATTTTATACTTTTTTTTCAATTAAATTTAGCTAAAAGTACACCTTCACTTTAATCGATATCCCTTGTTAATACCTGTTAAGTTTTATCCAATTACTATTCATCGCTGAAAATGGTCAAAAAGTGTCTTCTTAAAAAAAAGAATTCAGAGTCATTATATTATTACAAACTATCCTACTATGACACAAGTCATTAACTGATTATTTAGAATCTATCTATTTAGTAAAAATACTTTAAGATGAGCGTTTGAAATACTACTTTTGCCATCAACTAAAGAAAGCCTAATTAATTTCCAAGAAATATGTCAAAAGACATTCGAATTAAGAAAGGTGTTGACATCAAATTACAAGGTTCAGCTGAAAAGGTTTTAGTGGCAGCTCCAAGATCGGAGTCTTACACATTAAAACCTACAGACTTCCACGGTGTTATCCCTAAGATGCACGTGAAAGTAGGAGACCATGTAGATGTTGGAACACCTGTCTTTTACGACAAGAATAACCCGGAGGTAAACTTTGTATCACCGGTAAGTGGAGAAGTTGTGGAACTCAAAAGAGGCGCTAAGCGCAAACTTCTTGAGATCATCATTAAAGCAGATGCTACTGATACTGCAATTGACCTAGGTAAGGTGAATGTAGGTAGTATGTCTCCTGAAGCTTTGATAGCACATCTTCTTAAGAGTGGTACCTGGGCGTTTATGCGTCAGATTCCTTATGCTGTCATCGCAGATCATACAAAAAAGCCTAAAGCTATTTGTGTATCAGGATTCAACTCAGCGCCATTGGCTGCTGATGAAAACTTCATGATTGAAGGTAAGGATAAAGATTTCCAAACAGGCTTAGATGCCTTAAAGAAACTTACTCAGGGTCCTGTTTACCTTAACCTTAACGGGAAAGGGAACACTTCTACTGTTTTCACCAAAGCAACATCTGTTGAAAGAAACCAATTCAATGGACCACACCCAGCAGGAAATCCTGGTGTACAAGTACATCACTTGAATCCTGTTAATAAAGGTGAGGCTGTTTGGTATATCTTCCCACAAGATGTAGCGGCAATTGGATCACTTCTAAATACTGGAAACTACAATGCCGAGCGTATTGTTTGTACTACAGGTTCAGAAGTAAACAAGCCACAATACTTCAAAACTATTCAAGGTTCTGCAGTTAAAGATCTATTGAAAGATGGTCTTAAATCTGATAATGTACGTCACATATCTGGTGATGTTCTTACAGGTAACCAAGTAACTGCTGAAGGAAATATTAGTTTCTACGGTCACGAATTGACCGTTATTGAGGAAGGTAACCAACCAGAATTTATGGGATGGATGACACCTGGACTTAATAAATTCAGTCTTTCTAAGACTTTCCTTTCTTGGCTGACTCCAAATAAAACTTATACTATCAACACTAACCTACGTGGTGAAGAGAGAGCGTATGTGGTAACAGGAGAATACGACAAGGTACTACCTATGGATATCTACCCTATGCATATGATCAAAGCGGCCTTAATTGACGATATTGATCAATTGGAGCGTTTGGGTATCTATGAGGTTACTCCAGAGGATTTTGCTCTTTGCGAATTTGCATGTACATCTAAAATGGAAGTACAGGACATCATTCGTAAGGCGTTGGATTTAGTTAAACAAGAATGTAGCTAAACGGTCTTAAGATGAAATTCATACAAAACATATTCGACAAGGTAAAGCCTAACTTTGAGAAAGGCGGAAAGCTAGAGAAACTCCATCCTGCTTTCGAGGCATTCGAAACACTAATGTTTGTTCCGAGTGCAACGACCAAAAAAGGTGCTCACATCCGTGATGCCGTAGATTTAAAACGTACCATGATAACTGTAGTATTGGCTCTTTTGCCAGCACTTCTATTTGGTATGTATAATGTAGGATACCAACACTACAGCCAACTAGGTGAACTAGAAGCGCAAGGGTTGATGGGTATCTTCACATATGGTTTATTAGAAGTTCTACCATTAATTGTAATTTCTTACGCAGTTGGTTTAGGGGTAGAATTTGCCTTTGCTATTTCAAGAGGACACTCTATCAATGAGGGATACTTAGTTTCTGGGATGCTTATTCCATTAATTGTTCCTGTTGATGTTCCTTTATGGATGCTAGCAGTGGCCGTTATTTTTGCAGTAGTAATTGGTAAAGAGGTATTTGGTGGAACAGGAATGAACATTCTTAATCCAGCACTTACTGCCAGAGCATTCTTATTCTTTGCATACCCGACTCAAATGTCTGGGGACAAAGTATGGGTATCTGGTGCAGGTTCAAATCCAGATGCTATTTCAGGTGAAACAATTCTTGGTCAATTAGCTGGTAACAATGAGGTAACAACAAGTATTTCTGATATGTTCTACGGGTTTATCCCAGGTTCTGTTGGAGAAACTTCTGTATTAGCAATTCTTATTGGTGCTGCACTATTGATTTTCTCAGGAATTGGAAGCTGGAGAATTATGTTATCTACCCTTGTAGGTGGAGCTCTAATTGCTTTCCTTTTCAATGAGAATGGAAATAATGCGCTTCAATCATTTGACTGGATTAGTCATTTATTGGTTGGTGGATTCATGTTCGGTGCTGTATTTATGGCTACGGATCCTGTAACTGCTACTCAGACTACTAGAGGTAAATGGATTTACGGTCTATTCATCGGTATATTGGCAATGTTGATTAGAATTATCAACCCTGCATATCCTGAGGGAATGATGATGGCAATTATCTTCATGAACATTATGGCTCCTCTAATTGACCATTATGTTGTTGAAGCCAACATCAAAAGAAGACTGAAAAGAGTTAAATCTGTATAATTTTTTGAAGATGGCATTAGATAAAAACAGTAACGGATTTACGATTGGTTTTGCAGTCATTCTAGTAGCAGTTGTTGGCGCCTTATTGGCGGCAGTATCTGTAGGATTGAAAGACTTACAAGACAAAAATCAAGAAGATAAAAAGAGAATGGATATTTTGGGAGCTATTAAGCCTTCCGAAGATATCACTCGAGAAAACGCTGCGGATCTTTACAACAAATATGTAAAAGAAGCGATCATCATTTCTGGAAAAGATAAAGGAAAGATGGAAGCTTTTAAGGTAGATGTAAAGAAAGAATTTCGTGATAAAACACTTCCTTCAAACGATAGAAACTATCCTTTGTATATCTGTGAAAAAGAAGGCGAAAAGTTCTATGTTATTCCTATGGTAGGAAAAGGTCTTTGGGGTCCTATTTGGGGATTCGTTGCAATGAAGCAAGACTACACAACTATCTACGGAGCTAAATTTGACCATAAAGGAGAAACTCCTGGATTGGGTGCAGAAATTAAGACTGCTAAATTCGAAGCACAATACGAAGGTGA
>CAJXXR010000009.1 GCA_913063375.1 uncultured Flavobacteriales bacterium | reverse complement strand
GAAACATATTAACAGGTATATTATATTTTTCATTTTCTATTCTTGATAAATTTCTAAAAATGCAATAAAAGTGTAAAATAATAAAAACCTAGGCTCCATCATTTTGATTTAATATTTGTTTTGATTTTCATTTGACATTCCACCCCCTCAAAGTCACTCACCGAGGGCTCTGAATGGTGTTAAATCAAAAAAACAGTACATTTAACCCCTAATTTAACATTCTAACCCTCTCTATTTTATGAAAAAAATCCACTTTATATTATTCCTCTTATGCTCAGTCAGCTATGCTCAGGAAGTAGAAATCGGAACGAGCTTCACCCTTGAATTCAACAGTTTAGATGAGAATATGAATTTCAATATAGTGCAAAAAGATCCGTATGAAGAAAATATTGCTTTTTCGAAATTGGATTCAACACTTACAACTGAACCAAAGGAGAATCAAATTGTAGGGGTATTTGGCACCAGCAATCTTGGAAGCAAACAGACTTCACTGCTAATACTAAATAGTGGATTAAAAAACGTCCTGGATTACGATATAAGAATAAAACTCCCTGACGAGAATGAATGGCAAAAATCCTCTAACTCCCCTCTCAAACAAGGCGCTCAATCCTTTAAACTTTGGCCTTACCCCATTGAAAAAATTGACCTTAAATCCTTTTCAATTGTTCCAAAAGAGAGTCCGTCGGAGGTCCATTTTGAAACCAAAATAGACTCTTCCTGTATCAAGAACAAAAATCAAAACATAGCCTATGGAGAACAAGAGTTTACATCCCATGTTCAGCAAATCATAGCCGGTTTTGCAAAAACCAGTGATTTCAAACTGAAAGAATCATTGAAATATGAAAAGTCGAGACATTCGGAAGATGTTTCTCTCGGGGATTATTGGCCTATAGCTGAAAGTATTTATCCAAATGCTAAAGGCTTCAAATTTAGTACTCCAGTCAGTTATAGGAGAATCGAATGTCCATATTTTGAAGGTAGGGTCAATTATTATTATACAGAGGAAGATAAGGCTGTTAAGGTTGTTTCATTTAATTGGAAGACTTTTAAAGAATCCTATGGAGGAATCAAACCGGAAACAAAAAACACCACTGAAAAGAAGTTCACTGAAAAATATGAATTCCTGATCGAAACAGTAAGTGACCTTTTAGGGAAACCTATAGAAAACACACGCAACGAAATTGATCAAAGAAAAATCAGATGGGTCAATAAAAAAGGAATCAATGCCTTTATGTATAACTTTAGTACAGACAAGGTCTACTTATACTTTTACAAAGAGTAAAGGCATCCTCAGAAATTCTATATATTTACCCCCCCTCAGAGTCACTCACCGAGGACTCTGAGGCAACCAAAACCACCACCACTCCCTCCAGTTCTCAACTGGTGGCTCGACCCAAATAATAGCAAACCCAAATTCAGAATCCACTTCGAGTAACCCTTATAGCTGAAATTTTAAAACTTCAACGCGATCTCACCATTGGCAATTTCGATATCGTCAACGTCATTGAAAGTTGTCTTCAGGCAGCGTTTAAAACATAACTCTTTGTTTTACACTGTTTTGGAATAATTATTGAAATTAATTTAATATCGATAGGAGCTCTTTCACAAAAGACAATACAAAGCATTAATAGACAGTCAATTACTTATATCTTTTAATCAAAAACAATATCATTCTTGGTTATAACAGGTACTATTTTTTTACTAAATTCAAACATCAAAGAATATGAAAAATGCGCTATTATTAATTTTACTCATAGTTTCACAAATAAGTTTTGCTCAGTTCATTACTACCTGGAAAACAGATAATACTGGATCATCGTACAACGATCAAATAACTATTCCCACCACTGGCGCTGGTTATGATTATATCGTGGATTGGGGAGATGGAGATATGGACTCTTCTATAACTGGAGATATTACACATACTTATGATACAGCAGGGATCTACACTGTTACTATAACCGGTGACTTTCCTAGAATTCATTTTAATAATTCCGGAGACATGGAGAAAATCCTATCGGTTGAACAATGGGGAGGAAATCCATGGACCAGTATGGAGAATGCATTTTACGGAGCATCGAATTTGGTAATCAATACAAATGACAATCCAAACCTTCTAAATGTAACAAGCATGGAGAATATGTTTAGAAAAGCTGAATCGTTCAATGGGGATATTGGTAATTGGGATGTTAGCAATGTTACAAACATGAAGTATTTATTTCACTATGCTGAGTCGTTCAACCAGGATATCGGGGATTGGGATATTAGCAGTGTCACAAATATGTTTGGAATGTTCCATTTTGCCTCCCATTTCGATCAAGATATTGGTGATTGGGACGTTAGTAACGTTACAGACATGAATGAAATGTTTCAATGGGCAATGCATTTTAATCAAGATATTGGTGACTGGGATGTAGGTAATGTAATTGATATGGGAGCAGTGTTCCAGGAAGCTTATTCTTTTAACCAGGACATTAGTGATTGGAATGTAAGTAGTGTTACAAATATGAAATACATGTTTAGTGCCGCTATAGTTTTTAATCAGGATATTGGAAGTTGGAACGTAAGTAACGTTACAAATATGGAAGGGATGTTTGGCGCCGCGCTAGTTTTCAATCAGGAGATTGGAGACTGGAATGTGAGCAATGTTACAACCATGCGGACGATGTTTGATTATTCCGAATCTTTTAATCAGGATATAAGTGATTGGGACGTGAGCAATGTTACCACCATGAATTCGATGTTCGTGTGGGCACATGCATTTAATCAAAATTTAGGTGATTGGGATGTAAGTAATGTGTCCGAAATGCTTCAAATGTTTATAGCAACAGACATGTCAGTACCCAATTATGATTCAACTCTCATCGGTTGGGCTAGTCAGAATGTTCAGTTCGGAGTAAATTTTACTGCAAACCTCCACTATTGCTCTCAGGAAGCAACGGATGCCCGAGACTCTCTGATCAATAATCATAATTGGTTTATCGACGATTTAGGTCCAGACTCAACCTGCCTGGAGCCAGTAGGTATTGAAGAAAATGAGCATTTGTTTATTTCCTTTTCACAAAACCCTGCAATGCAATCTGTTGATGTTCGCATACCCAATATTAATTCTGGAATACTATTTCTAATAGATAACTTGGGTAGAACTCTTCAAAATAGAAATTTGGAAGATGGAAAAAACATATACACAATCGATCTTTCAAAATATCCTAGTGGATTGTATTTTATTCAAGTTCAATCTGATGGATTAAGATGGACTAGCGAAAAATTAATTGTCAGATAACTTATTCATCCCCTCAGAGTCACTCACCGAGGACTCTGAGGCACCGAGCCATTAAAACAACCAATGCACCTCTTTTCACCTATTCCTTTTTCTTAAATACATTTTTTATTCCCCTACCAATTTTCTTCATTTTACTAGGCTTCTCGAGGTAGAAAGTATTCATCAGTTCTACACTTTCTTTTAAATCTACCGTCAAGTAAAGCGTAGTATTCGTCAATTCTGAAAGGGGTATACGCTTAGTACCGTATCCGATATACGAAATTTCCAAAGCATACTTTTTTAAGGTATCCAATTCCATATCCAGGACCATTCTAAAATTACCATCCAGATCTGTGGTTACCCCCTTTACAACCTTATGCTCCGCATTCTTCAAAACAACATTTACATAAGGTAGTTTCTCTATTTTCTGATTGCCTTTTATAATCGTCCTTACTTCACCTTCCAAAACAACTTGAGGTATTGTATCCTGTAGAGGGCTATTCACTTTACTATTACTAAGGCTATCCTGAATCAATGGCGAATTATCCGCTATCTGAGCATAGGACTCCTGACTGCTTAAAGTCCCCAGACCGAAAACTAAAGACGCAGCCAAAACTGACTTGTGAACGAAATTGGTCTTTGGAACCTCCTGCCCCCAATATTTTAATTGCTTTGGATGATACATTCCACAGAGTGAATTATTATTTTCAGCTTGTAATTCTTCTATTTCCTTCCAGGAGTGTTTCGTAAGATCAAAGATGTTTTTTTGACATTGCCCACATAACCTTCCATCATCCGTGGGCTTCATATCTAACCATTCTTCATTGCAAAATCTGGGTTTAGGAAGACTCATATTCTATTTTTTTTAAATTTATATCACTCAAATATAACGAAATTACAAATCACTTGACATTTTATTCCACTCCATCAACGTCTTAAAGGATAACACCGATGTAATGAAAAGAAAAACGCTGAAGGAGGCTGAATTAGTTAATGACTAGCAAGACGGTGAAGAAATTTCTTTATTTTAGCAATTAATCTCTGATATATTTAAAAAACAATTGAATTTTAATAAAATGAAAAGAAAGATATTTTGGGCCTTGATGAGTCTTGGATTTATTGCCTGTAATAATACACAAATCACCCCTTCGAGTTTAGCAAAAGATGTAGTAAATGTATATGGAAAGCATGCTTCTATGTCATATGATATTGACTATAAGATTAAATATTTCAGTCAAACAACGGATACCGCTACCGTTTTTGCTCAAATAGATCTGGTAAGAAATCAAGAGGATACTATTTTGGGAGGTCATATATATATCCATGGAGATTCCATTGATAGATATTACGATACAAAAAACCTGTACTATATTGAACACAATAAAAAAAGTATAACAAAATACCCTGGAGACAAGCCATACCCCATAACTGGTAATATTATACGTGAAGCAGTAAGGGTTTATTTTTTAAAACCAGAAAGGTTAATAAAAGATTCCGATGATTCAACTTTTACCATCGATGTACTAGCTGATCAAATGACGGGCAATGAAGTTTTGAAATGGTCTTGCACTTTTCCAGATGAGGAGGAGATGAAAAACGCGTCAAAAAATATTTGGTTTGACAAGGAGAATTTGACCGTCAATAAAATGACCTATACTACCGATTTTCAACATGAGAATCAATATAACCAGTGGGACATATCCAATGTGTCATTTAATAAAATATCTGCTGATGATTTGAAAAATAGGTTCGCCAAGATTTCTGAAAATTATACCATGAACGATTATAAGGAGCGGTCAAAAGAAGAGATGGCTCCGCTGGCAAAAGGATTGTCAATACCTGACTTAACGGGTGAATTCTATTTATCTGGAGATTCTATTACAATTGAAGATTATAAGGGTGAATTATTACTTCTTGATTTTTGGTATATGGACTGCTACCCATGTGTTAAAGCCATACCACATTTGAATGAGTTGCAAAACAAATATTCAAATCAAGGCTTCAAAGTGATAGGTATAAATCCTTACAACAATAATGAAAAAGATTTAGGAAGGTTCCCGAAGTTCTTATCCCATAATGAAATCGATTACCCTATTCTATTTATGAACAGGGACGAAACTAAGAACTATAAAATTCATGCCTACCCAACATTCTATTTGATCAATCAACAAGGGGCAATTATTCATTCTGGTGTTGGTTTTAGCGAGGATTCTATGGGTAAAATTGACAGTTTGATTCAAGTGAATTTATAAAATATTACGTTTTTGTTTTATAGACACTTCCTCCACTGGCCCCAGTTTATAACTTCACCCGCTCAGAGTCGCTCACCAAAGACACTTAGCGAGTGTAAATTGAATTAATCCAAACTTAGACATTATATTACACCCTATTAAAAATTGAATGAAAATGAAAAAAATATTCGCTTTAGGAATACTGTTTTTACTGACCTTTCCTTCCCTTGTTGCTCAATTTGAGTATCTGGATAAAAAAATTTCTGATGAAATTCAGATGGTATTTGCTAATGTCCACAGTTTTGATATCGATCAGGATGGGGATATCGACATCATCAGTACTTCGGCCAGTAACTATGGAGATATGGTGTGGTTTGAAAATTTAGACAATACACTAAGCTTTGAAATGCATTTGATTGATGAAGATTACTTCTTTACCGAAGTTTCGGCCGGGGATATGGATGGAGATGGAGATATAGATCTTTGTGTAGGCAGAAAACTTACTGATAAACTTGTTTGGTATGAGAATGATGGAAATCAGGAGTTTGTGGCTCATGTGGTAAGTGACTCTATGGACTCTCCTACCAATGCCAACATGATAGATTTAGATGGGGATGGGGATTTAGATATAGTTGCATCTTCGTATGAGGATGGGGAGATACTTTGGTTCAAGAATGATGGGAACCAAGTTTTTACGGAGCACTTCATTGGTGAAGACTATACAAAGGGTCTAAAGATCGTGGATCTGGATCAAGATGGGGATTTGGACGTTATTGGAAAGGAGGGGACTTCAATCCAATGGTTTAAAAATTCTGGAACTCAGAATTTCTCTGATCATTATATAGTAAATAGCCTATATGGCTGTAAAGGAATGGCTGTTGAAGACCTAAATAGTGATGGCGATTTGGATATCATAATTGTGGCGCAATATGGGGATATTATATATATTGAAAATGATGGATCTGAATCTTTCACTTCTTCGGTACTCTATGAGGAAACTGTAAACCAACCAACTGGATTCGATATGAAGGATATGGATAATGATGGAGACCTTGACTTTATGGTATCTTCTCAGTTCGACCATACAGTTTCCTGGTTTGAAAATGATGGACTTGATAATTTTACTGCAGATACATTATCAGAATACGTGTATGGTGCTCTCGGGATTCTTACTGTAGACATCAATGATGATGGCTACCTTGATATTATTTCTTCTCAGAAGCCTACAATGTTGGCTGGTTATGCTTCTGAAATAAATATTTTTTCTAATAATGCAGGCAATTTTTTACAATATAATGTCACTGGCGTAGAACTTTCTCATTCACCAATGAAGCAGTCTGCCGATATTGATATGGATGGGGATTTGGACATAATTACCTTGTCAAAATTTTCAATTTTTGGTTCACCTTATTATAAAAATAGAATGCAGATTCATGAGAATATTGGTGAAGACAGATTTGTTCATCGTGATCTTCAGGTAATTGATCATGAGAATTATATTTATTTTGATGTAGTGGATATTGATGGCGATGGATTTCTTGATATATCAATGGCTTCCATTGGAATGTACGTGGGTAATACCAATAGTGTTCCAGGTGAAGTATACTGGTATAAAAATGATGGAACACAGCAATTTACAGCAATGGAAATATCATCCGGGTCAAATACAATAAATTATGTTGAAATGGTGGATTTTGATATGGATGGTGATCAAGATTTTATGTTATTTAATGATCAACTGAATAGAATGGTTTGGTTGCAAAACGATGGTTTTCAAAATTTTACAGATACTAATATTCTCACATCCTTTAATCCTGAAAATGTATCATGTGTAGATTTGGATCAGGATGGCGATATGGATTTTGTTTACGGATATGATTGGAACTATGGTGTAAGGTGGATGGAAAATGATGGTAATCAGAATTTTGCATCTCATTATATTGAAACAACCCAAAGTATTAAAAGTATCGCGCTTTTGTCAGTTGATTATGATTCGGATGGTGACATTGATCTGATTTCAGCTTCACATACAACTGATGAAATAAGATTGTATCTGAATGATGGTTCCGCAAATTTTACGGCTTCGGTTTTGATTAATGATAATTTTGATGCTACTTCTATTAAGCTATTTGATTTTAATAATGATGGAACTCAGGATTTGATTTTATCAAGTGGATGGTATACCAGAATATATTTGCAATATGGCGGACTCTATTTGTTACCTACTGAAAATATACTATATGGTAAGAAAATGCTATTTGCTGATATTGACATGGATGGAGACATCGATGTTGTAAACGGGGGCACTTCTGGTTGGGGTAATTTTATAGCTTGGCTGGATAACCTTGAATTGAATGATTACCTGCACCTTTCCATCCAGCCATTTTTTGATGAAAATGGAAATGGAAACATTGATTCAGTAGATATTGTATCTAATATAGGGATTGTAGAGATTCAACCTAATAATTTCATGCAGTATGTTAGCTCCAGCACTACGGATTTGTACCTTGATGTTACCGGTAGCTTTACTATCTCATTAAATGTGGATACCAATTTTTGGGAACCTTCAGATTCACTGTACCGCAATATTGATATTGACTTGATGCAGGTGATAGATAGTATTATCCCTATAGGATACCATAATCGTCATGAATTATTATTAAATACGGATATTACGGGGGCTTGGCCCCGTTGTAATGATACTATTTCACACTATATAAATATTCAGAATTTTGGATCGTTTATAGATTCAGGATATATTGAATACGTTTTGGATGATTCTGCTAGCTTTATTACCTCAGAACCGTTACCGACGATAATTTCAGGTCAGAGTCTTATTTATGGATTCAGTGATATTGCCACAACGGAAACAATTCCTCTGGAGATCAAGGTACATTTACCTGGGACTATTGATACATTATTATATGAATTGGAAGCCCATGTAGATACAAGCTTGTTCACTTTAGTTGATTCCTCCTATTTTGACGAAATAGTTCGATGTAGTTTTGATCCTAATGACAAACAGGTTAGTCCAGATTATGGAGATGCAGGATATACATTATCCAACGGTGAATTGGAATATCTCATTCGGTTTCAGAACACTGGAAATGATACTGCCTTTTTGGTTGAAGTGAGGGATACGCTAGATTTAAATTTAGATATAAGTTCGTTTAATTTGGTCACCAACTCTCATCCAGTAACTGTCTTTATAGATCAATCATCACAAGCAGTTAGTTTTAGATTTGAAAATATTAATCTAACGGATACTATCACTAATGAGGAAGAATCACATGGCTATATTAAATATAAGATTCGCTTACTCGATGGATTGGGCGTAAGTGAAATCATCGAAAACAAGGCTTTTATTTATTTTGATGAAAATAGTCCAATTGAAACCAATACAACTTTAAATACGGTTTTCTCTTGTCAGACAATTGCTTCTTCAATAGAACTTGGTCAGAATGATAGTACTCTATCCGTTGAATTTGATAATTCATATCTGAATGATGCATTATGGATCTGGAATGAGGACACTTTAGGTACGTTTATGTCTAACTTTAGCTTTAACCTTGTGGAGAACGGACTAGGAGCGCTTAAAGTAAGGCTGGAAAATGATCTTTGCTCAATTGATACAACGATTAATTTCCAGATCCAGGGTCTTGGAACCCATTCTTATAATGAAATGAACCCTATCTCCGTTTTTCCAAATCCAACTCATTCAGAGATTAATATTTCAGTTCCTCAACAATGGGAGAAAACGAATGTAGAGATTAGAGATATTAGTGGTCAATTATTGAGCAAATATATATTCGGTTCGAAAAAGGATCATAAAATTAAACTTCCGGGTGTACAAGGGGGATACTTTCTTCATATATGGGATTCTAAGGGAGAGAAATTTGTCTTTAAGGTATTCAAGACTTGATAAAATTATTATTTCCCCGCTGACGCCAGTTTCTCAACTGGTGGTACAGACATCAAAACAATCAAGCACACACATTTCAGACCACAATAAAAGCCCTTCCGTTTTGGAAGGGCTTTTATAATTTCAGCACCAAGAGTCCTCTACCTTGTATTCTCCCAAAAAGAATAACCAGTATTTCAAGCAGGTAATTCTACCTGATTAAATGAAACGGATATTTCTCTCCTACAATAAACAAGCTTAATCATAGACATTTGTACTGTAATCAAAAGGAAAATAATCGATGGAGTAGCTACTATCTTTTTTTGATTATAAAGGCGAAATCCGAAAAGCCTGTATAAAGAGAGTAGGAACTATTTAAAAATATACTATGGCAACAATAGATATCTTATGTGTAATTGACACGAATGGTTTAATGAAAAGAGCCAAGGATACTGGAACTCTTAGCACACCAATCAATTTAGCTGCTGTCGATGCAAGCACTGATACCTTTGTATTTATGATTTGTGATGGGCAATACGCATGTAACAACCAAGGGAAATCGGAGTTAATGATTAATGCAAACGTAGGGGATACTGTACGTTGGACAATTACTGACCCATCAACAGGCTTAACTCCTGGCGAAGACAGTAAATCATTCAGCTGTATACTTTATAATTTTAAAAGTGGAGGCGAGGGTACAGTTTTAACTACCCCAGTATTAAATTCAGCTCCAGCTATTTCATACTACAATAGTTTAACTTCTATTACAACTCCTGTTGCCGCTGCATATATGTGTTCCTCTTGGAACAGCTCCATTGTAGCAACTGGAAATATTCAATATGATTGGGCATTTCAAGTAGTAGATAATGCTACAGGAGAGGTAGTAGGTTACTATACCTGGGATCCATACATTAATGTGAAAAAAGCCCCGGTTACATCCATGGCGGAGACTGTATAAATTATTGAATACGTAATCTACTATCAAAAATAAAAAAAGGATTTAAACAGGTGTTTAGGTCCTTTTTTATATGGTTAATACTTCAAATTAAATTCGCCTGTGAATCATATAGGATAAATCTATATCAATGGAATATCAGCCGTTTCTATAAAATTATTTTGAACGGCAAAAATAACCAGACCGGCAATGTTTTTAGCTCCTGTTTTAATAAAGAGGTTGTTTTTATGGCCTTCTACTGTTCGCGGTGCAATAAATAATTGTTCTCCAATTTCTTTGGCAGTTTTTTGGTAGCAGATCAACTTCAGTATTTCAATTTCTCTTTCTGATAAACTATTATTTTCAATTAATTTGGGAGCCGGAGCTTTAGAGGATACTTGCTCTCTTATGATCTCCAGTTGATCCGATAAAAAGAAAAATCCCTTTTGGTATACCTCATTGACTATTTCAATGAGCTGTTGAGGAGAAATCCCTTTAGGTACAAATGCTGCAACCCCAGTTTTTAACATAAAACCCATAAAAGACCTTTTATAATGTGAAGACATAACTATTGTTCTAATTTCAGGATATGCTGATTTTAAATGTGCAGTAACTTCTATACCACTTGTCTTTTTCATTTTAAGGTCCAGAATAAGCACATCCGGAACTTGCTTTTTATCCTCGAGCATTTCCAGAAATTCTTCCCCACTTCCGGAAGTGCTACATATACGTATGCCTTCTTGTTTTTGTAAAAAATCATTTAATAACGATACGATAAGTGCATCGTCATCTACGATGGCTACTGATATTTCATTCATAACAGGTTGTTATTTGATGATTTAAAAAGAAATAAAGCGGAAGTTCCCTTTCCAATTATGGATTTCATATGGTACGTTCCTTGCAAGTATTTTACTCTGGTTTCTATATTATTTAATCCCAGTCCTTTTGCATATTTATCCATATCAAAACCTTGGCCATTGTCCTTTAACAGTAAAGTCTGCCCCTTTTGACTTTGTCGAAAATGAACCGATATCTGGGTAGCTTTTGCATGTTTTGAAACATTCGTTATCAATTCCTGAATGATTCGTGTAAGCTGAATTTTGAAATCATCAGTATGATTATAGTTCGTTCGAATATCATACCTACATACTATCTGCAAACTGTTCTCCCAGGGTTGAAGAATCTCCTGTAAAAGTTCAGAAAGTGGAGTGTATTCCAGCAGAGGGGGACTAAGATCATGCGATATACGCCTTGCGGTGGCAATACAGTCATCTATTAAATAAACCGAATCCTTTTCTTGATAGTTCATTTGGTTTTTCAATTTAAGCACCGTAAGCTTGCCTATCAGGGCATCGTGTAAATCTGCCGCTATCCTTTTCCGCTCTATTTCCTGTGTTTTAATCGTGGTATCCAGCAATTTTTCCTGATGCTCCAATTGAGCTTTTGATTCAGCCATTTTGGTTCTGACTATTTTTTTGAATATGGTGCGAACCAATAGCATTATGAATCCTAATAACAAGATTAAAAAAGATCCGATTATTACAATCCATAAAGTAATGGTTTCGGGTTTTTGCCATTCTTCCATATAAAATAGATTAGATAAGAATAAAATAAAAGGTTTACAATTAAGTATACCAACAAGACAGAAAAAGATAAATCTGACCCCTCATTTATCAAAAAATTCAAGGGCAAAAGTAAAACAAGATTGAATGCAAAAAAAACTAAGATTGTAAAGTTTAGATATAACTTGTTTCTGGAAATTTTAACCTCACTATCTATATTTTGAAAAAAATAAACCAATACCATCAAAACAACCAGAAAGGAAGCCACTATTTTTGAATAGGGTTGAAAGGCTGTTTCATTCCCTGAATCAATATATACTATTTCAAGTAACATATAAACAATTCCCATCAGTACTAAAGTCCATATACCTTTCCTTTTTTTTATGAACTTGAGATACAATTTAGAAAAAACAGCCAGCTCCAACAATCCCAATAGAGGCCACAAAATCAAATTATTTCCATTTACCATTCCGATAACACGAGAAAGGATATCAAAGATAAAACTGGCTAGCAGGTAAAATAACAACAGTCGGCTGATACTATTCAGTGATGAATAATAATAAGCCCCTACCATGATACCCAAAGTGAGTATCAATGGAGAGACATAGGTTAATATATATATATAGTTGATTAGATTCAATTTATTCCAATTGCATGCAATATGCCAAACTTATGTTCTACTGTATAAGCATGTTGACCAAATGGAGGGATTGAACATACCATATCGTAACAATGTAGACCTCCTTGTGCATTGTCAATTATTAAATCTGCAGCATAAGTCCCCGTCAGTTCACTTTGATCTTCCTTTAGAGCCAGAAAACAATTATGTTCTATATCTACCGAAAGATCTGAGACAGGAATAACAAATGCCTGAAAGACACCTTTTTCCGTAATTCCAGTATTCCCAGCATTCGTAGTATTCGCATCAATCCAATCTTCCCTATCTGTTAATTTACTCCACCTTTTAGTTCGATCTACAGCTGTATTCCTTGAGATTAGGCCACTTATGTGATCTGGTAAAGTACCCGCTCCTACTTCGGCATATATATAATTCGCTGAAGTAGCTGGAAGATTATGGTAGTTGCTAGGACTATCCTCTTTAGAAGGTACCAGTATAAAATAAAATGAACCTTTATCTGCTGAGACACATGCATAAGCATGGATATGTGAAGAGCCTTCTTTCATCTCGTTAGAAATTTGAAATGAAAACTTACCTCCTAATTTAAAAATAGTTTTCATGCTGTCAGCATCTGTTCTGTAACTATTCCAATTCATTACTCCTTGAGTAATAAATTCCTTGTTAACTAGAGTTTCACTAGTAATCATTTCTTGATTTTTCATAATTAATTTAACTAAATGGTTGTAATACATGATTAAATGCAAGTTGGTAACAGCATTATTTATCAGCAGTTTGAATCAAACCAAAATTGTCTTTTTGAATAGGTTTTTGTATTTCGAATGGAATTCTGTTTGGGGACTTTTGAATATTTTCGATAAATTTAAAAGTAAATTAATACCATATTGGATTCAATAACGAAAATAAGCTATTTAGACTAGTAACTGAATTCGGTAATCATATTGTTCGTTAATAATTCCCCCACTATCACCAAAGGAGCCTACAAAAAATTTATTTCCTTTATACTCAACAGCTTCCTCAGATTGAGCAAATACAGTAACGGAGATACATATCAGTAGGTATAATATATTTTTCATATTCTATTTTGGTAAATCTCTAATAAGGTAACAAAAGTGTAAAATAATAAAAACCATCCTATCATTACCTTTATTCAGTAATTATCTTAATATTCAATTGGTTATTCAACCCCCGCTGCCGCCAGTTATCCAACTGGTTATCAACCACACTCATTTCAAACCACTAAAAAAGTCCTTCCAAACGAAAGGGCTTTCTTATTTTTCAACAATTCTCAAGACCTATCCACCATTCCGTATTTTATCTACATTCCTATTCATAGTATGGCGCATATAATTCCGAAACACCCAATTTTTCATTGGAGAAATATCCTGCTGGTGTTTAGCATAGAAATCGTCGGGATTATTGAACAGTCCAAAATCTTGATTGATACCTTTCTCTTGAATGAAGGTATGGTTGTAGTCCCAATCCACCACTGGTTTCTTGAAGTCCTCGGTATAGGCACCGAAACCACATAAATTTGATTCGCTGTCGGCAAATTTCTTTTGCAATGCGGTTAAATAGTTTTTGTCCAGGATTACTCCTTCCAAAAAATACCAGGTATCATTCACCAGTATTTCTACCCAACTGTGCAGTATATTTTTGGGAGCTATTGAATACCATATTCCGGTTATAGCTCCTTTTTGCAAGGCTTTGTTGATGGTGAATCCATGTATTCTATTGGGTATACCCACAGCCCGCATCAAAGCCATCAATAAGGTAGCCTTTGTATTACATTGCCCGAAACCATCTTTCAGCACCTGAGAGGCGGAAATATCGTCTTGCGTATTATAACCAAACTGTATTTCATCTCGTACGAAATTGTATACCTGGCTGACTTTCTCTTGTTCACTTAGCTGTTTCCATCCTCTTGCATCCACCAATGCTTGAATTTCAGAATGGTCAAAGTCTAAAAGTGGGGTTGATTCTAAATACTTTTTCATCGTTCACGTTTTTGTGCTTATGTATGCAACAAAATTCCTAAACGAATGGATCTTAAACTTGAATAAACTGGCTAAGCTTTACAATTGCACTGGGGGAGAAACCAAAATTTTCTTTGAACATACGAGAAAAGTGAGCGCTATCTGCAAAACCTACTTCGTGTGCAATTTCTGTTAACGACTGTTTTGACATTAGTGGTAGCGCAGCCATAAGCTTGGACCAGAGTTGAGCCCGCCGATAGGATATTCCTGTATTTTCCTTAAACAGATGTAAAAATCTACTGGAAGAAAGGTTGCAATAGGCCGCAACTTCTTCCAAGGGAATCACACGCTCATACTGTTGTTTCAAGTAGAGGATGGCTTTATCAATTCTTATGTCTCCAGAGTGCACAAAGGATTCACAGTGACAATCGAGGCTGTAAATAATTTCGTTGATGTTTTGTATAAGCTCCTTTGCAGTACATCTATTGGAGAGATAGTCTAGTCCTACTTTTCGAATCAATTGGATGGACTCGGATTCTATTGTAGAAAATGGTGCTTCCACCAGTCGATTCCAGAAATGCCCTACCGTTGAAGCTGGATTTAACAAAATCAATAGGTGCTCGTATTCAGATTCAATTTTATGCTCAATATTGGGCTTTATCAATACTGCTTGCTCCGTGCTTATTTCAGTATCATTGATCAGAAAATGAATACCTCCTCGCAGCGGAATACTCAACTGTATAGCATAATGTTTATGCTTTTTATTGTTGTTGAACTTACCTAAGAAAAACTGATAGTTTTGATCAATATGAATTAGGTTGGACTTCATTTTGATATTGAGTGATAGGTTGATAAATAGGTTTTTAAAAAAACTTTACGCTAGCGGAAATCTAAAAATTTAACTCAAACTTCCCATTGGTAACTTGAACAATGGAATCATCCCCTTCCCACACATAAGCGACAGCTTCACCACTAAAAGTAGCTTTAAAATGAAAACCATCTGATTGATCTAACTCTAGGATCGTTACCGTTCCACTTTCAAAGTAATAATAGGGTGGTGTATTATACTCTTTAATATACGTCATATTCACACCTGAATTCCCTAATTCATAGGTACCAGAACCAATTCCTTCTTCTATCGAAATATAGAATCCCCTATCATCTGAACTATAAGCGAACAATCCTACCCTTTTCCCTGGCGCGATGCCATAGATATGTTGTTGTAAACTATCCTTCTGTTCTGCCTTTAACTCAACTCCATCTATATCAGCTATTATAGCATAGGTTTTCGAATCTCCCTCATCAGATTTAGAACAGGCCACTAAAACCAATACGGCAACAGCCGTCAGAAATTGTAGAAAATACTTTTTCATCGCTGAATTTTAATAATTAAATGTCAATATAGTTATTTCTATAAAGTCTGAGAAAATGATTTAAACAAAAAAATAGGTATAAAAAAAGGGTATAGAAGGAGAATACACCTAACAAGATTAATCAGAATTACTGAAAAAGTATTTTTTCTATAATATTTTCTTCACCTTGAATTTCGATGAAATAAGTTCCTTGGCCATATTTTGATATATCCATGAAGTAAACATCCTTTCCACCATCTAAAATTTGTCTTTCAATCACCCTTCCGGCGACATCAATTAGTGACAATATCCCTTCGGTATTTTCAGTCAATTGAATTTCAATAAAAGTACTTGCCGGATTAGGAGATACTATCAGATTTATAGCATTATTATCTACTAAGCCTACTGGTACACAAGCTATATCATGCCCCAAATCTTGAATATTCCAATTCTTGGAATATATCAGACTATCTCTGGCGTCTATGGCCTCTTGAGAGCAATATTGACTATTTCCTCCATTAAAGTCTACACTCCAATAGAGCGGTTGACTGCTCCAACCAATCAATAATGAATCATAATTTGCAGTTGATAGTTCTGCTTGTAAAAACATATTGCTCATATAGTATGCAGCCCCCACACTCCAATCGCCTATATTCTGATTAAAACTGATTGCTCCACTAAACATCAATTGCATATCATATACATTACTAACATCCCAATCGCCAATATCCTGATTAAAAATGATCGCTTCAGCAAACATACTATTCATGTTTTCTACATGACTGACATCCCAATCTCCTATATCTTGATTAAAACTTACAGCCTCACTAAACATATAATTCATAGCATCAACATTGCCAACATCCCAACTTCCAATATCTTGATTAAAATTGATAGTTTTAGAAAACATCCTTCTCATGTCAATTACATTACTGACATTCCAATCTCCAATATCTTGATTAAAACTATCGGCTTCACTAAACATTTCTGCCATATAATAAACATTACCGACATCCCATAAACCCAGATCTTGATTGAAATTAGTTGCATGAAAGAACATTTCTTCCATGAAGATCACATTACTAACATCCCAGCCTCCTATATCTTGATTAAAATTGGTAGCTTCAGCAAACATCGAATTCATATTGGTAACATTATATACATCCCAATCACCAATATCATGATTGAAACTATCGGCTTCAGCAAACATATAATTCATCGAGCCAACATTACCAACATCCCAATCACCTATATCTTGATTAAAGTTTTTGGCTTCAGAGAACATTGCTAACATTCCAATAACCTGACTAACATCCCATGAACCAATATCCTGATTAAAATTGGCCGCTTCATGAAACATGGAAAGCATATTTGTAACACCACTTACATCCCAATCACCAATATCCTGATTAAAGCTAGTAGCCCAATAAAACATATCAATCATACTTGTTACGTTACTCACATCCCATGAACCAATATCCTGATTAAACTCAGTAGCCAAATGAAACATGCCAATCATGTTTGTTACATTACTCACATCCCAATCTCCAATATCTTGATTAAAATTGGTAGCTGAACTGAACATACGTTGCAAACTGGACACATTGGAAAGATCTGGGGTATCTGCTGAATTTCCAACTAAATTGAGACAGCCATAGAATGAATCACCCATACTTGACCACTCTCCAGTCCCCCATTGTTCTATCGATAGAATTTTTTCTTTATCCCCTAAATTATTAAAATAAATTCTGGGAAAGATTCCAGTTATTTTTACAGTATATATGCCTGTAAAGGAATAGGTATGCGTAATATCTCCAAGGATATTAGAATCCAAACTTCCATCTCCCCAGTCAACGGAATAATTATAGCCAGCCCCCTCTGTTGGAATCGTTATCTGGTTATCATTTGATATTCCTGCATTATCTGTTTTCCAAGTTGTAATAAACGCATCCTGAGCAAACATGCCTTGTATAAGACATATTAATACGTACAAAATATTTTTTTTCATCATTTCAATTCTACTATTATTTTAAAAAATAAATGACCCATTCCCTATTTCTAGTTACTACTAAATGTACATTAATTTTATCTTTAACGAAAGAGCTTACAATAGACCAAATGAACCTAAGGGATTCGCTAGAAATCATTTGTAATAGCCCTCCATTATACTTAGGGTTCATGTGCATTAAACACCAAAGTCTATTAATACTTTTTAAATTCATTTAAAGGAAAAGCCCAAGGCACACCTAGATCATCCTCCCAATCATCATACAAGCCCATTCCAACAGTTGGTATTATTACTAATTCTTCTAAATCATCCTTGCTCTTAGCTAAATTTTTTCCTGATCCCGATAAGGCTAAAAAGTATAATTCATATGTAGGTCCAATTCCTATACTTCCCGCCTCAACCTGCAATACGGGATTCCCATCGTGGTCTTTTCTAAATTCCCCCATTAACTTCTCAGTATACTTTAGCTTATCACCAAGCAGTGTTATTTGAAAAGGTTCCCCCTTTCCATCAAGAATCGTTACTAGATAAAAATTATGTTTCGTTTCTTCTATTATTAGTTGCTTCCCATTGCAATCCTTCCATAAACCACACCAATTACTAGGAATTGATTTCCGGTTTTTAGTTGTATTGAATAGGTCTAATAGAAACTTCATGGACTGGATATAAATTTTGATTGAAGGTACAAAATGACTGAAAATTATTCTAGCCCTCAAAGCATTTCCTATGAAAAGGAAACTTACTTAATACGTATCGTTAGCCTTTGTAATTCATACCTCAAGGATATAAACAACATGACAATTACCTATTCAACACCTTATTAGGTATGCTTGAAATGGAAATAAGATGAAAAATAATTCACTAGTACATTAAAATTTGGAATCTAGCTAACCAATTCCAATCTCATAAAAAAGCCCCTCCAAAACGGAAAGGGCTTTTTACATTATTCAATAATCAGTTTAGATCCATATTCACAGTGCTAAACAACATCAGAAATAAAAATGAGACTGTACGAGTACAGCCTCATTTAAAATAATCTACTAACGTACTAGTAATTTTAGTGTCTGTGTTTTTGCAGCGGACGCACACTGTAGGAAATATAATCCTGATGTCAAGCCAGAACTATCTAGGATAATTAATTCATCAGAAACGGATAAACTATTACCCAAATCCATCTTTTGACCATTTAAATTTACTAACGTATAGCTATAGTTTGTCATATCTTCTCCTTCAACAATAAATTCGTCATTGTCTACTATAAGAAGCAAATTCGATTCTTCCTCAACAGCCAATCTTTTATTTGGACCAGTAAAGTTATGAACCGCTTTATTGAACACTTCATAAGCAGGAACAGCTCCCGCTAAGCTTGGTGTACTTGAGCTATACAAAAAGGCATTGAAATCCGTATTTGGATATGCTCCATCTCTTGTTTCAGCAATTGATGGCATAGTATATCCGTAGAAAGTCGTATAGGTAGATGGTGGATTTATCTCGTGAAAACCACCATACATATTTCCGAAGCTATATGGATGAATCTCTGCCAACAATACATCTTGATGTCTATTCACAGCACTTTGGAGAGCATAAGACCAACCTGAAGTCCCTCCAGAATAATCTGATGACCAGATACATTTTATTCTATCAGAATTGTAGGTAACTGCGGGTGAAGAATTGAAACTAGCTCCAAAACCCATATTGATAAGGTAGCCTGTAGTGGGTCCACCAAAAGAGCCTGTAAAACCAATTATCTGACTTGAATATCCACCTACAATGGTAAATTGATTCGGGTTCAATCCCCCTGATAAATTGTGTGGACTTGCTATTCTAGGGTTTGCAAAACCAATCGGTGTTGAATAAAAAACAGGAGGTACTGGAGGATTCATAATATTAGAATAAGGCTCATGTGCCACATCAACTAATGCACTTAGCGAATTGTGATAAGTTACATAATAGCCATCATAACTAGTACATACTGCGATATCTGGCCCTCTACCAGGTCCTAAGTTCTTAGGTGTTGGTGACATGAAATTCAAATTCCCATCGAATCCAATTAGCTTGATATTTCCATCTGTCCAAGTAATGGCCCCTCCAACATTTGTAAAATCTATATTGAGCCCATTAATTCCAGTACTAGATGCGGTTCCAGGAACACCTACTTCCCTGGTCAACTGGTACGTTCCACCGATCAATTCCCATTTTTGCAGCCACAAATCAAATCCATTTATCCCATTATCTGAAAAGGCTACGAAAAATGCGCCGAGATCCTCTGAATATTCTATATCAGGATCTCGTGCAAATGTATTTGTAGTAGCAAATGGGAAAGTAGCCGTTGAAACATGACTACCTAAAACTGTAGAACCTCCCGAAATAGATCCAGTACCCAAATCTCGCCATTGTAAATAGGATGCTTGCGGTAAATTGGCATTCGTTGGTTGACCAGGTCCAGGAAAAGAAGGATCAATAATCCTTGTCTGCCAAACATTAGCTACAACTCTTGCACTTCCGTCATCTTGCATTGCTACCCCTGTATTTGAAATAGGGTAATAGTGATCTACAGTCATGGCAGGAATGGTCGATGTATAGGCCTGAGACCCGCCTGTACCTATTAAATTGTCAGCAATTGCAGCTGGATAGATGGTTTGAGCAGAAAGCGCTCCAACTGAAAGACCTATTGCTCCTAGCAATAGTTTCATTTTTTTGTTCATAATATTTAATGATTTTATAAAATTTGAAGTGAAGTTATCGCAATTCTCACTACTCAACAATACCCAGAAACAGTGATTCTACTTCCTCACAGAATTCAGTGAAGTCACTTTTCAATCGCCTCAAAACAAAACAATTACTAACATCAAAACAATGCTAAACTCCATCTAACATCTTATAAATCATTTTTAAAAAATACATTTATTAACACATTCTTTAATTTTAGTACAAAAATCAACAACTCACTAATACCCAACTGTTTACACTATGGTTTAATTCCAATATTAAAAATATTATTGTGTATAAAAACAAAAAAAGCCCTTCCGATATGGAAGGGCTTTTTGCTTTATTCAATAATCAGCTTAGAAAAGTATCGTTTATCTTTTGAAACCAGCTCCACTAGATAATATCCAGCTTCCACATCCAGTTCAAAAGAAAAAATTCCCGGCTGAATAGCTATCTTCTCAAAAACAGATTGCCCCTGCATGGTATAGACATTCACTGTAATTTCTTTTAAAAAACTACTTAGGTCCATATGCACGATCCCATTGCTTGGGTTAGGGAAAATAGTCAGGCTATTCCCATCCGTATTTTCTTCGAGCCCAACATTATTGATCGTTGTACAAATAGAAGTCCCTGTACAATTTCCCATATCAATCTGAACGGCATAGGTTCCGTTCTGACTAGGACTAAAAGACTGTGATGTTGCATTTTGGATAATAGAATTATTTGAACAATCTATCCACTGATAAGAGATTCCAATACTATTTGCCGTTATGGTACTACCTGCTATTGTTACGCCATCATCTACCATACATTGACTCAATCTAGATATAAAAATATCGTGCGAAACATTGTTTGAAGTCATATAATGCGTTCCCATTTCAAGGTTAAAATCTACAGTTGAGACAAAACTACCACTATAATAAATGTCTCCAAGATCATCAAGAATAAGCGTCCTACACTCTTGAGATATTGGCCCATATAAACCTTTTACCCAAATAAAATCCCCCACGGAATTCACCTTCATCAAAAACACATCCATACCTGTTGTTGCAGGTAATACAACTGGTGAAATTTCTGGGTTGAATGTTGCTACCACGTCAAAAGACCCTGCTAGATACAGATTTCCAAATTGATCAAAATCAAAATCAGAAAGACCAAATAAATTGCTAGATTCCATCATTTTTTTTACCCAAAGTAAATTCCCCTGCGCATCTATTTTCATCAATATTTCACACTTCAATCCTGCTCCTGTAGTCAAATTATATGTTCCTAGTCCAAAATCAAAGTCTTCAGTACCATCAAGCCACCCACGTATATAATATTCTTCAAAATTATTCGTACCAATACCCAATCCTGTACTAATACCAGGACCTTCAGTGCTTTTCACCCATTCAAAGTCACCGTTTGCGGCAAGCTTCAGAATGAAAAGACTTGGACCATTTGAATATAACCATTGGCCCGTCTCATGTCCTGGATTAAAATTTACGGAATCGGAATAGTAGCCCGTTAATAGCAAGTCTTCATTTGCATCAAACACCATAGATGTGGCATAATCCGATCCTACCCCGCCAATAGACTCTACCCATTCAAATTCTCCAGCACTATCAAACTTTAAGATATACATATCCAAGCCTCCTTCCGGATATATCATAGAAGTCCCTGCTCCTGGGTTTGCATCTGCCGCCGCTGTATATGCACCAGCCATGTAAATATTCCCATTATCATCCACTTCCATCGACTCCAGTGTTAATGGAATTAGATCCATGGATTTAACCCAAATGAAAGCTCCTGAACTGTTCAATTTTAAGATAAAAGAATCTTCATCACCATTTGCAGTTAAGTTAAACTCACTAAGACCAGGATCAAAATCAACAGTATGTTGAAACTTACCAGTAATGATTATGTTCCCCATAAGATCCAATGCTATCGCCCTAGTAAAATCTAGACCTAATCCTCCAATAGTCTTAACCCATACAAAATTCCCAGCACTATCTAATTTTTGAATAAAGATATCACTAGCCCCCTGTCTATCTATAAAAAGTGTATCTATACCAGGATCAAAATCAGTCATTCCGGTAAAATGCCCGATGGTATATACATTATCCATTGAATCCATGATCATTACCCCGCTCATATCTAAGGTTGTAGAACCGAAGGTCTTTACCCATTCCAATTGGGTATCCTGGGCCTGGCATTTGAAATTGAAAACAGAAAGGGTGAACAGTAATAAAAATAGAAATGAATTTTTCATGTTTAGAATTATTTCAATTGGAAGCATGTAATTTACAAAGGAGCACAGTAATAGACAAATCCATAAATAGTAATCATATCACCAATAGGATTGAAAAGAAAATGAGACTGTATAAATACAGTCTCATTTATTATTTATTAACGTACTAACAATTTTAATGTCTGTAACTTGGCAGACGACTGGCATTGTAGGAAATATATTCCCGATGTTAAGCCAGAACTATCTAGAATAACTAATTCATCTGAAATAGATAAACTATTACTTAAGTCCATTTTTTGACCATTGATATTCACTAAAGTATACGTATAACTTGACATGTTTTCTCCTTCAACAACAAATTCATCATTATCAACAATAAGCAATAAATTAGATTCTTGCTCAGCAGCTAATCTCTTAGGAGCTGTTAGGTTATGAACTGCCTTATTGAATAATTCATAGAAAGGTGGAGGCGTGGTAATATTTGGTGTTCCTGAGGCGTACAAGAATGCGTTGAAATCTGTATTTGGATAAGCCCCATCTCTTGTTTCTGCAATGGATGGTAAGGTATTACTAAAGAAAGTAGTATAAGGGGATGGTGTATTTATCTCAAAATATCCACCATAAATGTTTGAGAAACTGAAAGGGTCTACCTCGGCCAATAATACATCCTGGTGTCTATTCATGGAGCTTAATGGAGCATAGGTCCAACTAGAAGTACCTCCAGAATAATCTGAAGCCCAGATGAACTTAATTCTATCAGAATTATAAGCAACAGCAGGCGCCCCGTTGAAGCTAGAACCAAAACCAGAGTTAACAAGATAAGGAGTAACTAGACTACCAACAGACCCCGTAAAACCAACTATCTGATTTGAAGAACCACCTACAACAGTAAATTCATCAGGGTTCAATCCTCCTGATAAATTGTGTGGACTAGCAATTCTAGGATTCGCAAATCCAATAGGAGTTGAATAAAATACAGCTGGAACTGGAGGATTCACTAAATTAGAATATTGCTCTTGCGCAACATCTACAAATCCAGTAACCGTATTGTGATAAGTCACATAATAGCCATCAAAACTTGTACACACTGCAATATCTGGCCCTCTCCCTTGTCCTAAATCTTTAGGAGTTGCTGACATAAAATTTAAATTTGCATCGAATCCAATCAACTTAACATTTCCATCCGTCCAGGTAATCGCTCCTCCAACATTGGTAAAATCAATATTCAATCCATTAACACCTGAACTTGAAGCCGTCCCAGGAACTCCTGCCTGCTGCATCAATTGATAGGTTCCACCAACCAAATCCCATCGTTGTATCCATAAATCAAACCCATTTGAACCATCGTCAGTAAAGGCGACAAAAAAGGCACTTAAATCATCCAAATACTCAATATCTGGGTCCGTAGCAATTGTATTAGGAACATTCGTAGTTGGAAAAACAGTCCCTGTAGGGTGGCTTCCTAAAACTGTACTTCCTCCGGAGATTCCTCCAGCTAAATCTCTCCATTGAAGAAAAGACGACCTAAGATAACCTCCATTAACAAAAGAAGGATGTTCTAATGAAGAACTATAATTTGGATCTACAATAAAAGTTTCCCAAACATTGGCTACAACACGAGAAATACCATCGTCCTGTATTGCAACCCCCGTATTAGAAATCTGAAAATAATGATCCTGTACAGAAACAGCAGCACCTGTCGCCGTGTAGGTACTAGACCCACCAGTACCTACTAAATTATCTGGCAGCCCAGAAGGAAAAATTGTTTGAGCAGAAAGCGCTCCAATTGAAAGGCCTATCGCTCCGAGCAATAGTGTCATTTTTTTGTTCATAATATTTAATGATTTTATTAATTTTGAGAGTGAAGGTATTGCAATTGATACAACTCAACAATACCCATAAACAGTGATTTTACAAACTCATTAAATTCAGTGAATCTTCTTTTCAAACTTCTAAAAATGAAACGATTGATAATGATAAAAACTTCAATAATCACCAATACACCCCCATTCCAACGCCCTTAATTGTTATTGAAAAATGACTTTTAAAACAGATTTTCTTATTTAGACTAAAAAATTAACAATCAATGATTTATGATGAAATAATTCTCTACATCAGTTTAATACTACAATCTCTAGTATGGACTTGATTCGTATACGAAGCTTGAATAAAAAACGAAAACACCAAACTCTTAGACTGTGGCAATAACAGTTGAAAAAACACAAAAAAAAAGCCCTTCCAAACTGAAAGGGCTTTCTAATATTATTAAAGTGAGATTCTAAAACTTAATCTCAACTTCACCATCGGTAATTACTACAGCAGTACCTCCACCCATATTCGGGCTAGCGGCTCCACTGAAAGTTGCTTTAAAATGGATATCATCCCCATTTTCAAACTTGGTGATAGTCATTGTTCCGCTATCGAAACCATAATAGTTACTTGCCATAGCATCCTTTACATACGTCATGCTCACTTCAGAATCGGCTAAATCATAAGTCCCTGTTGGGGTGGTATCTTCCAAGCTAATTCTATATCCTTCTTCATCGCTATTATAAGCATATATGGAAAATGAACCTCCAGAACTAGTGGTATTTACTGTATTCCCTCCCCCTTGACTCACCTTCAATTCAACGCCATCCAATTCAGCTTTAACACCCAAAAATGATGAATCATCATCTGACTTAGAGCAAGCCACCAAAACCAAAGCGGCCATAGCCGTAACAAACTTTAAAATATATCTTTTCATAACTATATGTAAATTAATCGATGCTCAATATACATAATCCCTTATAAGAATGAAAAATGGTGCAAAACAAAAAAAGCAGCTAAGATTTCCCTTAGCTGCTTTATATCTATTTAAGGATAGGCTTATTATTCAGCCGTTACCTTTTCAACATTTGCAATACTCAACTCATCCAATTGGTCTTGTGCCAATGGAGAAGGTGCATCTATCATTACATCTCTACCGCTATTGTTTTTTGGGAAGGCGATGAAATCACGAATAGAATCTGCTCCACCAATGATAGAACACAATCTATCTAATCCGAAAGCGATACCACCGTGCGGAGGTGCACCATATTCGAAGGCATCCATCAAGAAACCAAACTGATTCTGTGCTTCTTCATCTGTAAATCCAAGATGCTTGAACATGATTCTTTGCAGCTCTCTATCGTGAATACGGATAGATCCACCACCAACTTCAGAACCATTCAATACCAAGTCATAAGCATTTGCTCTTACCTCAGCTGGTGATTCTTCAATCTTATCGAAGTCTTCCATTTTTGGAGAAGTAAACGGATGGTGCATTGCATGGTAACGTTGCGAATCCTCATCCCATTCCAAAAGCGGGAAGTCCATTACCCATAAGGGTGCAAATACTTCTGGATTTCTCAATCCAAGCTCTGTTCCCATTTTCAATCTAAGCTCACCCATTTGCTTTCTAGCCTTGTCTTTCTCTCCAGAAATAACAAACAATAGATCACCTGGTTTCGCTCCAGCTTTAGCACACCATTCTGCTAAATCTTCCTGGCTGTAGAATTTATCTACTGAAGACTTATACGTACCGTCTTCATTGTATTTTACATAAATCAATCCCAATGCTCCAATCTGTGGACGTTTTACCCATTTCGTAAGCGCATCCAATTGTTTACGTGTATAATTTGCACATCCTTCTGCATTGATCGCCAAGATAAGCTCAGCATCATCAAATACTTTGAATCCTTTGTTCTGTGTCAATTCATTGATCTCAACGAATTCCATACCGAAACGGATATCTGGCTTATCAGAACCATATAAACGCATGGCATCTGCATAATCCATTCTTGGGAACGTAGGTAAGTCAATTCCTTTCGTTTCCTTGATCAGGTGACGGGTAAGCTCCTCAAATGTATTCAAGATATCATCTTGCTCTACAAAGGACATTTCGCAGTCAATCTGTGTAAATTCAGGTTGTCTATCCGCTCTAAGGTCCTCATCACGGAAACATTTTACAATCTGGAAATACTTATCGAAACCAGCAACCATCAACAATTGCTTGAAAGTCTGTGGAGACTGTGGCAATGCGTAGAATTGGTTTGCATTCATTCTTGAAGGTACAACAAAGTCACGCGCTCCCTCTGGAGTAGACTTGATCAATACTGGAGTCTCTACCTCAATAAATTCTAGATCAGATAAGAACTTACGTGTTTCGATGGCTATTTTAGAACGCAACATCAAGTTCTCACGAACGGTCTTTCTTCTAAGATCAAGGTATCTGTATTTCATACGGATATCTTCTCCACCATCTGTATTATCCTCGATAGTGAAAGGAGGTGTTTTAGAAGCATTCAATACTTTCAAAGCACTCACCTTAATCTCGATATCTCCTGTTGGAATATTCTTATTCTTAGAACTTCTTTCTATTACGGTTCCTTCTACTTGGACAACGAATTCTCTACCTAACTTTCTTGCAGCTAGACAAAGTTCCTCATTCACCTCCATATTGAAGGCAAGTTGAGTAATCCCGTAACGGTCACGTAAATCTATAAAAGTCATTCCACCGAGGTCACGACTCTTCTGTACCCAACCACTAAGGGTAACAACAGTATCTATATCTGAGCTTCTTAAAACTCCACAATTATGCGATCTATACATTGTATAATGCTTTATGCTAATTTCTTTTTTTTTCTAAACTACCCGACTTAGTTGCTTCCCAAATTTTTGGTCATTCTTGCAACGTATTTTCCGATAATATCAAATTCGAGATTTACTATACTCCCCTCAATTAACTGATGAAAGTTGGTATGCTCTCTAGTATAGGGTATGATGGCTACAGAAAAGAATCCTTCTGACGAATCCACCACAGTTAAACTTACGCCATTGATACAGATAGATCCTTTGGCTACGGTTACAAATTCTGTTTGAGACTCATCGTACTCAAATTCGTATTTCCAACTTCCACCTTGCTCCGAAACTTTTACGCATCGTGCAATTTGATCTACATGCCCTTGAACAATGTGCCCATCCAAACGACCGTTCATTTGCATGCAACGCTCTAGATTCACTTTGTCCTGTAATTTCAATCCACCAAGGTTCGTTTTCTCTAAACTTTCGTTGATTACAGTCACGGTATATTCCGCATCATTGATAGCAACTACCGTCATGCAAGCACCATTGTGCGCAACACTTTGATCTATCTTCAATTCCGATGTGAAGTCGGCGCGAACAGTCATGTGCAAGTTCGTTCCTTCCTTTTCCAAACCTGTAATTTTGCCTAATTGCTCAATGATTCCTGTAAACATGGTTTCCTAAACTTGGTTTTGTTAAATTGCACTTTTTTACGGCCATACACATGTCTTAAACTGTGCTTTCATGCTAATGAATGCAGGAAGCGAACGGTTTAGACCCTAACTAATTGGCTCAATGCTCTTTTAATAAGAGTGCAAAAGTACAAAATTATGATAGCAAATATAGCTCCTCTAAAAGGAAATACAGCAGCAGATTGTTTTATAGGTTTTGTTTCTGACAAAAACCTCGCTGCTTTAAGTGCAAATTGTTCTGATGAGAACATCGCATGGATTACGAGTCAAGTTGCAAAGGAGTGTTTTTCATTCCAATTGAAAGAAGGGAATCAACTTTTGTTTATTGAAGTTTTAAAAGAAGAAAAAAACGAGAATAAAAAGTTAGAGAACCTACGAAAAAAGGCAGCCACGGTTTGTACGCAAATCAATGCCGCAAAATTGACTTCAGCGGATATCAAGGCTTTTTCAGGTGATGAAAAAGAAGCTTGGGCAATCACTGAAGGTTTAGTTTTAGCCAACTACCAATTCTTAAAATACAAGTCGAAGAAGAAAGCAAATACCCTAAAGGATATCTATGCTGCCGACTTGACTGAAGTTGCTATTAAAAGATTATCAGCAGTATCTGAAGCGACATATATCGCACGTGATTTGGTAAATGAGCCACAATCTTACCTAAATGCAAGTCAATATTCAGCAGACATCGAAAAGCTAGCAGAAACGGGCGTTTTCAATGTAACGGTATTGAGAAAAAAGCAAATAGAAAGCCTTAAGATGGGTGGAGTATTGGCGGTTAATAAAGGATCTATTCAAGAACCTACATTCAATGTTATTGAATACAAACCAGCCAATGCCATCAACGAAAAACCGATTGTTTTTGTTGGTAAAGGAGTGATGTATGATACAGGAGGTTTGAGTTTGAAACCAACTGGACATTCAATGGACTTTATGAAAAGTGATATGGGTGGAGCCGCTGCAGCAACTGGAGCAATCTACGCTGCCGCTAAAGCAGAATTACCATTACACGTTATCACATTGGTACCAGCTACAGATAATAGACCCGGTGGAGACGCCTATGCTCCAGGTGATGTAATCACTATGATGAGTGGTGCTACTGTAGAAGTAATGAATACAGATGCTGAAGGAAGATTGGTACTTGCAGACGCACTTGAATATGCAAAACGTTATGAGCCAGAAGTAGTTATGGATTTAGCAACGCTTACTGGAGCCGCTGTACGTGGATTTGGAGCAATTGCTATCTGTTCAATGGGTACGGACGAAGATTCGCTAGCCTCATTAAGCAAAGCAGGATTTGAGTGCCATGAACGTACTGTAATTCAACCTTTCTGGGATGATTATGCAGAATGGCTAGACTCTTCTGTAGCAGACATGACGAATTTAGGACCATCAGAAGCAGGTCAGATCACCGCAGGTAAATTCTTGGAAAAGTATACAGATTATCCATGGGTACACCTTGATATTGCAGGTCCTGCCTTTTTACACAAAACAGATGCGTATCGTCTAAAAGGTGGAACAGGAGTAGGTGTTAGATTACTATTCCAATACCTGATGAATAGAATTGCCTAATTTTCTTAATTAGTATTAACTTAGCTGTTCAAGATACATAGTCTATTGGCCAATATGCCTTAAAAGACATTTATGAAGAGACCATCACAGAGTAAAAAAATAAAGGTTGGTATTTCGATTGGAGATATTAACGGAGTAGGATTGGAAGTCATCTTAAAAACTTTTAACGATGGTAGAATCCTAGATATGTGTACGCCTGTTGTATTTTGTTCTAATCGCGCAGCCTCTTTCTATAGAAAGGTGCTAAACTTTAAGAATTTTAATATCCATGCCATTGAGCATGCAACAGAGGCACGGGCCAAAAAATTCAATGTTGTCAATGTTTGGCAAGATGAGTTCAAAATAGAACCAGGCCAAATCAATGAAATAGGTGGTAAATGCGCACTCCTATCTTTAGAGGCCGCTTGCGCTTCATTGAAAAAAGGAGAAGTAGACGTATTGGTTACCGCTCCTATCAACAAGCACAATATTCAATCGGAAAAATTTAACTTTCCGGGACATACAGAATACCTACAGGACTACTTCGAATCAAAAGAAAGTTTGATGTTTATGGTTTCTGACGATTTGAAGATTGGAGTTGTTACAGGGCATATTCCGGTAACGGAAATCGCAACAAAGATCAGTGCAAAGCTGATTCGCGAGAAATTGGACCTTATGGAGCAGAGTCTTAAAAAAGACTTTATGATCAATAAGCCAAAAATCGCCGTTTTATCGCTGAATCCGCATGCAGGAGATCAAGGACTGATAGGCAAAGAGGATGATGATATTGTAAAACCAACCATCGCAAAAGCAATGGACGACGGGAAATTAGTTTTCGGCCCATATTCTGCTGATAGCTTCTTTGGTAACGGGCATTACAAAAACTTCGATGGGGTATTGGCCATGTACCATGACCAAGGACTTATTCCATTTAAGACTTTAACCTTCAATTCAGGTGTTAATTTCACTGCTGGACTTCCCATTATTCGCACCTCGCCAGACCATGGCTCTGCACATGAAATTGCTGGCACAAACCAAGCCAGTGAAAATTCATTCAGACAAGCGGTCTATGCTGCAATAGATTTGTTCTACCAAAGGGAGGAGCAAATTGAACTGGAATCCAATGTACTTAAACCAGAGTCTAAGGCACTGGCTAAAGCAACAAAAGGTCGTCCGAATGATGGTAAGCGTCCTAGCTCACCTAGGGGTCCAAAGGAAGAGCAACCGAACAAACCTACGCCTAGGCCTAGAAAAGACCTAGCAACTTCTACTAGTAAGGAAGAGGAGATTGAAAAAGCGCCTAGTCCAAAGAAAGAAGAGAAACCGCAAAAACAAAGCGATTCAGAAAGTGCTCCAATAGAGCAATCTGATAAAGATTAATAAAAAAAGCCGATCAAATTGATCGGCTTTTTTTTTGGTCAATACCACTCAGGAATGTACGTATAACAGATGCCTTAGCTGCGTTTAAAGACTTGAGAAAGAAAATATCTGACAATAAAGCTTAAAACCAACTAGTTTTAAGCCCGTGATATTAAAAAAGATTTTCTATCTTTGCAGACTTAAAAGTCAAAAGTCGAGTGGAGAAAAATGATTATACATTAAAGTTCAGTGGGTTAAAGCTGGGAATGCATGATTTTTCATTTGATATTGATGAAGATTTGTTCATAGATCGTGGTAATGACGAGATACTTAAGTCGAATTTAACGGCGAAAGTAGACTTGGATAAGCATGATAACTTTATGGAATTATTGATTACAATAAGCGGTACTATTACTGTGAGCTGTGATCGATGTGGGGGAGATTTAGAAATTCCTATTTCCTATAAAGATAAGTTATGGATAAAATTTAATCAAGAAGACTTTGAGGATTCAGAGGAAGTGATAGTATTAAGTAACGACGCTTATAAAGTTGACCTTAGCCATCCTTTTTATGAATTTGTTATTCTGAGTATACCGATGAGCCGAGTTCACCCATTAGATGAGGACGAGGAACCCACTTGTGACCCAGAAAAACTAAAAAAACTAGAACTACTCCTTCATGGAGATTCTGATATAAAAGATGAGCAGATAGACGATCGTTGGTCTGCTTTAAAGGATTTATTAACAGACAAAGAACTATAATCATGGCGCATCCTAAACGAAAGATTTCGAAAACGAGACGTGATAAGAGAAGAACTCACTACAAAGCAACAGCTCCAACTATTGCTACATGCCCAACAACAGGTGAAAATCACTTGATGCACAGAGCTTACTGGCACGAAGGTAAAATGTATTATAAAGGTCAAGTAGTAATGGAGGCATAAGCCTTTATTAACTTGATTTTACAATAAGCGTACTGCTTAGAAAATAATTTTGTAGATTTAGACCTTCAAAAAGGTTTAAATCTACTTTTTATTTATGACTACAATTCGAATTGGAATTGATGCAATGGGAGGCGACTATGCCCCTAAGGCTACTGTAACAGGTGCCATTGAAGCATTAAAAGAGCTCCCAGATCATGTTCGCCTTGTCCTTATTGGGGATCGAGACGCGATTCATGATGTATTATCTACAAACAACGCAGATTCTTCTTCCTTTGATATAGTGCATGCTCCAGACATCATTGAGATGGCAGAGCATCCTACTAAGGCTTTCAGCCGCAAACCAAACTCCAGCATTGCTGTTGGTTTTGGTCTACTCCAAAAAAACGATATTCAAGCATTTGCAAGCGTAGGAAATTCCGGCGCTATGCTAGTTGGTGGTTTCTATACTGTCAAGGCGATTCCTGGTGTAATACGTCCATGTATTACAGCACAACTTCCCTTGTACGACGGTAGACGGGGACTACTTTTGGACGTTGGCGTAAATGCCGACTGCAAGCCTGATGTCTTATTACAGTTTGGAATTTTGGGTTCTCTATATGCAAAACATGTATATGGCATTGAGAAACCTAAGGTTGCTTTACTAAATATTGGAGAGGAAGAAGGAAAAGGAAATATGCTGGTACAAGCAGCCTACCCATTACTTAAGGACAGTAAAGATTTCGACTTCATTGGAAACATTGAGGGTAGAGATATATTATTTACTGAAGCCGATGTAATTGTTACGGATGGATTTACCGGTAATGTAGTACTCAAACAGTTTGAAGGGATGTTTGAATTAACAAACAAACTTGACTTCAAACACCCTTATCTCGACAAGTTCAATTATGAAAATTACGGAGGAACCCCAGTTCTTGGGATGAATTCCAATGTAATTATTGGTCACGGAATTTCAAATACAAGAGCTATCAAGAATATGATACTGCATGCATTTGAGGTTACCGATGCTAATCTTGTGGAGAAAATTAAAGAAGCATTTCTAGTATGAAAAAGATAACTGCAGCGATTACAGCAGTAGGAGGATTTGTCCCTAAAGACATTCTTTCAAACGCTGATCTAGAGAAAATGGTGGACACCAACGATGAGTGGATCCGTACCAGAACAGGAATTGAAGAGAGGCGCATCCTAAAGGGTGAAGGTATGGGTACTTCCCATATGGGAGCTGAAGCAGTAAAAAGCCTTTGTGAAAAAAGAGGGATTTCTCCAGAAGAAATTGACTTGATCATCTGTGCTACAGTTACTCCTGACATGATGTTTCCAGCTACAGCAAATATCATTGCTGATAAAATTGGAGCAAAAAATGCATTTGGATATGATATCAATGCTGCATGCTCAGGATTCCTATTTGCTTTAGCAACTGGTTCAAAATTTATTGAAACAGGTTCCTATAAAAAAGTAGTCATCGTAGGTGGAGACAAAATGTCTTCAATTGTAGACTATACAGATCGTGAAACCTGCATCATATTTGGTGACGGGTGTTCTTCTGTTTTACTAGAGCCTAACGAGGAAGGTTTAGGGATTCAAGATTCAATACTTAAAAGTGATGGATCTGGAAGACACTACCTATACCAAAAAGCGGGTGGTTCTGCTTATCCTGCAACAGCTGAGACAGTGGCAAATAAAGATCACTTTATCACGCAAGAAGGGAAAACAGTATTTAAATTTGCTGTTACCAATATGGCTGATGTATCTGCCGAAATCATGGAAAGAAACAACTTGTCTGCTGACGACGTTGCATGGTTGGTACCACATCAAGCTAACCTTCGTATCATTGATGCGACGGCAAGAAGAATGGAACTTGACCCAAGTAAGGTTATGATCAACATTCAAAAGTACGGGAATACGACATCAGGAACTATTCCTTTGTGCCTACTAGAATGGGAAGATCAATTGAAAAAAGGAGATAATATCATCTTATCTGCTTTTGGTGGTGGATTCACATGGGGATCTGTTTACCTTAAATGGGCATACGATAAAAAATAGGAAATTTAAGAGCTTGACTTAACACATGCTTTTCGATAACTTTACGAGACGAAAAGAGCTTGAGAATTAAAAAAAACTAACATGACTGTAAAAGAAATACAAGATCTTATCAAGTTTGTATCCAAGTCAGGGGCTACTGAAGTATCTCTGGAAACAGGGGATATCAAATTGACCATCAAAACCGAAGCAAAGAAAGGAACTACTGTTATGCAACAGATTCCTGTTACTTTGACTGAGCAAACTATTCCTGTAGCACATGCTGTTGCTCCTGTTGCTGCTGTTGCTGCTGCTCCCGTTGCCGCCGCTGAGGAAGATGAATCTTCAAAATACATAACTATTAAGTCTCCAATCATTGGAACTTTCTATAGAAAACCTTCTCCAGACAAACCTGATTTTGCTAAAGTAGGTGATGATGTTGAAGTTGGTTCTGTTGTTTGTATTATCGAAGCAATGAAACTATTTAATGAAATCGAATCTGAGATTTCTGGTAAAATTGTAAAAGTATTGGTTGACGATATGTCACCAGTTGAATATGACCAACCATTATTCTTGGTTGATCCGTCGTAATTAAAATATTGAAAGATCCTGATAATTCATTACCAGGGTCTTTTTCATTAAACATAAGCTTATGTTCAAGAAAATACTCATCGCAAATAGAGGTGAAATTGCCTTGCGCATCATTCGCACATGCCGTGAAATGGGCATTAAGACTGTAGCCGTGCATTCAACTGCCGATACAGAAAGTCTTCATGTACGTTTTGCAGATGAAGCAGTTTGTATTGGTCCAGCACCTAGTTCTGAATCTTATCTTAAGATCCCTAACATCATGGCTGCTGCGGAGATTACAAATGCTGATGCAATTCACCCAGGATATGGGTTCTTAGCGGAAAATGCCAATTTCTCGAAGATATGTTCTGAGCACGATATTAAATTTATCGGTGCATCTGCAGAAATGATCAACGGAATGGGAGACAAGGCCATGGCCAAAGAGACCATGAAAAATGCTGGAGTACCTACTATTCCAGGTTCTGAAGGTCTTATAGCAGACTTTGAAGAAGCTGTTAGTTTGGCAGATGGAATGGGATACCCTGTAATGCTAAAAGCTACTGCCGGTGGTGGTGGTAAAGGAATGCGTGCTGTTCAAAAAGCCGAAGACCTGCTTGGTGCATGGGATGGTGCAAGAATGGAGGCTAAAGCTGCATTTGGAAATGATGAAATGTACATGGAGAAATTGATCCTTGAACCTCGTCATATTGAAATCCAAATTGTAGGAGACTCCTCAGGAAAAGCATGTCACCTTTCAGAAAGAGATTGCTCTATTCAACGTAGACATCAGAAATTAGTGGAAGAATCACCTTCTCCATTCATGACTGACGAATTGCGTGAACGTATGGGTAAAGCTGCAATTAAAGCGGCTGAAGCTGTAAAATATGAAGGAGCAGGTACGGTAGAATTCCTTGTGGATAAAGACCGTAACTTCTATTTCATGGAAATGAATACGCGGATCCAAGTTGAGCATCCAGTAACGGAAGAAGTAATCAACTATGATCTGATCGCTGAGCAAATTAAAGTTGCTGCTGGTATACAGATCACTGGGTTAAATTACCTTCCAAATTTATGCGCTATAGAATGTCGTATCAATGCTGAAGACCCTGCTAATGGATTCCGTCCATCACCAGGTAAAATCACTAGCTTCCATGCCCCAGGTGGACACGGAATTAGAATTGATACTCATGTATACGCTGGATACACAATACCTCCACATTATGACTCTATGATTGCAAAACTTATTACTGTGGCGCAAACAAGAGAAGAGGCTATTGCTAAAATGAAAAGAGCCCTGAACGAATTCGTAATAGAAGGTGTAAAAACCACTATTCCTTTCCATCTTGGATTGATGGATAACGAAGATTTCAAATCAGGAAACTATACTACAAAATTCATGGAAGATTATTCTATGTAAAACAAAAAAGGGAAGCATTTAGCTTCCCTTTTTTATGTAAATTATTTCAGAATCTACTTATATAGCATTCTTCACAAGGCTATGTTTTTCAATCACCTCCATTAGATCTGCTTTATCATAGCCACATTCTTTATACAACTGTTGCTGGGTTCCATGCTCTATAAATTTATCAGGAATACCCAATCTTTTCACAGGAATAGCATATCCATTATCTGCCATAAATTCTAATAAGGCAGAACCCATTCCACCCTGAAGGCAACCGTCTTCTATGGTGATAATCTTTTTGTATTTACGACAAACTTGATGCAATAGATTTTCATCTATTGGCTTTACAAATCGCATATCGTAATGACCTACTTTTGTTCCTTTTCCCAATAGTTCAGCACAAGCATCTTGGACCATATTTCCTACATGCCCTATAGATAGTACTGCAATTTCATCCCCTTCAGTCAAACATCTTCCTTTACCTATTGGAAGTTCAACCATGTCATTCTTCCAATCCACATGTACGCCTTTCCCTCTTGGATAACGGATCACAAAAGGACCTTGGTTTTCCAATTGAGAAGTATACATCAGATTTCTCAACTCCCATTCATCCATCGGAGCAGAGATAATCATATTTGGAATACATCTAAAAAATGCAATATCATATACACCGTGATGCGTAGGACCATCTGCCCCAACCAATCCGGCTCTATCTAAACACATTACAACGTTTAGATTTTGTATGGCAACATCATGTACTACCTGATCAAATGCACGTTGCATAAATGACGAGTAGATATTACAGAAAGGCACCATTCCTTGTGTTGCCAAACCTGCAGAGAAAGTCACTGCATGTTGTTCTGCAATCCCAACATCAAAAGCTCTATCTGGCATTGCATCCATCATGAACTTCAAAGAAGATCCAGTAGGCATAGCTGGGGTAACCCCCATAATTTTGTCATTCTTTTCTGCCAACTCAATGATGGTATGTCCAAAAACATCCTGATACTTCATGGTATCTTTGGCCTTCTTTGGAACACTTACGATCTCACCCGTAGTTTTATCAAAAACACCTGGCGCATGCCATTTAGTAGTATCGCCTTCTTCAGCTGGCTTATACCCTTTCCCTTTCTCCGTTACAACATGAAGAATTTTAGGACCAGGGATATCCTTTAGATCTTCCATGATGCGCGTCAAGTGGACCACATCATGTCCATCTACAGGACCGAAATATCTAAAGTTCAATGATTCAAAATAATTGCTTTGCTTAAGTACGAAGCTTTTGAATGCATTTTCAATATTCTGTGCTATTTTTTGGGCATTTGGCCCAAACTTACTCACCTTACCTAAAAGGTCCCAGATTTCATCTTTTACTTTATTATAAGTATGTGAAGTGGTAATATCAGTAAGGTATTCTTTTAGTGCCCCTACATTAGGGTCAATACTCATACAGTTATCATTCAAGACAACTAACAAATTGGAATTTGCAGCACCCGCATGGTTCAATGCTTCAAAAGCCTGACCTGCAGTCATGGATCCATCACCAATCACGGCAATATGCTGTTTCTCTTCTTTCTTATATTTAGAAGCTATAGCCATTCCCAAAGCACCACCAATAGAGGTAGATGAATGACCTACTCCAAAAGTATCGTATTCACTTTCCGATCTTTTTGGGAAACCACTAATCCCCTTGTATTCTCTATTCGTATGAAATACATCCTTTCTACCCGTCAGTATTTTGTGACCATAAGCCTGATGGCCTACGTCCCACACTAACTGATCGACTGGTGTATTAAATACATAGTGCAAGGCCACAGTAAGCTCAACAACTCCCAAACTAGCTCCAAAATGACCACCCTTCACAGAGACTATATCAACTATAAATTGACGTAATTCATCTGATAACTGTGGCAATTGACTTATCGTCAATTTTTTTAAATCTTTTGGACTATCTACATCCTTCAACAACGGCCCCGGTATGAACTCCATTGAACTTCCAATTTTAGTATTCCCAGCAAAAATACGAATTAAATCATATAATTTCCTGTTAACGGTTTAAATCCCAATTTAAGTAAAATATTAGAGCGCAAAAATGTTTACTTTTATTGTCTTTATAACAATAAATAACGAAGTCAGTCAATATGAGTCCTTCTGACAAACTGAATGCAGATGACAGTTTATTTTACACACAGCTTTATACTGACTATAGAGATGAATTTTTGTTGTGGATAAAAAAACTGTATGCCATTTCCGATGAAGATGCCAAGGATATTTTTCAAGAAAGCATCCTTATTTTCAGAAGAAAGCATTTAGCCAATGAGTACGACAGTGAAAAAGCAAGCATCAAAACATACCTATTTGCAATAGGTAAGAATGTTTGCAGAGCTTGGATGCGTAAGCATAAAGGGGAGATTGAATGGAAAGATTACCATCAACCAGACATTCCTATTGAGGAGGATCCTTATGACGCTAAGCACCAAGAAAAAATAGCCTTAGTACTCTCTATTATTGACAAGATGAAGGGAAAGTGCAAGCAATTGCTAAGTCTGTATTATATAGAAGGTAAAAGAATGGATAGTATCGCTCAAATATTATCCTTAAAAAATGCCGACACAGCCAAAGCAACCAAAAATAGATGCATGAAATCCTTAAGAGACCATGTAAAAAAGAGCATTAATTAGCATCCTAAAAAATTATGGAGCATAATTTCGACCTACAGCTGAATCGTTATTTTGATGGCGATTTAAATGAATCAGAAAAAGAACAATTCTTACAAGAATTGGAGATAAATCCTAAATTAAAAGAAGATTTCTTAGCACATAAATTGTGTACAGAAGCCTTTCAGGTTCTTGCTGATGAGAGTTTGAGAGCTCAATTGAAAAATGCGGAGGCAGCAATGGAATCCAAATCCAGTAATTGGATGAAAAGCGTCTATACCAAGTGGACAGCGGTCGCAAGTGTCTTAATTATCCTTGCCAGCATATTTTTCTTCACCCCTAAACAGGTCGATCATAAAACGTTGTTTAGCCAAAATTTTAAGGCCTACGAAAATCTATACAGCCTGAATTTAAGATCCAATACGCCTCATAAAGACAAAGAAATTAAGGTGATCATGGACTATTATGAAAATGGAGACTTTGCATCTGCTACCAGACTATTCGAATCTGAAAAAAACCTCCACAAGAATAATATTGACCTGCAATTTTATATGGGGATCGCTTATTTAGGAATGAGTAACACCGAAAGAGCGATAGAGTTATTGTCAAATATTCCAACCAATTCAAAATACACTGCCATCTCGCAATGGTACCTCGGTTTGAGTTACCTCTTGGATGAACAATATCAACAAGCTCGTAACCTTTTAATGCGCGTTGAATACAATCAACAAGAAGCACAGAAGATCATTCAGGAAATGAAACCCAACTAATTTATTTATTTCTGAAGGCTATATATTTGGGTACACTGTAATCCAACATCTCGTCTAAGGACTTGAAGACGATACCCAATTCCTTGGCCGCCTTTTCTGAGGAGTAGTGATATTTGGATCCAGCACTTCTAGCCGTTTCTTTTGTAAGGGTCTGTGCTCCCAATTTCAGAAAAGCTTTCAACCAATCTATGTAAAAGGCCAATTGCCTCAATTTTGGTCCTGCTTCATACCCTGCTCTTTTCTTGCCCATCTTATCTGCCATGGACCATAAAACCTCTCTAAAGCTATAATTGTCCGCTGCTAAGATATATCGCTCTCTCGTTATATCGCTTTTCATCAACATCTCCATGGCTGTAGCCACATCTCTTACATCAACAAATGCATTCTCCCCATTGGTGTAAAATGGAAATTCATCCCAAGCCTTATCGAAAATTGCTGAAGAGCCTTTCTCCCAAAAACAGGGTCCTAAGATCACACCTGGATTTACAATAGCAGCATCAAGACCTTCTTCAATCCCTCTCCAAACCTCTAACTCTGCATTGTATTTACTGATTGCATAATTGGAATTGTGCTTGCTATCTTTCCAATAGTTAGTTTCGGATATCGTCTCTTCTTTATCGGTTCTCCCCAGAGAAGCAATGGAACTTACATGCACCAATTTCTTCACCTTATGAGACAAACATAGATTCACAAGATTTTCTGTACCCTGAACATTTATGGCATACATGACATGTTTATCCTTCGGCAAGAAGGAAACCATGGCAGCTGCATGGTAAACGTAATCTATTCCAATCATAGCATCCTCTAGAATCGGTAAATCCAGAATATCTGCTTCAAACCATTCTATACATTCCCACTGACTCCTAGGAGCACCAAGACTCTCAAAAAGACACCGAACGGCAGACAGATCACTTGAATCACGCCTTATAGCTCTTACCTTTTCCCCCGATTTGGTTAGGTTGTACAATAAATGACCACCTACCAATCCTGTTCCTCCTGTTACCAGAATATTCATGCCGATTAATTTGGGAGTAATTTGCGAAAAATACTTTAGAGATAAAAGCGAATGACGAAAGTTAAAAGCTGAAGTAGTAATTTGTAATTTTCTAAAGCTATTTCAATCTCAAATGAATCAAATCTGTTACATTTGTAAGTCAAAATCAAAAATAGAGGATTTAACATGAAGAATTTCGTTAAAGAACTGGAATGGAGAGGCCTGATACATGATATCATGCCCGGTGCTGAAGAAGAACTTATGAAGGGTGTTTCTTCTGGCTATATCGGTTTCGATCCTACAGCAGATTCTTTACATATCGGGAACCTAGTACCTATTATGTTGCTAGTACATTTCCAACGTTGTGGGCATAAGCCGATCGCTCTTTTGGGTGGTGCAACTGGAATGATTGGTGATCCGAGTGGAAAATCCGCTGAAAGAAATCTATTGTCCGAAGATGTACTGCTAAAGAATCTAGCAGGACAAAAGGTACAACTAGAAAAGTTTTTAAACTTCGATTGTGGTGACAATTCAGCTGAATTGGTAAACAATTACGATTGGTTTAAAAACATCAATATATTAGACTTTTTACGTGAGGCGGGGAAACACCTGACTGTAAACTATATGATGTCTAAGGAATCTGTTAAGAAAAGAATTGAAACAGGGATCTCATTTACTGAATTCTCGTATCAATTAATTCAAGGTTACGATTTCTATCATCTATATAAAGAGAAAAATTGCATCATCCAATTGGGAGGTTCAGACCAATGGGGTAATATTACTTCAGGTACCGAATTAATCCGAAGAATGGGTGGTGGAGAAGGATGGGCTATCACTACTCCCCTTTTAACAAAAGCGGACGGTTCTAAATTCGGGAAATCTGAAGGAGGAAATGTATGGTTGGATCCAAAAAGAACCAGCCCATATAAATTCTACCAATACTGGATCAATACCGATGATGCAGATGCCAAACGATTCATACGTATCTTTACATTAATGAGTCAAGAGGAGATTGAAGCATTAGAAAAAGAGCATGATGAAGCTCCACATTTGCGTACGCTTCAAAAAACTTTGGCTGAAGATATCACAGTGAGAGTACACTCTAGAGAGGCATATGACAAAGCTATTGAAGCTTCTGCCATTCTTTTTGGTAAAAATACCGCAGACCAACTTGTCAATATAGATGAAGATACTTTGTTGGCTGTATTTGAGGGAGTACCTCAGTATGAATTGACAATGGATGCTTTGAATGGATCTATTCCTATTGTGGACCTTCTGGCCGACAAAACAGATATTGCATCTTCAAACGGAGACGCTAGGAGATCATTGAAAGGAAATGCCATTAGCATTAACAAAATTAAGGTACAGGATGAGTTCATTATTCAAAAGGAAATTTTGATTAAGGATAAATACCTGATCGTACAAAAGGGAAAGAAAAATTACTATCTGATAAGATTTGTTTAATTTTTAAAAGCTACCCTCGGGTAGCTTTTTTTGTTTAAAGGCAGCACGCTATGCAAGTACATTTTAGATTTTTAGAAAGGGAAGAGATACCAAGCATTTTCCCATTACTTAGAAAGGTAAATGACTATACCTCAACAGAAATTCTAAAAGAACGAATTATGGGTATGGCAGATCATGCTGACTACAGATGTATTGGTGTTTTCATGGAGGAAAACCTTATCGGGATTTGTGGTCTTTGGCACATGACCAGACACTATAGTGGAAAATCTATAGAGCCCGATCATATCTATATCGAATCGGATTTACAAGGCCAGGGAATTGGCAAAAAACTCTTTGATTTTTTGGAGGCCTATGCTATCGAAAACGACTATCAATGTTTGGAGCTAAATACCTATACAGGGAATACAAAATCGCATAAGTTCTACTATAATTTAGGCTTTAAAATTTTAGGATTCCATTTCGTTAAAAAATTCAATTCAGGACGTTTACGCCTATAATTGTCTAATTTTCACAATAGCCATCTAGAAACAAAGGGATTGACGAAGATATTGTCGCGTTTTCAGCAATAATTTATTATTTTCGCAACTCTTGTAAGACAAGCTCAACAATGAAGAAAAAATATCAAGAATATAAAGGACTGAATTTGCCTAATCTAACGCAAGAAGTCCTTAAGACCTGGGAAGAAAAAGACATCTTTAAAAAGAGTCTTGAGAGTCGTGATGAAAATAAACCATTCGTGTTTTTTGAAGGACCACCTTCAGCAAATGGAATGCCTGGTATCCACCATGTAATGGGGAGAAGTATCAAAGATATTTTTTGCCGTTATAAAACATTGAAAGGATATAGAGTAAACCGTAAGGCAGGATGGGATACACACGGACTTCCAATTGAGTTAGGGGTTGAAAAAAATCTTGGTATTAAAAAGGAAGATATCGGTAAAACGATAAGCGTTACTGAATATAACGACGCCTGTAAAGCTTCTGTTTTGCGTTTCACAGATAAGTGGAATAGCTTGACGGAACAAATGGGTTACTGGGTAGACATGAGTGATCCTTATGTTACCTATGAAAACAAATACATTGAATCTGTATGGTGGTTACTTTCTCAGATCTACAATAAGGATTTGATGTACAAAGGATATACCATCCAACCGTATTCTCCAGCTGCAGGAACAGGATTGAGCTCACATGAATTAGGTCAAGAAGGAAGTTATAAGCCTGTAAAGGATACTACCCTAGTTGCCCAATTTAGAGCTAGTAATCCAGCTTTCTTTAATGAGGATGAAGTATTCTTCATGGCTTGGACTACTACCCCATGGACACTGGCAGCAAATACTGCGCTTTGTGTAAATGCTAAGATAGACTATGTAGTGGTAAAATCTTTTAACCAGTACACGGGGAAGGCTATGAACGTAATCTTGGCAAAGCCATTACTTACTAGCCAATTTAATGGAAAATATCAAGCGGTAGAATCACAAGATGATTTAGCTGGATATAACTTCGGAGACAAGAAAATTCCATATTTCGTAGCGAATAGCTATAAAGGAGAAGAACTTGTAGGGCAATCTTACGAGCAACTTATCCCATTGGTTCAACCAGCCGATGGTGTAGAGCACGCTTTTAAAATCATAGCAGACCATTTCGTAACTACGGAAGACGGTACAGGAATTGTTCATATCGCGCCTACTTTTGGAGCAGATGATGCACGTGTTGCAGCTAAGTATGACGTTCCAGGTATGATGGTAGATATGGGGGACGACAAAGAAAGCCCTATCGTTGACCTACAAGGGCGTTATATCCCTCAGATGGGTGAATGGGGTGGCCTATATGTCAAAAACGAATATTACGACGCTGGACAAGCGCCTGAAAGATCTTTGGATGTTGAGATCGCAATTCATCTAAAAGGATTGAGTCAAGCATTCAAGGTTGAAAAATACGAACACAACTATCCACATTGTTGGAGAACACATAAGCCCGTAATTTATTACCCATTGGATTCTTGGTTCATCCGTGCTACACGTGTACGTGAACGAATGGCTGAATTGAATGATACGATTAACTGGAAACCAAAAAGTACTGGAGAAGGTAGATTTGGTAACTGGCTAAAAGACGCTTCAGACTGGAACCTTTCTCGTTCAAGATTCTGGGGTATACCAATTCCAATTTGGAGGACTGAAGATGGAGAGGAAGAATTGTGTATCAGTTCTGTTGAACAACTAAAAGCAGAATGCGACAAGGCTGTTACAGCTGGATTGATGGAAACGAATCCTTTGGCTGATTTCGAAGTTGGAAATATGACTAAGGAGAATTACGATTCTTTTGATTTACATAAACATTTTGTTGACGACATCACATTGGTTTCGGCATCTGGAGCTCCAATGACAAGAGAATCTGACCTTATTGATGTTTGGTTTGACTCTGGTTCTATGCCGTATGCGCAGCAGCACTACCCATTTGAAAACAAAGAAGCAATAGACAACAACAAGGCATTCCCTGCAGATTTTATTGCTGAGGGTGTTGACCAAACTAGAGGTTGGTTCTATACTTTACATGCTATTGGAACCATGTGTTTCGATTCTGTAGCGTATAAAAATGTTATTTCAAACGGATTGGTACTGGACAAGTCAGGTCAGAAAATGTCCAAAAGTAAAGGGAATACGATTGATCCTTTCACCACATTGGACACCTACGGACCAGATGCTACACGTTGGTATATGGTGACCAATGCACAACCATGGGATAACTTAAAATTTGACCTAGACGGTATCACGGAAGTGCAAAGAAGATTCTTTGGAACACTTTACAATACCTATTCATTCTTCTCATTATATGCTAACCTTGATGGTTTCACCTATGCTGAAGATGATGTAGCCTGGAAAGATAGACCAGAAATAGATCGATGGATCTTATCTGAACTTAATACGCTTATTCTTCTAGTTGAAGAAGCATACGACTCCTATGAACCTACCAAAGCCGGTAGACTTATACAGTCCTTTGTAAACGATAAGATGAGCAACTGGTATGTAAGACTGTGTAGAAGACGTTTCTGGAAAGGTGAGTATGCGCAAGATAAGATCTCTGCGTACCAAACCTTATACAACTGTTTATTGACAGTAGCTCAGTTATCATCTCCTATCGCGCCGTTCTTTACCGATAGACTTTTCAATGATTTGAACGCAATCACGGGTAAAGATCAAGCGGAATCTGTCCATTTAAGCCTATTCCCAGAAGCAGATAAGACTAAGATTGACAATGATTTAGAGGCTAAGATGCAACTGGCACAAAAATTGAGCTCGTTAGTCTTATCTTTAAGAAAAAAGGAGAAAATTAAGGTAAGACAACCTCTTCAACGTATTATGGTTCCTGTTCTTAACGAACAAATCAAATTACATTTAGACGACCTTAGAGAATTAATTTTATCGGAGGTAAACGTCAAGGAACTAGAATACTTAGAGGACACTTCAGGTATCTTAGTAAAAAATATTAAGCCAAACTTTAGGACTTTAGGCCCTAAATATGGTAAATTTATGAAGAGCATTGCTTCTGTAGTGGCGCAATTCGATCAAGAAACCATCTCTCAAATTGAAACAGAGGGTAAATATGAAATGGTAATTGATGATGAAAACTTACTTTTAGATAGAGAAGATTTCGAAATCAATTCAAAAGATATCCCCGGATGGTTGGTTGCTAGTCAAGATGATTTAACTGTAGCCTTAGATATTCAATTATCGGAAGAGCTAATAGATGAAGGAATCGCTAGAGAATTAGTCAACAGAATTCAAAACTTGAGAAAAGAATCTGGACTAGATCTGACAGACACAATTGCTCTAAAGATTGTTAAAGATGATCATATTATAAGAGCCCTTGAATTAAGAGGGGAATATATAAAAAGCGAAACATTGGCAACGGATATCGTTTTAACAGATGATATCCCTGAAAGAGGGACACTTGTTGAATTTGATGAAGTGAAAACCTATATTGCCATTAATTAAAAAGAATTGAATTATGGACAAAATTGCATCAAGATATTCAGACGAAGAATTAGAAAGTTTCAAGACTCTTATTTCAGAAAAAATAGAGTCTGCTGAAAAAGACATTGAAGTTTTACGAAATAATATTGGAGCTGATAACGGAACGGATGATACTTATTCTGCCTTTAAGGCGTTTGAAGAAGGATCTGAAACCCTTTCTAAAGAATCGAACACCATGCTTATTACGCGTCAAGAAAAATTTATTCGCGACCTAAAAAATGCATTGATTCGAATCGAAAACAGAACCTACGGTATCTGTCGTATCACTGGTAAACTTATTCAAAAAGAGCGTTTAAAGCTGGTTCCTCATGCTACTATGAGTATCGAAGCTAAACAAATGCAAAGCAAAAGATAGTTTGAAAAAGACTTTTTGGATTATATTCATAGTACTTCTACTTGATCAAGTAACCAAAGTTTGGGTTAAAACCAATATGATGCTGCTTGATGAAATAGAAGTACTTCCTTGGCTCACTATCCATTTCGTTGAAAATAACGGAATGGCGTTTGGGATCGAGATTTTCGGTAAACTATTCCTAAGCCTTTTTAGAATAATTGCCATTGGCTACCTCTTCTATTTCATCAATGGAATGGTGAAAAAGAAGGTAAAACCTGTTATCCATATTGCCTTTTCCCTAATTCTGGCAGGCGCTATTGGAAATATGGTTGATAGTGCCTTTTATGGTTATATATTTGAGCATAGCATGGGTCAGATAAGTACTTTCATGCCTGAAGATGGCGGCTATGCTCCAATTCTATATGGAAAGGTAGTAGACATGATTCATCTAAATTTAATTGAAGGGTATTATCCTACCTGGTTGCCCTTTTATGGCGGAGACTATTTTAGTCACTTCAGACCGGTATTCAATTTAGCTGATTCTGCTATTAGCATAGGTGTATTTATCCTTATCCTTTACAACAAATCATTATCCTTGGCGTTTCAACCTCTACCGAAAAAATCTACTAATACAGATTCTGAAGTGAATCAAGAAATTGCCTAATCATGCGAAATCGAAAGTCGTACCTTCCGGGATTTATTCTATATGTCCTGGTCCTATTTTTTGCTTTTTTTGACTTTCAAGATTATATCGTAAAGGAACCACAATCTATTCATCATTGGAGACAATCTGATGGTGCTTCAATAGCATTAAACTATTATCAGCATGGAATGGATTTCTTTCAACCAGAAATCCATTTCCAAAGTGCTGATGAAAACAGCCAAGGATATGGTGTTGGAGAATTCCCTATTCTATATTATATCTCTGCAGGATTGTATCAACAGTTTGGTGTCCATTCTTCTATCATAAGACTTCTCAACACCCTACTTTTCTTTCTAGGTCTATTCTACCTTTATAAAGCAGTATATCAACGCTTCAAAAGTCTATTCTGGGCCTTATTCATCCCCACAATACTGGCTGCTAGTCCGGTAATTGTATATTATTCAAACAACTACCTTCCAAACACCTCAGCGTTAGCCTTTGTCTGCATTGCCTGGTACCATATAGGCCAATACGATATCTATAAGAAAAACAGTAGTGTATGGTTTAGCGCTCTATTTTTCACCTTAGCAGGTCTACTAAAAATCACAGCACTTATCAGCTTTTTTCCACTTTTAGGCTTGGCAATTCTTGGTCTTTTACCTTTTAAAAGGTGGCGCTACTTTCAGCATAGCATACAGGCAACAATAGCCTATCTAAGTACCATTTTGTTAAATTTCTTATGGTATAATTGGGCTATTGCTTATAATGACAATCATGGTACAAGCTATTTTTCAACCCATACCTGGCCATACAACAGTCTCAGTGAAGAAATGATCTCCAAAGTATGGTACAATATTATTCATCTTTGGGGAGATGATTATTTCTACCCCGCTACCTATATATTCCTACTTATTTTGGTCGCTATTTTCTTGAGATACTTGAAAAGACAAGCTGTATTTTGGATATATTTATTGGGAAGTTTAAGTATCGGATTTATAGCCTTTGGTTATTTATTCTTCTTAAATCTGATGAATCACGACTACTATACCATTAACCTATATATTATTCCAGTACTGCTAATGATTGCTATATTGGATTATTATAAACAAACGAATCATAGCATCTTTCAGTCTCGAAAATGGAAATTTGCACTTACTATATTCGTCTTATTTAACTTAAAATACGGGAAAGATCAATTAGAAAAACGCTATACCGGCTGGCAGAACGACATGCACCTTTACACAGCTTTAGATGGTATTCAACCCTTTTTAAGGGCACATGATATTGCTCAGGAGGATAAGTTCTTAATTGCAGGGGATCCGACCCCTAACACAGCGCTTTATAGACTGAATCAACAAGGCTGGTCTGATTTATATGGAAATGGAGATTCTGTCGAAAAAATCCAACAGTTAATTGACAACAAGGAATTACAATATCTCGTTGTATTGAACGATCGATTCCTTACTGAGAGGCCCTATCTAAATGTGTACTGCTCTAAAGTAAAAGCAGAATACAATGGGCTTAAAATTTATGACTTAAGTAGTTTTAAAAATTAATCGTAGACATTTCCAATTTCAGCCAACTTACGGTGCTCCAAAATGTGGATTTTCTTTCCATTCAACTCAATAAGCTGATCCTTTTTAAACTCTGACAGCAATCTAATGACAGATTCCGTTGCCGTTCCAACTACACTTGAAATTTCTTCACGAGTAAGTTTAACATCAAGGTTACCGTCTTCATCTTCACCAAAAGTAGTTTGAAGTATCAATAACACTTCCGCTAGACGTTCACGAACAGATTTTTGTGCTAGGTTGGTAATAATTTTGTTGGCTTCACCAATTTCATGACAAGCCATCTCCATCATCTTAAATGAAAATTTTTGATTCGAAGCGAGCGCTTCAAAAAGAACTCTTTTTGGAATAAAGCAAGCTGAAGTTTCTTCCAATGTTGCCGCAGAAACCGAAAGTGGTTCATCACTAAGTGCAGCACGATATCCAATGATATCCCCTTCTTTAGCGAAACGAATAATTTGTTCCTTTCCTTCAGGACCTGTCTTATACATTTTCAATTTACCTTTGAAAATACAGAAAATACCAGACAGTCTATTTCCTTCTTGAAAAACAATCTGACCTTTTTTAAAGACATTACATCCCTTAGAGTCATCAAGGCTTTCTATTTCCTCAGGTTTAAGCTGAGAAAAGATAGATTTACTCCTGTGATCACAATTTGAACAGGAAGGCATTTCAAATTTCTTCTTCACGGTAATTGGTTATTTTAGCTAATTCCAAGTTACAAAATAAGCGTAAATTTTGCTTATATAATCTGCTTTATAAACAAATAATTCAAGGAATAACACTACTTCCCAGCAAAAATACTCATTTTAGGTCACTTAGCCTTCTTCAAGTCTGACCTTTATCATTTTTTATACTAGAAATTATCCTGACCTTGCACAACGAAAGCTTGCATAAAATGAAATGTCACCACTGTGGTTCAGACTGCGAAGAAATAATTCCGAAAGAAGGGTTTAATTTCTGTTGTAATGGGTGTATATCCGTATACACTATCCTAAACAATAGCCCGCTTAGTGGGTTCTACGACTTGGAAGAACGTCCTGGCGTAAAGACCAATTTCTCTGAAAAGAACAACTTTACCTTCTTACAGAACCCTTCCATTGAAGAAGATCTCATTCAATTTAAGGACGATTTGTACACCCAAATAGAGTTCTATATTCCAAGTATTCATTGCAGTTCTTGCATCTGGTTATTGGAAAACCTCTACCTACTGAATGAACACATCGATTGGATTAGAGTAAATTTCCCAAAGAAAAAGGCACTCATCCAATTTAAACATGGAGAATTACCGCTTTATGAATTGGCGCTACTTCTAGAAAAATTAGGTTATGCACCTTATATCAGTTTAGACGACCAAGATGAAGGCACCAAAAAATCAACAAAACATAAACTATACAAATTAGCCGTTGCAGGATTCTTCTGGGGAAACACCATGTTCATATCCTTCCCAGATTACTTTACAAATTCTTGGGAACACGAGGGCCTTCGTGAATTCTTTGGACTTGTTGGCGGCCTATTCTCACTACCCGTATTACTTTACAGTGGTTCCGACTATTTCAAGTCAGCCTGGAAAGGCATCAAGAATCGGTACTTCAACATGGACGTACCTATTGCCTTAGGCCTTATGGTTCTATTCCTAAGTAGCTGGAGAGATGTACTCTTCCTAGAAGAGTCAGGTTATTTTGACAGCCTTACGGCACTCGTTTTCTTCCTATTACTAGGGAAAATGTTCCAAGATAAAACCTATAATTTCCTGTCATTTGAGAGAGATTATAAATCCTATTTCCCTATCTCCATCACTCGCCTAAATGGTGATAGTGAAGAAAATATCCCACTGAAAGAGCTAAAAAAAGGAGATAGAATATTAATCAGAAATGAGGAATTAATACCTGCTGACAGTGTACTAATCAGTGGTGATGGGCTTATCGACAATAGCTTTGTCACAGGTGAATCAAGATTGATTAACTACCGGGAAGGTGACAAAATTTTCGCTGGTGGAAAACAAAAAGGAGCCGCTTTGGAATTGGAAGTGATTCGAAAAACAGACCAGAGTTATTTGACCAAGCTATGGAGCCACGACAGCTTCCAAAAAAATAGCTCAAAGCAAATAAAAAGCTTTACAGATCGAATCAGTAAACATTTCACCTTGACGATCACTACCATTGCATTGTTATCTTTCACTTACTGGCAAATTACGCGTCCAGAAATTGCCATTCAGGTATTCGCAGCAGTACTGATTGTTGCATGCCCATGTGCACTTGCTTTGGCTGCACCGTTTACACATGGTAACGCTTTAAGAATACTAGCCTCCAAAGGTTTCTTTATTAAAGACGCTATGAGTCTTGAAAGAATGAGTGAGGTAGACAGCATTATCTTCGACAAAACGGGTACGCTAACTATTTCAAATAGCTCTGACGTAGACTTAAACCAAGCTCAGCTAACAGCTGATCATTTGACCAGTATAAAATGCCTGAGTCAACAATCTAACCATCCTATAAGTAGGATGATATATGATGCACTCCCTACAACAGAAAAATGTGAACTGAGTGGGTTTAAGGAAGAAACCAACCTAGGTGCTTCTGCCCTCATCAATAATAAGCTCTATAAAATTGGAATAGCTCCATTTGTTGGCTTACCCATGGATACCGACAAACAAACAAGGTTATATTGGTCTGTTAATGATGAAATCAAGGGATACTTCTTGATCAAGAATCAATATCGATCTGGGGTGAAGGGTTTGATAAATTTACTTCAAAAAGAGTATAAACTATCCCTACTTTCTGGTGATAACTCAGGTGAAAAAACAAGATTACAGGAAATCTTCGGGCAACAAACCCCAATGGTTTTTAATGCCAGCCCACATGATAAATTGGATTTTGTTCAACAAATTCAATCCAATCATAATAAGGTCTTGATGATAGGAGATGGATTAAATGATGCTGGAGCACTACAACAAAGTGAAGTTGGACTTAGTATTAGCGAAAACATCAATAGCTTCTCTCCTGCCTGCGATGTGATTCTTCAAGCTGACCAGCTTAGTTTATTGGACAAGTTCCTATTGTATTCCAGAAAGACAAAAACCATTATCTATTGGAGCTTTGCCTTCTCATTTGCCTATAATATTGTAGGGCTTAGCTTTGCTGTTGCAGGAAAATTATCCCCTCTGATTTCGGCAATATTGATGCCTTTGAGTTCTATTTCTGTAGTTTTATTCGTTACGCTTTACAGCAATCTAGCTGCCAAAAGGATATTCACAAAAGCCAAATAAACTAACGGTAGTGAAAATATATTTTCACCAACTCTATTGGTGTCTTCAGAAAATCAAGTAACGTAATTTTGGATCCTCCCATTTCCACCCATGTATTTAGTGGTATCTCCAAAATTTGCTTTTTTGCACTTACTACACCATTTTTCTTAACCAAGCGTTTGATCATTTCAACATCAAATAGCCAAGGGGTTATAAAAGGCTCTTCAAAATCTGATTCTATAAAACCTCTTCTAATCCATTTAGCACCACATTGGGTATCGTAGACTGCCAATCCTAACAATAGACTGATAATGGTAGCGATGATTCTGCCAGGGTAATGTCTATACCATTTACGCTGGATTTCCGACCCCATCCTAGCAAATCTTGTCCCCATCAAAAGCTGGATTTCCATTGATTGAGAATCTAGCAAACGCATCATTTCCTCTAGTGGAGTAGCTAAATCTGCATCCAAAAATCCAATCCATTGATATTCTTTACGCTCTTTCTCAACAATATGCTTTGCTGATTGCCGAATGACTTCTCCCTTTCCTTGATTCTCTGGATAGTCTAATAAAAACAGCTGTGAATGCTGCGAACATAGCCTTTCAAGAACTAATTTAGTGTCATCTGAACTCCCATCATTCGCAAAGAAAATATCCACCTCAGGGTGCTTCTCAACAAAATTATAAAACACCTCCTGAGCTAGTCGCTCAGACTCATTGTAACAGGGGATAATAATGGAATAAAAATTCTCAGGCATGCTCTATCATGAATTAAAAGGATAGCCAAATATAATAGATTCTATGGTCTTGTACCCCATTTAAGATATTTCGTTAATAATTCACCATTTTTAATATAGGCATGGAACATAAATAAACAATCAGACATTTTTTTGGTTAAATTTGTTTGCCCAATTGAAAAATGCCTATTTAAATTTTTGTATCTTAATAGGGCTGTAGTGCTTTTAGCTTCTATTGTAAGCGATCAGATAACCAATGAACCATGAAAATAATCCCTTCTAGTAATACCAATAGTGAGCTGCCATTTGAATTGCAAATAAGTTTCGATGGTGTTTTTAAACAGATTGAAAAGCAAGCTAAAAACTCGAATAGTCCACTGCAAAGCTCTTCCATTGAATTGTTGGAAAAATATGCTCAACATTCGATATTAAGAGAGGGGTTTTCTGATTTTTCAAAACTAGACGACTACAATAAGGAAATCGACTATCTGATGGACTTTATATTTCCTGAAGCACTTCAAGAAAATGAAATCAAAGCGGTCAGTGTCCCTTTCAACTTCACCACGTTTAAATTTTCTAGACGGTTTGAACGCATTCTTGAAAATGCCGGTACCGATTATGATTTTCAAATCAGAAACATTGACGATTCCAGTTTCTATGTAATGGCTTGTACGTTTATTCTAGCCTTCTATTACGATATAAAAATTGACTTTAAACGACCGTTCTTCTTTGATATTCCAAATCAAAAAACAGGCGGGATGAATCATTATAGAGTGATGTTTAACAGTGATTTTTCTGAAATAATTAAAACAGATCTGGCTCCAGACATCTCAGAAGACGATATTAAAATTTTAATAGACAACTTCGACCAACCGGATAAATTGGAGTTGTGGAAAGAAAAATTTCCTCCCAATAGTTATATTTTTAAAGGTTTTGGTATTCTAAACCTATTTGACGTTACTTCCGACGAAATCTTATCGTCCATAAAAGAGGATCTATTGTCTATAGGTGGAGATGCTCAATTAAAGTTGGAAAAAAACCTAGTTAAGCTTTTTGGTTTGCCAAATTTAAAACTCGGTTTTTCTAAATTCAATTTGAATGAGAAAAAATTTGAGATTCCAAAATACAAAGCGGGAACAAGCTTTATTCTTTCCTGTGATGAATACCTAGACTGTAATAATATGGTCTGTGAGGGCATCAATCAAAAAGTAGTAGACCAACATAATTTTTTAGCAGTTTCTGATATAGAACGCTATGGAGAGCATACCAACTTCAACAACTTATACAAAAGCTTAAAAAGTAATAAGATAGAAAGTTTTATCCTTGTCCCAATACCTATTAATGATGATTTCATTGGCATATTAGAATTGGTTTCCACCAATAAGTTCGACCTGAATTCTCTAAACGCAAATAAACTTAAGGATGTTATCCCTGTTTTCACGGTCTCCATTCAAAGAGTATTCAAAGAATATGCGACAAATCTGGAATCCATTATCCAGGAAAATTACACGGCAATTCACCCTAGTGTAAAGTGGCGTTTCTATGACGCTGTAGAACGCTATTCTGGCCAATTAATGGAAAAAGGGAAAATAAACCAACTAGAAGATATCGTTTTCAAAAAGGTCTATCCACTATATGGGCAATGCGATATTAAGGGTTCCTCAATGGCAAGGAACAATTCCATTCAGTCGGATCTCAGTCATCAGCTATCCGAGGCAAAAATGGTAATGTCTAAAGCCCTTAAAATTGAGAACTTACCTATTTATAGTGAGCTCAATTTTAGAATTGACCAATACTACCAAACTATAAAAAAAGGCTTAAAAACCGGTGACGAAATTGGCATTACTGAATTCTTCAAACGTGATGTATACCCTGTTTTTCAACACATAAAGGCCATTAGCCCATCCTTAGAAGAGGCGGTGAACAACTATATGGCTCAGATAGATGAAAATCTAGAAGTTGTCTATAAAAAGCGGAAGGACTATGAAGATAGTGTGACCCTTCTCAACGAAAGAATGGCTCAACATATTGATAAAGAGCAGGAGTTAGCTCAAGATATGTTTCCACATTATTTCGAACGCTTCAAAACGGACGGAATTGAATTCAATATGTATATCGGTCAATCATTGGTGAAAAATAGGGAATTCAAACCGCTCTATTTGTACAATCTAAGGTTGTGGCAACTTCAGTTAATGTGTCAGTTGGAAAACATCGCACACAACTTAAAAAGTGAGATGCACTATCCTTTGGAGATCGCTTCTTTGATTTTAGTACATAGCAACGATTTAGCCATAAAATTCAGAATGGATGAAAAGCAATTTGATGTAGATGGTGCTTATAATATCCGGTATGAAATCTTAAAAAAACGAATTGACAAGGCTTTTATAAAAGATACTAAAGAAAGGATTACCCAACCAGGAAAATTAGTCATTGTATACTCTCAAGACAAGGATGCCACGGAATACAAAAGATATATTGAATTTTTGCAATCGATGAATTATTTGGGTAAAAACCTGGAGGATTTAGACCTGGAGGACCTTCAAGGAATTTCAGGATTGAAAGCCTTAAGAATTGATGTTCTATACAACCAGAATGAATCTGGAATGAACATCGATCAAATTATGGAATTAATAAAAAAAGAATCGAAATCTTTACCAAACCCTCATTAAATTATTCAGTCAAACCTAGAATATTTGAGTAAATCTAATACAAAAGGAATATGAACAAAAAAACCGTAATAGTAGTAGCAGGAGGAAGCGGTCAAAGAATGGGAGCCAGCATTCCTAAACAATTTCTCGAAATAGGTGGAAAAGCCATTCTATTGAGAACTTTGGAAAACTTCATCCACTTTGACCCAGAAATGCAAGTTATCCTAGCCCTTCCAGAAGACCAGATGGACTACTGGAAAGAACTTACAACCTCTTGGCCTTATGCCAATAAGGTTCAAGTAGTAAAAGGGGGTACAGAACGTTTTTATTCTGTTAAAAATGCTTTGAAGGCTGTTTCTCCAAAATGTGAAAAAATTGCAGTTCATGACGGTGTGCGTCCTTTTATCTCCAGCGATCTTATTCGAAGAGGTTTCGATTGTATAAATGGTGGACACGCTGCGATACCTGTTATTCCATCTAAAGATTCAATTCGTGTATTTGAGCCCGCAGAAAGCTATTCCAAATCGGTAGACAGGAACACAATCCTTCATGTTCAGACTCCACAAGTTTTTGATGCAAATACCTTATTGAACGCCTACAAACAAGATTTTTCGGAAAGCTTTACAGACGATGCCTCCGTGGTAGAAAAGATGGGTGAAAAAATAGAGCTATTTAAAGGGAATGAATTGAACTTTAAAATTACCAGCCCTGAAGATTTAGAATTTGCCGAATATATTATCTCAAAGAAGAAATAAGATCTGAAGCAATTTTTTCAAACTCTGCCGTAAATGCAAGTACCGCTGAAGATCCTTTAGCGGTTAACTGCACAATTCTTGCCCGCTTATCTCCAGGCGCAAGTGACTCTTTTACTATAGATCGCTTCTTAAGCCGTAAGATGACTTCCACTCCTGTGGAGTATTCTAAGCCTACTAATCCTATCAGCTCCTTTTTTAGCATACTTGGATTTTCTTGGATTTCCAGCAATAAATAATAATCATCTAGACTACTGAAGGGAGAAACCTGCACAAGGGGCTTTAACGCTCTCTTTACACGCAAAGACTGCCTATTCTGACTCCGTAGGTAGTCCATGGCGTTATCTCTCCCTAGAGAGCCCATATTGACATCTACCTCCTTCCCACCAGACTGATTCAAAAATGCAGCAATAGAATCCTCTTCTGGCTGCCCCTCCAGAAATTCTTCATAAGCCGTAATTAATTCTTTGATTCGCTGAAGCTGTGAAGCCATGATTATCTTTTTTCCAATTTAAAATATACTCGGAGTCCCCGCAAGATAGGAATCTTTGACTCTTTTCTCATTTAACAATTAAATCATTGTTACATTAATCACCTCATACTTGGTCATTTTCAGAGAGATAGGGTTTCAGTAAAAAATTATTCAGTTTTTTTTCTGATTTTACTTGTTTTGAAAAAGCTTTTTTTCTTAGATTTGCATCGCTTTAGAGCAGTAAGGAACACCTTATTTCTAGAGAACAGAGCATTCCTCCTTAGCTCAGTTGGTTAGAGCATCTGACTGTTAATCAGAGGGTCCAAGGTTCGAGTCCTTGAGGGGGAGCCCAGAGAAGCCGTTACGCAAGTAGCGGCTTTTTTTGTGTCTTGTTTTTTTTTAGTTTTGATGAAAATACTTCCAAACCACGAGCAGCATACTCCCAGTAGCGAGAATAGATGGATGACAACCATAAATAATTCAAATTTTGAAAACAAAACGCTCCATATATTTGATTTAAAAATCTGGAATAAACGATATTTGCAACTATCAACTAATATTAATACATCACTAATGAAAGTAATTAGAATCCTTGCGATATTAATAAATATCAGTCTTTATGCACAAGACATAAATCCGGCCTGGGTCAAATCAGTAGGAGGAACACTTCATGTCTTAAATATGGACCACACATTGGATACTGAAGGAAACATTTATACTGTTGGTTACTTTTCTGGTACTGCCGACTTCGCTCCATGTTTAGCAACAAATATCTTGACATCTAACGGGTACAATGACATTTACGTCGAAAAATGGGACAGTTTAGGAAATCATTTATGGGCGCATTCTTTTGGTAGTATCAACGAAGACCTGGGATATAGAGTCCAGTCAGATAGTCAAAATAACCTATATGTTCTTGGTAAATTCAGTGACACTGTTGATTTTGATCCCGATACTTCAACATTTGAATTGATTTCCAGCGGATCTAATGGCGCTTTCCTCTTAAAGCTAAATTCAGATGGAAATTTCATTTGGGTTAAGAAAATTGGAGGAAGCTTTTCATCCCAGTCATCAGATTTATTCGTCAGTGAAAATGATGATATCTTTATAACTGGAAAGGGTTCCGGTACGGTAGACCTAAACCCAAATTCTGGAACTTTTATAGTAAATGGAAATGGTCAATTCTCTTATCTAATGAAGTTGAACTCAAATGGGGATTTTGATTTTGCCAAATATATTGATAATCCATCAGCATGGGCCAACATACATAATATCGCCACCAATGCCGCAAATGAAATCATCATCGCCGGTCAATTTCATAACAACCAGGATCTCAATATGGGCTCTGGAATCAGTACCGTTTTAAGCAGTGGATATTCTGATATTTTCATTCAAAAACTAGACAGTCTAGGGAATTTTATTTGGGTTAAAGATGTAAAGCCAAGCTCAACTGCCAGAATAAATGTTAGTAATTTAGTCATCGATGATAATGAGAACATTTACTTAACCGGGTTGTTTGAAGATACTGTAGGGTTTAATTACACCGACAGCACATATCAATTTGCATCAAACGGACAAGAGGATTTCTATGTCTTGAAATACAATACTAACGGAGATTTCAAATGGGCCACTTCAACTGGGGGAGAACTTTATGAACGGAACTACGACATCAATGTAGACTCCAATGGAGATCTGTACGTTTTGGGGGAATTTAGGGATACTGTTGACTTTGACCCTGGTCCAAACGTTCATGAAGCAATATGCTCTGTCATGGAAGATTTCTTTATTCAAAAGCTAGACAGCATGGGGCAATTTATTTGGGTAAACACTTTTCCCAGCACTAATTTTAGCTATGGAAGCAATATTATCATTGATGACGCGGATAACATTACCATTTCTGGTACTTTAGTTGACACCATGGATGCTTTTACAGGCTCCGATGAATATTTAATATCGGCCAATGGGGATTGGGAATTACTTCTAATGAAACTTGATCAATACCAATCAAGCATTAACACTGACGTCATTACTGCATGTAACTCCTATACTTGGACTAATGGTATTACTTATACGGAAAGTACAATTACATCCTTTGCAATACAAAACGGATCCGACTTCAACTGTGATTCTATTGTAAATCTAAATTTAACAATCGAGACTCTCAATGATTCAGTTGTTTCAAATGACACCACTTTATTTGCAGTCATAGATTCAGCACAATTTCAATGGTTAGATTGCTCAAATAATTATGCTGCCATTCCAAATGAGGAAAACCAATTTTTTACACCTACTCAAAGTGGCAATTATGCCGTTGAGATAACACAAAATGGATGCATAGACACTTCAGGTTGCTACACGATCAGTTCAATTGGGCTAACCGACGAATTCTATACTACAGAGATTTCAGTAAGTCCCAATCCAACATCTGGAATTCTTGAACTGAATAATCTCAATGATTCAGGCACTCAAATAAAATTATACAACCTCGCTGGAGAAACTATTCTGGAAATACCAAATATAAAGTCTAAGTATCACAAATTAGTGTTTGATGCAAAACCAGGTATTTATATACTCGAAGTATATTCCAATAGCATCAGAAAGAATTACAAATTGATTGTTCAGGAATAAATATATCATATCCTGCCTCAGTTGGTGTACTTTACAACTACACCCTTGCTATAATTTGCATTTGACTAGTTCCAAGAACATTCAATAATTATCGAGTTCACGGACTATAAAAAGAGCTTTTAAAAAGCCGTTCCCAAAGCTTCGGGAACGGCTTTTTTTGTGTCTTGTAAATACTGAGCTTACAGCTCATTTCTCCTCCTTTCATCCACTTTCCTACAATTCGTAACATACACCCTAAATTGACCTCTCAAGGATTACATGGAGGGTTACATACTTCAACTCAGCAACACTACCTACACATGAAAACCAAACAACTATTCACTTTGTTCTACTTGAAAAAAAGTAGGATGAACAAGCAAGGCTTATGCCCTATTAGGTGCAGAATGACCTATACCTCTTCTAGGAAGGAATTTGCCACAGGGAACTTCATCTCACCTGATGATTGGAACTCAGATAAGCAGAGAGCCACTCCCAGTTCAGAAAAGAACATACAAACCAACACCCAGCTAAGCCTGATTGAGACCAAACTTAATCAGGCTTTTTTGTTTCTACAGGTACAAGAAGAAGATCTTTCAGCTCAGGATATCTATGACCAATACCTCGGAGTACCAGCAAAGATTAAAAATACTGTACTATAGGTCTTCTCCACACACAATGACAGAATGAAACGACTCATAGGAAAGGAATATGCTCACAGCACCTACCTTGCTCGCGGCAGCGGGGTATGTTCCCATTTATAATCGTGCCTATTTTTTCAGGCTAAATGTTCCTTTGAATATTTTCCCATCCATGTATTCCATAATGTAGAAGTAAACCCCTTCTTCACAAGACTTTCCTGAACTTTGGCTTACTCCATCCCAACAAAATTCAGCTTGAGATAAACTACAGCTCTCATAATTGAAAGACTCATAAACTAATTTCCCCCAGCGATCATAAATATGCATTTGAATATTAAATGCAGCATCCCTGAAATCAATGAAGAAATAATCATTATTACCATCTCCATTTGGGGTCATAATATTTGGAATTTCGCAATGTTCAACCTTAACATTGAACTTTCTTGTGGAAGAATTTCCACAGTGATCTGTGACTACAAGGTTATATTCATTGTAGCTTAAATCCATGTTTTGTACAGTATATTCCTGCTCATAAGAAACCGGAATACCATCAAGCGACCATTTATATGTAAAATCTCCAGATCCACCAGTAACCGCGTACTCTAACGGCAATGCATCACCTTTACAAATACCCATATCCAATTGCAAGTCAGAACTTACTACTAAAGGTTCATATTGAGGTACTTCAACAAAAATACTGTCGAAAGTTTCATAACCACAAGCATCTCTTACCGTCAAATAGAACATAGCGCTATCCTCAGCAACAAGATCAACCTCATCTCCAGTCCAAATAGCATCTGCCTTCGTCCAGGTATATACATAAGATCCTATTCCACCGATAGCCTGAGCACCCAACATGAAATCTTCACCCTTACACAATTCCATTACATCGTCAATTTCAACATTCAGCAATGGATTATTATGTATCGTTATTATCTCAGAATTTGGCCCATCAAAACACTCATCGTAGAAATCGTAGAAAATTTCCAATGTTTCATTTCCCTCAAATTCCCCATCCACGATTGCCTCAATATTGATTGAAACAGTACTATCTCCAGCCGCAATGTGTAAATCTCTAGGGATCGGATAAAAATCTATTCCTTCAACAGCATCGCCACCTATGATATCAATTTGCAAAACTGTATCGTTTTGCGCAGGTACAGGAAGTGTTACATTTAGCACCAAATACTCACACCCCTCTACAATAGACGAAGTCTCCAGATTAAATGGTGAATCATATTCAGCTGTAGCTGTTGAAGGGAAATTGACTATCTCAAACGTATCCGTATATGTATATCCACAATCTCCTTCAACCTCAACAATATGCAATCCCACATCTTCAGGATCAATAGCTACGGTTGCCGTATTAAATTCTAAAGCTCCTTCATAATACCATCTATATGTATATGGTACATATCCATTTGTAGCTGTTGCCGTCACAGAAATAGCATCAGGAGTATTCGCACATACTGTAGTATCCTCAGCCGAAAGAACAAGCTCAATGGGTTCAGGATCTTGAATCAAATATGTTGTTGCAGAAACCACCGTATCTTCACAAGCGAATGTATAAATGAAAATGATAACTGTTTCATCACCTTCTGCTAAATAATCTACAATTGGAGCTATCGTGATTGTGAAAGTAGAATCTCCAGGTGGTACAATTATAGAATCAGGAATTTCAGCATAATCAAATCCCTCTGTTGCTGTTCCTCCAACTCCAAAATGGACTACTGTAGAATTCACATCTGAATAAGAGTCCAATTCAAATACAAGAACACCATCATAGCAACCTTCTATAATTATTGAATCACTAAATTGGTATTCAGAAGATTGATTGGAGGTGGTCAAAACTGGATCAAACATTTCTACATCAATCTTAAATACGTTTACATCATACCCTCCTGTTGTATTATTTGACCAGGCTCCAGGCATGATATTAAATCCTGCGGTATGACAAACCCCTTGATAAATTGCTCCGCGAGAGTCGAATCTACTAGTTCCACCATCTACGTGATTCCCCGTATAGAAAGTTCCATAAAGCAAGCTTGTAAGTGAAGCATCGAATACTCCCACATAAAAATTATCAGCAAAAGAAGCCGATGTTGGATATACCGCATCTGCGGTTGTTAATAAAGCCAATGAACCATAACAAGAGTAGTAGACTTTCCCACATTCATCTACCAAGAATGCTGCTAATTCAGCACCTAGGAATCCTGCACTATCTATCACAGTAGACAACTCCAATGTGGTTAAATCTTCATCCAATTTAGCGATAAAAGTCTTACCCAAAGTATTCGTATATACTCCTGGAGTAGTTGGAAAAGCACCTCCTGCTGATCCTCCAAGAACAAATACTTCATCATTCGGTGTTAACTGCACAAAATAAGCTCCATCGTCATCTGTCGTTGATAAATAAGTACTCTTATTCAAAGCGGATAAATCGCTGCTAAAAATGGCTACATATCCATCTACGGACCCTGTTGACCCTCCAGACTGATAAGAATCTACTGTTGTTGGCAAATCAGTACTTTCGGTATTCCCAGTTACTACAACTTCGTTGGTCGATTTTATCTTTATTCCCAATCCCAATTCACCCGAATTACCGCCAAAAAATGTACTAGCTATATTCGTTGTAAGATCCTCATTTAAAATACAAACAACTGCGTCTCCAGTTCCTTGCATAGTCGTCTGATATGCTCCAGTTGTTACAGGGAAATTGGTTGAACCGGATGTAGATGATACATATATTTCTCCAAGATCATTACAATATACTTCTCCCTTATAATTATCATGTCCATACATAGACCCATTCGCTCCCCCTACCAATCTACCATCAGTATCAGAACCTCCCAAATAGGTTGAACCTTCTAGTGTCGTTCCATTTTGAGATAGTTTTGTTACGCAAATATCAGAGTTCCCTCCACCATATATAGATTGTATAGCTCCTATTCCTACTGGATAATCTGTAGAATTGGTAGAACCGTAAACAATTATTTCATTGTCATTATTACAAATTAAACTATGTGGATAATCTCCTTGAGATCCACCTATATAACTTGCCCAAATAAGGTTTGTTCCAGTAGGATTCAATTTACTGATTGCGATATCTGTTCCACCTCCACCATAACTTGTTTGATATGCTCCAATTAATGTTGGATACCCAATACCAAAACAAATAGCTCCAGTAAAGATATTCTCATCATAATCGTAAGTAGCAGAATGACCATAACATGAAGCTGTAGATCCCGAAGCTGTTGAAGCAATCAAAGTTGGATCTATAATTATCGTTTTATTTTTAGGCTGTTTTGCTAGGTCAAATGTCAATCGATTCCCATTCAAAATATACTTTGAAGGAATTTCCTTTTGAGAATTTTCGACATAGGAATAAGGTGCTTGTTCTACAATGTCAAACAAGGATGCAGAGACCTCAATATTCCCATCTATTAAACTTTGACACTCTGCTCCCTCATATTCCAACTGAATATCTCTATAATCAGATCCCGGATGTAAGACAAAATCATATTTGATATTGTTCTGTTCATCGAAATAGATTTTTAAATCGATTTTATTCCAAATATTGGAATAATAAACCTCTCCATATCCATATACCTTCGAAGCCCATTTACTTCTATCTTGACCTAAAAAATAATTGTTGTAAAAAGAACTTTTTTCTGATTGGGACACTCTTGAAAAATCAGCCCCAACAAAATGAACTCTATATGCGAATGCATCTATCTTATCATCTTTAATTTCCTTTCCTTCAACGGTTTTATGATGAAGAACTTCAAATTTATCGATATCAAATAGATTAAATGTCCATGTTGCATCTTCTAGAAAGACATCCATTGCCTTCATTCGTACTTTGAAGTCAATATGTGATTCCCATTGACCTTGATTTGGAATAAAATGTCCTGCGGATTTATCATCATCGTGTGCCGATAACTGTAAAAAGAGAAAAAATGAAAAAAGAGAAAAAAACAACCATTTCATAACTTATATTTATTAACTATTCTAATTATTTGTGCTGAATATACAACAAATACAACATTCTACAAATCACCAAGTTAATTTCACCTCATAAAATTTCAATCACAAAAAACCTGGAGTTGCTACCATGACCTAGACATGTAGAAGAGAGCGTTATAGATATAATCTGCAAATGGCTATTATACCCGTTAAACTTATAATTTAATGTCGCACAGAGCATTTTAAAAATCAACCTGTTCGAAGTCCACGAAGGGTTTAAAAAACTCATAAACAACTGCAAAATGCGGTTCGAGATTAGTCCACAAAGGGGAGCTTTTAAAAAGTCGTTACGCAAGTAGCTGTTTTTTTCTTGTTTATCAGGGGCTGCAGTACTTTTCTATTTTCCTTACGGGATATCAATTCATCCAATTGCGCCCCTATTTAGCCTATCGAGGTACACATAAAGGAGTACATAATCAATCTAGTGGAAGATTATCTCCTAGTAAGGCTGATAAGGACATTACGGACAGAATGGACAGTTGTGCTAAGCAGATGGTTATTGAATTATTGGATCATTTGATAATCACTAGAGATGGGTATTATAGTTTTAGAGATGGAAAGTAATTCATAAGAGAGTTATTAGATTAAGAAGTATCTATACCCCAATTCTTTTGAAATTAATAAAGAATATCATTAAAAAAGCAGGAATCAGTAAATACAAATCTTCTGTTAAAATAGTAAAGGAAATCCAAAGGAGAATCATCACTATTGATTCAAGATAAATAAACCTCTTTTTAAAAAATGAAATTCCATTCTTTAAGATCAGTACTACATTAAAGATAGACAAAATGATAATAAAAAGAAATAGCCATCGATACCTAAAGTGCATCAATAGACTTTCCAATATGTCAAAAACTGGTTTATCCGCATAAACTGGATTTATTAGATGATATGCCATCATACCTGTAAAAAAACCAAAGACTAACCGTAAGTTTAAATTCCATATTCCCATTCTATAATTATTTTTTCCTTGAACATACACAAGTGCATCCACACACTCCTTTTTGACCTTTTTGGAACTTTATATTTATGTACACCATATTACTATATAGCCTTTTTACAAAGTTAGTTATTGATCAAAAATGGAATTTTCTTAAAAACCTTGAATAATGCTAAAACATAGCCAGGAACAAGAATATAAATTCCCCAGGATACCCCTGACATTGTTAGAATTTCCCCAAGAATGATCAATAGAATTATCCCCCAAATTACCTTAGTATAGTTGGCTGAATTTAAATGACTAAATTTCCAAGTATCAAAATTTAATGCTCTTTCCCTCCCTTCTAAAATCATCCAAATCATAAGAGTTACACCCCAAACAACATGGACATCCTCCCCTATCAAAACACTTTCCATGACTAATATACCAATTAGGGAATACATCAATACAAATATTAAACGGGCATAGTCAATTGATTTCTTTTGGAGTTTTAGGAAAAAACGAACAGGATAAAACAATAGCAATCCTCCCATTGCTGACATAAAAAATGGTGTTTCAAATTTATGATCAAATTCTTTTGCTATTAATGCACAAAAAAACAGCCCAACACTCAACCTTAGAAATGCACTTATTTGATTTTGACTCAATTTATTGAACATACTTATCATTATCCATTTATATGATCCTTAATTACAAACACCTAGGTGGTATGAACATTACAAAATGTTAAAAATCCTTGCAGAAATAATCACCCCTATATAGAATCTACAATTATTGCAAGGCTAATCTATATCAACTAGTTCCTTAAGTGGTACACCAAAGCAACTCGCTAGTCTATACAATGTATGAAGAGTAGGATTAGTCCTACCAGCTTCTATTTTACCTACTACATCCATTAAAGATAAGTCCTTTACTTGTCTAATGGACTTAATCTTTGCCTTACTCTTTTGTTCGATTTAGAACCACACCAGACAAGTATGGAGGCAGCCATTCTTATAAGTATTTTGGTAAGGAAAAGTTCTACTATTATGGAATTGAAGTAAAGGAAATTGAATTGACTTTTGAATTGGATATTCTAACTGAGAGATCTATAAAAATTCCGTCCAACGTCTAGAATAATTCCCAATCATCATAATAAACCCAAGTTGATTTACCTCGCTTTAAAATTTCTATTTTGTCTCTCTCTATATAGATATACCTACCATTCTTTTTTTCTAAAACATCATATTTCCTAACTATAACTCCCTTTCTAGAACAGCTCTTTTTCAGTTTTATATTCAATTTAAAATTAATAGAGTCCAAACCTATTACTATACCCATAGGATAGCAATCACCTGCAATATAATCTTGCCTCTTTGAAACATAACCATAGGGATAAAAGAACTCAACACTATCGCCAATATTATATTTACCAAATTCAGTTACTTTTCTTTCAAATTCTCTCTTTTCACTCCTAGCCCAGTATGCTTTACAGAATTCTACTTGTTCATTTAATCGTATTTCTTTATTATTTACATGTCTATATAATGAAGTTAGTATAATACCAGATCTATCATCTGCATGAAAAACACCTAACTTAGAAAAATATTTGGCTAGATCTGACCTACCACTCCACAATCCCCAATTATTCCTTATATATAATCCTGTTCCAAAATGAAGTGGTGTAACAGCTTCTCTTTCTTCTTTATTTTTAAATTCTGTTAGAGATGAATCACTCCAATTACATTCAAAATATTCTATAGCCTCATCTAAATCCCTAGGTATATAATCATTGAGGTATTTTTCACAATTCCCCTGAGAAAAACACGGACCTGAAATCAATAAAATAAATATTAAAACTCTGCTAGCCATAGGTGAAATGTTATTAGGTTTAGGGACCATAGTGCTCAAAAGGACAGATAAGACAGATGTGCTTAGATGAAAACTAAGCAGCCATAAAAACTATTGTGGAATACCCAATGAATCCATATAATTCTGAATAAATTTTAAATCTTCTTCAAACCTAGCAAGAGCTTTTTCATAACGTTCTTTTTGAAAATTTCTACGCAAGTCACTTCCTCTGTACACAGGCTCATGAAACTTTACATTTCTGTCACACCTACTTGTAACTAACATTTCATCTCCACTGTAAGAATATATATACCAAACTTCGTTTAATTCTATATCCAGTCCACAAGATCCTGTGCTCTCTCTTGTATATATTTCAATCTCCTTTTTTGTTTCATTTCCTTTATACATTTCTTGAACTTTAAACATAACTCTCTTATATCTCCCATCACTGGTTTGTTCAATGGATTGCACAACACCTTTAAAGATGGAATGTGCATTTTCGACGTCCTTTATGGTTATTTTTTTTGGAGACATGCAACTACAAGCAATAGTCAATGCTGTTGTAACAAAAAATAGTACAAATGTTATTAAATACTTCATGTCATAATTATTTAATACGGATTGATCCAATCTACAAAAATATTTATTCAGAAATTACCTAACTAACCACAATGTATTACCCTAAGTAACAAGGAAGTATAAAATTTTCGCACCCCTTAAGGAAGACTGAATTGACCTTTGAATTGGCCCTATTAGTTGAGGCTCGATCTATAATTCAAAACTAATCTGAAATAGTATAGGTCAAAGTAATAGTACTATTCCCTGCTTCTACATTTAAATCTTCAACTTCACCAAGATAGTCAAGATAATAAATTAATTGATGTCCATTATTTACTCCTTCTCCAGTAAAAGAAGAACCTATTCCAGAAATAATATCTAAGGATGTGTTACAGGGGATAACTTCTGTAGTAGGAATTCCATAGTCTCCATTTCCATTTCCTGAATATTCTTTAGCAACAACCCTAATAGTTAATCCAGGAACTTCAGGGACATGATTTGTTTGAACACTAATTGTCCTTTACGTATTACCACTTCCTACAACTGAGGTATAATTTAACCATAGAGCATCATTCTCCTCATGCACCTCCAATTTTTCACCAGCTTCTAAAAGCGTTGCATCCATTACAAATGTTAAATTATTCCCTTCCTCTGATTCAATATCCAAAAGTGCTATTTCAGGAAACACTATAGTCAAGCTATGACTGGCTGAACTTTTATCCTGCGACCAAATCATAGGAATGGTAACTAATGCAATGATTGTGGAGCCAATAAATATTATTAAATTTCTATTCATAAAAGAAATTTTAGTCAAAAATATTCATCAAATGATCTTTAGGTCATGATACTTATCATTACAAAAACCATTTGTTATAAAATACGATTTAGTTTTTAATATAAACATTAATTCCAAGATGCACAAATAGTGCAATTACCCGTCAATAAGGAACACCTTATTCTAGAAATCAGAGTGTTCCTCCTGAATATTTCGGCTAGAGCCACAGACATCCAGGGAAAATCACAAGGTCTTCCACGCATGCGGGAAGTCCTTGAGCGGGAACTCCCAGAAGTCGTTATGCTAGTAGTGGCTTTTTAGACCTTTTGGCCCTAATCTCATAACCCTAACTTAAGGAAGTCCTATTTTCAATTCTAAAGATTTTGCTCGAAGAGAATCCTTTAATACCAAACTAAGGGTATCTCCCTCTAATAAACTATAATCTACCAAAGTGTTATACCGAGTATAATTATTTAAAACTTCTTCCTTACCATTACAAATCTTCCTAATTTGAATACTGGATTCTAAAGTAGCGTTAGAGGGAATATTATACATTTTTAGACTATAATTTTTGTTAGGAATTTGAATCTCTTCAATTAAAATTATCTCATCCTCAAAAAGGTCAAAATTGGATAAAAAATAAACACCAAAAAGAAAAGTAAGAAACATTACCACTCCTATAATCAACAACACTATTTTCAATCTCATATTTACTAAGTTTTGACATTGCAGTCTTTATTTTCTAAGTACACGTAATAGTGTCCACACAGGCCTTTTTGATCTATTTGACTCATTACCAAAATGTCCCATACACATATACATAGCGGTTTGGCTTTTTACATGGTTAGGAAAAGTCTCCTATTTTATCAAATCTTCTCTTTAGAACAGATATTAGGAATAAAGCTGAGAATCCAAGCAAAGACATTATTATAGGTAGAAGAATACAAATTGAAAAATCAGATGCTCCGCCATCATATAAGAAATAATTTACAATAGCCTCTACCATCAATCCACCATAAACAACCTTTAGAGCCAATAGATAATTTGAATCATTATAATACTGTACTCCAGCAAAAATTGTAATTATTGACAATAGCCATGAGATAACATAATATCCGTACTGTACTTCAAATAAGAAAAAACAGGAGGAACAGATTAATTTTTGATATAAAAATACCCAAGTGATATAAATGAAATATGGGACTGCAATAAACAATGAAGCCCACAATAGATGTTTATGTCTTATAAGCATTGGTTTTAAATTTTGACCTAATTTAATCATTCCTAATATTAACTCATATCAATATCAACTAGTTCTTTTAATGAAACCTCTAGAGCTATAGACAATGTAGAAGGATAGAATTAGCCATTTTGTATGCCTTATGGACTTAATCTTAGGTTTAATTTTGGATTGAAAAACCACCCCAGTCAAGTATAAAGGATGAGATTCTTACAAGTATATTGGTAAGGTGAAGTTCTACTATTGTGGACTTGAAGTAAAGGAGATTAAATTGACTTTTGCCTAGACATTTTAGTGGGAGCTATTTCCCAATTTATCTCAACAAAAAAGCCAATAGAATAACTAAGAATATTGAAGAGAATAATCTAATTCCAGAAAACCATTTATCCCGTGATTCACCTAGTCTAACCCCAGCGTCATTTTCTCGGCTAATGATACCATATTTTCCAAATCCAAAGGGTATAGGCTCTACCTTATACATTAACCAGAAGGTAGTTCTACATAGATGACTGTATAAGAAGAGAAATAAAGCTGAATAGCCTATTGTATTCTCATGAAAGGCCAAGAATAAGATGACCAATATTAACCAAAGAGTAGTAAATAAAAGATTTGTAAATCGTTCTGAAATTTCAGTATTTACGGGAGTATAGCAAAGCCCAAAACCAAGTATATAAACCAATATTAGGCTTGAGTTAAATTCATAACATGAACTAATAAATAAAATGAACCCAAGAATCAATATCCCTATCTCTAAAGAGTCTAACCTCCTATAATAATATCCTAACATAATAATTAATTCAAATAATCTGTGGCAGTAAATTTAAATATATTAATCTCTGGTCCCTAATACAAACAGACTATAACCCTAAAAAGGACAGTTGGACCACATCCATCGGGTCTTTACTCCTGCTGTAACCAATTCCATTTGTCATCCTTCCAGAAAATAAATCCACCACCACAAGATTCAATAGCATGGACATACAAAGCATCATAATTTAGATACACTTTCTCATCATCAGGGGTCTCTTCTAGGGTTCTGAAATCATCTTCATAATTAGACCAAAGAACATCTCCTGCAGGAATTTTTTTAAACACCCCTATCCAACTATAATCAAACATATGGAACATCTCTTTCTCTCCTCCAATGAAAAAAATTTCATTTTTGACTCCCTTATTGATGATTGCAATCTTAACCCTGGAACTATCCTTAACTAATACAACAAAATCTTCTATCCCGTCTCCAAAGAAGTCTCCTTGAATGAAATTAGGACTTACTCCATTCCATAAAGTACAACCAGACAACTCATCATTACCATAGATTATCATTTGTACTTCATCAGCCCTTGCTTCAGGTTGAGCTTTTACATTCATTGAAAGTAGTAAAACAACTATTATTGATAATGCCCATTTGACTTTCATACTTCTAAATTATGATTCCAATATACAGAAACTCTTGATATACCTAACTGGCCAAATTGTCCATATTGTCTTTAACTTTCACTCTCGACCCAACGTAGGGCAGACGAAAAATTTGTAAAACTCTGTACATTAAAACTAGGGTTTTTTCCCTTCAAAAGGGCAGGTAGTGCTACCATCGAAAAATCAATGACCGTGGCCCACTTAATATCTATCAATAAATCCAGATGCTTTTTATAGACAGATACCACAAATTCCATATCACCATCTTCAATATTTATATCTGTATCAACATGATGGTTGATTATACCTATCAACCCTTTGTGGATCGTCCCTTTTTCTATATCATCATCCATACTTGTTGCAACTTCCCTCAAACTCAGACTTCCTGTAAATGTTCTTACCAAAATCTTCCCGTCTGCGATATATTCGTATGTTATGGAATGCTTCATTTTATCTATTATCTATTAAAGGTAATTCTTTCTATTACAATGAAGTCAATCAAGTACATAGTAAAAGTAATTATCAGTAAAAACGAACGCAATAAAACAATACATGAGCAAGGGACTATGTCCTTTTTGTATTGTTGGACCAAAGTAGCGTCTTCACGTGTAGAATTTCAATCCGTATACCATAGACCAAATAGCAGCATACGCTTTAGAAGCTCCCATAACTCAAAATGAGTTCGCTTAGAATAAAACAAATATGATTTGTGAGAATACAGTATATTTGAAAATACATCTCACACCTTAAACCATACCATTTGGATCCAGACTTTTTCACGCATTCAGAAGAAACCAACCCACTTATAGAAAAAAAGAATTTTGGGCGCTACTGTGAGTTGAAAATTTACCAAAATTGTATTCACTTTAAACGAAAGCTTGGAAGAGGTGAATATGAGGAATTCCAAAAGTGGACCTTACTTCTGACAGATGAAATACACTTCAAAGAAGGAGAAATTGAAAAAAAATTCTCAATAAAAGATATTCAAGAATTCCTATTCGTCGTAAATCAGACATCCTGGGGTAAAAGATCAGAAACTGTAATGGATACGGAATCGGTAATTGAACATACTACTCTATATGTCCTTAATAAGGATCAAAAATTTGCCCAAGAATTCTTCAATTTCACAACCTATAACACAGAGGTAGAGATGGATAATAAAACAAATGGATACTATGTTGCTCAATCTTTCCTAAAATACCTATCTAAAAAGTACCATATCCCCTATTCTTATAAATGGGGAGTAGACACAGCAGAAAACACCAACATAGGACTGGCGATCATTGGTTCCTTATTTGTAATAATTGCTTTGATTATAACCTTCTACATGTTATCAAGATGATCTTGGAAACTCATCATTTACCTATACGATCCCCCCTTCAAAGGGGCATCAACTAACTCCTTCTACCCAGCGTAGGGCAGATGAGAACTCAGTAAAACTCTGCAAATTGTACTTAGGATTTTTTTCTCTAAAAATAGAAGGAACAGCTGCTAGGGAAAAATCAACAATAACAGCCCATTTCATAGGAATAAGTACATCCTCGTGTTTATCAAAAGCAGCTAAAACGTTATCCAGATCGTCAATTTCAACTTTAATATTGGAATCTAGATAATCGTTAATTACACCTATCAATCCACTATGTATTCTCCCTTGATTGACATCATCATCAATACAATGCGCTATATCAAGTAAACTAAGACTCCCTTTAAATGTCCTTAACAAGATTGTATCATCTTGAATATATTCGTGCCTTACTGAATACTTCATTTTTTCTATTATACTATAAAGTTAAGACTTTCTATAAAAATGAGTTCATTCAAGCATGGAATAAATTATAAGTCCAACTTAGATAAGTTGTAACAACCAGCTATAAATAATATTACAACAAATTTTGAACTGACTTCCTAGCCAAAAATGTAGCCTCCAAAATATATCAAGCAGACAGTAGTGTTCAGATAGATCCTTAGTTATCTACCTACTCTTACAATAAATTTTCTTGTAGACAGGATCATAAAGATCTCCAGCCTTAATTTTCAATTTGAATGAATGAAACCCAAACACTTCCTTAGATTCTTTTAAATATACCGCTATCTCATCTTCATTTCCTATGGCTTTTCTAATTGATTTGAAGCCCATATAATCCACAAATAAACTATCCACTGATACCTTTGGGAAAATAATTTCACCTTCATAATCTACAGTTCCATACAAAACCATTTTATCTGCTTTTTTAAAAACAACACTTACAAAGGGAATAGGCTCACCAACTGTATCAAACACATTTACTTTTATAAACCCCAAGTCCAGGCTTTTCATTTTAACGGAATCATTCCGCATATATTTAGGCTGAGGTGGCTGCTCTAGAGACAATGAATTCCATTTTTTTAACCAGGTCCCCTTCATGACATTTTGCCCCACATCCCAACCATAAATGAATGTACTATCTGCCGATAGTTCAAAGTATGATCCATCTTCACAATGGTAAACCCCTACGATATCATCCAGTTGGATAGCTCGATTACTCCTACACCCGTAGAACAAAAAAATTAACAAAAAATATCTCATGAAATTAATTTATAATTCAGTTAACGGTATTTCAAACTTTTCCGCTCCAAATCCCCATACATAATATCTAGATAAAAGTCTACAATAAGAATCCTTCTATGAATGGGGTGATCATACCTTATATTCTTTTCAAGGAGTCCTCCAGCAAGCGATTGGTATTCTATATTTCCAACACCATTTCTAACTCTAAAATACGCCTTAATCAATGAGTCCGAAGAACCACATGTTGATAAAGCATATAGGAATAAGCCTATCTGATTAAAATGGCTAGAGCTATCTTTACAATCGTCCATTTTTGGAATCCCTCCGAATTGATATTCTTCATCGGGCTCTCCAAATAATTCAACCTCTTCATAACCATAATACCTAATCTCTTTCCTCAATCCAATAGCTTCAAATTTAGTCAGCAACTTCTGGTTTTGCTCAGTATCTACAATCCAATTTGGATTATACCAATTATCTACTTTTTGAATATGTTTCAGGAAAGCAACCATTCTATCTTGTTGATTTGACTGATTAGAAAAGTTAAGCCTAAGGAATTGATCAAATGACTCCGTCATTGCTTCAAAAATCATTGCTTCTTTTACCCCTATGGTATCATTAAAACAACTTAATTCTTCATTTTGACGAATTGTGGTAGCATTATTACAGCTGAAAAGTCCAAAGAGTAAAATGATTATTATTAAATATTTCATCTGATTAATTTCACTCAATATACATAGAAAATTGACCAATCAAACAATCCTTAAAGTAGCTTTTAAGGCACACTAAAACTTATTGTGGTGAGAAACAAATAGCCTAAATAAAAAATGATGCTTATCTTGGACTAGGAAAGGCATAACTCGACTATTATCCTTTTTTACACATCCACCAAAATAATTTACTAGTGCTAAAATGAATATTAAAGAAGAAATAAATCGCTTGTTTAAGGAAGAATACGGGAAGTTGATATCCGTATTAACGAAAACATTTGGAGCCTCAAATATCGAACTTGCCGAAGATGTAGTGCAGGAGGCTATGCTAGAAGCCCTAAAGCAATGGGAAGAAAAAGGACTTCCTGACAATCCCGTTGGATGGATCTATAAGGTGGCCAAAAATAAGGCCCTAAACGTTGTCAATAGAGAAAAGCACAAACGAAATTACCAATCTGAAATAGCTAATCACTTACAGTCCCAATGGACGGCCGCACCAATGCTGGATCATATATTCAGTGATAAGGAGATTGCAGATGATCAATTACGGATGATGTTCACCTGCTGCCATCCAAAAGTTTCCCTAGACTCTCAAGTGGCGTTGACTCTTAAAACATTGTGTGGTTTTAGCATCCCCGAAATTTCCAAAGCTTTTCTAACGACGGAAGAAAATATACGCAAGCGATTGATTCGGGCGCGGAAAAATATTCGTGATGCTGAGATTCCCTTTGAAGTACCTCAAGGCAAGGCCTTAGACAAAAGGCTAACTGCTGTTTTGGAGTCGCTATATTTACTATTTAATGAAGGATATTACCCATCAAAAGGGAACGATATCATCCGGTACGAATTGTGTGAAGAAAGTATACGGCTTGCTGAAATAATAGCAGCAAGTGAAGTCATTACAAAAAAATCGAATGTTTACGCCCTTTTAGCTTTAATGGTATTGAATGTTTCGAGGTTTAAATCGAGGTTAGGACCCCATGATACAATTATAGACCTAGAGAATCAGGCAAGAGCCAACTGGGATCAAAAACTTATTCAAAAGGGAATTGTTTACCTGGAATTAGCCACTGAGCAGGGAGAGGTTTCCATCTATCATATATTAGCAACTATATCTGCTCATTATTGTACTGCCCCAGATTTTGATTCCATCCAATGGTTGGATATTCTAAATCTCTACAACCATTTAATGGAAATTGACAACTCTCCAATAATACAATTAAATAGAGCCATAATTTTAGCTAAAGTAGAAGATGCTACATTCGCACTTCAGGCATTGGATCAGATCGAAGACAAATCACAACTACAGTCCTATTTACCGTATTTCACTACTCGGGCAGAACTTCATTTCCAAAATAATGAACTAGAACTGGCTATTAATGTACTAAAAGAGGCTTTGAAGATAACTAAAAGAGAAAATATTAAACACCTCATAAACAGTAAGATAGATTTGTATTCTGAGAATAATTAAAATTATTTCTATTATCATGTCCCCTTTTAAGGAATTCAATTGACTCTTATATAGAAGGTGATTAAAACACGAACCACTAAAAAAATTGTTATGCAAGAATTCATGTTATTTATCAAGACCAAAGGGGATCATTTGGAAAGTTTGTCTCCTGAGCAACAACAAGCTCATATTCAAAAAGTAGGTGTTTATATTGGAGGACTTATACAGGCAGGGAAATTAAAAGGAGCCCAACCTCTGGAAATGGAGGGTGCAGTTTTACATGGGAATAAGGGAGTATTTAAAGACGGACCTTTTAACGAATCTAAGGAAGTAATTGTTGGGTATTTTCACCTTGTAGCGGACAGCCTTGAAGAGGCAGTTGAGATAGCTAAAGCCAATCCAATTTTCGAAGATATGGACGCAAGCATGGAAATAAGACCCATCAAGCAAGTAGAAGGAATCAACTAGGCTATCCATTGATGCAAACAGAAAGATATGATAACTAAAAACACACAAGCCCCAGTTCAATTTGACGGTCACTGTGCATTTGCAATGAGTGTTGGAAAAATGGATGTTAAAGGAGGTAACCAATCCGCAATAATCAACAATAAGACCTACCTATTTTCGAATCCGATAGCGAAACTATTGTTTAGAATCCTCCCAAATCAAATGCAGAAAGCACATACGAATTGGGAACAGTAACGAATATAAAAGGCTTCAACAATACTTGAAGCCTTTTATTATTCACAGGCTCTATTCATTAAAAATTGATTAGCTATACAACCTACCCTATAAGACAGTACTTTAAGTGGTTATAAATAGAATTAAAGTATCTGTTTTGTGTTTTTTTTCTCATTTTTTTCCAAAAATGTTAGGAAATTCAACTTTTCTTATTGAATATTTGCACTCATAAAGTTCAATACTTATTGAGATGTTATCAAGAAAGGTGGAGGGATTAGACCCAAGGAAACCTTAGCAACCCTTTGTTCTATACAAAGAAGGTGCTAACTTCTACAAGAGCATATTTGCTTGAGATAGATAACGGAACGAAATTACTACCCGTAATTGTCGTCTATTCTTTTTAACATTTTTCTAGTAAGCCGCACAAATACTGTGTGATTTGACTTTTGATTTAATTTTTCATTAACTCAAAAAGTAGAAAAATGACTACGTTTATTTCTTTTAACGCTTCTTATTCTTTAGAGGCGACCTCCACTACAGGAAAGGCTATTGTCTTTACCAATAGCTGCTTGACCCTTCTATTTAGTGGCTTATTCTTTCATTTTTTCAAGAGTTCTATTTCGATGCTATAGGCTGGATTAGGTTGTACCCCAACACATCCAGCAATTTTTCATGAGTTTATTATAGCTCAATCCTACTGAAGAAAACTGTAACATTCTGAAGAAAACGAACAAGCTATGAACTGTTCTTTACAAAAGATAATTATCCCTCAATTTTACACGGAGAGTAGATTTGAATTAACCAATACGCCGATAAGTTACCAATGCTTTGGCCCCAAAATAGGGACGGCGCCAATTGTACTGGTAAATCATGCCTTAACTGGAAATAGCCAGGTTACTGGCCCTTCGGGCTGGTGGAAAGAATTGATAGGGCAAAAAATGGTCATCGATACAGACCACTACACTGTTTTAGCCTTTAACATTCCCGGGAATGGTTATGATGGTTTTTTGATAGATGCGTATCAAAAATTTATCGCTAGAGATATCGCCAAACTATTCCTTATTGGCTTACAAAAGCTGGGCATCCAGGAGTTGTTTGCAATAATTGGTGGCTCACTAGGAGGTGGAATCGCTTGGGAAATGGCCGTGATAAATCCTACAATTACCAAACATCTAATCCCAGTAGCAAGCGATTGGAAATCCACAGACTGGTTGATTGCAAATTGCCAAATTCAAGCACAACTTCTTAACAATTCCAGCCAACCACTACAGGATGCCAGAATGCACGCAATGCTTTGTTACCGCACCCCAGCATCCTTTAAAAATCGTTTTAATAGAACGAAAAATGAAGCATTAAAGGTATTCAATGTGGAAAGCTGGTTACTACACCACGGTAAGAAGTTACAAGAGCGCTATCAACTGTCCTCTTATAAGTTGATGAATCAGTTGCTAAAAACCATTGATGCAACCAAAGGACGAAAGCATAAAAATTGCTTGGAAGCTATCCAAGCAAATATCCATTTAATAGGGGTGGATTCTGATTTGTTTTTTACCGCAGAGGAAAATCGTGAAACACAAAGGCAACTAGCCACAAGTCATTCAAATATCACCTATAACGAAATCAATTCCCTTCATGGGCATGATGCCTTTTTAATAGAGCATGCTCAACTTGAAAGATTGATTGAACCCATTTTTAACAAACACACAAACAGCAGAAAGATGAAAATATTAAAATTTGGAGGAAAATCATTATCAAACGAAGGTTTGGACAAGGTGATCACCATCATTGAAAAGAAAGTACTAGCGAAAGAGAAAATTGCTGTTGTAGTTTCTGCAAGAGGAAATGCCACAGACAACCTGGAAGAAATTCTAGATAATGCAGCTCAGAAATTAGACTATACAAATCAACTTGAACAATTCAAGAAATATCAGAAATCACCTTCTATTGCTGTAGATTTTTCCGCTGAATTTTCAAAACTAGACAGGCTTTTCCAAGGTGTACAATTATTGGGTGATTACAGTCAGAAAATAAAGGATGAAGTACTTGCGCAAGGAGAACTTCTCTCTGTAAAAACGATTACTGCCTTGCTACAAGAAAAAGGTATTAAAGTACAAGCGACGGATTCCCGAAGTCTACTAAAAACTGACGAGCGATTTGGAGATGCACAGCCTATCAATCAGCTATCCAAAGAAAATGTTGTAGAACACTTTAATCAATTCAATGGTGATACTGTAAATGTAGTCACAGGCTTCATTGCCTCCAACTTAAAAGATGAAACCACTACCTTAGGGAGAAATGGTAGCAACTACACAGCCTCCCTACTTGCCAACTATTTGGATGCTGATGAACTCCAAAACTACACCCATGTAGACGGAATTTTCACCGCTAATCCAGACCTAGTATCTGATGCCAAAAAAATTGATGAACTCTCTTTTTCTGAGGCAAATGAACTAGCCAATTTTGGCGCCAATATTTTGCATGCAAAAACCATCATACCCTTATTAGAAAAGAATATAAACCTTCGTATTCTGAATACTTTCAAACCAACAGATAAGGGGACCTTGATAACTGCAAATTCTAAGGCAAAAGGCATACGTTCTATTTCTGTGTTGGATGATGTTGCCTTGATAAATTTTGAAGGTAGAGGCTTGTTAGGGAAATCTGGCGTAGATGCCCGAATTTTCAAAGTGCTTAGCAATAGAGACATTAGTGTCAGCATTATTTCTCAAGGATCTTCTGAACGGGGAATAGGACTGGTAGTAAAGAAAAAGCAAGTTGAAGAAGCTGTAAAGGCGTTGAAACAAGAATTTGAACATGACATTTACACCAAGGATGTCAATCAAATTACGGTGCTCAAAACAATCTCAGTAATCTCCATCATTGGCCAAGACCTGAGTGAGTTTCATCAACCCTATAATGCCCTTATTAAAAACCAGATTGTTCCATTATTGTTCAATAATACAATTACTGGAAAGAATGTAAGTTTGGTGGTAAAGAAGGAACAACTCCATAAGGCGTTAAATGTAATTCATGGTCAGATATTCGGTGTAGCTAAAAAGATCAATATCGCCATCTTTGGGAAAGGACTCGTTGGTGGGACTTTAATTGAACAAATATTAGAAAGCACTCAATCTGTTTTAGATAAGCGAAAAATTCAATTGAACATTTTTGCAATTGCGAACTCCAAGAAAGTACTGCTCAAAAAAGAAGGCATCAACAAAAGTTGGGAGGCAGATCTCAATAAGGCTGAGAACCATTCTCAACTTACAAAAGAGGTAGTAGAATATGCCAACGTGCATCACCTTGAAAATTTGATCGCCATAGACAATACTGCAAGTGGTGAATTTACTAATAACTATATTCCATTGGTAGAGGCTGGATTTGACTTAATATCCTCAAATAAAATTGCCAATACCTTATCCTTCTCCTTTTACAATGAATTGAGAGAATGCCTGGAGACTAACAGCAAGTCTTATTTGTATGAAACGAATGTTGGCGCCGGTCTTCCACTGATAGACACTATAAAATTGTTACACGACTCCGGAGAAAACATTACTAGAATCCGAGGTGTCTTTTCTGGTTCTTTAAGTTATATCTTCAATCGTTTCTCAGCTGAAAACATTCCTTTTTCTGAAGTTTTACAAAAAGCTATTGACAAAGGGTTTACTGAACCAGACCCTAGAGAGGACCTCTGTGGAAATGATGTTGCACGAAAACTATTAATTCTAGCTAGGGAATTGGACTTAGAAAATGAGTTTGAGGATGTCCAAATCGAAAACCTGATTCCTGCTGCCTATAGAAATAGTCCACTGGATGAATTCTTGCCAAATTTGGAAAATCTAGATGCCAATTTCCAGTCAACAAAAGACAATCAGGAACCCGAACAAGTGCTAAGGTATATTGGAGACCTTCATGGAGATCTTTCCAAATCGAAAGGTCAATTAGATGTTAAACTGGTCTCGGTACCAGCTAGCTCTCCCCTAGGTAGCCTAAAAGGGTCTGATGCTATATTTGAAATTTATACCGAGTCTTATGGAGAACAACCCATCGTAATACAAGGCGCTGGAGCCGGAGCCAAGGTAACTGCTAGAGGGGTTTTTGGTGATATCTTGAGATTAGCCAAATACAATGATTAAGAAGAATATTGATATGGGAACTACTAATTCAAAAGGTAGTTCCCTCAATTTCTTCCTGAACATAGCCTACACGTCAATGCCATATATCAAAATTTATTGTTCATGAATCCCTTAAAAAACTAGTATATTCGCAGGGAAGAATAGAATTATAATTAATCATCAGCCATGTTATTTTTAAATACATACCCTAAGGACCGCGTTTCGTTTTTGGAAGGAATTTATAAGAACCTACGCTACCAATTTTATAAATACCAGAATTATAAAGTACATGGCCGCCATATGAACGCGTTATTCTATCCAGAATATCCTAAATCGGGATCTACAGCTGCTAGAACTTTACGTTCTATGAATATCAATATCACCAACAACCCTGCAGAGGGCTATGACTTCGTCTTTTTCTGGATTGATGAAACAGAAACGGTAAATGTTGATAAGATTCTTCAACCATTAAACCTCAACTATAAGGCCTTTAATCAGGACTGTTTAGACATTAGTAAAACAAAAGTCGACAAGGTTTTTGAAGAAGTATTTGGCTATAGTATTACGGTAGATCCTTTAAAACATGAAGGTAGGTGTGTGCAAAAGTGTGATGAAAATGCACTTGGCGAGATCGATGAAGTAGAATGTCCTCTTCCAGCCGCGAAACCTGGTTTTGTATACCAGAAAATAATTGACAATACGGTCAATGAGGATTATATAGCAGATTTACGTGTGCTTATCTTTGGTACAGATATCCCATTTATCATTGACAAATGGATTCCTAAAGTGCGCCGTTATAAAAAACCTACCTCAACCACCTTAGACTACAAATATCACCGTAAAGCCACCAAAGACGTCCTTTCCAAAGAGGAACAGGCTAATGTCATTGAAATGGCTAAACGCATGGGCTTGGACTATGGTGAAATGGATATTCTCCGAGACAACAAGGATGGAAAAATTTACATAGTTGATGTTAATAAGACGCCAACTATGACTATCAAAAGATTCACAGAACAAGAGCAGAAAATAGTATATGCTGATCTTCAACATTACTTTAAAAAGAATTTTATAACTAGTAGGCAGAAGAAGTAATTTCTTCTGCTCATTTTTTTAGCTGGCACGCTAATTATTCTATCTACCCTATAAAAAATCGTTTTTAAAAAGGCGATTTAATCAACCTTCCTAAAGGTAAATTCACCATATAAGCCACTACCCAAATCTTTCATTGTACCAACCATTCTTTTTCCATTAAGGCTATCCACCTTCATATAAAAAAGATCATCTACCAAAAGCGTATTATACTTATAACTTAGCGGATATTGTTCAGAAGAAATATCATTCACTTCAAATTGTGCCAAATTGGATTCGAAGACATGTAGAATCTGCCCTTCTTCATATTCTTTCTCAATAATGTAATCGCTTCCATCTGGATGTCCAAGCCCTGTATAAGGACCAGTATGTGTCCAAACCCTAGTTTCCAGTTGCCAGGTTCCATATAAGTTCTCAGGAACTGCACTTTTTTGATCTGAACAAGATAGGACTGATAAGGCAACGGTAAGGCAACATATAATTTTGTTCATTTTTCCTATTTTAATATAAATTTTTCATTTTGTACTAACACACCTTTTTTATACCAAGATACCATATATAAGCCTTTATTAAAATGACTTACATCGATAGAGAAATTTTTTCCTTTATAGGCAAGGTCAAACTGAAGTAAAGATTTTCCGAGGATATTTTCCATCTGAATGACCCCTTCCGATTGCGCTCCTATTTGTAAGTTAAGGACACTCTGTGCTGGATTCTTCACAATAATAAATTTGTGTTTCACTTGAAATTCATCTATACCAATCGTATCGATTGGCTCTTCTGGCTCTATCTCAACTGGCTGAGTAACCTTGTGAATATAGCTATCTTGATCACTCAATGAGAACAAGGTCTGGTTTGGAGTCCCCATCCCAAAATAGCCTACATTTTCGAATACACCGGTAGAATAAACATCTAAGTTTGAATTTATATGAATACTATTCCCCTGTACGTTACTATTTTCCACTGCGCCTAGGGGATGTGCCCATTTCAGGTCTCCGTCATCATTGTATTTAGCAATAAAAGCATCTTTAAGGTAGGATGACAATGATAAAACGGCAGGACCAGGATCAAAATCTACTGTATTACCAAAGTGACCAGTAGCATATATATTATCCTGAAAATCTATATCAATAGCGGTAATGTGTCCACCAGCAGGCCCTCCGATTTGGTTTACCCATTCAAATAAACCAAATTCATTAAGCTTCAATATATATAAATCTGAAGTCCCAACGGCATCCAAATTTGTAGTAGAAGGACCTGGATCGAAATCAGCTTCATAACCGAAACTACCTCCTATAAATACATTCCTCATAGAGTCCGTTACAATATCCGATGCTTTTTCCCAATAGCTACCACCTACGGTTTTCCCCCAGACGAACTCTCCAATGGTATCTAATTTACTTATAAATATGTCCCCCCATCCATTCGATGAAACAGTATCAAAATTTGCTAAATCTGGACTCATATCCAAAATCCCTGTGAATGTTCCAGTAGTTAGGACATTTCCTTCATTGTCCACATGTATACTAGTTGGATAACAATCGCTTTCAAAATACATTGTTATTCCACCAAGCTGCTTTGCCCATTCTATCTCTCCATTTGGACTTTGTTTACGGACAAAAACAGCATTTGAGTACCCTCCAGAGTGTAAGAAAGTAGATACCAAATCCGTAGTATCAGCATCAAAATCAACACCTCCTATAAAATTACCTGTGGTGTAGATATTACTATTTTGATCTACATCTACTCCGGTAATTATGACTGGGGCTGCATTTATCAACTGGTTTGCCCAAACAAATGATCCGGAATTAGTCAACTTACATACAAAGCCATTATTATCTCCGAATTCAGTGAGGAATAATTCAGTACCTGGTCCTGGGTCAAAATCAGTTCCTTCATAAAATGATCCTACGATTATGATATTTTGTCCGTTATCAATAACCATATCAGTAGGGTGAAAACCCCAAGAAGGGGTTGTGTAGCAATTTGCCCACCATGGTGCAGTACAAGGATGAACCCCTGTAACAAACTGCTTAGCCCAGAGGAAACCACCATTACTTGTGTATTTTGCTAAAAAACCATCAGCAAAAGTGTCGGCATCCATAAAATACTCAGATATACCAGGATCAAAATCTACAGAATCTTCAAAAAGTCCATAGACAAATACGTTGCCAGCAATATCTGTCTTGACAACCTTTGCTATTACATCATTTTCTCCGGTTAATTGTTTTACCCAAGTGAAGGATTCGTCTTGAGCATATAAATTGAAATTAACTAAAAGAAAAACAGAAAACAGAAATTTGGTTTGAATCCAAAAATTCATTCCATTTAGAGAGTTCATTGTTTATTAATTTTTATTAGCCTTCAAGATAACGAAATTTTCACCTTCTACAAGTTGATTAATTATATTATTGGATGGATTTATTAATCAATCCATGACATACAACATTCTCAGGATCAATATTTCACATTAATCGGTGATGGTATAGGTAATCGTAATATTTTGACTCCCTTTTTCTTTGCTAAAGTCAGCATAGCTTCCACTATAATCCAGATAATATTTCAATCGATGCCCATTTGAAGGACCATCTCCTGTATAGGCACTTCCTATTCCAGTTATCAATTGCTTTTCCATTTCAGTAGGGATGATTGTAGCTGTGGGAATTCCGTAAGTCCCTTCTCCAGTTCCTATATAATTTTCTGCCTCAAGGCTTATGATAAGACCTGGTATATCTGGAAGGTTACTTGCCTTTACACTTATGCTCCGCTCAGAACCCATAGTAGATATTAATGAGGTATAATTTAACCAAAGACTGCTTCTTTCTTGATGAAATTCAACATTTTCACCGGCATCCAATGCTGCTCCATCCAATATAAATGAGATATTTTCCCCACTTTCCGATTCTATATCTAGTAATGCAACTTCAGGAAAGACTATACTCAAGCTATGGGAACTTGTATTAGTATCTTGAGAAAATAGATAAGGCATCGTTGATATGACCAAACCTGTTCCCCAGATTTTAATGGCGATATTTTTTGTCAATTAAATTAATTTTTCATCCATCCAAAGCTTACATATTCTCTTCCAAATTATAGATTAAGAAACGGAGCAATGAAGCCATTATATTTATTAAATACCCTATTAGTGAAGCCCTCTAAAACCTTGGTAAACCAAGACATTTCATACAATAATCATGATACATAAATGAACTGCCAACCTCAAACTATACCCTCAAAGCAAAACTACAAACGATTAAAACATTAATTAATGACAAAAATCACGTGACTATCAATTTAAAATCAAAAAAAAATCACTCAATAAATATATTGAGTGATTTTAATAAATTTTGGATCAGAATTACATTTTGACCAACTTATATCTTTTTTCATATCCCATACTAGTTTTAACTTTTACAAAGTATAAACCTGAACCACCGCTAAGGTTAAATTCATGTAGGGCACCATCTTCGCAATTTCTTCGTTCAATCAATTGTCCAATTGAATTGGTAATTTCTATTTGTACATCGGTCATTTCTGCACCAAGGTCTATTGTGAAATTACACATTGTTGGATTTGGAAATAAGGCCAGTTCCCATTCAATTTCGCCCATTCCTACGCCTGAGGTATCTTCATCAATAATTTCAGGCCCTTGATACAATTTATGAATAAATGCGTCTCTACCACCTAATGAGAATCCTAATGAAACACTATCTTCCATATTAGACCACATCGTATCTTGAAAGACACCTGTAGTATATATATTATAGTTTTCGTCGATAGCTATCGCACCAGGCACATCTGGCAATGTACTACCATAACCGTCTGACCATCTAAAATTCCCGTCTACATCCAGTTTGGTAACAAATACATCGTCCATCCCTTCAGATGAAACAGCATATCCTTGCGTTAAATGTGGATCAAAATCAACAGAAGACCAGAAATTACCTGTAATATAAATGTTTGTACTATCATCCAATGCAAGTCCAGTCCCTAGTTGCAAACCAAATCCTTTGAAATGCTTTACCCATTCAAAGTCACCAAGCCAATTTAATTTACATAGAAATATGTCTTGCTCAAAAGTACTTTCAGTCTCTAGCAATTCAATGCCCTCATTAGGATCAAAATCACATTCCTCTTGAAAAGATCCTGTTAAATAGACATTATTATTATCATCAACAACTACATCTCTAACTAAGTCAATACGCGGACCTCCAATTTGTTTAGCCCATTTAAAATCGCCATTTGGTTTCAGTTTTAAAACAAAAATATCTGAAGAAATAGTACTATAAGGAATAAATTCATAAACTCCAGGTCCTGCATTAAAATCAACCGTATCATAGAATTCACCAGAAGCTATTACTGAACCTTGATTATCCATGGCTAAGTTTATATCTGATGAATACATTTCATTTCCCGGATAACTGTTTGCCCATAGAAAATCACCATCGCCATCCAGCTTACAAATAAATAAATCGCCATGTTCACCTGATGTCAAATTAAACACTCCTGTATCTGGATCAAAATCCGTTGTACCATCAAAATAGCCTGCTACAAAAACGTTCCCATAGGGATCCAAAATCATGGACTTTACAATACTTGTATCTGAACTTTCAAACTTCTTTGCCCATTCAAAACCTCCTTGGCTATTTAATTTACTTACAAAACCTTCTGAGTATTCAGCTTGCAATAAAACGGTAGCTGAAGAAGGGTCAAAATCTACAGCTCCTTGAAAAACGCCACTGAAGTACAGATTATCTGAAGCATCAATATCTAGATCATAAATATTCTGATTGTTGGTACCAGAATAAGTATAGGCCCAATCAAACAATCCTGAAGTATCAAACTTACAGATGTAAGCATCATAATCACTTGTGGAAGTAGCACTTTCACCAGGACTAAAATTCACCAATCCTTGGAAGGATCCAGCAGAATATACATTCCCACTACCATCCACTTTTATGGCATCTCCAGTTTGATCTGAAACACCACCGATTGATTTAAACCAGTCAGTATGTGCTGTTTGAGAATTGGATTTGGACGAAAAAAGAAGAGTACAAAACAAGAAGCTTAATACACGAAAATTGAAATTAATCATACGGTTTTTCCAAATTAACAATTAAAGGTGAGGATTAATTTTCCTATATTCCATTTTAGAAAAATAATTTCAGTCAAAATTAATGGCGTAAAAGTACACAATTTATCTCAATTAAAACATATCAACTTGCTGATCGCAAGTACAACGTTCGGATAGGGAAGATTTTATATGATATAAATCAGTTTTGACACTGATCATTGTCATTTACCTACTTTACCTATAATACTAATTTTGGATTACAAAATAATCCTGGTCATATGGAAATTTTATATCTGCTGATTTTCGTCAGCTTCATCGTTGCGTTATTTTTTTTAATAGCCTTCATTTGGTCCGTTAAAAACGGTCAATACGAGGACGACTATACTCCTAGCGTCCGTATCCTCTTTGAAAATAATCAAAAACAAAAATCATAAGTTATTACAACTATGGCTCTAGAGAAATTTTATTACGATAATAAAATCGTTAGAAACTTTGCCTTTGCTACCATATTTTGGGGTGTCATCGGGATGTTGGTAGGTTTACTATTGGCATGTCAGCTATTTGCTCCGCAATTAAATTTGGAGTTACCATGGCTATCATTTGGGCGATTGAGACCAGTTCACACAAATGCGGTAATTTTTGCTTTTGTGGGGAACGCAATTTTTGCAGGGATTTACTACTCCTTACAAAGGCTTCTTAAAGCAAGATTATTCAATGATCTGCTAGGAAAAATCCATTTTTGGGGATGGCAATTAATTATTGTTGCTGCCGCAATCACACTATTTCTGGGATACTCTACTAGTAAAGAATATGCTGAGTTAGAATGGCCAATTGACATTGCTATTACCCTTATCTGGGTGGTATTCGGTATCAATATGATTGGTACTATATTAAGAAGAAGAGAAAAACATTTATATGTAGCGATCTGGTTCTACTTAGCTACTTGGGTTACTGTTGCAGTATTACATATTGTGAACAGTATTGAGATCCCAGTAAGTATGTGGAAAAGTTACTCTGTATATGCAGGGGTACAAGATGCCTTAGTACAATGGTGGTATGGACACAATGCAGTAGCATTTTTCCTAACGACTCCAGTACTTGGTTTGATGTACTATTTCTTACCTAAGGCTGCAAACAGACCGGTATTCTCTTACCGCCTTTCCATTATTCACTTCTGGGCTTTGATCTTCCTTTATATCTGGGCTGGACCGCACCACCTTTTATATACAGCATTACCTGATTGGGCACAAACACTAGGGACTATCTTCTCTATAATGCTGATTGCACCATCTTGGGGAGGTATGATCAACGGTTTACTTACGCTTCGTGGAGCCTGGGATCGAGTACGAGAAAATCCTATTTTGAAATTCATGGTTGTTGCCATTACAGCTTATGGTATGGCTACTTTAGAAGGGCCACTTTTATCCATCAAGAGCCTTAATGCAATCGCACATTATACTGACTGGATTCCTGCACACGTTCACGTTGGAACTTTAGGTTGGAATGGGTTTATGATTTTCGCTGTTATGTATTGGATGATTCCTAGAATCTTCGACACAAAAATGTACTCTGTTAAATTGATGAATACCCACTTCTGGATTGGAACATTAGGTATCATTTTCTGGACACTTCCTATGTACTTCGCAGGATTTATGCAAAGTTTGATGTGGAAAGAGTTTGCTCCAGATGGAACATTGATGTACGGTAACTTCTTGGAGACTGTAACACAAATCCTACCGATGTATATGCTTAGAGCATTAGGTGGAGCAATGTATATCTCTGGTTTATTCATCCTTGTATACAATATCTATAAAACGGTTCAAACAGGTAAACTTATTGCGAATGAAGCAGCGGAAGCGCCTGCTATGGAAAAGGTCTACAAGAAGCACCGTGGAGAACACTGGCACAGATGGATTGAAAGAAGACCACTTCAACTTACACTTTGGAGTACTGTAGTTATTCTTATTGGTGGAGTCATGGAAATTGTTCCAATGATTAAATCAGAAGATAATGTACCTAAAATTGAAAGTGTGCGCCCATATACGGCATTAGAGCTAGAAGGTAGAGACTTGTATATCCGTGAAGGTTGTAATTCTTGTCACTCTCAGATGGTTCGACCATTTAGATCGGAAACTGAAAGATACGGTGAATACTCAAAAGCTGGGGAGTTTGTATTTGATCACCCATTCCTTTGGGGATCAAAAAGAACAGGTCCAGATTTACATAGAATTGGTGGAAAGTATCCTCATTCTTGGCACTACAACCATATGGACGTTCCAGAAAGCATGTCTCCAGGTTCTATCATGCCTCCATACCCATGGTTAATAGAAGATGATCTAGACATCACACATACACAAGCTAAATTGGAAGCAATGGTAGCGCTTGGTGTTCCATATACAGAACAGGAAGTTGCCAATGTAGAAAATGATATGGCAATACAAGCGGGTGAAATTGCTGCTGAATTGAATAAGGATCCAAACATTGAAGTAAAGGGTAGCGAAGAGATTATCGCAATGATCGCTTATCTACAACGACTGGGTACGGATATTAAAACAGCTAATAAGTAAGATTATGTTGAAGTATATCAAGGCACACATGGCCACTATAGATGGGATTGAAATATATCCCATTATATCCATCCTTATCTTCTTCACCTTTTTTGTAGGGCTCGGAATTTATGTTTGGAAATCAAGTAAAACCCATACTGACCGCATGAGTCAGCTACCTTTAGATTAAGCTTTTAGGAAGTTTACTTCCGCTAATAAATAAAAGACCATGAAAAAGAAATACACTCTTAGTCTAGCTGCCATATTTGGAATGTCTGCCCCAGCATGGGCACAGGCCTCTGGATCTATAAATAATCCATATTATTTATTAACTCTAGTACTGTTTATCATACTATTGATTCTAGCATTGGCCTTACCAAAAGTTATCAAAACTCTAGCTGACCAAGTAAAGAAAAAGAACAAAGGAAACTTAATGCTACTATTGATTGGACTTGGAATGGGTACAGCCCATGCAGGAGAATCTTTAATAGGACCTGAAATCATTCAAAATATTGATGCTCCAGCATTCATATTGATCTTGGCCTGCATGATCCTTATCATTACTTTCTATTCACTCTTCAAAACGATTAATAAGCTTTCAAACATGCTTAAATCGGAAGAAGAATTGGCACTAGAGAAAGCAAAGCCAACACTAGTATCGAAGATGATGCGAAAATTGGATGATGCAAAACCTTTGGAAGAAGAAGGAGATATCATGTTAGATCATGAATATGATGGAATCCGAGAATTGGACAACAATCTACCACCTTGGTGGATAGCCTTTTTCTATATCACCATAATATGGAGTGTAGTTTATCTTGCAAATATCTATGTATTTGATAATATTCCTGGTCAAGAGCAGGAATATGCCATGGAAGTAAAAGCTGCAAAAAAATCAATGGAAACCTACAAGGCTACAGCTACCAACCTAATAGATGAAACCTCTGTTGAACTTCTTACTGGAGAATCTGATCTTACAGTAGGTTCTAAATTATATACTTCTCTTTGTGCAGCCTGTCATGGAGGGAATGGAGAAGGATTGGTAGGACCTAACCTTACTGACGAATTTTGGAAACACGGTGGAGGGATCAAAAATGTCTTCTCTTCTATCAAATACGGTGTTCCAGATAAAGGTATGATCGCATGGAAATCGCAATTGAAACCTGCTCAAATTCAAAAAATATCAAGTTATATCATCAGCCTTGAAGGTAGCAATCCTGCTAATGCCAAGGCTCCGGAAGGGGACGCGTGGGTTCCGGAAAATTAAAATACGGATTTAATTATCCAGTCTAAAAAGGCCGCCAATCCCTATGACCAGATCAGAATTGCGAGCTTTCAAGCGTTCTGAGGCGGCCTTTTTTATTAGAATCCTAACACCATCACCATGAGCAACAACGAGGATTTATACAGGGATACCGAAAGTTTCAGAGACTCTGTCGCCACAATATCAGAGGATGGGAAACGAGTATTTATCCGCCCAAAAAAACCAAAAGGGAAATTCTATAGTGCAAGAACTAAAGTTTCTATCGCACTACTTATACTACTATTTGGAATCCCTTTCTTAAAACTTAATGGAGACCCCCTATTTCTCTTCAATATTCTTGAGCGTAAATTTATTGTATTTGGTATAATATTTTGGCCTCAAGACTTTATCCTATTTGTATTAGCCGGAATTACTGCTGTAGTAGGTGTCATCCTATTTACCGTAATATATGGTCGTATTTGGTGTGGATGGATGTGTCCACAGACCATTTTCTTGGAAATGGTTTTCCGAAAAATAGAATACAAAATTGACGGAGATTATGGTCAGCAAAAGAAACTGGCCAAAATGCCATGGAACATTGAAAAGATTAGAAAACGATCTTTGAAATGGACCCTATTCTATCTCATCTCCTTCTTAATTGCAAATTGCTTTCTCAGTTATATTATTGGAACAGACGAATTATTTAAAATCATTAGTGAGCCGCCTGCTCAACATGTTGGTGGACTCATGTCCCTTTTGATTTTCACCACTGTCTTCTTCTTTGTCTTTAGCTGGTTTAGAGAGCAAGCATGTATTGTAGTATGTCCTTATGGAAGACTTCAAGGCGTATTATTAGACAAGAAATCTATTCAGGTTAGTTATGACTACAAGCGTGGAGAGAACAGAGGGAAATTTAGAAAAAATGAAGACCGCAAAGCCCTCGAAAAAGGAGACTGTATTGATTGTAACCTTTGTGTAGCAGTCTGCCCTACTGGAATTGATATTAGGAACGGCTCTCAAATGGAATGCGTCAACTGTACTGCTTGTATGGATGCCTGTGATTCTGTGATGGAGAAGGTTAGCCTACCTTTGGGTCTAATACGATATGCATCGGAAGAGATGGTGGCAGAAAAGAAACCGTTTACCTATAGTAAACGTATGATAGCCTATTCCTCCGTATTAGTTGTACTAGTCATAACCTTAACATCCTTCCTTTTATCGCGATCTGATATTGAATCAACCGTATTAAGGGTTCCTGGAACATTATACAAACAGGAAGGTGATAAGATCATGAATATGTATAATTATAAAATCCTGAATAAGTCACACGAACATAAAGACCTTCATATAGAGCTCATTTCTCCTGAAGGAGAAATTAAGGTAATTGGTTTTGAAAGCACCATATCCCTGGAAAAACAAGAATTCTCTGAAGGAACTTTATTAATTTACATCAACAAGGATCAATTAGATGGTAGAAAAACCCAGGTGGACCTCGGAATTTATCAAGGAGATGTACTCCTGGAAGAGGTAGACACCAAATTTAATGGTCCAAGAAACTAAAGCATTATGAACTGGTCATGGGGAAAATCAATTATTTTAGCTTTTATCATTTTTATCGGCCTAGTCAGTTGGGCACTTATCAAAAGCTTTAATACTAGCATAGATTTGGTAACACCAAATTACTATGAGGAGGAATTGAAATTTGAAGAAAAGATTAGCCAAACCAAAGCAGGGGACGCTTATCAAGGAAAAATTCTGTTCAAAGCATTGGCAGAAGGATTACAGATTCAATTTCCAGAAGAATGGCAAAGTGACGCTATAAAAGGAGAAATTCTAATGTATCGTCCAAACGATGCGAGAAAGGACTTCACCACTGTTATTCATTTCGATGAAGGAAACATTCAAAACTTGCCAGCCAAGCAATTGCTAAATGGCAAATGGAGAATAAAGATCTCCTGGACAGATAGCGGTAAAAGCTTCTATTACGAAGAAATACTCTTTTTATAATGGATCAAGCACTCTGGATATCGGCCTTGAGTATAGGTTTTCTGGGGAGCGCTCACTGTGTTGCAATGTGCGGTCCTTTGGCGCTAGCCTTGCCGGTATCACGTAAAAGTAAACTACATAGTTCAATAGGTATTTTAGTCTACCATATTGGAAAATTAACGATGTACGTACTATTAGGTCTAATTTTTGGAAGCCTAGGAAAAGGACTTGTCCTTGCAGGAATGCAACAGCGTGTTTCCATTATCGCTGGGATTCTAATCTTAATTGCCGTACTTATTCCTAGTTTAAAGCATAAGAATAACGCTGTTATTGGATTCATCTATAGAAGAATTTTAAATCCTGTACAGGCAGAAATGGCCAAGCTATTGAAACAACATAGATTACCTGCATTACTATTAATAGGCTTTTTTAACGGGTTACTACCTTGCGGGTTGATTTATCTAGCTTTAATGGGAGCCCTGTCTACTGGAAGCCTTCCTCAAGGCGCGCTCTTCATGCTTGCATTCGGACTGGGAACAATACCGGCTTTAGCTTCCTTGCAGCTTGCTTCACAGCTCACTCAATCAAAAATTCCAGCAAAAATTCGTTCCATCTTCCCCATTTTGATGATCTTTGCAGCATTGTTCTTCATTTTAAGAGGCGCAGGACTTGACATACCTTATATCAGTCCCGCTAATGGAGTATTAACTTTTGGCAGTGAAGCTTGTTACTAAATGATCCTATTACCAAACAAAAAAGAGTCGCAATACCGGCTCGTAAAAAAGGACATTGTTGCCTAATACTACAACGAATTATATCAGAAAATTGTACGTATTAGTCAACAAGCATAAAACCATATTCCTATGTATTGGAAAAAACTTAGTCCAAAAAAAATCAACGATAAATTATTTGGCGCCCTAGCCAATAATATCAATTATAGAAGTAACAATATATTGGGTGTACCAGGAACCTACCTGGACGCTGAAGAGTTTTATGACGACGCTCCTTTCCTTAAGGATGCGCCATTCCTTTCTACCTTAATTGCCAATCCAAACCATATTGGGTGTCATACTATGGGTGGGGAGTCCGAAAGTATTTTTGGAGGAACCCAAGCTGTAGAACGAGAACTGATTGCTTTGATAGGGGAGCAAATGTTCAGAGCAGATGAAAATAGCATTGATGGCTATGTTGCTCCCGGAGGAACAGAGGCCAATATCCAAGCCATGTGGATTTACAGAAATTTATACCGAAAAGAATACAAGGCAACTCGGGATGAAATTCTAATGATTTACTCAGAGGATAGCCATTACTCAATGCCAAAAGGAGCCAATATTTTGGATATTGAGCAAGCCATTGTTCCGGTAGATAAAAAAGATAGAACCTGGGATTTAGATGCCCTAAATACCATTCTGGATGAAGCCAAAGCGAATGGTAAAAAATACTTTATTGTAATTTGCAACTGTGCTACTACAATGTACGGATCAGTAGACGATATAGATAGTATTACAACCATCTTAGATGAAAAGGAACTAAACTATAAACTACATATTGATGGTGCATTTGGAGGCTATATCTATCCTTTCACCAACAAAGAAAGTAGGTATCAATTCCAAAATGATAAAATCTCCTCTATTACGATAGATGGACACAAGATGTTACAATCACCTTACGGAACAGGAATATTCCTTATACGTAAAGGGCTGATGCAATATGCTAAAACAGAAGAAGCAAACTATGTGCAAGGGAAGGACTATACCATTTGTGGTAGTAGATCTGGAGCAAATGCAATTTCAGTTTGGATGATCATGATGATTCATGGATCTGAGGGATGGACGTACAAAATGGATACCTTGATTCATAGAACAGATGATATCTGCGAAAGGCTCGACGCATTGAACATTCCCTATTTCCGAAATCCCTATATTAATATTGTTACCATCGATGCAAACTTCATAAGTCCAGAACTAGCGACTAAACACATGTTAGTAGCTGATAAATATGAAGGAGAAAGATCCTGGTACAAAATTGTGGTTATGCCACATGTTAAGCGAGGCTTGATTGATCGATTCTTTGTTGATCTAGAAGCGGAGATAGAAAGAACAAAATAATACGATAAGAAGTACTATATAATAAAAAGGGCGAAATGTATATTTCGCCCTTTTTATTTTTCTCAAAATCAATCCATTTACCAATGTTATGATTTTGAAATTACTCCCGAAGCCTCTCTACCTTATATTTGATGCCATTCATCCGTTGTTTTACTAAAAACTATCGCTATATCATCTTTATCTTTTCATTTAACCCTTTATATCTTCCACTCATCGAGACTAAGCGCTCTACTTTTCAAATCTGCCGTATTCTTGTAGTGTAGAACAACGATAAACACACAACACAATATATACCTGTTATGAAAAAAATTACTCTAT